>JAFTWX010000021.1 GCA_017465095.1 Lachnospiraceae bacterium | reverse complement strand
GTATTGGTGTATCATATTCATCGATAATAATAATTGGAGCCTTGCCGTAATGTGCCGCAAGCATTTGCGACAATTTTTCAAGTGCCTCCGACATTTCTACCGCAGACGCTTCTCCATTCAACACTTTAGAAAAATATGACTTTTCATACTCTGCTAGCTCGCTACTATTTAAGAGTTCCTGATGTCTTCCGAACTCGTTCTGCAGAAGTCCACGAATCTTAGCCACCGTGGATTCCCAGGAATCATATTTCACATCCTTGAAAGTCAAAAAGATAACCGGATATTTTCCCTGATGTTTACGATACTCTTCCCCACATTTCCAGATTGCTTTGTCTTGGAAATACTTACTGGTATCTTCTTCAGAAATCTCAAAGAATACCCGAAGCATATCCATATTAAGTGTCTTTCCAAAACGCCTTGGTCTTGTAAACAGAGAGACCAGTGGCTTCTGATCTAAGAATTCCTTAATTAGCAATGTTTTATCTACATAGTAGTATTCACTCTGTGCGCGAACGTAATCCGAAATACCAATCGGTAAGGGTTTTATTTTAGCATTATTTCTCTTAGCATATTTGCCGGAAGAAACACGGCCGTCTATAGGTCTTGCTGCATCGTCCGGAATGAGCCATTTTCTTCCTTCTTTTACTGCGCCCGGGATTTTTCCTTTGTTGCATAAATCATTTATCGTAATCTTTGAAAGTCCCCATTCTTCAGCTATTTGCTCACTTGATTTCATTCGGTATTCTCCTTTTTTGAAATTAGTGTTGCATGTTTACAAATAGATTATATACATTTCCGACTGAAATATCAATACCATTTTGATATTTCAGTCGGAAATGTATCCGCAAGTCCGTAGTTATAATATTGTGCAAGCTGTTCTCGCGGGGTAATCCAATCCGGACTCATCAACTACTGTATTCTGTGTGCGATATCTTCCAAATCTTCCATATTTCCCACTCGCCTTAAATAATCATGAACTGATTTACTTTCAATAATATCTCCACACTTTCTACATCTAATTTTGTTTAGCAGTATTTTTCTGATAAAAAAATTCCTTTAAAAAAATCCTCCCTTAAAAATTGTCTCTAAAACAATTCTAAGGGAGGATATGTGATTTGTCATTGAACCTGTAATTCAATTTTTATGCTACATACTTCTCGATTATCTTTTCATAATATGCACGCAACCAAGTCCAAGATATTCCTGCACATCCTTCGGTGTAATTCCGCGCATATCCATGATTCTGCGCAGGTTCACTCCGGTTTCTCGCCCGTTAATTAACGGAAATATATTTACTTCATCCTCTCTTCCCACTCGCTCTCCTTAAAGCCGGTAAGCACAAATCCGTCGCCCACTACCAACGGACGTTTTACAAGCTTTCCGTCGGTCGCAAGGAGCTGTAGCTGCTCCTCTTCCGTCATCTGAGGAAGTTTATCCTTGAGCTGCATGTCTTTATAAATCAGACCGCTTGTGTTAAAAAACTTCTTCAGTGGCAATCCGCTCATCCGGTGCCACGCCTTTAATTCCTCGTAGGTCGGATTTTGTTCCACGATTGGGCGCTCGTCAAACGCTATCTGATTTTCCTCCAGCCACTTGAGTGCCCTGATGCAGGTACTGCATTTTCTGTATACTAAAACTAACATTTTGAAATCTCCTTTTTGTTTTAGTATAACATTCTTTCTGCAGATTTTACACTTACATTTGGAATACATTGTCTACTTCTTATTTCTCATATTCAAAATTGCCACTATCAATAGCGCCATAGTCAAGAGTGTCATAAATTCCTCATATGTACTCATAAGCACCATCCTTTCCTTAAGCCTCTGACTTTCACCCCACAACACATAAAAAATCCTCCTACAAAATGTGATACTTTCATTTTGTAGGAGGATTATTATTTTGTCATTCAAGCTGTAATTGAATTTTGTATGACTTGTATCTTATGAAATCTCGTATAGTATGCATATAATCTTCTTTCATAAGATGCATTTAACACAATCGCTTTCGGCAGAAACTCTTTACCATTGCCACGCACAATTGTATCCATCGGAACGCGAAGCAACTGACTCAGTGCATACAGATTGTCGATGGTAGGCATATTGGTACCGTTCCACCAGTAGTACACGCTTTGCACACTTGCAAGATTAAGATATTCTTTCACTTCATTTGCTGTGATTCCGCGCCGTTTCATAAGGCGTTGGAGGTTTGCCCCGGTTTCTTTCACATTTATTGTCGGGAACATAAGACACCTTCCTTTCACATTTTCATCTTTTACAGCCAGTCACAATCTCCGCCAGTAATGGCAAGGCTCAGCAGAACATCCATCTTTTCCACGTCATCGCCCTCCACCACCCGGATCAGTTTGGCTTCCTCGAAGCTTTCCGGCATTTCATCATCCGGTCCCAGCTCCATATCCACTTCCTCTCCGCAGTACGGACACACCATGGAAGGTGCAATCACAAGCGACAAATAGCGCATACCGCACTCGCTGCATTCATAAAATCCACAAACTTTCGTTCCGTCAGGCACAAAATACATTTTGGTCTCCTTTGTCTTTTCTATTTCTCGCCACCGAACATCGCCGCCGTCTTTGCCACTGCATCCGACATAGCTTTTCGCTCCTGCTCTTTTGCCCTGACCTCTTCGAGCTCTATCTGCTCCGGCGATTTTTCCAGTTTTTCCTTCGGAAGGTGATTTTTTAACATGTTCTCCAAATCTTCGCCGATCAGCGGTTTGGACAGGTAGTCGTCAAAGCCTTCCTCGATATATTTTTCTCTGACACCGGAAATCGCATTGGCCGTCAGCACAACCACTTTGGTCTTCCGGTTCAGCCCGTCCTCGTCCTGGCGGAGAAGATGGAGTGTCTCTATTCCGTCCGGCTCCGGCATCATGTGATCCATGAGAATCAGATCGTATGTATTTTTCCGGCATAACTCCAGACATTCGTTACCGCCGGAAGCAAGATCCAGCTGCATCGCCGTGCGCTTCAGCAGCGCCTTCACCACAAAAAGATTCATCTTCGTGTCATCGACGGCGAGTATTCGCACCTTCGGCGCATACAGTGTCATCTTGAATTCTTTCTGTTCTTCTTCCTCTTTTTCTTTCTTGGCATTATCCCGCTTGTAAGCATCCTCTAACTTTCCGATGGCTGAACCGTCCACCACCTGCTGCGGAATACATACGCGGAAGCAGGAACCTTTTCCGTACTCACTTGTAACCTCCAGCGTACCTTCCATGAGGTCGACCAGCTGCTTTGTGATAGTAAGGCCGAGACCGGTGCCTTCGATGTGGCGGTTTTTCTTTTCTTCCAATCTTTGGAAACTGTCAAACAGATACGGAATATCCTCTTTGCGGATTCCGATACCGGTGTCCGTCACAGACATGGTAAGCTCAAACCCGTTCGGCGAGTATTCGCCTTTCACGGAAAGGGTAATGGAGCCTTCTTTTGTATATTTCACGGCATTTGCCAAAAGATTGTTCAATATCTGGCGGATACGGATTTCATCTCCCCGAAGTACAGACGGGAGATTTTCTTCAATATCCAGCTTTATTTCCAAATTTGTTTTTTCCGATTTATACCGAAGTCCCTGAATCACTCCGGTCAGCATTTTGGAAACAGGGTAATCCGTCACAATGACATCCAGCTTGCCCGCCTCGATTTTGGAGAAGTCCAAAATGTCATTGATCAGCCCCAGCAGAAGCTGGCCGGCATTGTGAATATTCTCTGCATATTCCTTCACATTCTGATCTTTATTTTCACGGAGAATCATCTCATTCATTCCGAGCACCGTGTTAATCGGGGTACGGATTTCATGGGACATATTTGCAAGGAACTTCGCCTTGGATTCACCTGCCACGATTGCCATCTGCTTTTCATTTTCCGCCGCCACCATGTCACGTCCCGTTTTCAGCGCCGCAGTAAACAGAAGCGCGGTAAGTCCGATGCAAAGCACCACTCCGCTGTAAGTGGAAGTCGGACGGTATACCAGCAAAACTTCCCAGATGGCAGCAACGGTAAGTCCGATAAATCCGAATGCCACTTCCTTGTAATCCGCCACGGCTCCGCTACGCACATCCAAAATCGTCGTGACTGCACATACGATAACCAGCGCTGCAATAACCAGATGCGAGCTCAGCATAATATCAAACAGGTCTTTGATATTCAGCAGCTGAATCACCACCGACACCGCAAAATTAAGGATGGAAGCGACTGCAAGCGCCAGGTAAAACTTCTGATACCGTCTTTTTTGCACAAGATTAATATAAACAAGATACGGATACGGCAGAAGTATCACCACCAAAAATCCTACTGTAGATGCTATGGACATATTCGGCAGGAAAAACTGCCGGATCCTCGAATTTGCAAACAGCCACATGGAAGCGAGGAACAACCCCTGTCCGAGATAGGCAATGTCCATGTCCATTTTGTAAAGTCGGCGCAACACCGCACTGTAGGCAATGGTAATCACACTGAGTATCAGCATAAAAAGTGAGACAAGCACAACCAGCATGTATTTGCCAAGGAACATCCCCCAAATATTATCTCTGTCCCCCATATATATTTCATTTAAGATACCGCTGTAAATCGATTCACTGACCGTTTCAATGGATAAAGTCTTTCCGGCGTCTTCTTCCATGACCGGAAAGAACACGTATGCACTGGCGCTGTTGACACCAAACGGTCTTGTATCCTTTGTGGTATACTCCTTGCGCAGTTCATCCCCGACATAAATTTTCATATCCTGCATGGACGCACGGGCGCACATCCAGATGTCTTCCTGATCCGACGGCAACGTGGTCTCTATGCGAACCACTTCTCCTCTTTCCGCATCGCACTCGCTCGGAACCGAAACAGTTTCCCTCGCTCCGTTCGGAAGCACTCTCTCCCACTCGGCCTCAAAAAGCACTGCCTCATGGCCGCCCAAATCGTTTTCTCTCGGCATCATAATCTCACCCATAATCAGGAAAAGAACTACGGCCACCAGCATCGACCACAACGTACACTGCAACAGTTTCATCAGCTTATCTTGATTCATCTTCATAAAATTCCCTCTTTTCACCCTATCTATTTTCTACGAAAATATAATTCCCCTGAATATTATTATTTCGCAAAATGCTCTTTCACCAATTTAATCACCGTACAGTCCCCTTATCCTTCGTTACCCTTAGGCAACTTCAGTTTCTATAATATCACGGCCAAAAGCAGGCTGACAAGGCGAATCTACCTTAAATTGCATGTTTTTGCCCTTTCTTGACAGTATCTGCACATTACTTTATGATAGTATACGGATTCTTAGTAGAGGGAGGAATTTTTATGTACTGTGAAAAATGCGGAATGTCTGTTCCCGATGGTGCCATCGTCTGTGACGTCTGTGGAGCAGTCATCACACAGAGCGAGAATGTCACACCGGTAGAAAACAAGGAAGAAATTTATGCTGCTGCCAAGCAGTTTCAGCGACCTTCGATTCCGGAGCCGGAAGAAAAACCGCAGAAGCGCGAACTTCCGTTTCTCGGCTTTATAGGTGCACTCGTGGGTGCAGCCATCGGAGGTGCTTCCATCATCCTGTTCAGTCAGGCAGGATATATCGCTTCTATTTCCGGTTTGATTCTTGCCGTGTGCACAATCAAAGGATACAAGCTGCTCGGAAGACGTATCAGCAAGAAAGGGGCACTGATTTGTGCCATCCTGATTTTAGTTACTCCGTATATTGCCGACCGTCTGGACTGGGCCATCTCAATTTATCAGGCCTTTGCCGACGAAGGAGCCACCTTGGCCCGCGCTTTCGCTGTCGTGCCGGACTTTTTGAAGGAAGGATATATCCAAAAAGATGTATATATCAAAAATCTTCTGATGGTCTACGCATTCGCAGCACTCGGTGCCTTGGGAACACTTCAGGATCTTTTCAAAAATAACCGCACATAGACAAAGGGCAGCTTTGGCTGCCCTTTCCATTTTTGTATTTTATGTTCCTCATTTCATATCAATCAGCACCGCCCGACAAGGTGCTCCGTCGCTTCCGCCCAGATTAATCGGCGCAGCATTTAAAAAATATGCGCCCTCCGGTACGTGGGAAAGCCGGATTCCTTCCAGCAGAACCACCTCGCCGCCAAGCAGCGTAAGATGCACTGCCATCGGCGCATCCTCCGGTCCGACGGTCTGGGACTCATTTCCGATCAAATCGACGCCGCCCTCGCGGAACACTGCTGCCGCCTCCTGCGAGACAACCACTTTTCCTTTGATCAGAATTTTCTTCGCACTTTCTCTCTCCGCCTCTTTTGCCCGGGCAAGAATCGCCGCTGCGTCCTCTGCTCCCAGCTCGCCTTCATGCCCGGCCACAAATGCCATTCCGATAAACTTTTCAAGCGACACCTCATCGATGGTTTTTCCGTCATCGATAAAGTGGTACGGCGCATCCACATGGGTTCCGTTGTGTGCACACATGTGAAGCTCCGTCAAATTGTACAGCGCTCCGTCCTTCATGTCCGAAACGGTGATTTTTTGCGGCTTCGGATCTCCCGGAAACACCGTGCAGTCAAATACTTCCTGTGATATATCATAGATTTTCATACGCATCTCCTATTCAAACAGCGGGACCGGATCCCAGCCGTACTCTTTCATATACTTAATATCCAGATTGTTTGCGCTCACATACATGGCAACAAATTCTTTCATTGCATTTTCGCGTTCCTGCGGATCGCCGGAGAAATACATCTCATATATCTGCGGATAATCCTTGGTAAACGCACGGATTCCCTCATCATACATGGCACCGTCGCCGGTCACTTCCACGCTGACCACCTCGTAACCTTCCTCCGTCTTTTTCAGATGGAAACAAGCCGGCATTTCACCGCCGCTTGTGCTCTCAAGCACATTTCCTACCAGCTGGAATCCGTAACTCCAGAAGTTACCGAACACTAACAGTTCATCCTCCTTTTGTACTTCCCCGTAAATCACATAGCCCGGAATCACCACCTGATCGCCGTAGCTGCAGCTTCCGATGGCATCCCCTCTGTTGTATTCCCAGATGGCTGCGATTGCTTCGTTGTCCCCCGTGTAGGTAAACGCCGGCAAAATCACCGGGAGGACCTGCTGCGTGCTGTCATCTTCCGCATTGTCCTCTTCTTCGCCGTTCTGTTCCCCGGCTGCAATGGTCTCCTCCAGATTCATAAGCATTGTTTCGGTAAGCTTTGTTTCATAGTCATAAATGCTATAATAATACAATCCGCCCGTCACATAGATGAAGCAGTTTCGTGTCCTGCCTTCCGCGTCTGTCCAGACGATACTTCTTTCGCTGTACTTACTTTCGTTATCCGTACGGTTCGTTACAATATCGCCCACCTTCGGGTCTTCATAGAAAAAGTCAAAGGTATCGGTATACTTTTCTTCCTGCGCCTTCCAAGCATTCACATACGCCTGCATCTTCTCCTCATCATTTCCGGCTTCGGAAACAGCCAGTTCGCCGCCGCTCACTTTCGACAGGTCAAACACGTAATAGTTACCCTCTGCTACATCACCGGTCATATTAAACACAATGAGATTCTGTCCCTCAAACACCACGCGGGTATGTTTGCTGTCACTGTTGTAATACACACAATCTATTTTCTGCGTATCAATCGTTGCTGCTATCTTTTCCTGCTCCATATCATAGACAATAAGGCCACGAAGCGCACCGAATACCATTGTCTTACCGTCGCAACCGTAAATTTCCGGTGCGTAGACATCAGTCAGACGATTCTGGATATCTGCGATATTTCCCGCCACATCCTGTCTGCTCTGTTCAATCTGCAAAAATTCTTTGATGGCTGCATACACGTTTCCTCCGGTCATACCGTCCGCTGCTGCCCCCAGTACAAGCATCACTGCGACAGCCGCTGCTATCTGCCAAAACGTCTTCGCTCCGCCTTTTCTTTGAACTATCTTGTCACTGTTTTCCTCTTCCATGGCGGCAGAAAGACGCTGCCACATCTTTTCCGACTGCTCCGGTGTCGGATTCAGTTGCTCCATGGAAACTTTTATATCATCGCTGTTAAACGTATTCTCTTTTCCATCACGCATATGTTACACCTTCCTTCTCAAGCATTTTTCTGAGTTTGCCCCGCGCAGCTGCAAGCTGTGTCTGTATCGTGCTCTCGCCGCGGCCGAGGATCTTTGACATTTCCCTGACGGAATATTCCTCGTAATAATACAGATAAATGACCTCTCTGTATTTATCCTTCAGTTTCATGATGTACGGAAGCAACCGGTCTTCTTTCTCCGGCTCGTCCGCCTGCTCCGGAATCTCTTCCAACGCCACGCGGCTCTTCCAAACACTTTTCAGCTGATCCTTACAATAATTTCTTGTCACGGTAATAAACCATGCATCTTCGTGACTTTCGTCCCGAAACTCCTGTCCTTTTTGCACAAACTTCAGAAAAACATTTTGTACTGCATCTTCCGCATCAGAAGAATTCTGAAGCATCATCATGGCAATGCGATACACTCTTTTGTGCTGTCGCTCAAATATCTGTTGAATGTCCATGTTCTCCCTCCTTACATACAGTACACGAATGAAATTTGTAAAATATCCTGTTTGTTTAAAATTTTTTTAATTTTCCCGGATTGTCTGTTTTATGATGCTCCGCAATAAAGTCCATCTTAATGCGGATGAATTCTTCCATATTTCTCATGAAACAGAACAGTCTTGCACGGTCCTCAAACTCCTGCCGTTCTTTCGGCAAAGGCTGTGCCTTCATGTAGCTGTCCATTTCCCGGAATTTTTCCATCAGCTCTGTTCCGTCATTTTCCTCGTCGAGCACATGGGCCAGCCGGTCAAGAAACTCCGACACTTTTTGCGTCGTGTGCGGTGTCGTCTCCAAGTGCCGGATCAGACTGTACATCTCATAAAGTACGGTGCACTGTTTCTCGCGCATGGCAATGTATTCCAGGTCAAAAACATCGTATTTGTTAAACTGATTGTTGTAGTTGAATTCTGCCATGTTTTTCGTCTCACGCAGAATCTCGTCAAGTTCACTGAAACACTGTCCGTTATAGTCGGATATATCATGGTTTTCCATACGGATCGACATTCGCTCCAAAATCCGGATGATATGGGCATCGGTCTCCTGTTTCATCTTTTCAAAATGATGTACGTTTTTGCGCAGGTGAAGGTTCATCACAATACCGACGCCGACGCCGATCAAAAAGATCAGTATCTCATTGCGCACCGCCATGGCATCCAGCCGCCCCGACGTGACAAAGTGGGACACAAGCACGGCATTCAGCGTGATGGCGTACGTCCAGTTCATAAAATGACAGACAAAAATATAAATGATAAAAAAGAGCAAAAACGCCTCAATGGTAAGTCCGAAAAAGTGAAAACACACAAAGGAAATAAGGAGCGCCGCGCAAAACGCAAGCCCCCGTCCTACCGCAGTCTGTATCGTCTCTCTTTTCGTCCGCAAAATCGTAAGTATCGCCACAATACCGGCGGATGTCTGATATTCGAGATTCAGCAGATTGGTTAAGCTGATTCCTATGATAACTGCCACACATAATTTGATGGAATTTAATATTTTTTTCTTATTCAATGGGATTCTCCTATTTTTGTTATCTATATTCTTACCTTTTTACTATAACATATCCGCACGTTTCCTCCAAACAAAAACAAGGACGAAAATACAATTTGAAACAATCGCATTTTCGCCCTCGCTGCTACCCTGAAATCATTTAATGTCTTTTGATTTTCTTGGATGTATTCTTTTCAAACTCTGTCTCGCGCACAACCAGGTCAAGCACTCGCTTGTAAACCGGTGCATCTGCGTTGTAAGCATCAATCACTTCCTGGAGTTTTGCCGGAATGTCACGGATAAATTTTTTCTTTGCATATTCGTAATCCGGGAATATCTCCGCCTGAATAACCGTTCCTTTTTCGCGGACAATTACCTCTTTTACAATGTCAGCCTTCACTAACTGATTTTCAATCTCCTCCGGTGAAACGTTTTCGCCGTTTGCAAGAATAATCAGGTTCTTTTTACGTCCCGTGATGTAAACGAAGTTGTCCTCGTCCACATAACCCAGGTCACCGGTCTTCAGCCATCCGTCCACGAGCGTTTCCGCTGTCTCTTCCGGCATTTTGTAATAACCCATCATAACGCTGGAACCTTTGACCCAAATCTCGTCATCCACAATCTTGGCTTCACAGTTCGGAAGAAGTTTTCCTACGGAACCGATACGGTTATCCCATTCTACGTTGTTACAAATAACCGGGGAACACTCGGTCATACCGTAGCCCTGCAAAATCGTAATGCCGTACTCTGCAAATTTCTCCACATAGGAAGGATCCAAATACGCTCCGCCGCTGCAGATGGTCTTTAAATTCTCTCCGAACACCTGCTTTGCCAGCATCCTCTTCGGAATTAAGTTACCTGCTGCTTTCAGTTTTGAATAGATGGACTCAATCACAAGCGGAACGAGAAGCATCATATCCGGCTGGAACAGTTTCATGTTTTTTGCAACACGCATGATCGAATCATTGATACATACGGTCGCTCCGATGTACATACCTTTGATGATGTCCATCGTCAGACAATATACGTGATTGATCGGAAGAACCGTCATGCTCACGGTTCCTACCGGAATCTTCATATCCAGTGCTGTTGCATTATCCGCAAGGTTGCGATGCGACAACATAACACCTTTGCTCACGCCTGTCGTTCCGGAAGTAAATAAAATCGTACAAAGCTGATCCGGATCGATTTCGGTCTCATAGTCACCGCGGTTGTTTTCCACGAACTCTTTCCATGCCAGAATTCCGTCTGCTTCTGTCTCAGCCTGCATGGAAACGATGTACTTGATCTGCGGGCATTTTTCTTTGACCGCCGGTACCACGTCCGCACGAATCGTGTCAAAAACAAGCATCTCCACATCCGCACGATTTAAAAGGTCGCAGATGGCGTCCGCCGGAAGCTGTGCATCAATCGGAACTGCAACACTGGCACTGCAAGTTACTCCGAAGTAACTGATAATCCACTGATATGTAGTCGTACCGAGAAGCGCAATGTGTTTTCCTTTCATTCCGAGCGCTTCCAAACCGCGGCTGACAGCCATGGAATCCGCATTTACGTCGTTGTAGGATTTGTCCTCGAGCTCTTTTTTTACTTTGTAACGATACGCTGCCTGATCGCCGTAATTCTGTGCACTGTATGCTACAATATCTCTTAAATTATTAATTGCCATACTTTTATTCCTCGATCAATGTCTTGATATAGTCCATTGCATCCTTTACTGTTTTAATCTGTACCACTTCACGTTCTTCTACTTCGATGTCATATTTTTCTTCCACTTCACCTACAAGGCTCATGAAATCATAAGAGTTAAAACCGAGATCTTCCATAAATCTCGCATCCTCTGTTACTTTCTCCGGATCTACATCCACATACTGACAAATAATCTCTCTGAATTCTTCTAACATATCTTTTCTCCTTATTTTTAAAAACATATTTACAGCTGCGATTGCAGCCTGGAAACCTTATTTTATGACCAGTCGATAACTTCTCCGACGGTTCTGTTGCAATCTTCGATACCGTGGAACAGGATTCTGCAAAGGTAGAAATACACTTCTTGAAGTTTCTCATAGGTAACTACTCCGGTCTGGTGCTCGAAGCAGAAATCAAGTCCGCCGGTCGGTCTGTGGCTTACTGTCAGGTACAATGTATGCGCACATGCGCTGTTGGAGTAACGTCTTGTATCAAACTGAATGCCGTCCAGCTTTTCAAGTCCCGGACCTTCGTATCTCATTGCGAGCGGCTGATAGGTCAACGCCATTGCCTCGTAAGTCTGTCCGTTTTCCAGTCCGTAATGCTGTTTACGGAATGCGTAGTATTCGGACGGGCTATAGTTTGCATGACGGAAGTACTGGTTCTGCATATCCCTGATTTTGAAAATTCCCTCAAGGAATGTATCCTCTCTTGAAACAATCGTACGGAACGGGAAGCTGTGAATTCTTGTTCCGCCGCATCGTTTTTCCATCAAAGTTGCACGTCTTGCAATCGTTGTCGACACGGAAATATCGTCCTCGTTGTTTTCTTTCTGCAAATAGGTACGGAGTCCCATCAGAAGCAGGCATGTCAGCGATACATGATGCTCTTCACAGAATTTGAGAAGTCTCTCTGTCGGCTCCTCCTCCAGCTCAAAGTTTGCAAGATTGGCATCTACGTTATCGGAAGTGTTGATTACCGCTCTCTGGTTCGGATTGCCGCATCTTTCGCGCTCCGCTTCCAATTTGCCTCTTCCGTGAATATCGGTAAAGATCGGTTCGGAGGAAGTAATGAGAGTTTCGAAGAACTCTCTGTCCTTTGCACTGGATTTGTTTCCTTCTTCGTAAGCAAGGTCTTTTTCCAGCTGCGCAATGTAAGAAGACATCTCCTTCGGCATCGGTACCTCGTCACCGTATACCTTGTGGCTGTAAAGCTCCATAACGTCCTTCATAAACACGATGAGTGACTGCGCGTCCATAATCAAGTGATTTACCTTCATATACACACCGTGGAACTGATCCGGCATTTTGATCATAACGATCTGATACATCGGTGTGTCATAGAGTTCAAACGGTGTACTCGTCCACTCGGTCATCTTTTCATGGGCATCTTCCGCTTTCCAGTGAGAAAAGTCGAAATGTTCCACATTGATTTCCTGGTCTTTTGCAACATACTGGTACACGTTTCCTTCCTTGTCCTCCGCAAACTGTACGCGGAGTGCTTCACAACGCATCACAGCCTCCTTGATACACTCTTTGAGTGTCTCCCACTCCAGTTCCACCTGGATGGTCAGGCCGCTTCCGATGTTGAGCACCTGTTTTTTCGGGCAGTACTTCATGCTATAGTAGTGAAGCTTCTGTGCCGACGTAAGCGGGTAAACTTTGTTGCCTTTTCTTGTCTTCATATTTTCTCCGTTTCTGTGCTCCCGCACAATCTATTAAAATTATTAAGTAACCTATAACTAACGTTCCATAATCGGGAAGATGAATTCTTCAATCGTTCCCTCATAAAGCTCCGGATCTTTGTAGCAGGATTCCACATGACCTGCGCCCTCAATCAGCACAAGCTTTTTCTCCGTTTTGCACACCTCATAAAGCTGCTTTGACATCTCGCACGGAACAAACGTATCGTTGTCACCATGCAGGAACAAAATCGGAATCTTGGCTTTTGCCACTTCGTTTCGTGCATTACACTCGTCCAGCTCATACCCCGCTCTGCGCTTCACCATCTGATTGGAAATCTGCATAATCGGGAACGGCGGTAAATGATACATATTTTTCAGCACGGAAGAGAATACTTCCCAGGCTGACGTAAACGGACAATCCGCAACCGCTGCCTTCACCTGCTGCGGAAGCTCCAGTCCCGTCGTCATAAGAACCGTCGCACCGCCCATGGAATCGCCGTGCAGAAGCACTTTGCAATCCTCGCCGAGGCGGGCAATCATTTCTTTGATCCAAAGCATCGCATCGTGACGGTCCAGACATCCGAATCCGATGTAGGTACCTTCACTCTGTCCGTGTGCTCTCTCATCTACGAGCAACAGGTTATAACCGTGTTTTTTATAAAAGATAGCAAGGGTAGAATAATCGTTTCTTCCTTCGCTTGTATATCCGTGAAAACAAATTACAATCTTCTTTGAATTTTCACACGGAAAGTAAGTCGCATGCAACTTCAGTCCGTCCTCGGAATTGATATACAAATCCTCGTACGGCATTTCGTTCAACCTCGCCTTGCACTCACGGATGCGCGGAATGTATGCATCCCAGTTTGTTCCGGACATTTTCTGTGTCTTTTCTCTTTTTGCATTGGAACGCACCATGGTACGCTTGTAAAAATAGGACGCAATCGCATATTCTCCAATCGCGCCGACTGCTGCCAGCCCCGCTACACCTGCCAAAATTTTTAACACTGCCATCTTTCTCACCTTTTATCTTATATGAACTCTTTTAATTTCAGGGCCTTACCAAGGTCTCCTTCTACTTTGAGTTTGCCGACGGTAAATGCATGTACCGGATCCAGTTTTCCGGAGATCATTTTAAATAACACATCGGAATTGCAAATGAAAATGCAATCTCTGTCATAGTATTCATACGGCTCGATGAAAAGCTGGCCGTCTTTCACTTCTACATAGAAAGCGCCTTCGCCTTCTCCCTCAATATTAAACTGGTATGCCAGATGCTCATTCAACTTGCTCACATCCGCATTTTTAAACTGTTTACGTACTTTTTCTACAATCTGTTCGTATGTCATGATAATTCTCCTTAAATAATTTGATATCCAAACTTTATAATACCATGTTCCCCGTCCGACATCAAGAATCCCTTGCAACTTCGGCAGAATTGACACCGACTTTCCGTTGCATTAAAATAATTACATCAAATTGACTATAAGAAAGGGGAATTCCCATGAAAAAATACATCATTTTGCTCATTACCGTGCTGCTTTTGACCGGTTGCGGCGCCCCGAAAGACACACTTTCCATCAATGGCATGTATCTCGGCAAAAAGGCACCTGCCGACAGAGATCACCTGGTTATGGATGCTTCGTTTACATACATGGATAAGGATGTCGGCTATGACGTGGATGGTGAAAACCGGATTGAATATATGGCCTTTTATACTATACGGAATGCGAAGGGTGAACCGATTTGCGACCTGTCCGATGTGGAGTTTATGTATCACGGCGAGCGCCTCATAACAACCGAAGACATCCTCGCCTGCTTCGGCGCAGACTATGTTCCGGCCGTCGGTGAAAGGTATGACTCCTTCACCTTTGAAGATGATGAACTTGTCGTCACCGTTGAACTTCGCGAAGGAGAGGTTATCAATATTGAAGTTAGCCCAAGGTAACTTTTTGTGTTTTGGCTCAAAAAATCAGCCCGCTCACTGTGAGCGGGCTATTAATTTGGTTTTTTGTGGTTTGGTCGGGCAGGTTTTTCTTCCTGGCCCCGACTTATTTGGGAGTTTCCTTCTTTGGTCGGGTGGATCTTGCACTATTCATCCCCACCAATATTCATTTTCTATGAATTAGTCGGGCGCTCGTGTAGCTCAATCCCCCTACTGAATTGCTTTTTTCTGAAAATAGTTGGACAAAGACAATTTTTTCTCCCCAACTAATGTTGAATTTTTATACTTTAGTCGGTTTTTTTATTCGAATCACGCCCGACTAATCACCATATTTCCCATCTTAGTAGGACTCCCTACAATCTTTGCAAGCTCCATCTCATGTCCGCTGTAGCCCAGCTTGTCCAAAATATCCTGATAAGTCATAGTAGGCTCCTTTCTATCTTCGCAGCTGCACGTCGCGAAGCACAATCGTCGAACCGCAAATTACAAGCGGAGCAACAAATGTCAGTACAAGTATATATATTATATTCCAAATGCTCACGCAGCGGTAGGCTATAAGTGCAACTCCCACCTGCATAATCAGCCCTGCAATCGTTGTCTTCTTCAGAAAACCGGCCAGCACCCCAAACAAGTACCTGCGGTTTTCCCTGCGGTCGACAGGCATATACAGGAGCATATCCGCCACTGTTTCCGACTTGTTATTTCCGTATGTAACGGAGTGATATTTCATCATATAAAAACTCACTGCCGTGGTGAACAGCAAAGTAAATCCCCACACAATCAAAAACAGGTCACTGTCGTTACCCTCGGCAAACAATTCCTGCACCGGAACAAACAACAGTATCATGGAGATACACAAAAGGAGATACGCGACAATGTCCGGCGACAGTGCTCCGGTCCCCTGGCTGAGCAATGTCTCGTAATAGTCTCTGACTTTCTGTCTCTGCAATCCGGTAAGGTTCTCCGGTTCCGCCGCAGCAACATTTCTTACAGATTTTCTTCCCATGATACCAGCCTCCCTTCTTCCATCACACCGACAAAATCCATCTTCCGGTCCATTTCCTCCTGAATGTGACTGATCATAAGCACCGATGTGTTTTCCTCTTCCAAAAGCGATTGCAACAGCTTAAAATAATCAATCCGGAACACCGGATCCATTCCGGCCGTCACCTCATCAAGCAGATACAAAACCGGGTGATGCGCCATCGCATACGCTGTCTGATATTTCATATATTCGCCGCGGGAGAGCTTTGACAGCGGACGGGAAAGCGACACTCCCATCTCCTTCATCGTCTTCTCAAACAGGTCGCTGTCCCAGCCATCAAAAAGACAGGCGGCTAACTTTGCGTTTTCCCTTGCACTTTTCTCCATGAAAAAACGGTTCTTTTCGGAAACAAACCCTATCTGTTGTCTCAGGCTGACATAATCATCATGAATTTCCTTACCGTTTAACAAAATACTGCCCGCATACTGCTTTTTCGGATGCATGATATAATCAAACAACGTCGTTTTTCCGGCTCCGTTTTCCCCGGCAATTCCTGCGATAAATCCCGCCGGGAGTGAAAACGTAATATCCTGCAGTTTATAATTTTTCCGCGACGTACCGGTCACGCCGACAAATTCCAAAAGATATTTTTCCTCGCTCATGTCCTACTCCTTTTCCTCATAAAGAGCGCGCACCATCTCCACGAAATCTTCACAGGAAAGCCCTGCACTCTTTGCCCCTATAATCACATCTGCCGTTCTCTCCTCCAGGAGCATCAGCTGTTTCTCCCGCAGATAATCCGTATTGTACTCGCACACATAAAAGCCTTTTCCCGCGACAGAACGAATCAGCCCCTCCTTCTCCAGTTCCTCGTAGGCGCGCTTTGTCGTAATGACGCTGACCTGCAGTTCCGCCGCCAATGCGCGGATAGAAACAAGCGCCTCGCCGGGCGTAAGTTGCCCACTGACAATTGCATCTTTCATCTGACTGACAATCTGCTCATAAATTGCCATCGTCCCCTGTGGTTGTATTATAATCTTAAGCATCAGACATTCATCCTTTCATAATCGCATGCAAGCGGTATCAAATACTTGACACTCCCAAGCATTTTTACACTGAGCCAACTCTGCCATACAAGCAAAAGCACTGTTACAATCCAGACCGCAATGTGTATTTTCTCACCGTCCGCCACTCCGGCCGATGCCACAAACCAAGCAACTATTCCTATCAGGAAAGATATCAATCCTTTGACATCCACTCCCTTGATTTGCTTTTCCGTAAGAAGTTTCGGCTGATTCACCGTTGCTTCCAACGCCAGGTTTCTTCCTGTCAGCGTCATAAAAGATGCGCCGAGCATTGCAAAGACAAGCATGAAATCAAGAAGCAAATAATACACTTGCGCCGGGAAAATAATCCACAAGACGATGCGCACTACGGCAAACAAAGTTGCCGGAATATAAAACCTTGCCCAAAACTTTGCTCTCACATATTCCTCTCTCTGCTGTCTGCTCATCGGACACAAAAACATCAGCTTCGGCATACCGATGGGATTTAAGCGCATCCCCGTCATCCCCAAAATCAAAGGAATCATTCCGCAGTAATATATCGCCATTGCTATGTCACGTGCATCCCGGCCGGGCATGTCAAGAAAATAGATCGGTCCGACCAAGAGATAAATATATAAAATCGCATTCTCCGCCGTCACAAACTGTTTCAGCCGAAACGCCCGCAAATAATCTTTCACTGCTCTAGAACTCATACTCCCATCCCCTTTCCCGCTTTGTAATAAAATACATAATTTCCTCAATGGTCGGCACCGTAAGCGTCAACTCTTTGTCATATGTAAAGTGCCTGCGATACCGGATCAGTGCCCTCGTCGAAAGCTTCCCTTTTTCCATGCAGATCACTTTGTCCTTCGGTAACAACTTCAGCTTATAATCCTCTCCGGTTACCACGCGGTAACGGGAACGAAGCGTTTCAATATCATAATTCAGTAAAAGCCGCCCCTTCTCCATGTATAGGATATAGTCTGCAATCTGCTCCAGCTCCTGCGTCAGATGGGTTGCCAAAAGTACACTCCGATCTCCGTCCTTGATAAACTCCTTAATATATACAAGAAATCTCTCCCGGAACTTCGGGTCAAAGTTACCTGTCGCTTCATCCAAAAGCAGCAGTCTCGGTTTGTGGGACAGCGCAAATGCAAACTGAAATTTCAGCTCCTCTCCCTTGGAAAGCTTGCGGTATTTCTTCTGCGGCGAAAGACCGAACTCCTCAAGGTAAGCCATAAGCAACTCTCTGTCGTAGTTCTCATAATATGCACCGTACACATCGGCATTTTCCAGCAGACTGTCGTTATCCGCAAACAACCGCTCCTGCAAAACCCATCCGATTTCCTGCCGGATGTCCGCCTCCCGGTCCGCATAGTTTTCTCCCAGCACGTTTACCTGTCCTGAGTCCGGCTGATATAATCCCAAAAGCAAATGAAGCAGCGTCGTCTTACCCGCACCATTCTCGCCGATGAGCCCTATAATATAACCCATAGGTAACTCAAAACTCATCTCACCGAGCGTAAAACTGCCGAGCTTCTTCGAAAGCTGCTTCACTTCTATTACATTTTCTATCTCTCTTCTCATGTTGACACTCCCCTGTGTGCACCGTTTTCCCCGGTGCGTTTATACACTGTATATATGTATATATACACTCTATTCACAGTTGTGTCAACCTCTTTATCCCATTTTTTTCATTTTTTCCAGTATCTTTTTTTCCAGCCGGCTGACCTGCACCTGGCTGATGCCGAGTTCTTTCGCCGTTTCCACCTGGGTTACATTGTCAAAATAACGAAGTTTAATCAGATAGCGTTCATCCTCGGAAAGTGCCTGCAAAAGCTGCTCTAAGAACAGATGATTGAGCAACTTTTCATGCTCGTTGTTTTCATCTGCAATTTTGTCCCCCAGACTGATTTCGCTTCCGTCGCCCTGATAAACCGTCTTCGACAATGATTCCACCTCGATGTCGGCCTCCTGCGCCATGATAATCTCTTCCAGCGTAAGTCCTGTCGCCGCCGCAATCTCGTCGATGGTCACTTCCCGTCCCGTAGGACCTGCCAAATCCCTTTGGGCATTTTTAATCTTCCACGCATTCTCCTTCAATGTCCGCGAGATTTTGATGATTCCGTTGTCGCGAAGAAATCGTTTGATTTCCCCCATAATGAGCGGTACCGCGTAGGTGGAGAATTTGACATCGTACTCTGTGTCAAAATGATCAATCGCTTTCATCAGTCCGATGCAGCCGATTTGAAACAGTTCCTCAGCATCATATCCCCGATTGAGAAAGCGTTTTACAATATGGTGTACCAGTCCCAGATTTTCCTCTATCAGTGTATCTCTGACCTGCTTGTCTCCCTTTTGTGCCTGTATAATGAGATACCGAATATCGTCCATAGATCACTCCTCATACCTGGAAAATCCAATGGCTTTTTCCATTGTCACCACCGTTCCCTGCCCGGGAACAGAAGTTACCTTCAGCTCATCCATGAACGCCTCCATAAAGGCAAATCCCATACCTGACCGTTCCTGCTCCGGCTTTGTCGTAAACAACGGTTCCATCGCTTTCTCCACATTTTCAATTCCGATTCCGTGATCCTCCACGGTTACAGCAAAAATATTCTTTTCTGCCGTACATGTTATGTAAACCTTGTTGTCTTTGGGCATTCCGTGAATGATGGCGTTAGTCACCGCTTCCGAAACGGCTGTTTTTACATCCTCCAGTTCCTCCAGTGTCGGGTGCAGCCTCGCCAAAAACGTTGCAGCCGTCATTCTCGCCAACGCCTCATTTTCCGATACAGCGTCCATGACCAGTTTCATTTCATTTTTCATTTTCAATCCTCCATTATGCAGATTTTTTCCTGCAATCCCGCTATTTTAAACATTTTGCGAATCCGCCGGTTCGCATTGGCAATGATGGTGCGACCTCCCAGATACATAATCTTTTCATTGCGTCCGGCCACCAGCCCGATTCCGGAACTGTCCATAAATAGAGTCCGGCTGAAATCAAACACAATCTGCTGCACTCTCTCGTCCGTCATGTAATGATCGGCCAGGCGGCAGATATCCCCGGCGACATGATGGTCCAGTTCCTCCGGCAAACGGACAACCAGACAATTTTCCCTTATTTCAAAGGTTTCTTTTTCTCCCATTTTTCCCATCCTTTCTACAATTTATTCACAAAACAAAAAAGAACATGGAATTTCCATGTTCTCTTTTGTATATTGCCTTATATTTTATTTTAATATTCCGTCGGTTCTTCGCCGCCATCTTCCGTTCCGGCGTCTTCTCCGTCTTCCTCCATGGCACCCTGCGTCACAGATTCGCCCATTTCCTGAACGCGTTCCTCGGCTTTGCGGGCAGCCTGTGAATCTGCATAATCTGTCATGATCCGGCTGTAAGCATCCGCTGCCTTATCGGTCTCTCCTGCCATTTGGTAAGCCTGTGCTAACTCATATAAAATATCCGGATTCGTTGTTTCCATATTGGCTGAGAAATGCCATGCTTTCTCTAAATCGATAATCGCAGTGGTGTAATCACCCTGGTTGATGGACATGCTTCCGCTTTCATACAGCGTCTCCGCAACCTTCTCACCGACGAGCGCCATCAGCTTGTAGTAAAGCTGTTTGTACGCATCCGATGCCGAATTTTCCACGTACTCCACGTCTACTTCGTAGAGTGTGTCGGCAATAGTTTCGTAATCTTCCGGATTCTGGAGATAGTCTGTAGCCGTCTGCAGAAGGATATCTGCCTTCCGGCTCTCTCCGTTGGCTCCGGTGTATTCGTCGATTTCATTCTGAAGGGAATCTCTTGCGCCTGTCAATTCTTCCACTTTTTGTTCCAGCTCTGAAATCGTAGCCGATTTGGCATCCGAATTTTCGCTGACCACCTTGAGCTCTTCCTGCATCGCGCTGCGCTCCATCTGAATCTTGGCAGGCAAAATCAGG
Organism: Lachnospiraceae bacterium; assembly: GCA_017465095.1. Classification (GTDB taxonomy): domain Bacteria; phylum Bacillota; class Clostridia; order Lachnospirales; family Lachnospiraceae; genus SVFI01. Next base: position 40,502 of record JAFTWX010000021.1, on the reverse strand, counting down.
AAATAAGTAACCGCAATTCCGATTACAAGGCCTAAAATAATATTCAAAACAGAGGATGTGGCGCGTCCCTCTCGCACATTGAGCGGCTGGATAATCGTCTCATTTCCGCTCTGGTACGTCACCGCACCTTCCGACTCTGTCTTTCTCTTTTTCACAACAGATCCGGCAGAATCATCTCCGCCTTCCAACATGAATTTTACTTTTTTCATGTAAGTGAGCGTCGTCGTATTGTTGGCATCAATCCTGCAACATTTCACAAGCTCTTTTTTCGCCTTGTCCCACTGTTCTGCATCCATATACAACAGTGCAAGCAGCTGATGTCCCTGCACGAGACGCGGATTCAGCGACAATACTTTTTTGAGCTGGATAATCGCAAGGTCCTTGCTGTCCTGATAACAGTAGCGAAGTGCCAGATTGTATTTTTTTACCGTCTGGTTAATGGTATCCAAACGGGTCGGATTGCTCTGAATCGCCGCAATGTAATCATCGGCCAGATTTTTCTTAGGGCGCAGATTTTTGCTGATAACCCACTCGCTAAGTGCTGCTACCACCTCGCCCATCTCAAAATATACAAGACCGAGCAAGTTTCTGGCTTCGATATTATTTTTATTAAACTTGAGACTCTGTCTGAGACTGATAATCGCCCCGGACAAATCCCGGACATTTGCTTTTTCTAAACCGTCATTGTAATAGCGGTTGGAAATATGAATGATTCTTTTATATAAACCTACATCGACACCGCAACCGGTACAAAAATCTTTTTCGGACAGGTCACAGCCGCAATTATAACATTTCATGGTGTTTACCTATTCCTATCTATTCTTCCTTTGCTGCTTCTGCCTCTTTGATCATTCCTACAAGTACATCCGCCATATCGGTCAGATCCTGATTGTATATCGCATCCGCTGCATCCTCAATTTCGAGGCTCGGATGAAATTTCTTTAATTCTTCTTCAAAATTGATCATTTTGTTTCCTCCTTCAGCAGGGCCTTAATCTCTCCTGCCAGATACAGAGAACCCGCAATATACAAAACACCGTCCTTTTTCAACTCCAGTGCTTTCTTATACGCTTCCTGTACACTTTCACACAAATAAATATCCCTGCCGGACGTCTGCGTAAAACATCGGATAATCTGCTCACCGGACAATCCCCGTTCATCCGCAATGCCTGCAATGATATATGTTTCAAATAATCCTGATGCTTCCACCAGTCTTATCATATCTTCATATTCTTTGTCGCTCACCGCCGAAAAAAGCAACAGCTTCTTTTGGTCGCCGGGCACGGACGCCACACTTTCCAAAAATGCTTTGATACCATCTTCATTGTGCGCCCCATCCACATATACGTCAGATGCAATCTCTTCCATTCTGCCTGCCCAGTGCATGCTGCGGACTGCTTTTTGCAACTTCACCGGCTGAATCTGTTCCGGCATCAGAAGAACTTCGAAGGCCGTAAGTGCGACCGCCGCATTCTCCACCTGATACAATGCCCGCGTAGGCAAAGTGCAACTAACATTATTATAATAACTAGATTTATACGAAAAATCAATGCTTTTGTGATTTATATTTACATTCGAAGTTCTTGTTTTATCGACCGCAAAAATCCTGCTGCCACATCTTTCTGCCGTCTGTGACAAAACCTCCGACACTGTTTTTTCCCGTTCGACATAAACAAGCGGAACTCCCGGCTTAATAATACCAGCCTTTTCGTATGCAATCTGTTCCTTCGTATCTCCGAGATATTGACAGTGATCCAGGCCGATTTCCGTGATAATTGTAAGCTGTGGCTTATCGAACACATTGGTTGCGTCCAGCCTTCCGCCCATTCCCGTTTCCAAAATAATGTAATCCGGTTTTTGTTTTTCAAAGACAACCATAGCCATCAGAAAAAGGAACTCAAAGAAGGTCGGATGATGAAGTTCCACATTCTCTTTCTGTTCTTCTGCAGCGCATGCTCCGGAAAGCGCCGTATCCACCGTCTCTTTTACCCGGTTAAATGCCTCTATAAATTGCTCCCGGCTAACCATCTCACCGTCCAGAAGGATGCGCTCCCTCATGTCCACAAGATGGGGTGACACAAACATTCCGGTGCTGTACCCGTGTTCTGCGAGCAAAACGCGCAGGTAGTTGCACACAGAGCCTTTTCCGTTGGTTCCCGCCACGTGAATAATCTTTGCATCTTTGCACGGGTTTCCGAGGAGTTTCAGATATGCCTTTGTATGTTCCAGTGTATTCTTTTTTGCAAATTTCTGTATGCTGCAGATATAGTCCTGCATCTCTGTTATATTCATACGACATTCCTTCCGGTTTGTTATGGGTAATTTCCGAAAATCAACGTAAAGCAGCCACCGCTAACTGTTAGCGATGGCTGACTGAAATCTTATTTAAGCTGTGCCAGTCTCTCCTGTACCTGTGCCAGCATCTGTGTATATTTCTCAAGCTTTGCTCTTTCCTCGGCAACTTTTTCTGCCGGTGCCTTGCTTGTGAAACGTTCGTTGTTAAGCATTCCCGTTGCTCTTGCAATCTCACCGGAAAGTTTCTTTTCTTCCTTCTCGAGACGCTCAATTTCCTGTTTCAGGTCTACAAGCTCTGCAAACGGAATGTAAAGGGTTGCCCCGTCGATCACAACGCTGACCGCATCGTCTGCAATACCTGCTTTGTCTGTCTGAATAAGTACCTCAGACGCATAAGCAAGCGGTGCAAAGAAGAGTTTTCCGTTTTCGAAGATATCACAGATTTCTTTTTTGTCAGAAACCACATATACGGATGCTTTACGGGAAGGAGCAACGTTCATGGAAGTACGCACGTTACGGATTCCGCGAACCGCTTCTTTCATCGTCTCAATCTCTTTTTCCTCTTTTGCAAACGCATAAGCCTCGTTGTAAACAGGCCACTCGGAAATCATGATAGACTCTTCTTCATTCTGAAGTGTGCAGAAGATTTCTTCTGTGATAAACGGCATATAAGGGTGAAGGAGCTTCAGGGCTCCGATCAGAACCGTCTTTAATGTCCAAAGTGCTGCATTCTGGCTTGTCGCATCGTCACTGTTGTAAAGACGCGGTTTTACCATCTCAATGTACCAGTCGCAGAACTCATCCCAAATGAAGTCATATACTTTCTGCACTGCGATACCGAGTTCGTAGTGCTCCATATTGTCGGTTACTTCTTTTGTCAGACTGTTCAGTTTGGAAAGAATCCATTTATCTACCGGCTCCAGTCCGTCCGCAGCATTTGCAGGAATTTCTTTGCCTTCCATGTTCATCATAATGAAACGGGAAGCATTCCATACTTTGTTTGCAAAGTTACGGCTCGCCTCTACTCTCTCGTAGTAGAAACGCATATCGTTACCCGGTGCATTACCTGTAATCAATGTCAGTCTCAGTGCATCCGCACCGTACTGGTCAATAATCTCAAGCGGATCGATACCGTTGCCAAGAGATTTACTCATCTTTCTACCCTGTGAGTCACGGACAAGACCGTGGAACAGAACGGTATGGAACGGTTTCTCACCCATCTGCTCGAATCCGGAGAAGATCATACGGATTACCCAGAAGAAAATGATATCGTATCCTGTTACAAGGACATCGGTCGGATAGAAGTATTTCAAATCTTCTGTCATGTTCGGCCAGCCCAGTGTAGAGAACGGCCAAAGCGCAGATGAAAACCATGTATCCAGTGTATCCGGATCCTGCTCAAAACGTGTGCATCCGCATTTCGGACAAACATCCGGCATCTCCTTGCCGACAATGACTTCGCCGCACTCCTGACAGTAGTAAGCAGGAATTCTGTGTCCCCACCAGAGCTGTCTTGAGATACACCAGTCTCTGATATTGTCTGTCCAGTTGAAATATGTCTTTTCCATACGTTCCGGAACCAGCTTAATCTCACCGTCTTTGACTGCTTTTACAGCCGGTTTGATCAGCTCGTCCATCTTTACGAACCACTGTTTTTTGATGAGTGGCTCTACCGTTGTTTTACAACGGTCATGGGTTCCTACATTATGGGTATAATCTTCAATCTTAACAAGTAAGCCCTGGCTATCCAGTTCTTTTACGATGGCAGCGCGCGCTTCGTAACGGTCCATACCTTCGTAAATTCCGCCGTTTTTGTTGATAGTAGCATCATCGTTCATGATGTTAACTTCCGGAAGGTTATGACGTTTTCCAACCTCGAAGTCGTTCGGGTCATGAGCCGGAGTAATCTTAACAACACCGGTACCGAATTCCATGTCAACGTAAGAATCTTCTACGACCGGAATCGCTTTGTTAACGACAGGTAACCAAACCTGTCTTCCCTTCAGATAAGTATATCTCTCATCTGCCGGATTGATTGCAACCGCAGTGTCACCGAGCATAGTCTCAGGTCTTGTCGTTGCAAATGTAAGGAACTCTGTCTTAGACGGTTCTCCGTTTTCATCTACCACCGGATATTTGATATGCCACAAATGGCCTGCCTGCTCCTCATACTGTACTTCCGCATCGGAAATCGATGTATTACAAACCGGACACCAGTTGATAATACGGGAGCCCTTGTAAATCCATCCTTTTTCATGCATCTTGCAGAACACTTCGGTAACGGCTTCGTTACAGCCCTCGTCCATGGTGAAGCGCTCTCTGTCCCAGTCACAGGAAGAACCGAGCTTTTTGAGCTGCTCGATAATACGTCCGCCGTACTCTCTCTTCCAATCCCAGGCTCTCTCCAAAAATCCGTCTCTTCCGAGATCGTCTTTGTCGATGCCTTCTTCTTTTAATTTCTCAATAATCTTAACCTCTGTCGCAATGGAAGCATGGTCGGTACCCGGCTGCCAAAGGGCATTGTATCCCTGCATTCTCTTAAAACGAATGAGGATATCCTGCATTGTATTGTCAAGCGCATGTCCCATATGGAGCTGACCTGTGATATTTGGAGGCGGAATGACGATCGTGAACGGTTTTTTGTCGTGATCTACCTCCGCATGGAAATATTTTTTCTCAAGCCACTTTTCATAGATACGGTCTTCCATACCATGTGGGTCATATGTTTTTGCTAATTCTTTACTCATTTTTGTCTCCTTGGTGCGTCAATTTTTGCAATTCGCATACATAATTTATGATAGTCGCACACCCTCAATTTGTCAAGAAGCGCGTGTCTTCTGTTATTCTTCCGACTGCAAATTACATCGCTGTCGCAAATACACTTCTGTATCACGGGCTTCGTCACCGCTCACATAATACACCTTAATCGTCTCAGACCAGTCGGGAAGTGTGGCTGAAATGTAAAGATAATAGTAGCCCGGCCTTCCTTTTACTCTGTTTTCGCCATGATGGCGCACGTAGACTTTCTCAATCTTATCCAGCGGCAAAATATGAAATCCGTCTGACGCATCGACAAAGGCATGTTCCCGTCCGATTTTCAACCCTCCGAACTCCTCTGCCTCCGTAAGTTCCGCATCCAGAGCATCACTACCGCCCGGATAGCTTTTTATGTATGCCATCGCCTGCTTCGGGCCGTCTCTCAAGGTAAGGATTCCGCTGACGATATAAATAAGCGCCACAATCCCCCATGTGCAACCTACAATAACTATCTCAGCTGTTTCCAAATCCTCCCGCATCACGACAAGAACAATCAGCGGAATTACCAAAAGCGGAATGATGATTTTCAAGATTGCTTTTAATCTCATGTTTGAAAATTGTTTTTCCATAGGCGTTACCTCTCTTTATTTTCTGTAGTTCATCATACACTTTTTCTTCCCATTGCACCAGCCTATTTTGGCATAAGAACCGTAAATAATTTGGGGGCTTACGGTTTGATTCTAAAACAATTCCGCAGAACGTAAAACAGCCGTCTACATTGCGTATGACGGCTGTTTTAACTAACATCTATCTCTTTACCCTTCTACAAAACGGATGGTCGCTTCACCCATACCGCACTCTACATCAATTTCTTTTCCGGCATTGTTACTTTGGCTTCCGCCGCTTCCGACACCGCTGTAGCTTCTGCTGCCGATCGTAACTTCGCCTGCACCGACTTCCACGTCGTAGTCAAAGTCGTTTTCCTCACCGATGATATCCATCGAGATTTCACCCATACCGACTTTTGCATCCAGTTCGTCATGAATGCGTGCTTTTGCAGAAAACTCGCCCATAGCAATATCAGCGTTGATCTTATCTGCTTCGATTGTGTCGATGGAACATTCACCTGCACCGACTCTGAGCTCAAACTCGCCTGTCTTAACATAAGCAAACTCTACCTCGCCGGCACCCATGTCGATAGAAAGCTGTCTGGATTCCGGAAAATCACCGTTGCATGTACCTGCACCCATTTCAATGGAAATTTCATCATAAACACGGTCCGGGAGGTAAAGTGTCGCACAGCCTGCAGCAACCGAATCACCTACGGAAACACCGAATATCTGCACGTTTACGCGACTTTCCACCTCAAGCACCAGCTTGTCACCGTCAGTCTTTGGTGTAATGGCGAGATTTCCGTCCTGCTGTATATGAATACGGTCATCCCCGCTCTTTCTAAACTCCAGCTCTCCCGCGCCCAGTTTAATCTCCAACGACGCAATATTTTCGATTGCATCTACCATTTCTTCTACATTCTCGCTCGGCTTTGGCGCATCGGAACCGCTTACCGTTGCCTCAAAATTGGACGGTTCCACTACATACACTTCCGAAGGTACTTGTTCCATATCATCTTCCGGTGCAAAATAAAGTCCGGTTGAATCCAACTGCAATTCATATTCTTCAAAAAACGGAACTTCAAAAGCGATGTCCTCTTCATCAATCAACTCCTGAATCTTCTGCACGCCGCCTACCGTTCCGGTAATCCCCGCCAAAATCGCTCCGACGAGAATGAGACATACCGATGTAATTAAAATAATAACCGATGATTTTTTCATGCTTTTGCCTCCTTTCTCACGAAGATACGTTTACAAAGCTTATAGATACCTCTGCAGATGGCCGGTAATGCCACAAGCAGGAACTTAACTACAAGGAATCCGAGAAGCAGGGCCACTCCTGCGCAGACCAGTGACAATCCAAGTAAAAATGCTCCGACTAAAGGTATTGTAAAAAGTTTGATAATTCCGATAACAAACAGTATAATCGCCGCCACAGCAAATGCAAATGTCATTAAGCAGCTCGCCAGGAATACTCCTGCCACAGCAGAAACCAGGCCGACAATAATACCGATGATTGCACCTGCAAGTGCAACTACAAGCGGAATAACGACCGGTGCTGCAAAGATACACAGAAGGATAATACACGCAATTTTCCATCCGTCGTTCTTTTCTTTCTTTTTTCCGTCCTCTGCGTCCTGCGGAACTACCATAAGCTCTTTTCCCGCAAGATCTTCTCTTATATTGTGGGCAACCTCAGACGGCGAACCGAGTTCTCGAAGTACCTCAGCTTCCTTCTCCGGACCTGCCTCATCGAAATATTCCACATAATATTCCATCGCCTCTCTGCGCTCTTCTTCCGGAAGATCAGAGAGCAGATTCTCTAATTGCCTCAAAAATTCATTTTTATTCATGAACTGTGCCTCCCTCGAAAATTTGTGTGATTTTTTGTGAGTAGTTCATCCATTCCTCACGATATTCTTTCAGTTGCTCCTCGCCCTGTTGCGTTGTCTTATAATATCTGCGGTTCCTTCCCGCACATTCCATATCATACACTTCCAGACAATCACTTTTTTGCAATCGCCGCAAAACCGGATACAAGGTAGATTCCGATACTTCCAATACTTGCCTTACATCTTGTGTAATGCGATATCCGTAAGTTCCCTGTTTATCCTTGCTGACAACTGCAAGAACGATAGCATCCAAAAGAGCTGCTCCTGTATTAAATACCATGCCAAAACTCCTTTCCTATAATATTGTTTGATTTTATAATATTATACGCTGTATAATATGTTTTCTGTGTCATATTATATGTCGTATAATATTGTTTGTCAACAGCTATTTTCAAAAAATAAAAAAAGGGATACCACAACGTGATATCCCAATTCTTTCTTATACTTATCAGAGCTGCATATTCTCTACCAGACGACGTTTTTCCTCATCGAACTCAGCCTGTGAGATAATACCGTTGTCCAGTAAGATCTTCAACTTCATAGCCGCTTTCTGGAAGTCGTCTAATGACATTGCTCCGCCTGCAGATGCTGTAGCTTCCTGAATCGCCTCTGCTTTGGAAGCCGGTGCCGGCGTTGGTGCCGGTGCCGGAGCCGGAGCAGGTGAAGGTGTCGGAGCCGGTGCCGGTGCCGGAGTTGGAGCAGGTGAAGGTGCCGGAGTCGGTGCTGGAGCTGCCTGGTTCATAGCTGCCACCGCTGCTGCCGCTGCCGCACTTGCTGCCGGTTGTGCCGGTTCTGTTGCGCCCGCTGCCTTCTGTGCTTCTGCCGCCTTCTGGGTCTGTCTCATAGCTTCTTCCTGATATTTACGGAACTCAAGAGCTTCTGCTGCTTTTCTTGCCTTCTCAGCAGCTTCCGCTTTTGCTTTTGCTTCTTCTTCTTTGCGGCGTTTCTCTTCTTCGATACGCTTTCTTTCCGCTTCTTCCGCTTCTCTGCGGGCTCTTTCTTCTGCTTCTTTACGCGCTTTTTCTTCTGCCGCAAGTCGTGCTTTCTCTTCTTCTGCACGGCGAATCTTCTCTTCTTCCATCTTTACGATGGCATCTTTTGCAAACTTTAATGCTGCTGCATTCGCTTCTTTTGCAACAATTTCTTCTACTTCGCGAACATTCTTTGCGTCTTCTTCTTTTGCAGCCTCAGTTTCTTTTGCTCTTGCCTCTGTACCAACCTTAGTTACAGCTGCTTCAACCGCCTGCGCTGCTTTTGCTTCTGCCTCTTTTCTGACAGCATCCACTTTCTTTTCTACTTCTGCTTCCGCTGCTGCCTTTGCATCTTCCATTTTCTTCTTGGCTGCTTCATTGGCCTTGCGGATCGCTTCTTCTACTTCTTTCTGCGCCTCTTCTTCTACTTTCTTAAGCTGCGCATCCATGTCTTCTTTCGCTTTTGCCTCTGCTTCACTGACTGCTTTGTCAACAGCGATTTTCTCCTCCGCTTCAACCTTCTTTGCAGTCTCGTCCTTCAGCTGTTTGATGCGCTCATCGGATGCTTTTGCAAACTCCTGCGCTTTTTTGATATTTTCTTCTGCAAGTTTACGTGCTGACTCCTCAGCAATCTTGCGTGTATGTTCACTGGCCGCTTTGCGGATGGTTTCCTCCTCAATAGCGCGTCTTGCCGGATCTTTCTCGGAAGACGTAGCCTCTGTCACTTCGTGCGCTGCTTTTCTGGCCGCTTCATCCGCAATACGGAATGCAGATTCAATCGCTGCCTTCTTTGCATTTAATCCTGCGGTCTGACGAATCGCATCCTCTGCGGATTTGATTGCACCTTCGTCATTCTCCTTATTTACAGATGCACTCTGTGCATTCTCTGAATTTTTAAGTGTTGCCGCTGCTGCTTTTCTTGCAGCTTCCTCTGCTGCTTTTCTCGCAGCTTCCATTCCTACATTTTGCATTTTAATCGCCCCTGTTTCATAGATTTGACTACTACGCCATAAAAAAATTCTGTACGAAAATCAGTATAGCATAATTATTTATACATTTCTACTAAAAATCTCGGAAAAAATTTAATTTTTTTATTCATTTCTGATTGCAGCAAGCGGGCTGAGCTTCATTGCGCGAAGGGAAGGGAAAAATCCTGCCGCCATACCGACAAACACCGCAAAAACAAGCGCTAATCCGGCAAGCCACAGCGGTATGTAAGATATTCCGACCGCCATGTTCATTTCCATACCGAGATCCAGATTTTTGATAACCGTATTGATAGTAAACGAAATCGTATAGCTGAGCAAAATACCCAATGCCCCGCCGATAAATCCGATATATCCGGCCTCCATAAGGAACATACCCTGAATATTGCGCATATCACATCCGAGCACTTTCATAATACCGATTTCTTTTGTACGCTCATAAATGGACATCATCATCGTGTTGGCAATTCCGATCGCCGCTACAATCAGCGACACAGCTCCGATACCGCCGAGCGCCAACTCAATATAAAAATACTGGCCCTGCATGGACTGCACCCATTCCGCATTGGAACTTGCATGGTATCCCAGCTGGGTAATCTGGTTCTGCACTTCCTGCACATAATCCATATCATCCACATTTACCATGATGCTGCTGTAATAAATTTCTTTAAACGGTTTACCGGAAGACGTCGTCGGCTGTCCCGGTATCGCTTTGTTCTTATACTCTTTTTTGAGAATTTTTTTCAATTCATTGATATCGAAATAAACATAATAACTGTTGCTTCCGTAATCCTCCACAGTACCTTCCATGATTCCGGCCGCCTCAATAATACGTTTTTTCGGCATAACGGGAGCACTTCCGTCCTCGCTCTCGCCGCCGCCCCAAATAAAATTGTAATAACTGTCCATGTCAAAAACAAAGATGATGGAGTCATTCATGAGATCGATGTCCGGGAGTTCTCCGTTGTACCAATAGCCTTCTCCCGTCTTTTCATTATAAAAATCACCGATAATCATGTTACCGTACACAGCCTGCAGATATCCTGCATCCGGTTCCGGAAAGCTTCCCTGAGCCAATGTGATACCCAGCTTATCCATTTTTTCCGGTTCCACTCCGCGCACCGAGACATAGGTCTGAAAACCACCGCACATTGCAAGCGCTTCTGTCTCCAAAACACCGTACACGTCCTCCACATGCGGAATATTTCTTATTTCTTCAATCACGTCATCGTTCAAATGTTTATCTTCTGCCTGCGAATCGGAGGACTCTTCCTCCATATAACCGCCGGACCCCTGATCCTCCACTGTAATTGTGGTAATGCCGCCGTATTGCTCGATTTCTGCCAGAGAAGCCCGTGACAGGCCGAGTCCGAGCGAAATCATCACGACGATGGACGCTGTACCGATGACAACACCGAGAACCGTAAGAATCGTTCTGACTTTTCTTTTCCAGAGACTACTTCCGCTCATGCGGAGCATATCACGAAATTTCATCCGAATCGTCCTCTCCTTCAAACTCATCCAAGAGATTTATTCTCTCTTCCTCTTCTTTTTTTCTGCGTTTTTTGCGGATAATGATGATTACTGTCACAACAACTGCCACCACTACAAGCACAACAATCACAATCAGAGCAACCGGGAACGGGCTGCTTTCTTCCTCAAACTCGTCGTAACCCATACCGTCTCCCGGGTACATTCCCATATCTCCCATATCTCCCATTGCAGAGACATCCTCTGTTACATTCAGTTCCATTTCCTGCTCGTATGTGGAAACTTTTCCGGTCTCATCCTCGTATGTAACCACTACTTTTATGATATCATCCTCAACGGATGGCGCAGCTCCTGTAATCATGGCATCCACAGCACTGGTTGCTCCTGCTTCTATTTTTCCCAGGAACACTTCTCCGCCGCTGACCGTATCGTCCTCAAAGCTGACCTTTACATTGTGCAATGTTACTTTTCCTAAGTTATATATGCTGAACATAACATTCGCTTCGTTGCCGACAACAATAGATGCCGGGAGAATTTCCGGCTGACTCAACTCAAAACGGGCTGTCTGATAAACCGGAATGGAAACATCCGCCGTGGAAGAGTATGATGCATAATCCTCATCTTCATACTCCATGCTTACGTCGAGCTGGTACGGTTTCTGTGTCAAATCCGCTTTTGCCGTCATCTCAATAGTAAGCTCCGTCGTTGCTCCTTTTCCGATGGAACTGATATATTCCGCATTAGACCCGGACGTCGGCAGAAACGCCGCATAAGACGTATCCGCATCCATTCCTTCTGTCGGTGCTGCCAAATTCACAAGCATATTGGAAACCGATGTACGAAGGGATGTATTTTTCAAATAAATAGTCAGAGTAAACGTGTCTCCCGCATGCACCTGCTCAGGCTCCGTCTTAAATCCGGTAACAATAACTCTCGGCGTAGACGTTCCGCCCTCTGCTTCCACGTTACCGCTTCCTGTTGCCCCGTGGACAAGCGCATATGTAGTCAATGTACAGCTTTCTACCTCTGTGCCTACATAATAAAGAACATTAAACTGCAACTTGTAATATCCGGAAAGAGCATCGTCTCTTGTCTTAAATGTCCATGTAAGCTCACGGCGACGGTCCATATCGCTCTGACCGTTTCCTTTTCCCGGAAGATCTGTGATTGTCTGTGTATATCCGCTTGTTTCAATCACAAACGGCCACTCCGAAACAAGGTTTGAAGTAACAGGTGTTACCGTAACATTTGCAAGATTTGCAACTCCCATGTTCACAACCGGAAGCACGATATTTACGGTCTGTCCGTAAGACACCTCAGGTGTAACCCAGTTTCCGCCTACCATCACAAAATCACTGGTAGAACTCGGCATCGCAACCTCACCGTCCGAATCCGGCACATCCGATCCGTCTTCATCTTCACCGCCCGGAACAAGCGCATCAATTGCAGCCTTTGCCTCGGTTACACAATCTGTAATTCCCGTCTCTGTAGAAAGACCTCCCTGATTGGTATCTCCGGAAGCAGTTCCGATCGCATCTTTATATTTCTCAACAATCTTATTGATTTTTTTTCTGATGTCTTTCGTTACTTTCAGTTTAACCACAGCAGCATGATCAACAATCTCAGCCACCGCATCTTCTTTTATTTCCTGAAGGGTTGCCTTCTCAGTTTCCTCCGTCGAGTTCTGTGTATTGGCAGACCCCTGCGTACCTGCTCCGGCTCCGTTATCTGTCGATGTCGCAGACACGTCCGTCAACCAAAAGCCGTTTCCTCCCAAACATAAGATGATACAAAGAAACATTACCAGCAATCGGTTTGTCACTTTACTCATTTGTTAAATCCTCCTTTAACTCACACCTGTAATTTATTTAATAACTATTTTGTATCTATATGATCCACACCCGACTCGCTACCGTATTCTATGCTGACAATCTTACCGTCGCTGATGCGGAAAATCCGGTCGGCAAAAGACGCCAAATGATCGTCATGCGTTACCATAACAAGTGTTTGGTTTTTTTCTTTAATAACTTTCTTCATAAGGTTCATAACCTCCGCCGAGGTTTTGGAATCCAGGTTTCCGGTCGGCTCGTCGGCAAATATAATCTCCGGCTGCACCACCAGTGCTCTGGCAATACCCACTCGTTGCTGCTGACCTCCCGACATCTGGGTCGGCTTATGGTTTTTGTGTTTCGTAAGCCCCACAAGGGCTAAAACTTCTTCCGCCTTTTTTAATCGGGTTTCTTTGTCCATGCCCTGGAATGTCAGCGGCATCGCTATATTTTCCAGCGCATTCATGGTCGGAAGCAGATTAAAGGACTGAAATATAAATCCGATATGCTCCCGCCGGAATTTAACCAATTGGTTTTCGTTCTTTCTTTCCATATGCTCTCCGGCAATCACAATCTGTCCTTTCGTAGGCTTTTCCAACCCGGCCAGCATATTGAGCAGCGTGGACTTTCCCGATCCCGAGGTTCCGACTATGGCACAAAACTCACCCTTTTCAATTGTAAAGCTGACGCCGTTCAGAGCCCGAACCTTGCTCTCACCTACACGATATATCTTGTACAGGTCTTCCACTCTGATTACGGTCTTTTTCTTTTCAGACAATCCAACCTCTCCAATCCGTAAATTACTTTCTTCATATTTATATATACGCACAAGTGCGCAATATCTTTTGTATTTTATCACAATATGTATACAAAACCAATAGCTGTTTAAAATTACACTCGATATTTATATCCCTTGTATTATCATTTTTAAAGTTGACATAAGCGTTACATTTTCAAATTATGGGCTGCAAGAATTGTTTCATTTCGCACTTGACACATATGTCACATGGTATTAACCTACCTGGTCGATTTTAGGAGTAATCCCCAATTTCCACATAGTTATCCACATTATACGTGCCTGTCATTTTTAATTTTGCTGTGTAAAATTGCAAAATTCACGTGTCATATTGCATTTTTCGGCCTTTTTTTGCCGGTTTACATTTTTTTAAATAACGATTTATTTTTTTGCCTTTATGTCAACTCATTTTGAGTTATCCACATTTTAAATAGCACTTGTTTTCTCTGTACTTTTTTTCGTTTGTCCGTTATACTGAAATAAATTTATGTGTTATTTATTAGGATTGCGAGGTTTTTTTATGTTGCTTTTAGGTTCCCATGTCGGTATGAGCGGCAAAGATATGTTCTTAAATTCCGCCAAGGAAGCTTTTTCTTACGGCGCCAACACCTTTATGGTCTATACCGGTGCTCCGCAAAATACCCGGCGCAAAGATATTTCAGAGCTGAATATTGATGCCGGTTGGGATTTTATGTCTCAAAACGGCATCTCATCCATCGTTATCCACGCACCTTATATTATTAATCTGGCCAATTCCGTGAATCCGGATACGTTTTCCCTTGCCACGGAATTTCTTGCCCTGGAGCTGGAGCGTTCTGCTGCCATGAAAAGCAAGACATTGGTTCTGCATCCCGGAGCACATGTGGGCGCCGGAGTCGAAACCGGAATAAAGCAGATTATCTCCGGTCTGAATGAAGTTCTGACCGCGGATACCGTCTGTAATGTTGCTCTGGAGACCATGGCCGGAAAAGGCTCGGAAATCGGCCGTACTTTCGAAGAACTTGCCCGTATTTTTGACGGGGTTCACCACAATGAGAAGCTTCGCGTCTGCTTTGACACCTGTCACGTACACGACAGTGGCTACGACATTGTTCATGATTTTGATGGTGTTCTGGATAAATTTGACCGGATTATCGGCAAAGAAAAGATTGCTGTTTTTCATATTAACGACAGCAAAAACCCTTGCGGTGCATGCAAGGACAGACATGAAAACATCGGGAAGGGACACATCGGTCTGTCACCGCTTCTTCATATTGTCCACCATCCCGATTTTGAAAACATACCGAAAATATTAGAGACACCTTATATCCCGGATCCGGCAGATCCAAAACATAAAAGTGCCCCTTACAAAGAAGAAATATCTATATTGCGCCAGAATGCTTCCACAGATTGTTGACAGCGTTCCAGCGACACACTTTCCGGATGCTCCCATTCCCGTGGGAACATTCTTTTATAGGTTGAAAGCTGAAAACGGTCATCCAAAAGCGCGATGACACCTCTGTCATTTACCGTGCGGATTACCCTTCCGGCCGCTTGCAGAACCTTATTCATACCGGGATAACGGTAGGCATAATCAAAGCCGTCCTTTCCCTGCTTTTCAAAAAATTCCTGCAAAATGTCTCTTTCCCGACATACCTGCGGTAATCCTGTTCCGACGATCACCGCACCGATCAGTGCTTCTCCCTTCAAATCGATTCCCTCGGAAAAAATGCCGCCAAGCACGCAAAAGCCCACCACACTTCTGCTCTCCACTTCAATCTCCATGCAGATTTTGTCTGAAAGTCCCGCCGGAATATCCTGCGGCGTTTCACGGAATCTGGCCAGGAACTGTTCCCTCGCCTCCTCATTCATATGGTCACTTTGCACGATACACTCTACTTTTTCCGGATCGTTAAAATAAGTGAGATACGCTTCATACACATGATCCAAAAACTGGTGGGACGGACAAAATACCATGTAATTTCCGCATTTTCCGCTTACTACCGAGTGGATATAGGACGCAATGTTCCGATACTCCACCGAGTTTCTGCGGGTATAACGGCTGGTAACATCCCTCCCGATCAACAGTTTCATCTGCTGCGGTGAAAAAGCTGTCTTGGCATATACCTCAAAATCCTCCTCCGTGCCGCCGAGCAGCTGCTTGTAATAGCGTATCGGCAAAAATGTGGCCGAAAACAGCACCGTCGCTACCCCTTGGTCCATACACTCCTTCAGCCGGACGGACGGATCCACGCAAAACTGGCGGATGCAAAAGCTTCCGTCCTCGCGAAGCTTCGTGAACGTAATATAATTTTCATCGATCCTCTCGTTGACATCCAGATAGCGTCCGGCCAGGAAATAGAATTCCAGCAGTTCCTTGCGCACCGGACAGTCTTCATGGTCTTCCAGATACGTATTCATCGCACCGTGAAGCCTTGTCAGCGCCAGCGCAAAGCCACCTGTCATTTCCGGAATATCGTTTTCATCACACTGTTTTTTCAGCGCAAGCAATTCTTTGTTGCAACGGTCCAAGTATTTTTCCAATCCGGTGTGATAAGGCTTTATCACCTTTTTCAATTCCAGAAAATCTTCCTTGACCATCTGCGCGCTGTACATTTCCCTGCCCCGCTCCACAAGGTTGTGCGCCTCATCCACGAGAAAAAGATACGGACCTTTTACTCCTTCCGCAAAAAAACGTTTCAGGTGCACATACGGGTCAAACAGATAATTGTAATCACAGATTACCGCATCGGAAAACAGACTCATATCCAGGGACATTTCAAAGGGACAGACCTCATGCCTGTGCGCATACTCCGTAATCTTCTCCCGGTCAAACACGTCCTCGGAGGTAAGCATCTCGTACATGGCATCGTTGATTCTGGCATAGTGGCCTTTTGCATACGGACAGTGCTCCGGATTGCAATCCGTCTCATCCAGCGGGCAAATTTTCTCTTTTGCAGTCAGCGTCAGACTTTTACAGTGGAGTCCGTTGTTCTGAAGCAGGGCAAATGTATCTTCCGCCACGGTACGGGTAATGGTCTTTGCCGTCAGATAAAATATTTTATCCGCCTTTTCTTCCCCGATAGCTTTCAGCGCCGGATAGACGGTGGATATGGTCTTCCCGACACCGGTAGGCGCCTGAATAAAGAGCTTCTTCTTATGGCAGATTGTCTGATAAACATGCCCGGCCAGCTCCTTCTGCCCTTCTCTGTAGGCAAACGGAAACAACAGTTCCTTGATGCTGTCGCGGCGCAAACGTTTCCACTCATACTCAAAATCGGCCCACTTGCCGTATTCCTGCATTAAGTAATCAAAAAAATCCCTCAGCTGCTCCCTGCGGTAAGCATCCTGAAAATATTTGATCTCCTCGGTATCGATATTGCAGTAAGTCAACCGTACATCGATCTCATCCAAGCCTTCCGCACAGGCAACAAAATAAGCATAACATTTCGCCTGCGCGAGATGTACCGGCGCAGGCTCCGTAATATGCTTCAAATCGCGGTAAGTCCCCTTGATCTCATCGATAATCACACGGTCATTTCTGCGAATAATTCCGTCCGCTCTCCCCTCGATACGGATTTCATAATCACCGCGATTTACGTGATACTTCAAAGGTACTTCCGCCTCGTATTCAATTCCCATCCTTTTCTGGATCATGCGGTGAATCCGGCTTCCCTCCTGCATGGCATCTTCTCTTGCCCCTGCATAGCGGTTGTCGATATCCCCGTCCCGCAATATAAACTCGACCAGATTGCGGACCGATACCCTGATGGTCATATCTCTATCTCCGTTTCATTTTCTTTTGAAAACATTTTATATACCAGACACTGATTCCTGCTGCCACGGCAAGAAGCACCGTCCCGTACAGCACAGGTCCTTTTTCCCCGAAGGCATTGCCTTTGGTCATCAGGTAAACAACCAGATTGGCACTGCTGTGGAACAGAACAGGCGCTGTCAGCAGCCTGTCGTAATACTCATACAAAAGGGATAAGGCAAGTCCCATAACCATCGCATAAAGCATCTGAATGATATTCCCGTGATAACAGCCGAAAATCAGTGCCGAAAGGACGATGGTCAAATGCACCGGAAAATATTTCCGGATGCGGTTATATATGATACCACGGAACAGCAATTCCTCTGTAAACGGCGTCAGCAACCCGTATATCACCAGCCCGACAAGCAGCGGTACCGAATACTGGTTACCGGCCACTTTCACATAAGTTTCGGACAATTCTGCGACGCGGAAATGGGCCACAAGGATGTTTAATCCCATGCCGAGTGCCACGGCGTAAGCAATGACTAACACCGCATCTCTTTTAAAAATCTTTCTTTTCCGCCGGGTGATTACATGGGAAGTATCCCCTTCCCGGCTACTTTGATAAAATTTGGCAAGCACCGGCCAGGATGCAATGGCTGCAAAAGCATTGAGCCATACGGAAAGTTGCTGTTTCCCGGCAAAGAATTCCGGAAACACTCTTCCCGTCAGCACGTACAAACCATTGTAAACGATCAGCTGCACCGCCCAGTAGACCAGCAGCGGCAATAACACCTCGCAGGTCTTTTGAAATGCTCTTTTATCTTTGTACCGCTGATAGGACAACTCCCCGGTAATCACTTCGCGAAGCTGCTCTGCGCTGTCTGCCGTATACGTCGGATTGCACGCCTCCAGCTCACCGTCCGGCGCGTAACCGTAAGTCACCGCCACACTGTCGACACCGAGCTCCCGGGCCGCCTCCACATCAAACTTTCTGTCGCCGACCATCAGCGTTTTACTCTCTTTATACCGGCGCCCGGCTTTTTTCCGAAGCTGCGAAAGCGCCTCCTCCAAAACTTCGATCTTGGTATCTCTCTTTCCGTCCTTTTCACTTCCGACAATGACGTTAAAACAATCCTCAATGCCGAAATTTTTCAGGACGATATGAACAAATTCCTGAGGCTTGCTGGAAGCAATGGCTAACATACATCCCTTTTCTTTCAATTCGTGAAGCAGATCGTAAATTCCCGGATATATTTGATTTTCTTTGATACCGGTCTTTTCAAAACGCTCACGGAACTTGACAACCGCCTTCTCCGTATCCTCACCGTCAATCCCGTAAAACTCACGAAAACTGTCCCGGAGAGGCGGACCGATAAACGGCTCCAGTTTGTCCATATTATTTTCCGGTATTCCGAAGCTCTCCAGCGCATACTGCACGGATCTCGTAATCCCTTCTTTCGGGTCTGTCAATGTCCCGTCCAAATCAAACAAAATATACTGATACATCGTTTCACTCCATTTTGGGGTTGTCATTCTTTTTTCAGTATACAACTTTTTTTACTTGACGAAAAGACGAAAAGCAGATATAGTGAAATCGTTTCAACAACATAAATGCTAGGGGAGCTATGGCTGAGATTGAGTGCCCATCCGCACTCTGACCCTCACTACTTGATCGGGTTAATACCCGCGTAAGGAAGCAATGATAAAAGACAAACTGCGCGCGCTTTGTCTGTTTATCACCACTCCCCTCCTAAAAAAAGGAGGTTTTTTTATGTCTTATTTTATTTCATCACAAGACGGGTATTTCGCCATGACACAGTCCGGATACACCGTTCTTGCCATCATCATTCTGATTGCAATGCTTCTCACTGCTTTTATTGCAGACAAGAAACAGCAGTCTAAAAAAATCAATGCAAAACAACTTGCCTTTTCGGGCATCGCACTGGCCCTTGCCTTCATTACTTCCTACATAAAGTATGAAATGCCTATGGGTGGTTCTGTCACTTTATTCAGCATGTTTTTTATTTGCTATATCGGCTATCTGTACGGAATCAAAGTCAGCATTCTGACTGCATTTTCCTACAGTATTCTGCAGTTTATCCAAAGCGGAGGAAGCTATTTTCTCACTCCGTTCCAGACATGCTGCGACTACTTCTTTGCCTTTACGGCGCTTGGTATCGCCGGACTGTGGTATGGAAAGAAACACGGTCTGATTACCGGTTACATTGTCGCCTGTCTGCTGCGCGGTCTGTTTCACACCATCGGCGGTTATATGTACTGGATGGATTACATGCCGGAAAGTTTCCCTAAGGCACTTTCCGCCATCTACCCGATTGTCTACAACTATGCCTATATTTTGGCGGAAATGGTGATTACCATCGTTATCCTCAGCTTACCTCCGGTGAAAAAAGCGCTTTCAAAAATAACTGCTCTCACCCGCTGAAAAAAGGATAGGAATCCCGACTTTTCTGTGCTAGAATAAGAAAAAGGCACCCAAAAAGGAGGGATTCCATGATTACAATCAGTCTTTGTATGATCGTTAAAAACGAAGAAGCGGTTCTTGCACGCTGTCTGGATTCTATTGCAGATCTCATGGATGAGATTGTCATTGTCGATACCGGTTCCACAGACCGGACGAAGGAAATTGCCGCACGGTATACTTCCAATATTTACGACTACAAATGGAACGGAAGTTTTGCCGATGCACGCAACTATTCTTTCTCCAAAGCCACCTGCCAGTATATTTACTGCGCCGATGCGGACGAAGTGTTAGACGAGCAGAATCATGCAAAATTTGCCCTTCTGAAAAAGGGAATGTTGCCTGAAATCGATATTGTACAGATGTATTATTGCAATCAGCTCACTTACAATACCGTCTACAATTACGATAAGGAATATCGTCCGAAACTGTATAAGCGGCTTCGTACTTTCACATGGTTCAACCCGATTCATGAGGCGGTTTCCCTGGAACCTGTCATCTACGACAGCGACATCGAAATCCAACACAAACCGACCGGATTTCATGCTTCAAGAGATCTCAAAGCTTTTGAAAAAATGCATACGGACGGTATCCGTCTCAGCAAACGGTTGCATACAATGTATGCCAAAGAGCTTTTAATTGCCGGCGAAAAGACCGATTTCAACCATGCTGTCCCGACGTTCCTTAACACCTTGCAGGATCAGGACCGCACCGAGGACGAACGCATGGAAGCCTACTGTATATTAGCCCGAACTTACCGTCTGCGGGGTGAGGTCGGCAACTTCTTTAAATACGCAATCAAAGCGGTCACAAGCGAAGGCGAAGGATGTGCCGAAATCTGCTTAGAGCTCGGTCTTCACTACGCTACGCAGACCGACTACGAGGAGGCTCTCATCTGGTTCAACGCCACAATGCAGGCTCCTTGTATTCTCAATCTCCAGACAAAAAAACATGCTGCCTCACAGCTGGCCGAATGCTTTGACAAGCTCGGCTTCCCTGAAGAAGCAGCATACTACCGCGAAGAAGCGGATTCTTTATAATATCAGCTCCAGCTGATCGTTTCCAACAAGGCAAAGGAATAAAGCACCTTTGCCTTTACTTTTTTTCCGGTAAGACGTGACACAGCCTCCTCATAATAATCCAGCTGCGTCCGGTAACGGGAAAGCAGCTCATCCGCCGTTTCCACACGGTCCGTCTTATAATCGAGAATGACGATCTCTCCGTCCTCCTCAAAATATGCATCTATAATTCCCTGCACAAGCACTTTTTCTTCCGCCGGAAAATCCGGGTCCACCTGCGACGCACTGACGGCGAGCACAAACGGTTGCTCTTTGAACAGTCTGTTCCGTCGCTGCGCTTCGGCCATACGTTTTGCAAGGTCCGTGGAAAGAAACGCCAAAATCTTATCTTTCATAAGAAGCTGCACATACTCGTCACTGATCCGCCCTTCCGAGGCAAAACGGTTCACATCCTGTTCCAGCTTTTCCGCCAAAGCTTCTTTTTCCGTACCGCCATCCGTATAGGATGCAAAATCAAGAAGTTCCAGAATTCTGTGCATGGCACTTCCTCTTGCCGCCCCTTCGAATACCGTTTCTTTTTCCCGCATAAACGCCGGCAGGTACTCCTGTTCCTTATCTTCCGTCTCAAAAATCACACGGACTCCGTCCTCTTCCATGGCCGCATGCTTCAGCTCCGACACACTGGTCTTTGTATAGAGCGCAGAAAGCTTCTCATGGGGATATTGATAGGCAAATCTTTGACGGAGCTTCTGTGCCTTCTCTTCCTCCTCCGCAGAAAGGGCAGACGCCTGCTTTTGCAACATGCGCGCACGCTCCTCCCGAAGCATTTTCCCGGAAATATCTTTCTCCTGATATCTCTGCAAATCTGACATATCCGCAAAATCAGGCACAAGGCAGTCCTTCTGCCGCATCCAGGCAGCGTATATGTGCTCCAAAGGTGTTTTTGCACTCTCAATGATCTCCGGAGAAATTTTATCGCGAAGTTCCTCCTGTACACCTCCTGCTATGTCATCCTGTGCATCGACAGCACCGGTCAAAATCAGTTTTTCTTTCGCACGGGTCATGGCCACATAAAGAACCCGCAATTCTTCCCCGATACTGTCCCGCTTCATCTTCTTGGCAAAAATCATCTTCCGCATGGTCTTTCCGGTCACATGCTCCCGGGGAACAATCCGACTGGCCGCGACTCCCCAATCTGCATCCGTCAAAAACGGAGCGGAAGTATCTCGCAGATTGTACTGCTTGTCAAGTCCCGCCACAAAACAGATCGGGAACTCAAGTCCCTTACTTTTATGCATCGTCATAATGCGGACTACATCCGCTGTCTCTGTCAGCGTTGCAGCCTCACCAAAATCCACTTCATACTTTTTCAGCTGTTCCATATAACGCAAAAACTGGAACAAACCATGATAGCTTGTCTTTTCAAAATCCACCGTTTTTTGCAGGAACATGTCCACATTGGCTTTTCTCTGCTGTCCGGCCGGCAAAGCCGAAACATATTCTGCATAATGAAATTGCACCATAATACTGCTGACAAGCTCCGTCATAGTCCGGACAACAGCCCTTGCCCGCAGATCCCGCAAAAGTTCCAGTGCACTTTCTGCCTTTTTCAAAACCGCATCCGGTAAGCCACCGCTAACTTTTTCATCTCCGCACGTCAGCTGACAAAACCGTTCGTACATAGAGAGACCTCTCTCCGTCAGCGCCGTGATCAGCGCAAGCTCTTCATTGTCAAACCCGAAAAACAGGGAAGTCGCCACACTGCAAAATGCAATGTCATCATAAGGATTGTTCATAATTCGGAGCAGATCCATCAGCGTGTTAATCTCCGGTGCGGAAAAATATCCGGTTTTTGACGTGACATACGCCGGGATTCCTTCCGACATAAGAATCTCCTTCATACGATCCGCCACCCCGCTGCTGCGAAGCAAAATAACGATATCGCTGTATTTGACTTCTCTGCCGCCCACTTTGAACGTCTGTTTCAATCTTTTAATTTTCCGGGCTATCATGTACGCTTCCGCAGCCCTGCGCTCCTCACTTCCCGCAGCTTCGGTCAACGCCAGGCAGAGCTCACTTTCGCATCCGTCCGCCTCCGGGTACTTTGCTCCCGGATAAAGGGCAGCTTCCTCATCATAAACCACACCGCCGATTTCCGGTCTCATGATGTTTTCAAAAATCCGGTTGGTCGTATCCAAAACCTCCGGGCGGCTGCGGAAATTCTGCTTCAGACAAATCAGCGAGCAATCATCTCCGCCGTCTCTGTACGCCTCATATTTCCCCATAAAAATTTCAGGTCTTGCCATACGAAAACGGTAAATGCTCTGCTTCATATCCCCCACCATAAAACGGTTACAGTTCCCCGCCTCCTGCGTGGAAACCGAAGCAAGTATAAGTTCCTGCACCATATTGGAATCCTGATACTCATCAATCATAACTGTTTTATAATAATCCCGGTACATCTCCGCCGTCCTGGTCGGCTCTCCGTCACGGATTAAAATACCCAGCGCAAGATGTTCTATATCCGAGAAATCCAGAACATTCTTCTCCTGTTTTGCAGCCTCCAGATTGGCAATGTATGTCTTTGTAATCCGGATCAGCGTGCGCTCCAGCTGTCCCGCATCCCGCTCTCTGGCCAGCACCTTTTCGATACTGCTTTCCGAAAATACGGTTTTCGTAATATCCGCAATTATCTTCTTATAGGTTTCGCGAAGATCCTTCACCTTGTCCCGAAGCTCTTCCGATACACTTTCATCTTTTTTCACCGGCATACGCATCCAGCCCGGCTTTTGCAAAAAGGCAGCAACCGCTTCGTACTCCCCGGCAGAATTACAGGCATCTAACTTTTCCTGCAGCGCCTCCATAATTTTCATATCCGCCTCTGCTGCCACCGCATACATATACGGTCCGGCGCCGAGCTGACAAACAGAAAGGGCTTCCTTCGCTAATTCGTAAGCATACGCTACTTTTTCTGCCGCCAGCTGCATTCCGTATTTCATCCAGACGGACTCCACAATGTTAGCCTCGTCTAACTTTTGGATATTCTCATCGCACTCGTCCAGCCACTTGACCGGCCACGGATGACTCATACTGAAACGGTACAAATCCTCCACCAATTTCTCTATTTTTCCATCCTTGCCATCCGGACAGTATGCATCTGCGAAATAGAGAAAATCAGGCTCTCCCGCCTTGTAAAACTCCTCCAATGTCTGCTCGAGCACGTCCTTTTCAATGAGCTTAATTTCACCCGGATCTCCCACACGAAATGCCGGATCAAGACCGATCTCATGAAAGTGGTTCCGAAGAAGGAAGAGACAAAAACTGTCGATGGTCGTTATCTGTGCATTGTGAATCAGCGCAGACTGTTTCTGCAGATTGGCATCCGCAGGATTTTTCTCCAGACGCGCAAGAATCGCCTTGTGAATTCTTTCCCGCATCTCCGCAGCCGCCGCATTGGTAAATGTCACAATGAGAAAACGGTCAATATCAATCGGGGATTCTGCATCCGTGACCAGAGACAAAATGCGCTCCACTAGCACGGAGGTTTTTCCGCTGCCGGCTGCTGCGGACACAAGAATATTCCTATTTCTCGTCGTTATGACTTCCTGCTGTTTCGGCGTAAACTCCATGACGCATTTCCTCCTCTATTTGTTCCTCTGACATACTCTGCATTTCTCTCACTGCAAATCCCGGTATGCGCGGGTCCATCCGGCAAATTCCACGGTAACTGCAGTAGGTACAGCTGTCATTTTTATCCTTCTGCAAATGCATCGGATTGACCGCAATTTCACCCTGTGAAATTTCCTTCATAAGCTGTTCCATTTTCAGGTCGGTATATTTGAGCACGAGATCAAACATCTCCTCCGACACCGTCTGCGATGTCTTCGAAAGACTTCCGTCTTTATTTTTCGCCACACGAATCACATCCGAATGACCGGACAATTCGCTGTCTATCAGCCGGATTACATTGTCGGAATCACACGTAAGTCCTTCCGGACGCATCTCTTTGTGCAACTCATGCTCCACATCTTTTACACCGTCGTCCACCAACGGATTTTGCAGACGGCTGTAAAGCATCGATGCTGGCACCGCCTTATTCTCCGGCTCTTTTTCTTCCAGCATTCTGACCGCTGCATTCATATAAGCCGGAAGCTGAAGGGAAAGTCCGTGATACAGCTCCTCCAGACTGAATTTCCGGTTGCCTGATTTATAATCAATAATCTTAATATAGGTCTTTCCATCCTCACGGCAAAGATCGATACGGTCCACCTTGCCGACCAGCGGAAAATCACCTTTCAATTGAAATCCCCGTTCAAACCATGTCGGTTCAAAATTACCTTTGGACAACTGATACTGCATGGCAGAAACACTCTGCATAACTACTTTTTTCATCTGTCCGATACGGTGCTCATTTCGCGCACTGCTGTGCAGAATCCGGCCGCCGTATTCCTGTGCATAATCATCCAGCGCTTTGTCCACCAGCTCTTCCACCACGCTCTCCGGCGCCTGCGCAAACCGGACGCCGAGCTGGCGCAGTCCCACGGACAGACGCTCCATCACATGGTGATATATAATACCGAAATCCATGGCTTCGAAATCAAACTCTTCCTGCTCTTTCAGCTCCAGGCCATAGCGCAGGAAATGTGCGTACGCGCAGGATGCAAAAAGCTCCAAGCGGCTGACACTTCCCTTATTTCTGTCGCGGTAGAGCAGTTCCGCAGCCATGTCAGAAAGCGGAACATAGTCATAAGTCGCAAGGGCAGCCTCCCGGATCAGCTTCGCATTTTCATCCTCGCCGTATGCATGGCTGAGAATCCGCATCTTGGATTCCGTTTTTTTCTCCCGCTCGCCGCTCTCCTCCCTGTTCAGGTAGCTTCGCATTACCTCCGCAAAATCATCCAAACCATCCTCGTACGTTGCAATTCCCGCAAACGTATCAACATCCTGTACCGATACATTCTCAACCGAAAGCCCCGGGTACATTCCGCAAATCACGCGAATCAAATAGGACGGAAGACAGCTCTTTCCGGCGCCGTCCACTTTGCAATACGAAAGGTAAAGCCTGTCCAGCGGCTTGGTCATATTCTGATATAAATAAAGTCTCTGCTCAAATATTTTCTGCCGCGGTGTCGGCGCAAGCTCTCTGCCCAGTTCCATATAAAAACGACGTTCCATATCGGACAAAAGACCTCCGCCCCCGCCGTTTCCCGGAATCACGCCATCGTTGACTCCCATAAAAAACAGCATACGGACCTTTTGATGCCTGGTTCTCTCAATATCACCGACCACGACACGATCCACATTCTGCGGTATCGTTCCGATTTGTATTTCTGAAATTCCCGCTTCAAAAACAGCCAGAAATTCCGCCGCCTCCAGCTCATCCTCACCGATCAGTTCGTAAATCTGATTGAGCAAATCCATACAAGCAGGATAAATCTTTTCGTACTCTTTTGCCTTTGACGCTTCGCCCGTCTTTTCAAAATAAGCCGCATATGCATTGCACTTTGCCTGAAGATGATTCTTTCTGCAAAGTTCAAAAACAGCCATTGCATATTCCTTTGCCGTCCGGCAGGAAACCAAAACCGGAGCAAGCTCTTCCATGAATTTTTCTCGAATTTCATTTATTCCTGCTGCTTCGTCCGCATATGCAAAATCTGTCTCATAGGCTTTTCTTCCGCGGATTCCGAAGCGACGGACATAGTTATCAAGCCGGTCAATTTCATCCTCCGAAAGGCTGCTGAATCCACTCCGCAGGAAGCGCATCACACTTTCGTAAGAAAAATGTTCCTTTTGAATTGCCAACGCATTTTTCAAATAATCTGCCAGCGGGTGAAATGCAACGCCCCTGTTCTGATCCATAAAAAACGGAATTCCGTAACGCGCAAACTCCATCTCAAACAAATGGGCATACCGCTCCCCGTCGCCGGTCACTACCGCGATATCCCTGTAACAAAGCCCTTCCTCACGAATGAGCCGTTTAATCTCCACGCAGACTCTCTGCACTTCGGAAACCGGATTATCCGCCTCCCACACAGATATGGCGTTCTGCTCTTCCTCATAGACGCTGCGGTTGTGGCGGAACAGATTCGCTTCAAGAAACGCCATCGGCGGGTTGCCCTCATACCGTTTCACCGGCCGCTCTGTAATATAAATATTGTCCCGCACGGCAATTTCATGCTCCTTTGCCATGCGTACCAATGTGCGATATGTCTTTTCCGACAGAGCAAACAAACTCTGCTCGGATGCGCCCTGTTCTATATCCTCCGGCCCGTCTGCACACAGGGTGACAATCACTTCCTCCGCCACCTGCATGAGCTGCAGAAGAACCCGGTTCTGAATCGGAGTAAAGCCCGTAAATCCGTCAAACACAACCACACTCTGGCGCAACAATGCCGAACGCGGAATCATGGCACACAGCTCCTCCAAGGCTTCCTCCGTCGTAATAAATTTCTCTTTGATATATTGGGAGAATCCGTCATAAAGCACTTTCAGATCCTGCATTTTCCACGCAAGGGCACCTTTCCCCTCCGCCTGTGCAATCATCTCCTCCATGTCTTTCTGATGAATATCGTACTGGTAAAACTCAGAAATCATGGACTTCACTTCATGGATATAGGCCGGTCTCTTTACCTTTTCCCGAAGAAGAACCAGCTGCTCTTCCTTCTCCATGGCAACTTTGCGCAGCACAAGATTTTTCCCGGTATCATCCAAAATCACCCTCTGCTTTCTTCCCACTTCCTCCGCAACCCGATGCGTTAGTCTGGAAAAGCTGAGAACATCAATATTCAGAATACCGCCATGGGGATGTGCCTGACACAGTTCCTTCTGTGTGGACATAGTAAACTGATCCGGAACCATAATAAAATATTTCTTCTCCGGATGCTCCATGGACTGTCTGATTACTTTGTCATATACTTTTGTACTTTTTCCGGCTCCCGAGCCGCCAAACACAAACTGCAAACCCATAAAAATATTACTCCCGTTTTTTATCTGCACTTCTATTTTACCCTCACACACGCCTCCTTGACAATCCTATTTTCCACCGATATGATTAGTTCAGAAACGAGAGAGGTAAACCGATGAAACTTTCAGAACATACCGTAAAAAAACTATATGAGACCCATACTCTCAGCGACGAAGAATTTCTTGCGCTCCTTGCGACGGATGCCTTTGATTCGCTGTTATTCTCCTATGCTGACCGCGTGCGCAGACAGATTTACGGAGACCGGGTTTTTATCCGCGGACTGATTGAATTCAGCAACTATTGCAAAAACAATTGTTACTACTGCGGTATCCGTTCCTGCAACCGGTCCGCTGTCCGCTATCGCCTCTCCAAAGAGGAAATTCTTTCCTGCTGCGCCGAAGGCTATGCAATCGGTATGCGCACCTTTGTATTGCAAAGCGGCGAAGATGCTTATTTTACGGACGAAATTCTCTGTGATATCATTTCATCGATTCACACCCTCTACCCGGATTGTGCCGTCACTTTGTCTGTCGGCGAGAAATCAAAAGAAAGCTACCTGGCGTATTACAACGCAGGTGCCACCAGATATCTGCTCCGTCACGAGGCAGCCTCCGACACACTGTATCGAAAGTTGCATCCGGACAACCTGTCTCTGCATACAAGAAAACAGTGTCTTTTTGACTTAAAACAGATCGGCTATCAGGTCGGTGCAGGTTTTATGGTCGGTGCACCGAATCAAACGCTTGAGGATATTGTTGCCGATCTTCGTTTTCTGCAGAAACTGGACCCTGATATGATTGGCATCGGACCTTTTATCCGCCATGCGCAGACTCCGTTTGCCGACCGCGAAAACGGAAGCCTATCCCTGACAGTACGCCTCTTAGCCATCCTGCGCCTCATGTTCCCGCACGTGCTTCTTCCTGCCACTACGGCGCTGAGCACAATCGCACCAAACGGCCGCGAGCTCGGACTGAAGGCAGGTGCCAATGTCGTGATGCCGAATCTTTCTCCGGTAAGCGTACGCAAACTTTATGATTTGTATGAAAACAAAAACTGCACCGGGGAGGAATCCGCCCAGTGCAGCAGTGATTTAAATCAATACATCCGCTCAGCCGGTTACCGGCCGGTAACCGATATCGGTAATGTAATCCGGAGCTGACTTTACAACACAAAAACATCCTTGATGCTGTCATAGTGGAGGAAAATCCCCTGCGAAGCCAGTTCTTTGATTTCCTCCGCAGTTGCCAGCTTATATCCCGCTGTCTCTGCCTCCTGCAGACACAAATCACTCTCATCAAAATCGAGCTCAAAGCGATAAATATCCACGAAATAGTTATCGCCCTCCCCCGGATTTTCTCTGTGATAAGAAAACATATAGCCGCCCGCGCAGCCGGAAACGTCCAGTCCTGTCTCTTCTTTCACCTCGCGAATCACCGCATCGCGCGACTCCTCCCCGGCCATGGCAGCACCGCCGGACACTTCCCACCAGCCCGGTGCCCACGCCTTTGTCATGACACGCTGTGTAATCAAAAATTTGCCGTCCGGTCTCACCACAACTCCCAGCACCGTCAAATGATACTCGTCATCTTTGAGACACCAGTCATTTCTTTTCATGAGACGCCCTGTCTTCCGCTTGTTTTTATCGTAAATATCCCAATATTCCATCTCTTTTTCTCCTTATCGGGCACTGCACCTTTCCTGCCACGCAGTCGCCGAATTTGATTCTATCACATCTTTCCGGATTTTGCACCCTTTTCCTGGATTTCTCCTTGCCTTTTCTTCCCCGCACCGCTAAACTGTTAATAGAAATCTAAGCCTAAAAAAAGCGAGGAAAACATTCATGAAAGAAACTTTATATACCATACCGTTAACCGATGCCTTCAACGCACACGATGAGTGTCCGTTCTGTTATGTGGAACGTGAGGTTGAGCGGGACCTTCTCGATCTTGTACTCGGCTCCAGCGCCTCCTACATGGAAAGTGATATGCGCGAAATGACAGACAAAGCAGGCTTCTGTCGCACACACTTTAAAAAAATGTTTGACTACGGTAACGCACTGGGCAATGCATGGATACTGAAAACCCACTATCTTCAGATGCAAAAAGAACTGGAAGGCCAGATTAAAATGTTTGCTCCGGGTAAAGTTTCCCTGATGAACCGCATCAAGAAATCAGATGCACCGGACAATTCCATCAGCAACTGGGTCAAAGAAAAAGAAGCATCCTGCTATATCTGCAACAATTTTGCAAAAACCTACGAACGCTATCTGGATACCTTTTTCTTTATGTACAAAAAAGACGGCGAAATGAAACGGATGATAGAAGAAAGCAAAGGCTTCTGCCTGCACCATTTCGGCGATGTCTGCCAGCGCGCCCAGTACGAGCTTTCCGACAAGCAAAAGGATGAGTTCTACGACCTGATTCTCACCCAGATGCAGGAGAACCTCAAACGTGTCGGCGAGGATGTTGCATGGCTCATCGAAAAATATGATTATCGCAACAAAGACGCCGATTGGAAAAACTCAAAGGATGCTGTTCAGCGCGGTATGCAAAAGCTCCGCGGCGGCTATCCGGCCGATCCCGTTTATCAGCAATCGAAATAAAAACAGTGCTGTCCGTGTACATTCACGCTGACAGCACTTTCTTTTTTTTTCATTGTTTATTTGTATAAGTTAGCCTTTAATAACTCCAGGTATGTTTCCACTTCCGCATAATATGCTTCCGAGTCCACTTTTCCTTTTTTAAACTGCTCGTTGAGAACCCCGTCCGCCACAAAAATACACATCTTCAATATAGCCGAAGGATCAACGCCCTCTTTAAATTTGGAGATATCTGCCTTTGCATATATTTCTGCAAGCCCCGCCGAATACCGATCCATACTGTCCGCAACCACATCCAGCACATCCTTGCTCTCCTCACGGAACGCCTGATTGACAAAAACATTCATATACGGATAGGACACCATAACATTTCGCTTCGCCACCTCAATCTGCTTCTGCAACTCGAAAAAGTCCGTCTGGAAAAGCGGAACATTGTCCGAATACTCCATCATAAGCACTTTGGTGCTGTAATTATACACAAACTCATAAAGTCCTTGCTTACTTCCGAAATAGTGGAACAAAAGTCCCTTGGAAATACCGGCTTCCCGCACGATATCATCCGTACTTGCCTTCTGATATCCGTTTTCGGAAAAAACCTTTAAGGATGCATTGATAAACCGGTCCTGTTTTTCTCTTTTTAGATTAAAAAATTTGTCATTCATTGAAAATCCCTCATCACATTGACTTACTCGGTCATTCCATCATAACACATCTTCGGGATTTACACAATTTTAATCTGACACATTTCCATCGCTTTTAATGCATTGTTATGACTTTCCGGAGTTACCCCTGCGCAACAATCAGCTGCAACGCAAACCGGTGTCTCTGTCAAAAATGTCTTGCAGAGCATTGCATTGGAAATCACACAAATGTCGGTGCAAAGTCCAACCAACGTAATCTCCTCCGCATCGCTGTACATTCCGGCAGCCAAATCTCCGGCCAGTTCCGAAGAACCAAAGGTCAGCTTTTCATACACTTTATAATCATCTAAATCAACAATCTGTTTTATCTCATTGCATATCTCGTGCCCCGGGGTCCCTTTTATACAGTGCTCTACCGGAAGATTCCTGCCTTCCTGCGTATCCAGATACCCGTCAAAATGCGTATCCTTTGTAAAAATAATCTTATCGCCCTGCTGCACATACTCCTTAATCTTCTGCACCACATTCGGCACGATAGCAACCGCTTCTTTCGTTCCCAGCGCTCCGTCAATAAAATCTTTCTGCATATCAACTACAATCAATAATTTGGCCATTCTGTTCTCCTTTTTATTTCCCTTTATTTCCTGCAAGTATTCCCATGATTTCTGCCGTACTCAGCAAAACTTTCTTCGCAATTTCCTCCACAGAAAGTCCCATGTCCGCATAAGCAAGCACCCTGCCTTCCTGTCGACCTTCCTGTCGGCCTTCCTGCATTGCTTCTTTTCTTCTTTTCTCAAACTCCACTGCCATAATTCTGTTTAACGCTTCACACTGCATATAGGATCCCTCCTTTTCCCATTCCATGATTCTCGTTTCATTTGCAGTTGTCACCACATGTAAAACTGCTTCGCCATACAACTCGCGCTCTTCCGGATTCATATCATCCACTGCGTTTAACAGGTCGAGATACACCTGTTTTGTAATATTATTGCACATAGAGCGAAGCCATATATTCTCTTTTTCATCCAAATCCTTTGTCACCACTATCTGCAAAGGAAACATCACATTTCCGGATATGTAGTAAATCCCCGGATAAACTCTGATAATTTCGCACCCATTTTGTTTCAGATGTCTCATTAACTTTGCCGGATAACGCTGTCTGATCAACGTAACGGTCATCTCTTCCTGCCGATAGCCGTCTTCGTGTTCACTGCTCACCTTATACAGGCACGCATATGCCATCACTTTATAATAAACATGCACATTCATGGCATCATCCGGCGACTTGTACTCAATTACATTAAACTTTCGAAAGAACCTTCCGATTTTATTTTCTATCTTAGCTTCCGGATCTTTTTTCACAATAAACATATCCATCTGCAATGGCTTTTTCGCAAGCATATACTCCTGCTCAAATTCTAAATCATCCCGGTTTTCTCTAAACTCCAATTGAAGTGCTGCTGCAAATCCCGGATGCCACTGATTTTTGACGCGTTTACAGGATTCGTCCATAATCCTCCTTCCGGCAGAAAAAGGAATACAAACGTCTCATCTCTTCCATCTCTCCTGCCTATTAACCTATGGTGAAATAATAAAGCAAGAGTTGTGTTAGAACTAAACTTCAGAAAATGAGTAAGATGTATCCATTCAGAAAAACAGATACAAAAGAATAACAGAACTATATGCTTTCATAAAGCGTAGCACGGGAACGCTCACTTGACAATCGTCAATATGCACAAAAATTGCTTACTTATAACGCAAGAAGACCAACTCTTTCGAGTTGGCCTTCCCTTTGGATCGTCCCTTCATAATCCAGTGTTCGCAATTCGCGATCCCGGAACGTTTTCAGTCACGAAGAAACGTTCCGAGAAGCGTTTGGATGATCGCGAACAAACACATTCTAACAACTTTCTACAAATAATTGCCTTGGAATTTGTTGTGTATTTTTTGTTGGTTTTTGTTGGTTCCACTCACCTTCACCATCAAAACAACTCATATCCGGTAACAATCTGTCCCATTTCATTGAATTTCCAAATTTTGTATTATATAATCAAAGTTGGTTGAAATGAGAACCACATTACAATTTGTTAGACGAATCATGGAACAATTTAATTAAGCGACAGAACATATTAGAAATGTACTCTAATATCTGCCCAAAGCTTTGATACCCATTCTAATAAATCCATGTTTTCACCTCCCTCTAGAGGGAGATTAAACAAAAAGTCGATGGTTCTCTATTGCTCCATGTGGGTGATTTTTTGTAGTATTCTCTTGGTTCAATTATTTAGGGGTGTGACATGAAATTAATTATTTCAGTTTTCTTTCGAGTAATATGCACTGCTTGTCTCTATCGAAAACTTATTATAAAAAATGAATACAAGATTTCTAGCACTATTATTTTTCACTTAACATATTCTTTGCTTTTTATTTCATCTATAATAATGCAACTTATTTATCCACACTTATCCTCATTTATATATCCTTTCGCACTATGTGTTTGTATGATTCTAATCTACAGAACAAAATTTGATTTAGCTCTTATTACATCCATAATTTCATATGTGATTTTTCAAATTATAGCAACTATATGTTCAATGCTTCTGGCAATAACCTGCATACCTTTCTATTATTGTCACATTCAGCCTGCTCTTATATTGCTTGATATATTAAATGGTAGTTTCTCATACATCGTAGTTTTATTCTTTACAAAAATAAAGCGTTTCAAATCCATTCATACAACTTTAACCAATGCTAAGTTTATCAAAAATAGTATAGTTATTATCTTGACAATTGTGACTTTTAAATCCATAGATACATATCAGATCCTTAAAGAAAACTATACTTCATATAAACTCTATGGAAACTTCCTCCCGCTCGCCACCTTCCTCCTAGCTATCCTGCTTTTCGCATGGTGGCGGCGAATGATTACGAAGTCTTACATTGAAAAGATCCGGAAGTTGGAGCGTCAATCTTTGTATGACGAGTTGGCTGAAAACGCAGCTACTATCCGGAAACTGCGGGAGGACAACCAAGCACTTGCACGGATATTACATAAAGACAACAAATTGATTCCTGCCATGGAAAATGCGGTCACTGAATTTCTTCTTTGCAGAACCTCCGCAGAGTTGTCGGAAGCTAAAATTTATGGTGAAAAATTAGTTGCAGAATTGCAATTTATGTTTCAAGACCGAAAAGGAATTATGGAT
Organism: Lachnospiraceae bacterium; assembly: GCA_017465095.1. GTDB lineage: Bacteria > Bacillota > Clostridia > Lachnospirales > Lachnospiraceae > SVFI01. The sequence goes on along the minus strand of JAFTWX010000021.1, from coordinate 6,231 downwards.
GACTACGACAGCCAAAATGTTTGTCTGACACAAACCGGAACGGTAGCTATCGATGCAATGCTGGCTTACATGCAAAAGAGAGCTGCATCCGGACAGGTCTCTTTCACATGCAAGCATACGCCGGCCGCCATGGAACATTTACTGACACGTATTTCACCGGAAGATTTGTCGCATTTGCTTTCTGATTTGCTTGAAAATGCACTGAATGCCATGTCGGACACGAATGGCGGAAAATTACAAGTTGTCCTCGGCAAACTGGAAAAGGACGCTTACATTTCCGTTGCTGACACAGGTACTTCTTTTGATATTGAAACCTTACAGCTCCTCGGAATTCAGCAACACACGACGCATGCCGATACAGGCGGTAGCGGCATCGGACTCATGGATATATGGAAACTCAAAAAGAAATACCGTGCTTCCATTCAAATCCAGGAATTTGAATCACAGCAGAATGCCTACACCAAAAAGATTACGTTGTTCTTCAACAACAAAAATCACTATGTCATTCAATCTTACCGCCACAAAGAAATTATCAATACGCAAACCCGCGGTGATCTTTACGTGATCCCCGCTGAAACAATACAAGTAACGGAGGAATTTACTCATGAATAAAGTACTGAAGATTCTCTTATTGGAGGATGAACCGCAGGAAATCGATGCCCTTCAAAATTGCATGAATAATCTGGAACATTTTGATTTATCCGGAATCACAGCCGACGCGGCAGAAGCTCTTGAATTGATAGTATCCGATTGTCCGGACGCCGTAATTGTCGATCTCGAGTTGCACAAAGGTAACGGAAACGGACTCGAATTTCTCTCCTCATTACAACAGATGCATCTTGAAAACCCTCCGTTTACTCTTGTTACAACTAACAACTCAAGCCACACTATACATGAAGCAGCAAGGTCATTCGGTGCCGATTTTATCATGCTGAAATATGAGCCGGATTATTGCGCAGAATATGTTGCAAATTTCCTGTCCATGATGCACGGAATCAGCGAAAAAGCACCTATTCCCGGCACAAAGCGTGTTTCTAACATCATTCCGTTGCCGTTGCGAAAAGCAAGCCCGAACACAACCGATTCTTCTGCCGACCTTCGTCAGGTTGTCCAAGAGGAACTGAATCTGATCGGCATCAGTCCGAAATCGGTAGGTTATATTTATCTCACAGATGCCATCTTGCTCAAAATCCAAGATCACGATGCCAACATATACAAGGAGCTCGGTCCAAAATACAAGAAAAATGACACAGCCATAGAGCGTTCCATGCAATATGCCATCAACCGCGCCTGGAGAGTAAGCGATCCTTTGGATCTTTTAGAGCATTACACCGCACGCATTCACTCTGAGCGCGGTGTCCCGACGATTATGGAATTCATTTATTACTATGCAACAAAAATCCGAAATAAATATGATCTCAAATGACTATCTGTGGATAATTCTGCATAAACTGCTTGTATAATCGCAAAATTTATTTTAAAATAGAAAAAAGGGTTTGAAAGGAGTTTCAATATGAAAAAGTTTACAAAAGGATTATTATTCGGAGCTGCCATCGGCGCTGTCGCTGCAGGAGCTTATTATTTTATGAAAAAGAATGAAAAAGATATATTTGATGAAGATGACTTCGATGATTTCGACGATTTCGACGATGATGAGGATTATGAAAACGGAACAGAATCCGCAGAACGTACTTATGTCCCTCTCAATCTGAGTGCTCCTTCCGACAATGCGGAGCCATTTGACGAAGAAGATTCCGAGCCGATGGTTGACACGGTAGAAGACGGTACCGACGAAGAAGTTGCCGAGGAAGAAGTTCCTGAAACTGAAACAATTGAAGAATTCTTTGACGAAGAAGATTCCGACAAATAACGATGAACAAAGGCTGTCGCTCATGCGACAGCCTTTTCTGTTTATATCTTCTTTACTTTTTTTACCGAAGCCAGGAACTCTTTGATACAATCGTCCTTTTCGAATACAAAATCTTTCTCTTTCGGCATGATTTCAGCGATTGTTTTATTGGAAGTATACTGGTAATTGCTCTCTACGATTCCCCAATCCCATTTCTTCTTATCCCACAATATTTTCACCGCCGATTTTAATTCCTCATGCTCATACATTGTCTTCACTGTGGAATTTTTACCATAGCTATACGGCGATTCTACATCAATATATATCCGTTCCCGGGCAAATATATCTTTTTCATCCGAGGAAGTTGCAGCTAACAAATCGTAATAGCCTTCCTCCAATGTCCACTGCTTCAAATCACCATCATAAGAAGAAAGTTTGTCCATGCTTATTTCAAACCGAAGCGTTCTCTTCTCTCCCGGCTGTAAAAATACTTTCTTAAACGCTATCAGTTCCTTCACCGGCTTGTGCAACGTCGAATGCGGATCTGATGCATAAATCTGCACAACTTCTGCTCCGGCTCTGTCTCCGGTATTTTCCACACAGACATCAAACGCAATTCTGTCATCCTGTACCTGCACATCATGCAGCCCTTCACAATCAAAGGTTGTATATGACAAACCAAATCCAAACGGATACAACGGTCGGATTTTCTTTTTGTCGTAGTAACGGTATCCTACATAGATTCCTTCTCCGTAGCATACTTCATATCCGTCGCCCGGGAAATTCAAATATGTAGGAGTATCCTCATATCTGACCGGGAAAGTCAGCGGCAATTTACCGGAAGGATTCGTTTTACCTCTTAAAATATCCGATATCGCCCTTCCGCCTTCCATACCCGGCAAAAAGGTAACAAGAACAGCCTTTACAACATCTCTGTTCAAATAGGATAAATCGACCGGTCCGCACACATTCAGAATAAGAACCATCGGTTTTTTCGAATTATTATCCTGTTTTATATCTCTTAGTTGCTCTCCGACAACTTCCGGAGCCTTCTCCAAATCGATCGCTCCGTAAGCATAAAGCAACTTCAAATCATCCGTCGCAAGATGCATATGCGGTCTATCATTTCCCTCCATTCCGCTGAGCCTGCAAACACAGATACGGACATCTGCATCCTCATCCTCTACAGCCTGCAATCCTTCTCGCAAACTGCTTGTCCGGCTGGTGGTAATCCCTGCGCTTCCGCTGCCGCATTCCAGTAGTTTTTCTGCTCCGCTGCCGGCAATAGAAACCTTCTTATCGTCAGAAAATGGGAGAATTCCTTCATTTTCGACAAGTACAACTCCTTCCGCCGCTGCACGATAAGCCGCCAAATCCGTCTGTTTCTTCAATTCTTCCAGCTGTTTATCAACAAATGAGCATTTTCCGAAATTGGTTGTGACCCAATCGATTAATTTCAGCAAACGTGAAACTGCAAGATTTAATTCATTGTCTGACAATTTGCCGTTCTCGACCGCACGGGCAATCGGTTCCCAAGGGAGAGGCCCCGGCATAGCAAGATCGTTACCTGCAGCTAATGCTTCCGCCGGATGATACACCGCACCCCAATCGGACAGAACAACGCCGTCAAATCCCCATTCTTCTCTGAGTTTTTCCGTAAGCAGCCACTTACTTTCCGTACACGGAACGCCGTTAATGCGATTGTATGCACTCATGACGGTCTTTACGCCGCCTTCCTGCACACAGGCTTTAAATCCCGGTAAATATATTTCCTCCAGCGCACGGTCGGAAATAATCTCGTTAATACCGACGCGGTTTGTTTCCTGATTGTTTGCCGCATAGTGTTTGACATTGGCCGCAACACCATACTTTTGCACGCCCCGGACAAGCGATGGCGCCAGCTCCGAAACAAGACAAGGATCTTCCGAATATCCTTCAAACAATCTTCCGTTCAGCGGATCCCTGTGAATATTTACGTTCGGCGTACCAAGCAAAATATGAACGCCATACAGATTTGCCTCTTTTCCCAATGCTTCTCCTACCTCGTAAACCACATCCGGATTCCAAGTGGCTCCCAGCAGTATTCCCGGCGGAAAACATCCCGGTGCATAATCTGCCCCGTCCAGATTTTTTTCCAACCGTTCTTTAATCCACTCGTACAACGGGATTTCGTCTTCTGTCAGCTTTTCCGGCTCAAAATAATACTCAATTACATGCGTCAACACCGTACTTCCAACCATACCGTTGGTGCTGTCTACCGCTAACTTTCCCACATCCGCCATATCGCCGAACAACTGCTCAAAATTCATACCGGTTCCGCCGTCTAGCAGTTGCATTCTCGCAATCCCGAGACGTTCTATTTCAGCCATTCCAAAGAATGTCGCGCCGTTTACAAGTCTCGCTTTTTCCTCTAATGTCATTTTCTTTAGTACTTTGTCAACATCCATCATTTTGCCACCAAATTAATTTCCTTAATTTCATCATTTTTAAAATCCATCGCATTTTGTAACGTGGTTTCACTGATAGAAGCAAGCGCTTCCTCCGTCAAAAATCCCTGATGCGAAGTCACAATCACGTTAGGGAAAGACAACAATCTTGCCGTAGTTGAATTCTCCAAAATATCATCTTCCCTGTTTTCAAATACGTTGTTCGTTTCCTCCTCATACACATCCAATCCGACTGCAAAAAATTTCTTGCTGCGGATACCTGCAATCAAATCTTCGGTCTTAATGAGCGCACCTCGTGATGTATTTACGAGAATCACCTCATCTTTCATTTTCCGGATGGTTTCCGTATTGATAAGATGGTAGTTATCCTCGGTTAACGGACAGTGCAAAGAAATCAAATCGCTCTCCGCAAGAAGTGTATCAAAATCCACGTATTCAACAAAATCCAAATCTTTATTCGGATAGAGATCGTATGCAATTACGCGCATGCCAAATCCGTGACAGATACGGCACATCGCCGCTCCGATCTTACCTGTTCCGACGATACCGGCTGTCTTTTTATAAAAGTTAACTCCAGTTAACCCAACCAGACTGAAATTGTTTTCACGCACTTTAATATAACCCTTGTGAATTCTTCGATTGACAGCAAGCGCCAATGCCATCGCATGCTCCGCTACTGCTTCCGGCGAATAGCCCGGGACACGCAGCACTGTGATGCCACACTCTTTTGCCGCATTCAAATCTACATTGTTATAACCGGCGCAACGCATCAAAACAAGTTTTACCCCTTTGCTTTCCAACGCCTTGATAACCGGTCCGCTCACATCAGAACTCACAAATGCACAAACTGCATCGTAACCCTTTGCTAATCTGGCCGTATGCACGGATAAATCCGCTTCCAAAAAATCCATTTCAATCTCCGGAAATTGCGGAAGCATTTTTTCAAAAGAATCTTTGTCATATTTTTTTGTATCATAAAATAATATTTTCATGCTTTTCCCTCCTATTTCTGTCTGCTATTCGCATATATTATTTTTATTCTAACCCATTGTACTACTGTTTATCACGCATATATACCGCCATTTTGAGCACAATGAAAATGTGCCAGCAATATATCACTGCCATCCCGCTCAAAAAACCGACCAAAATATACCGTTGAAGCCCTCTGACGCCTCCATACAGCACACTTAAAGCTATGCAGAAGGAAAATCCCAGCACAACCGGAAAAATCTCTAAAATAAGCTTTTTAGGACGTGTTTCCTTCTCATTCACGTGCAACAAAACCTCCGGAAGAAATGAGAAATTTGTATTTTGTATTTTTTTCACACCATCTACATTTGTTATCGCGACTCCCCAAAGCGAACACATCATAATCTTATATCCCAACAGCGGGCCGAGCAGTAAATTAGTCAGTGTTCCCGTCATGGAATAAACACAATATGCGCCAATCAGTCCAACAAATGTACTGAATATCCACTTCATTTCATGTCTCCTTTTTACTTGCAATTATATCATGTGCCGGTTTATACTACAATTGTCAACCGTTAAAACACAGTATTTATGCAGAGTACATACATGTACATACAAATTTTCCAAATAAAAAAAGAAGGAAACACTGCTAAATACTGCGTTTCCTCCACATTTTTTCGTGCCCGCGACCGGAATCGAACCGGTACTGTATTGCTACAACAGGATTTTAAGTCCTGCGCGTCTGCCAGTTCCGCCACGCGGGCCCACAATGTTAAACATTGTAAATGGGACCTACAGGGCTCGAACCTGTGACCCTCTGCTTGTAAGGCAGATGCTCTCCCAGCTGAGCTAAGATCCCATTTCTTGTATGCTGATGCATACTGACGACCCAGATCGGACTCGAACCGACGACCTCCGCCGTGACAGGGCGGCGCTCTAACCAACAGAGCCACTGGGCCATATTAT
>JAFTWX010000020.1 GCA_017465095.1 Lachnospiraceae bacterium | reverse complement strand
TTTGTTTGACCACATCGTAACCAATGGCGGCAATTACACGGTGCTGGAACTGGTGGAGAAGTATGTGTCCCTGAAAACGGGTGTCCGGCACAATACCGTTGCCGGGTACAAGACGGTAATCAATGTTCTGAAAAAAGAAGCGTTTGGGAAACAGCGCATTGACAAGGTGCGCTTGTCGGATGCAAAAGCGTGGCTCATCAAGCTTCAACAGGTGGACGGCAGGGGCTACAGCTCCATTCATTCCATCCGGGGCGTTCTCAGACCGGCTTTTCAGATGGCGGTGGACGATGACCTGATTCGCAAAAATCCCTTTGGATTTGAGCTGGCATCGGTGATTGTCAACGATTCTGTGACCAGAGAAGCAATCACCCGGAAGCAGGAGCGGGATTTGCTGAAATTTATCAAGGAAGATGCACATTTCAGCAGATACTACGATGCAATCTATATTCTCTTTCACACGGGGCTTCGTATTTCGGAGTTCTGTGGACTGACGGTTTCGGAGATTGAGTTCGATGAAATGCGTATCAAGGTAGACCATCAGTTGCAGCGCACATCCCAGATGAAATATGTGATTGAGGAGCCAAAGACAGAGAGTGGTACCCGCTATGTGCCGATGACCGAAGAAGTGGCAGAGTGTTTTCGCAGAATCATTGCCAATCGTGAAGCACCGAAGGTCGAGCCGATGGTGGATGGGTATATTCGCTTCCTGTGTCTGGACAAAAACGATATGCCGAAGGTCGCCCTTCACTGGGAGAAGTATCTGGAACATATCGTGGAGAAGTACAACAAGATTTACCGCATCCAGATGCCGAAAGTAACCCCTCATGTATGCCGACACACATTTTGCTCCAACATGGCAAAATCTGGAATGAACCCGAAAACATTGCAGTATATCATGGGTCACTCAGACATCAGTGTAACCCTGAATGTCTATACCCATGTAAACTTCGATGATGCCAAAGCCGAGGTGCTTCGGGTAGCGAATGGCTAAAAAGAGGCGTTGGTAAAGCCGTTTCCTTTACCAATGTATTTACCAATATTGCAGGGAAAAGCATGAGAAGATACGGGACGATTTGAGAAGATACCCCGGAAACAGCCAGGGAGCTAAAACCCGAAAAACCCTGTGATACCAAGCATTTGAGAAGAAATACAAGACTTATATGGAGTTATAAAAAGATGATAAAAGTACTATTTATATGCCACGGCAACATCTGCCGATCCACCATGGCAGAATCTGTTATGACACATATAGTGAACCAAAACAAAATCTCCCACCTCTTCGAGATCAACTCCGCGGCCACCAGCCGCGAGGAGATCGGCAATGGGCCACATTACGGGACGGTGAATAAACTTCGTCAGGTGGGCATTCCGGTCATTCCGCACCGGGCAGTGCAGATGACGCAGGCAGATTATGAATATTATGATTACCTGATCGGAATGGACACGATGAACATCCGCAATATGAACCGCATCGCGGGCGGAGATCCGGACGGAAAGATTTACAAGCTCCTGTCATTTGCCGGTAATGGCCGTGATGTGGCCGATCCGTGGTACACGGGAGATTTCGAAGCGACCTACCGGGATGTGGTGACAGGGTGCGAGGCTTTCCTTGAATTTTTGCGCGCGGAAGGAATGTTGCACTAAAAACGTTCACGGAATATTAAGAAATTATTACAAATTTCCTATACACAAATGAAAAAAAGTGTGATATTATAACGACGTGTGTTTAGGACGTTGTCCGGAATGGAGTTATGATGGAATTTTTTATAAATGTTTTGATAGAAACGTGCATAGATTCGCTCAAAATATTTCCATTTCTGTTTTTGTCGTATTTATTGATGGAGTATTTGGAGCATCACACAGGAAGTAAGGCTGTGAAGTTTTTGAAAAAGGCGGGGCCTTTCGGACCGGCGGCGGGTGCGCTGGCGGGACTTGTTCCGCAGTGTGGCTTCTCGGCGGCTGCGACCGGACTTTATGCCGGAAGAATCGTATCCCTCGGTACGCTCATTGCAGTTTATCTTTCGACTTCCGATGAAATGATACCGGTTCTGATTTCTGCGCAGGTGCCGGGCAAGGTGATTTTTTCTATCCTGGCGGTGAAGTTGATCACCGGTATGGCAGCAGGTTTTGCCATCGACGGAATTTGTCGTTTGACCAAAAAGAACGCAGACAATGAGTATCATATTCACGAGATGTGTGAAAGCGAGCATTGTCACTGTGAGGATGGCATTTTTAAATCGGCCCTTCGTCACAGCTTGAAGGTTCTTTTGTTTGTATTTGTGATTTCTCTCGCAATTACATATTTCATGGATTATATCGGTGTCAGCGGTATTCAGTATGTTGCCATCGGCGAATCCTACGGAATCGTTGTTCTGGCATCCATCATCGGATTGATTCCGAACTGTGCGGTTTCCGTTGCGTTGACGGAGCTGTATGTGGGCGGTATGCTCGGGGAAGGCGCTTTGATTTCAGGACTTCTGGTCGGCGCCGGTGTCGGACTTCTTACGTTGTTCCGCGCTAACAAAAAATTCTTTGAAAATGTTAAGATTGCTTTTCTTCTTTGGGTCATCGGACTTGCAGTCGGTTGCCTTGTAAAAGCACTCGGCATTTCCTTTATGTAATATTTAAATCAAATAAAAATGACATTAAAGAGTCGGATTATGAAAAATAGTCCGGCTCTCTTTTTGTGCTCTTTTTGTATAAAAAAGTTGCACGCATGAAACAATATATTCCAAAGGAAGTGTGATAAATTGAAACATTATGTGTATGTAGAGATGGAAGACAGCGTGCAGGTGCAGGAAAAGTCTGTGCGCATCAGCGATGTGGCGTCCGTCTATGCAGCGGACCCGACGGTTTGCACCGGCGTAAAAAATATCATTCTGTACAAATTTGAAAAGAAGGAAAAGCAGGTTATCAGTTTGCTTTGGCTTACTTCCATGGTTCAGGCCAAATTTCCGGATTGTCTGGTCATCCCCCACGGTGAGTCGGATTGTATTGTGGAGTGGAAGGATCCGGCGTCGCAGAAGGGCTGGGACACCATGTTCGGCAAGCTGAAGGTGTTTTTTGTCAGTTTCATTTGTCTTTTCGGCGGCGCCTTTTCCATTATGGCATTTCACAACGATATTTCCATTACAAATATGTTCGGTCAGTTTTATGAGTTTGTCACGGGCAACACTTCCGGTGGATTTACGCTTTTGGAAGTTAGCTACAGCTTAGGTCTGCTGGTCGGGATTCTTGTCTTTTACAATCACGTCGGCAAAAAGAAGCTTTCTTCCGAACCGACCCCGATCGAGGTGTCCATGCGAAATTATGAACGCGATATGGACGAGGCGATTGTCAAGCGCAGGGACCGTGAGGGCACCAAGGTGGATATACAGTAGCGGGCAGATATGTTGTGGCGAAGGAGTAGATTATGTGGGCAGCAAAGTTGGCAGAGCAGACGATTTTGGTTGTGCTTGGACTATGCGCGGGAATGTCTGTGGCAAGCGGTGTTTTCACGGTGTTTACGGCGGTGGGACTTGTTCCCCGGTTTGCTGAGCACACGGACAGCGCCGATCACATTATAACGTACGAAAATATGATTATTTTGGGCTGTTTTCTCGGAAATGTATTCAGTCTGTTTGTAGGAAAGTTGCTTGAGGAGAACTTTTCACTGCCCGTCGTCGGAATACCGGTCGTTTGGCAAAAGCTGTTACTTGCCATGTTCGGCCTGTTTGTCGGCATTTATGTCGGCACTCTGGCGGTTTCCATCGCGGAACTTTTGGATGCAATTCCGATTATGACCCACCGGATGAAGTTAAAGCGCGGTGTCGGTCTTGTGATTGCAGGGTTAGCCGTAGGTAAATTAGTCGGTTCATTTTTTTATTATATGGTTGGGGTATTCAAGTGGTGATGCCTGTATTTATTCAGAAAGGAAGGAAAGGTATATGAACGAAGAGCAGATCAGAATCAGTCCGCAGGCGGCGGAGGATATCCAGGACAACAGCGGAGTGCAGGAGGGGATAAGCGCGCCGGAGCCGCTCCCGTCTGCCCGGGCGGATCAGCAGCGGGAGGACGAAAAGGAGTTGGAAAAGCAAAAATACAATGAGTACATCAAGCAGGTAACACCGACAAAAAATCTGTGGTGGCAGATGATCAAGGCCTTTCTGGTGGGCGGTTTGTTCTGTGTGCTCGGTCAGATGATTTTGAATTACTGCGAGAGCATTGGCCTCGACAAGGAGACATCCGGCTCCTGGTGTTCGCTCCTGCTTGTTTTGTTCAGCGTTCTTCTGACAGGGCTGAGCCTTTACCAGTATCTTGCTGCGTGGGCCGGAGCCGGCGCCCTCGTCCCGATCACCGGCTTCGCCAATTCCGTCGCCTCCCCGGCCATCGAATATAAGCCGGAGGGCCAGGTGTTCGGTATCGGCGTCAAAATCTTCACCATCGCCGGCCCCGTCATCCTGTACGGCATTTTGACCAGCTGGGTGCTTGGACTGATTTATTGGATTGGGAAGATGATTTGATGATTGACAAACATATGTTCTGGTGCTAGTATTTTTATATAGCAGTAAAAGGGTGTGAACATATGGATTCAAGAAGAGTTGAACAGATAAAAAATCAATTTGATAATGTGATTCAAGTCACAGAAGAAGAGCAGATTGAATATTGGTATGCCAGAGACTTGATGAGGTTGCTGGGGTATAGTCGTTGGGAAAATTTTGAAAAAGCAATCGGACGAGCTGTGGAATCATGTGAGACGGCCCAGATTGATGTGTTGGATCATTTTCGTGAGGTCACGAAATTGATAGTATATATGAACGCGGTGTTGATGATGATGGCTTTGCGAGAATAAGGTCACGCGGAGATCAAGCTTTATTTGGCGGTCATACAACAAAAGATATGAAGGCCAGATTAGGGGTAAAAGATAACCGGCCATTGGCTGATTTTTTGCCTGCTTTAACGATAGCTGCTAAAAATTTGGCAACAGAAATGACAAATTATAATGTAGAAAACAAGGATTTGTACGGAGAACCGGCTATCACCGGCGAACATATTCAAAATAATGCCGAAATAAGAAAAATGCTTGGAGAGCGCGGCATCAAACCGGAAGAACTTCCGCCTGCTGAAGATATTAAAAAGTTAGAGCGAAGAACAAAGACGCAGGATAAAAAGATAATAGAAAAATCCGGTAGTTTTGCATGTGTTGATGAATCAGCTAAAATGTAAAGATATGTTTCCTTGGAATTGTGTGGTGTAGAACATAATAACCCGTCCCTAACATTTTGTTAGCGGACGGGTTTTTCGTCGACTTTATTCCACATGCTCCAGTACCACCGCGTGTGCGATGCCGGGAACTGCTTGGCCTTCATTGAAGCTTGTTTTACTAAGAAGGGCACCGGTCGGCAGAAAGAGCACGCGGTTCCACTCACCGCTCTTAATCCGCGGCAGAATATGAGAAGCTAAAGTTACCGCTGCGCAACCGCATCCGGAGCCGCCGGAGCCCACATCCTGGTTTTCGAGATCGTAAATAATCATACCGCAATCCAGATGCTTGTCCGTGACATCAATGTCCTTTTCTTTTAGCAGATCAACAAGTGCCTGACTTCCCACTTTCCCCAAATCTCCGGTAATAATAGCGTCATAGTCGCCCGGTTTCCGCCCGAAATCTTCCATGTGCTGGCGGATGGTGTCGGCTGCAGCCGGAGCCATGGCGCATCCCATATTCAGGCTGTCTTTGACGCCCATGTCAATGATTCGCCCGGTGGTAATCTCCGAAATTTTTGCAAGGGTTTTCGGGCCGTTGTCCGCAGTCAGCAGAAAAGCTCCGCTTCCTGTCACGGTCCAAGTGGAAGAAATCGGCCGCTGGGCACCGTATTCCAGCGGAAAGCGGAATTCCTTCTCGGCGCTGGCAAAATGCGACGAAGTCACGCACATTACTTTTGAGGCCAGTCCTGTTCCCACGGTCATGGAACCGAGACTCAGCGACTCCCCACAGGTGGAGCAGGCGCCGTAAAGTCCGAAATGCGGGATTTCAAAATCCAGCAGCCCGAAGGAACTGGCAATGGATTGGCCAAGCAAATCCCCGGCAAACAAATACCGGATTTCCCGCTTGTCCACCCCGCTTTTTTCCAGAGTAATGCGCACGGCCTCTTTTTGCAATTTGCTTTCAGCCGCATCCCAGTTGTCTGTCCCGAAGGTGTTGTCCGACGACAGACAGTCGATCGCCTCAGCCAGCGGTCCTTCGCTCTCTTTTTTTCCTGCGATGCATCCGCACCCGGAAATATAAGCAGGCATCGGAAGCTTCACGCTGCTCCGGCCTGTTTCAAACATTGCTTTTTTCATAGTTTCACACTCCTGTTCTGGGTTTGTATTTCCTTCTTAGTATGTGTGAAAATCATGCAAAAAATTACTTGACGCCGTCTGCAATTCTATTTATCATTAGGAAAAAACAGAAGGGAGGTCTTTTTACGATCTACAATCAAATGTATGCCCGGCGCCGACGGCTCGAGGCAGAAATCACATCAATCAAGGCGCAACTCGCCTCACTTCCGGAAGGAAAACTCATCTGCTCCCGCAACGGGACACGTTACAAATGGTACCGCAGCGACGGCCACACTCCTGTTTATATTCCAAAGAAGCAACAACATCTTGCCAAGCAACTGGCACTGAAAAAACATCTGACGTTCTTGCTTGAAAATTTAAAGCAGGAAAAAGCAGCATTGGATTCTTTTTTTCAGTATTATGATCCGGCTCGCGGGGAAACGGATCCCATCCTGGCAGAGCATCCTGAGGTCAGGAGACTTCTTGCGTCTTATTTTCAACCGTCAGATCAAAAACATTTCAATTGGATGAATTCTTCCTATGAAACCAATCCGAATTATCCCGAGCGAAAAACACACAAAACAACATCCGGCATCTGGGTGCGTTCCAAATCTGAGGCTATGATTGAAGCAGTACTGTCAGAAAATCAGATTCCGTTCCGCTACGAATGCGCATTGGGGCTCGGCGATACGACAGTTTATCCCGACTTTACGATTCTTCATCCGCACACCGACAGCATCTATTATTGGGAGCATTTTGGACTCATGGACAATCCCGCATATTGCCAAAGGGCTTGTTCCAAATTGCATCTGTACACCTCGCATGGAATTATTCCCACTGTTAATCTCATTACCACATATGAAACCAAAGAGCATCCGCTTTGTATGGATACAATCAAAAGAACTGTGGAAGAATATTTCTTGTAAAAAAGAGATAAGCTTGTTTTTTTTTGCGGAGGAAAGAATTGAGCTTGCTTATCCTTGCGGGGGCATATGACTCGGCAGCGCTGTTCCTATGACCCGTAGGGGTCCATGAATTATTAGTTATGTAAACCAACAGGGCATATAGATTTGTGAGTTGTTTCCATGCCCCGATTTTTGAAAAAAACGGGACATGAGAACAAGCTTGATAGTCGCTCATGCCCAACTGGTTTACATAATGCCAGAAAGGCGAGCCGAAACGGGGCATCAGAAGCCTTTAATCGCCAGCTATGCCCCGCTGGAAAGAAAACTTCCCGCTGGATAGAAAACTCCCCGCCGGAAAGGAACACCCGCCGGAAAGGAACACCCGCCGGAAAGGAACACCCGCCGGAAAGGAACACCCGCCGGAAAGAAAACTCAGCCCCTACGCCTCGTCGATGGCGCCGAGCTTCATATACAGAGTCAGTAAGTAGATTCCGCAAAGTCCCACAAGTGCATAGATGATGCGGGAGAACAAGCTCATGGAGCCGAAGAGGGTAGCGACCAGGTTCCAGTCGAAGAAACCGATGAGACCCCAGTTTACGGCGCCGATAATTGTGATTGTCAAAGCAATATAATCTAAAGTTTTCATGAAATTACCTCCTTTTTTGCATAGTATGTCACGCAGAGAAGCATATTATGCAAAAAAAAATAGCAAATAAAATAGGCTTGTGTTATACTTTTGTTATATATGGTTTATAGGGGGAGTGAACGTGGAAGAACTCATAATTGCCGGTTATTATTTGGCGGCGTTAGTTTCAGCTTTCTTTTTGGTAAAATCATATCGTAGAGACACGGCGATCAGCAAAAAGCTCGGTATTGCTATGTTGATGAACTTCCTGATGATTCTGGCATATACGCTCAATATCAGTGCGGAGCAGTCTATGACCAAATCCATCGGTTGTTCCTGCAGCTTTGTGTTGATGGATTTGATGATTTATTTTTATTATGATTACGTTCTTGCGTACATCGGCTCGAAACGAAAAGTGGCGAGAGTACTCAAGTATATCTTTTTGGCGTACTGCTTTGTGGACTCTATTTTCCTGTTGGCCAATCCGTTCAAGGAAATTGCGCTTTCGTACCGGAAAGCAGCATTTGCGGACGGATATGTCCTCACGTATGTTCCGATGATACCGTTCCATGTACATATCGTGTTCAACGTAATCATGATTGTTGCGACGATTATTTTGTTGTTCGTCAAATGTAAAGAGGCGCCGAAAGTGTATTTGAACCGTTATTACGGCCCGATTTTCGGCATGATTTTGACGGTAGTGATTTACTTTGTCTACATTACGGGATACATTCCGCTTTCCGTGGACCCGACCCTGCTTCTCTATGTTTTGGTTGGTTTGATTCTGTATTTTTATACGTTTAACTACTTGCCGAGTGTTACGGTGGAGATTACACGAAACATGATTCTTCAGTATATGAAGGATCCGATTATATTATTTGACTACGAGGGAAGACTGGTAGCACACAGTGAACAGATGCGTGAGCTTATGCCGGATTTCCGATTTAATGAAGATGTGACGATTGAGCAGTTTGTAAAGGAAAACGGTTTTTCCGGTCTGAACGGAACGAACCTCAATCAGGAGATTGACTGGATTTACCAGGAAAACGGTATCACCCGTATTTACCAGTGCCAGCTCAACTGTATGAAGGATGATGAGCAAAAACTGGTCGGTAAGTTGTTCATGTTCCACGATGTGACCGACGTGCGACAGACATTCTTTGAATTTGAAAAATCCATGTTGTTTGATTCGGTGACCGGATTTTACAATAAGCAGAGCTTCCTGACCCAGATTCCGCAGTGGAATATTCCGGAGTATTGGCCGGTGTCGGTAGCCGTGTGCAACGTCGATGGTATGAATGCCATCAATGAGGCGTACGGAACGGCGTTCGGTGATGCGGTAATGCGCAATATTTCCCGTTATATCCGCCGACGCGTAGGTGACAAGGTGTTCTGCGCCAAAATTGACAACGGTGATATCGTCATTGTGCTGGAGGGCATGTACAACGCAGATGCGGCGACGCTCTTAGATGCCATCGAGGACGATATTCAGGACTTCTATGAAAATATGCCGGTATCCATCGAGTTCGGTGTGGCCACCAAGGAGGATACGGAAAAGAGTATCGAAAAGATTTTGCAGGACGCACGTGCCAGCATGCAGAAAAAGAAGATGCTCAAGGACAAATCAGCCAGCAGTTCTCTTGTGGATTCTCTTAAGCAGACGCTTTGTGAAAGTGATTATCAGACAGAGGAACATGTGGAGAGAACCCGTATGATGGCTGCGCGTCTCGGTCGCGAGATGGGTATTTCCGATTCAGATATCGGAAGGCTGGAGCTTCTTGCCGTGCTTCATGACATCGGTAAAGTTGCGATCCCGCAGGATATTATCAAAAAACAGGGCAAGCTGACGCCGGAGGAGAGATCCATCATCGAGCAGCATACGGTGAAAGGTTATCGTATCGCCAAGAGTTCGGCTGAGCTGGAAGACATCGCGGACGGTATTCTTTCCCACCATGAAAAATGGGACGGAACCGGTTATCCGAACCGCCTGAAAGGCGAGGAGATTCCGTTGATTGCACGTATTATTTCAGCGGTGGATTCCCATGACGTTATGGTCAATGACAGACCGTACCACAAGGCGATGCCGGAGGCAGATGCGATTGCAGAACTGAAACGCTGTGCGGGAACGCAGTTTGACCCGACGGTTGTTGAAGTGTTTGTAAGGCTTCTGGAGCGCGAGGAACTTCCGAAGGAGGAAGCTGCACAGGAGCAGGAAGCGCCGGCAGCAGAGGCACAGCCGGAACTGACAGCAGCAGAGGCAGGTACAGTATATGCGTGAGATGGAATTTAAAATGGAACGTCCGGGACTTCTTGAGGTAGGACAGAAAGTGTCCGTCACGGAAGGTGTGCTCCCGAGCAGTTACTATTATACGATTGATCCGTCCCTTGCCATGTCGGGCAATATCGCATTCCGCGAGCGACTGAAAAGCCGGGAGGGAACGGTAGTTGACATTGCGGAAAATCCGAGAGGATTTTATGTGACGGTCAACTTTTTGGAAGATTGATTTTCGGCGATAAAAATCAGCCGATAGAAACGAAATATAAAAAGAAAGAAGGACAACTATGAAAACAATCAGTACAGACAAGGCTCCGGCGGCGATCGGACCATATTCCCAGGGAATTGTTGCGGGAGATTTCTTTTTTGCATCCGGACAGATTGCGATTATTCCGGAGACAGGAGAGTTAGCAGAAGACAATATTGTTGCACAGACAGAGCAGGTAATGAAAAATATCGGAGCACTTCTGGAAGCAGCCGGCGCATCTTATGACAATGTGGTTAAGACCGGATGCTTTTTGGCGGACATGGGCGATTTTGCTACATTTAACGAAATCTATGCCAAGTATTTTACATCCAAACCGGCAAGAAGCTGCGTGGCTGTAAAGACGCTTCCGAAAAATGTGCTTTGCGAAGTGGAAGTCATTGCATATCTGGGCAAATAAGCAGATTTGCGTTTTGACCGGATAAAATCGAAAAAAGAATATTTTCAGAAAAAATGCAAAAAATAGCAGGGAAAGAAATTTCTCTGCTTTTTTTATTGCAAGAAAGGAGTTGTCATGGATTTAACAAGCTATGTGAATGCATTCTGGGTGGGCGGACTGATCTGTGCGATTGTCCAGATTTTTATGGAAAAAACGAAATTGCTTCCGGGAAGAATCATGGTGATTTTGGTATGTCTCGGTGCTGTGTTAAGCTTTGTGGGGATTTATGAACCCTTTGCGGAGTTTGCGGGCGCAGGCGCCTCGGTTCCGCTGATCGGTTTCGGAAATGTGTTGATGAAAGGCGTGAAGGAAGCGGTGGATCAGAATGGATTTCTCGGCATTTTCATGGGCGGCTTTAAGGCCGGCGCCGTAGGCTGCAGTGCAGCGATTATTTTCGGTTACATTGCGAGTCTGATTTTTAAACCGAAGATCGGGAAGTAATAAAGAAAAGCGCCACACAAGTGAAGCGCTTTTAAAGTTCACATCTCATCAAACCCGATCTGCATGTTGGCCAGGGATTTGCGGATCGCCTGGTCCCAGAGGGTGTCCAGGGACTTGTCCAAGGTAAAACTCCGCATGGCAGTTCCCGTGAGACAGGTCAGGGTCTCGTTTTCGTAGCGGAAAGTGAGAATCAACGCCTTGACCGCGTCCGGATCGCCGGTAAATTCCGGGGAAGACAAGAGCTTCTGCATGTAAGAATACGGCGCCTGCAGAACAAATTTAAAGGAAAGCGGTGCTTTGTCGCCTTTGATGAAGGAGGCTATAAGCTCGCGGTATTGTCCCCAGGGAGCGAACTCGCGGGCAGCTAGGGAAGGGTCATTTGAGCGATCTTCCTGTGTGTAAAAATCCTCGTGAATACGTCCCTCCAAAAACAGGGAAATGTCCTTGTTTGCGGAAACTTCCTGCAGGGAAAATTGATCAAAGGATGCAGCGTAAAGTAATGTCTGCATCATTTTTTTTGTGTCTGTGATGGTAAGTGCAATCATAAAAACTCCTATCGCAGTATGCCCAGTCGGTCTAAGAGTGAAATTTCAATCGTATCACCATTGGAAATACAAATGGATTTTTTGTCTTCGGAACGGATGTGGTCTTTGTTGACCAAAAGATGCCCCGGTCTTTGGACAAATTCGTCGTAGTCGCCCAGATAGCGCATCAGATCATCGCTTCCGCCGGTGCTTTCCAGCACGCTTCCGTCCGTCAGATGATACGACAGACGGTGCTCCTTTTCGTAGGCTCTTGCATAGAGAATCGTGGAGCGGGATATGTAATGGGTGTCTGTGTCCGTGCGGATTTCCACCAGATCCAGCTGACTCTGCACTTTTTTGATTTCCAGGTGCACATCGCGGATCAGCTTGTGGAGCGGAGCGGTCAAAATCGGTTTGTCCAGGGTATAAAGTCCCTGAATGGCCGTCTCATACAAAAAAGGAGCTTCTGCATTTTTGCACACGACAATCAGTCCCGGCGCATTTTTTTCTTTCAGTTTTTCTGCCACGGCAA
Source organism: Lachnospiraceae bacterium (assembly GCA_017465095.1). Taxonomy (GTDB): domain Bacteria; phylum Bacillota; class Clostridia; order Lachnospirales; family Lachnospiraceae; genus SVFI01. Next base: position 137,649 of record JAFTWX010000020.1, on the reverse strand, counting down.
GGGAGTGCGGAACATCGTTGTCAAAGTCAAGGACAAAGAGATCATATTTCATGCACGCGTGTAAAAAAGACGTTTCGTCTCCGTAGGAGGAAATAAATAAGGTTCCCGTCTCGGAAGACAAAGCGGTGTTGGCGCGGTCGAAAAGTCGTTCCGCCTGCTTGCGGTCCGCAATATTGTCTGCAACAATAGCGATATGCATAGGCTGCCTCCTTAGTGAAAAATAAGCGCTGCCGCATAAATGCGACAGCACTTGTGTTTAAAATTTCAGGTGGACTACAGGATGCTGAACTGAATCGGTGACTGCCATAACAGATAGAGGATGACAAGCTGCACGATCAGTATAAGTGGCATTCCGTAGAGAAAGTACCAGTGGCGGGTTTTGTGGTGGAAGGTAAACATTCCGAGAGTACTTCCCAGACTTCCGCCGAAAATGGCAAACAGAAATAACGTCGCCTCGGGAATCCGCCATGCTTTCTTTTTTGCTTTATACTTGTCGATGCCCATGAGGGCAAATGCGACAAGATTTATCATAACGATATATGAAACAATAATTAAAACTACGTCCATAATTACCTCAGACTATTTGTTAGCTTCCACTTCCTGCATCTTCATAGCGCGAACCTTGGTTGATAAACCGAAGAGGTTGATGAATCCTTCTGCATCACGGTGGTCGTAGAGGTCACCTGTTGTGAAGGATGCGATGCTTTCGTTGTAGAGAGTGTACGGAGAAGTTGTGCCGGCTTTGATAATGTTACCTTTGTATAACTTGAACTTAACTTCACCTGTCACATATTTCTGTGTGCTCTCGATGAAAGCCTGTGTAGCCTCGCGAAGCGGTGAGAACCATTTTCCTTCGTAAACGATCTGTGCGAAAAGGTTACCCATGTCTTCCTTTGTGCGGTATGTGTCGCGGTCAAGGATGAGCTCTTCCAGCTGCTGATGTGCTTCGTAGAGGATTGTTCCGCCCGGTGTTTCGTAAACGCCGCGGCTCTTCATACCAACTACACGGTTTTCTACGATATCTACAATGCCGACACCGTGTTTTCCGCCGAGACGGTTCAGTTCACGGATGATGTCGGAAACTTTCATTTCTTTTCCGTTGACAGACTTCGGAACACCTGCTTCGAATGTCATTGTCACATATTCGCCTTCGTCCGGAGCTTTCTCAGGAGAAACACCGAGAACAAGAAGGTGATCGTAGTTCGGTTCGTTGCCCGGCTCTTCCAGTTCAAGACCTTCGTGGCTGATGTGCCATAAGTTACGGTCACGGCTGTAAGAGTTGTCTGCGGAGAACGGAAGGTCGATGCCATGCTGACGGCAATATTCAATCTCTTCTTCACGGGAGTTCATTGTCCATTTTTCATTTCTCCATGCAGCGATGATCTTAAGATCCGGAGCAAGTGCTTTGATACCGAGCTCGAAACGGATCTGGTCATTTCCTTTTCCTGTTGCACCGTGGCAGATAGCAGTAGCGCCTTCTTTGCGGGCGATTTCCACAAGTCTCTTTGCAATCGCCGGACGTGCCATGGATGTTCCGAGTAAATATTTGTTTTCATATACAGCGTGAGCCTGTACACATGGAACTACATATTCGTCACAGAATTCATCTGTGATATCTTCAATATATAATTTCTCTGCGCCGGAAAGTTTTGCTCTTTCCTCAAGTCCGTCCAGCTCGCTTTCCTGTCCGCAGTCTACGCAGACACAGATAACTTCGTAATCGAAGTTCTCCTTGAGCCACGGAATGATCGCTGTTGTGTCAAGTCCGCCTGAATACGCTAAAATAACTTTTTCTTTCATGATTTTTGCCTCCGTTATGTATTTTTAAACTAATGTTTTAAGCTCTGCATCCTATGATACATCATTATTTTGCATATTGCAAGCATAAAATATTGCATAAAATAGTGAATATTCGCAAAAAACGTGCATAAAGCGAAAAATATGTTGCATAATATGCAGAGCGGACGTATAATTATGCAACAAAGAGAAAAGCCGCGGACAGAAAACATATAAAATATAGGAAAGAACTTGAACGAAAGCGGATTTTAAAGTATGATATAAACGGTTTGTCCGTGCCAAAGGCGGACGCCGCCTACTGCGCACCGGCGCACAACGACAGGAGGATGAGATATGATCAAAGCAGGTATTATCGGAGCCACAGGTTATGCAGGTGCAGAGCTTGTAAGAATTCTGACACAGCATAAAGAAGTAGAGATTAAATGGTACGGCTCCAGAAGTTACATAGATAAAAAATACGCGAGCGTATACGGAAACATGTTTGAGATTGTGGAGGACACATGTCTCGATGACAATATGGAAGAGCTGGCAAAGCAGGTGGATGTCATTTTTACGGCGACGCCGCAGGGATTCTGTGCATCGGTGATGAATGATGAAATCCTCAGTCAGACCAAGATTGTGGATTTGTCTGCGGATTACCGCATCAAGGATGTGGCTGTATATGAAAAATGGTACGGCATCGAGCACAAGTCACCGCAGTATATTGAGGAAGCGGTTTACGGTCTCTGCGAAATCAATCGTGAGGATGTGAAGAAGGCGAGACTGATTGCCAACCCGGGTTGCTACACGACCTGTTCCATTCTGACTGCGTACCCGCTTGTGAAGGAAGGTCTCATCGACACGGCGACACTGATCGTCGATGCCAAGAGCGGAACTTCCGGTGCAGGACGCGGAGCGAAATTACCGAATTTATATTGTGAAGTAAATGAAAATATCAAAGCTTACGGTGTGGCAAGTCACAGACATACACCGGAGATCGAGGAGCAGCTCGGCTATGCAGCAGGAAAAGAAATCATGATTAACTTTACACCGCATCTTGTTCCGATGAACCGCGGTATTTTGGTAACCGAGTATGCAACACTTGTGAAGAAACCGGACGGATCCCTTCCGACGTATGAGGAGATCAAGGCGGTTTATGATAAATATTATAAAGATGAGAAGTTTGTCCGCGTGCTGGAAAAAGACGTGCTTCCGGAGACAAAGTGGGTAGAGGGAAGCAACTATGTGGATGTAAACTTTAAGATTGATGAGCGTACCGGAAGAATTATTATGATGGGCGCGCTTGATAATGTAGTGAAGGGAGCTGCAGGACAGGCAGTGCAGAACATGAACCTGATGTTCGGCCTCAAAGAGAGCGAGGGACTTGAGCTCGTTCCGATGTTCCCTTAGGATAACAAAAGAGGAAACGATATGATACGTGCAATGCAGATAGAAGATTATGAACAGGTATATGCACTCTGGAAGAGCATCAAAGGATTCGCAATCCGTTCCATCGATGATTCCAAAGAGGGAGTAGAGCGGTTTCTTGCGCGCAACCCGGGCATCAGCGTGGTGGCGCAGGAGGATGACAAAATTGTCGGCGCCATTCTCTGCGGACATGACGGGCGAAGAGGGTGCCTTTATCATGTGTGTGTCAATCCGGAGTATCGCCTGCGGGGAATCGGGAAGGACATGGTCGTCTACTGCATGAACGCACTACATAAAGAGGGCATCAACAAAGTGTCGCTGATTGCCTTTACGCAGAACGATATCGGAAATGCGTTCTGGAAAGAAATCGGATGGACGAAACGTGAAGATTTGAATTATTACGATTTCACATTTAATACAGAAAATATAGTACAGTTTAATCAGTAAGCCTTGGCTAACTTTTTACCGGGCAGAAGAAAAGAGGAAGAAACATGAACAAAAAAGATATGAATCAGATTATGGCAAAGGCGGAGGTGCTCATCGAGGCGCTCCCGTACATTCAGCAGTTTAACCGTCGCATCATCGTAGTGAAATACGGCGGAAGTGCCATGGCAAATCCGGAACTTCAGAGAAATGTTATCAAAGATGTTACCCTGCTGAAACTTGTCGGTTTCAAGCCGATCATCGTGCACGGCGGCGGTAAGGAAATCAGCAACTGGGTGGAAAAGGTAGGAAAAGAGGCGCAGTTTATTAACGGACTCCGCGTGACAGATGCGGAGACGATGGAGATTGCCGAGATGGTGTTGTCCAAAGTAAATAAGCGTCTGGTAACTATGGTGGAAGAGCTCGGTGTCAAGGCTATCGGTATCAGCGGTAAGGACGGAGACCTTCTCCATGTAGATAAAAAGTATTCAAACGGTCAGGACATCGGTTTCGTGGGCGATGTGAAAACGGTAAATCCGAAGATTCTCTTTGATCTTCTGGAAAATGATTATCTCCCGATTGTGGCTCCGATCGGAATTGACGACAATTACGATACATACAATATCAATGCGGACGATGCAGCCTGTGCCATCGCAAAAGCAGTCGGTGCGGAAAAGCTGGCGTTCCTGACAGATATTGAAGGGCTCTACAGAGATATCAATGACAAATCAAGCTTTATTTCCCGTCTGACAGCCTCAGCAGCAGATGAGCTGATCGGAGAGGGATGCATCGGCGGAGGAATGCTTCCGAAGCTTAACAACTGTACGGACGCAGTGAAAAACGGCGTAGGCCGTGTCCATATTCTGGACGGAAGAATTGCTCACTGCTTACTTCTTGAAATCTTCACCAACGAAGGTATCGGAACGGCGATCGTAAAAGACGAAGGAGAGATGAAAAAATGATGATGCAGGAATATATTGAGCAGGCGGAAGCGGATCTGCTTCATACCTATAACCGTTATCCGGTTGTGTTTGACCACGGCGACGGTGTGCATTTATACGATATCGAGGGCAAAGAATATCTGGATTTTGTATCCGGTATTGCGGTTTTTGCTCTGGGCTATAACAACAAAGCTTACAACGATGCGCTGAAGGGACAGATTGACAAGCTCCTTCACACATCGAACTATTATTACAATGTTCCGGCCATTGACGCGGCAAGAAAGCTGAAAAAAGTGTCCGGAATGGATCGTGTCTTCTTTACAAACAGCGGTGCCGAAGCACTGGAGGGTATGATTAAGACTGCCCGCAAATATGCATTTACAAAAGACGGCACCACCGATCACGAGATTATTGCCATGGAGCATTCTTTCCACGGACGTACCATGGGAGCGCTTTCCGTGACGGGAAATCCGGCGTACCGTGCGCCGTTCGAGCCGATGATCGGCAATGTAAAGTTTGCGCAGCTTAATGATTTTGACAGCGTGCTTGCTCAGGTGACGGACAAGACATGCGCGATTCTCTTTGAGACGGTGCAGGGCGAAGGCGGAATTTACCCGGCGACGGAAGAATTTATGAAAAAAGTCCGTGCACTTTGCGATGAGAAGGATATTCTTCTCATGTTGGATGAGGTACAGTGCGGAATGGGACGTTGCGGCGAAATGTTTGCATGGCAGCGTTACGGCATCAAACCGGATGTGATGGCAACGGCAAAAGCTCTCGGCTGCGGTGTTCCGGTGGGAGCCTTCCTGATGACGGAAAAGGTCGGTCAGGCATCGCTTGTTCCGGGAGATCACGGTACCACATACGGCGGTAATCCGTTTGCGTGTGCAGCGGTCAGCAAGGTGCTGGATCTGTTCGAGGAGCAGAATATACTGGAAAATGTAAGGGAAGTGGGAGCATATTTATCTGAGCAGCTGGATAAACTTGCAGCGAAATATGACTTCATTGAGACACACCGCGGAGTCGGCCTTCTGCAGGGACTTGTCTGCAACAAGCCGGTGGGTGACATCATCAAAACAGCACTTTCCGAAGGTCTTGTTTTGATCAATGCGGGAGCGAACATCATCCGTTTTGTTCCGCCGCTTGTGATTACGAAACAGGATATTGATCAGATGATTGAAATTCTTGATAAATGTCTCGCGGCAAATAGTTAGCCGGAGGTAACCGAATCGGGAAAGAGATAGGGTATAAACATGAGTTTTAGAAGTAGATTTACAGCGGTTATATTGGTGCTTGCCATGCTCTGTTTCACTTGTTACCACGGGCTTGTGGGACCGGCCGAAGCAGGGGGAGACAACCTTTCGGATACGTTGCTTGGCAAGGAGACCATCCATGTCTGGTACACGGATGAAACACTGACTGATTATATGAACAGCCGGGCGCTTGCGTTCATGGAAGAAAATGAGGATATCCGAGTGGTTCCGACTCTCGTATCGGCAGTAGAGTATTTGGAATCGATCAACGATGCGACCATGGAGGGCGAGACGTATCCGGATGTGTATTTGATTACCGACGACTGTCTGGAAAAAGCGTATCTGGCAGGACTTGCCACGGAGATTACCGATCCGGACGGAAACGTTACGACGGAGAATTATCCGCAGACGGCGCTGAACGCAGTCACTTACGACGGAAAACAGGTGGCTTATCCGTTTTACTATGAAACATCCATCTTTTTGTATAACCGCACGTATTTAGATACGATGGCGCAGACAAAGGCGGAAGCACTCGCATCCCAGGCGCAGGCTCCGGACGGTTCCGAAGCGGCGGAAAGCGGTGACGGGGAAGGGGCTGCAGAAGAGACGGTGGCAGCGCCTACGGTCAGCGGAGCAGACGGATTGATTCCGCGCACCTTCGATGATATTTTGACTCTGGCGGATGAGTACGATGCGCCGGAAGGTGTGGAGTCCATTTTGAAATGGGATGTATCCGACATTTTCTATAATTATTTCTTTGCCGGAAATTACATGGATATCGGCGGGGAGACGGGAGACGACGCCTCAATCATCGATATTTATAACGATCATTCGGTAGCTTGTATGCTTATGTATCAGAGTCTGAATCAGTTCTTCTCTATCGAGGCGGACGAGACGGACTACGAGCTTGTAATGAATGAGTTTATGCAGGGTAAGACATTGTTTACGGTGGCTACCACGGACGCGGTGGCAAAGCTGGAGCAGGCGAAGGCGGACGGTACCTTTACATGGGAGTACGGAATTTCCGTCCTTCCGGATATCAGCAGCCAGTTGCAGACCAGAGGTCTTTCCGTGACCAACACGGCGGTGGTGAACGGCTTCGGAGAGCATAAGGAGTACGCCAATGCGTTCGCTGCTTATCTGACCGGGGAGGCGGATGCTTCGCTGTACGAGAGAACCGGCAAGTTGTCCGCAAAGAGCAACGTGACTTACGAGAATCCGAAACTTTCCTATGCCATGGAGTCCTATGCGCGCAGCACCGGACTTCCGAAGATTATTGAGGCAAGCAATTTCTGGGTGCAGCTGGAGGTGGCTTACACCGGAATCTGGCAGGGCGAGGATGCGGATGCCCGTATGAAGCAGCTGGAAGAACAAATGCAAAAGCAGGTAAAATAAAGAACGTATAAAAACCGACAATTGGGAAATGATGAGAGTAACAGGAGGTCATGACAATGGTCGGTTTTTTAATTGCAATTTTATCGGGAATTTTGATGAGCTTTCAGGGAGTATTTAACACGGCGGTAACAAAGCAGTCGTCCATATGGTCCTCGTCGGCTTTTGTTCACTTTACGGCTCTTATTGTGTGCCTGATTGCCTGGCTTATCACGGAGCGGACCGGATTTGGCGCAGTTCTTTCCGTTCGTCCCCGTTATCTTCTCACGGGAGGCGCGATCGGGGCTTTTATCACATATACGGTTATCGTGAGCATGTCGCAGATGGGGCCGGCGAAAGCGGTGATGTTTATTGTGGTTGCCCAGCTGATTTGTTCCTATCTCATTGAGCTGATGGGGTGGTTCGGCGTGGAAAAACAGCCGCTTGTGATGCAGAAAGTCATCGGTATGGCGGTGGCAATATTCGGAATAATTCTCTTTAAATGGGAGTAAAAATCCCTTGCTATCGGGACGCATTTGGACTACAATAAAAAGGCAGTGACATAGAGGGGCTCTTTTGTAAAAAGGAGACTATGTTATGCGATATTTAAAAGGTAAATACATTGGTTTTATGGGCTGTCTGTTATTGACAGTCTTGTTGCTTTGCGGTTGCAGGGCGGAAAGCGATTTGGTGATTACCGGCGGCGAGCCGGAGGAATCGCAAACGCAGGAACAGATACCGGAGCAGGAGAGCAGTGCCGGGGAAGATGGGCAGCAGGAAGCGGCGGATACGGTTTTTGTCCAGGTGTCGGGTGCAGTCCGGTCGCCGGGCGTGTATGAGCTTCCCGCAGGTTCCCGTGTGTTTGAGGCGATTCAATCGGCCGGCGGAATGACGGACGACGCCGCGGCGGACAGCGTCAATCAGGCGGTGGAGGTTTCCGACGGGGACATGATTGTTCTTTGCACATTGCAGGAGTGGGAGCAGGCAAAATCGCAGCAGACGGAGCTTATCGGCGGTGATTTGAGCGGCCCAACGCAGGAGGCGGACGGGCGCATTAACATCAATACGGCGGATGTGACGCAGCTTTGTACCATACCGGGAATCGGTGAGAGCAGAGCGCAGAGCATTGTTACATACAGAGAACAAAACGGCGCCTTTGGGGCGGTTGAGGATATTATGAAAGTGAGCGGGATCAAGGACGGTCTCTTTCAAAAAATAAAAGACAAAATCAAAGTGTGAGCAGGGAGAACAAAATGGCAAATAAGGTTTTGGTTGTGGATGATGAAAAATTAATCGTGAAAGGTATCCGGTTCAGTCTGGAACAGGACGGAATGGAAGTGACCTGTGCCTACGACGGGGAGGAAGCGCTGCAATATGCAAAGGAGCAGCAGTTTGATATGATTTTGCTGGATGTCATGCTTCCGAAGCTGACCGGTTTTGAAGTGTGTCAGCAGATCAGGGAATTTTCCAATGTGCCGATCATTATGCTTACGGCCAAGGGAGAGGACATGGATAAGATTCTCGGCCTTGAGTACGGGGCAGACGATTATATTACCAAACCTTTTAACATTCTTGAGGTGAAGGCGAGAATCAAAGCGATCATTCGCCGCACAACCAAAAACGCGGCGAAGAAGGAGTCTTCGGACCGTATTGTTTCCGGCGAGATGGTCATCGAGCGCGCAAACCGCCGAGTTTCCATCGGAAATAAAGAAATCAACCTGACAGCCAAAGAATTTGACGTGCTGGAGCTTCTGGCTACCAATCCGAACCAGGTGTACAGCAGGGAGAAATTGCTTACCCTTGTATGGGGAGCCGATTATCCGGGAGATGTGCGCACCGTGGATGTGCATATCCGAAGATTGCGTGAAAAAGTTGAGACCAATTCCAGTGAGCCGAAATATGTGCACACCAAATGGGGTGTAGGATATTATTTTAAAGGGTGAATAAATATTGAAGACCAGAATCGTTCAACTAATCAACAGAATACCGGGTCTTAGAAGTTTAAAGTTTCGTATCTTTCTTATCATATTGGCGGTCGGTATTTTGCCGACCATGATGCTGCGTTATGCCATTCTTGAAAACTACGAGAATCGTGCGGTGACCGTGCGGATTAATGATGTGCAGAATCAGTTCAAGATTCTTGCCGACCATCTGATTACATACAACTATCTTGCAGATACATCGTCCGAGGTTGTTAACGCAGAGCTTTCCATGTTATCAGAGCTTTACGACGGGCGCGTAATCATCATCGATCAAAACTGTAACATCATAAAGGATACCTACGGAATCAGTGAAGGGAAAACCATTATTTCAGAGGAAGTAATGCTCAGTATGAAGGGGCAGACTTCTTCCAATTATGATGCGGAGAATCAGTATATTGAGGTTACGACACCGATCATTGACAACACGGCCATGCAGAAGACGGCAGAGGAAGCGCCGGGGGAACCGAAAGACAGTTCCGCGGTGGCAAAAGGAGTTATGTTAACCAGTGTATCTACGGATAACATTGCGGCCAATGTGGAAATTCTGCAGGGACAGGCAACGATTTTGCAGATGCTTGCAGCTGTTGTGCTCACGGCGCTTGCGTGGGTCTTGTCCCATGTTTTGGTCAAACCGTTCGAGCGTGTTACAACGGCCATCCGTGAGACGAAGGAAGGCTTTAATACAGAGCCGATCAGCGTCATGGACTATGAGGAGACGGAGCATATTATCACTGCTTTCAATGAGCTTTTGGGCCGTATGAAGGTGCTGGATGAATCTCGGCAGGAGTTTGTGTCAAACGTGTCACACGAGCTGAAGACGCCGATCACATCCATGAAGGTGTTGGCGGATTCTCTGATTGCGCAGGAAAATGTTCCGGTGGAACTGTATCAGGAATTTATGGTGGATATCGCGGAAGAAATTGAGCGGGAGAATGAAATTATCAATGACTTACTTTCTCTTGTTAAGATGGACAAGACTTCGGCGGACATGAATATCGAAAACATCAGTCTGAACGAGTTGATTGAGCTGATTCTCAAACGACTTCGTCCGATTGCAAAGCAGCGTCACATCGATGTGCTGTATGAGAGTATCCGGGAAGTGAATGCGGAAGTGGATGAAGTGAAGTTGACGTTAGCATTGTCAAACTTTGTGGAGAACGCCATCAAGTACAACAACGATTACGGCTATGTAAAGGTTTCCCTGGATGCGGATCACCAGTTTGCCACCATTGTGGTGGAGGACAACGGAATCGGAATTCCGGAGGACGAACAGGAGCATATTTTCGAAAGATTTTACCGTGTGGATAAATCACATTCCAAGGAGATCGGCGGAACGGGGCTGGGACTTGCCATTGCGCGAAATGCGGTTCTGATGCACAGAGGCTCGATCAAGATAGACAGTCAGGAAGGCGTGGGAACATCTGTTACGGTCCGTATACCGATTATTTATGTGAGCAAATAATGGATTTCTGTTGTAAAGGAATTATTATGAAAAAAATAAAAATTATGTTATGGATGCTTGTCCTTCTTTTTTGCGCAGGCTGCGCGGGTGAGAGTCAGCCACATGACGGACAGGCGTACACGATTTACGAAGTAAATAAAGATGAAACAAAGGTTGTGGAGCGGACGATATATACCGGCGAAACCGATTCCGAAGAGCTTGTGAAGCTGTTTATGAATGAGCTGTGCTATGTTTCGGAGAACACGGAGAGCAGACCGGCTATTTTGTCGGCGGAGACACTGATCAGTTATGATTTCATTGACGGAAATGTTACGCTTGATTTCACATCCGAGTATTTATCCGGCTCCGCTATGCGGGAGATTTTGGCCAGGGCAGCCATTGTCCGGACTTTGACGCAGATTGAAGAAGTCAAATATGTGACGGTGCTTGTGGAGGGCAATCCTCTTTTGAACCGTTCCGGTGTTCCGGTTGGAGTCATGACGGCGGAGCAGTTCATTGACAATTCGGGAAATGTCATCAACACGGAAGAGATTGCATCGCTTTCTCTGTATTTTGCCAACGAGGACGGAGACAGTCTTGTCAAGGTCAGCAGAGAAGTGGTCTACAGCAGTAACATTCCGCTGGAAAAGCTGGTTGTGGAGCAGTTGATCAAAGGTGTGCAGGAAAATGAGGAAGGGGCTTACCCGATGCTGGACCCAAACATCAAGATCAATACGGTGACTGTCCGGGACGGTGTCTGCTATGTCAATCTTGACGGCACATTTTTGTCGCAGACAACCAATGTCAGCGCAGATGTTGTCATTTATTCCATTGTGAATTCGCTGGTGGAACTCAGTGATATAAATAAGGTGCAATTTTCTGTCAACGGCGAAAGTGAGGTCACCTTTAAAGAAACAATGCCTCTCTCCGAGATTTACGGAAGAAACTTGGATATCCTCGAGCAGGCAGAATAGGAGCTGCATATGAAAAGACCGCTGTGTCTGTTTGTCTTCTCCCTTGCAGTACTCTGCTTTATCGCGCAAATTGTCCCGTTGCCGCTCCCATCCGGAACGGCAACGGTTTATGACAGCGGTCCGCCGGACGATACGGTTCTTCGCATTACCGGTCGGCTTTGCAAAAAAGAGAAGAAAAACGGCAAACAAATCTATTATCTGAAACATATACAATCAAACAATTTTTCACAAACATTACAATTGAATCATTTTTTCAAAGAGCAGGAAATGGGTGTCATCTGTTATATGGATGCGTCCCGTACTTTTGCGGATGATTTGGGACCGCCCATCGGAACATGGCTTTGCCTGGAGGGAATTGTTGCAAACTTCGAGGCGGCAGAAAATGAAGGGCAGTTCGACAGCAAAACATATTACAACAGCCTGGGGTATGGATTTCGCATGCTTTGTTGCAGCGTTGTCAAAACCGGAAAAGCCTATGATTTTTTTGATGAGGCACTGGTTGACATAAAACAAGGCGTGGAGAATATTTACAGCGAAAATATGAAGCCGGACAATGCAGGAATTTTATGTGCCATGTTGCTGGGAGACAAAACCGCAATGGACCCCGAAATTAAAAATCTTTACCGGAAAAACGGAATTGCTCATGTGCTGGCAATATCGGGCCTTCATATTTCACTGCTTGGTATGATGTTTTACAAACTGTTGCGAAGGATAGGAATCTTTCCGTGGCTCTGTTCCTGTACCGGCATTTTGATGATTGTGGTTTACATAAAATTTGTCGGTTCCGGGGCATCATCCTTTCGGGCTTCGTGCATGTTTATTTTATTTCTGCTGGCAGATCTTCTCGGGAGGACCTATGATCTCAAGACGGCGCTGGCCTTTTCGGCATTTCTTTTGCTTCTGTCGGATCCGTCCATAGTGACGCAGGCAGGATTCCTTCTCTCATATCTGGCGGTCATGGGACTGGCCTGGGTGAATCCGCTTTTGCAACCGCCCGTCGATGACGACATCGATGGAGACAGGAGTGTCCCCAAACATGACAATCCGAAACATATTAAATTCAGGGAAGTTGTTTTTGGCTTACTCATTCGCCTTGTCAAATATATAAAAGGCGGTTTGCTGTCCGGATTCAGTGTACAGGTTTTCATACTTCCGGTTTCTCTTTGGTTCTATTACGAATTTCCGATTGGTTCTTTTCTTCTTAATCTGATTATTATTCCATGCATGACTTTTATTCTTATCAGCGGTATCGTGGGCGCTTTGCCGGGATGCCATGTGTTTTTGACCGTGGCGGATCTTCTGCTCGATTTTTACGAATGGCTTTGCCGCATGGCGGAGCGCCTCCCGGGAGCTGTGGCGGTGACCGGTAGACCGGCCCTCTGGCAGATAGTGCTCTATTACGGGCTTGTTTTTATTTGGATGCTTTTGTTATCCAAAGGTAACCGGATTAAGATCCCCGGAATTGTGTTTCCGCGTTTGTCGTTTCCTCGGTTTGTGTTTCCTCTCTTGTGCATGCGGATCTTCCTGATTCCGGTCCATGGCGGGGCGCGGATTGATATGCTGTCGGTGGGGCAGGGGGACTGTGTCTGTATGCGCGATGGCCGGGGAAACACGGTGCTGATTGACGGCGGTAGCACGGATGTCAATGAAATGGGCAAATACCGGCTGCTTCCGTTTTTGAAATATCATGGAATTTCCCGGGTGCAGATGGCTTTTGTATCCCATGCACATGCAGATCATTATTCGGCCATTCTGGAACTCTTGGAAATGAGCCGGTCGGAAGGAATAGAGATAGAAGTGCTTTGCCTGACAAAGTTAGCCGAGGGTAACGAATCGTATAAAGATATTATTCTTGCTGCCCGTGATGCAGGAACCAAGATCGTCTATGTCGGCGCCGGGAACCGGGTGACATGCGGAGACATGACATTCGACTGCATTTATCCGGGCAATGAGATTGCGTCGGCGGACGAGAACGACACTTCCATGATTTTGCTTGCCCGCATGCAGGGATTTTCTATGTTGTTTACCGGCGACAGCACGCAGAATTGCGATGAGCAGGTGATCCGGCGTCTGCAACATATGGGTATCTCAAAAATTCATATTCTCAAAACCGCGCACCATGGCGCGCAGACATCGACAAGCGCTGCGCTTTTGCAGGCCTTTGATTTTGATGCAGCTTTGATTTCCTGCGGAAAAAACAACAGCTACGAACATCCGCACAGTCAGCTTCTTAAGCGGTTGCAGGCAGCCGGCTGCAAGACCTTTGTCACCCCGGATACGGGGCAGATTACTTTGGAGATAGAAGCAGGCTTGCTTTTGAAAAAGACTGCGTCGAATATCAGGATTCGTACTTGGCGGGCAAATTGAAGGCTGGAAATATATCGGTTGCCCGACCAATGTAAGATTATGGTTTCTTAGTTGGGACATTTTGAAGTGTGTTGTCCTACTAAAAATTGGAATATGCAATTAGGTGGGGCGCCGGCCGGGAAACTTGCCCGACGAAAAGAAGAAAAGAGCAAGCTAGTGGGACGCCAGCCGGGAAACTTGCCCAACGAAAAGAGGAAAGAAGCAAGCTAGTGGGGTGCCAGCCGGAAAATCTGCCCAACAAAAAGAAGAAAAAAGCAAGTTAGTAGGGCGCCAAACAGGAAAGCTGCCCGACGAAAAGAAGAAAAGAGCAAGCTAGTGGGGCGCCAAACAGGAAATCTGCCCGACGAAAAGAAGAAAAGAGCAAGCTAGTGGGGCGCCAAACAGGAAAGCGCCCGACGAAAAGAAGAAAAGAGCAAGCAAGTGGGGCGCCAAACAGGAAACCAGCCCAACGAAAAGAAGAAAGAAGCAAGCAAGTGGGGCGCCGGCCAGAAAAACACCCCGACGAAATCAAGGAAAAAGAAGAAAAGGAGGACTTACAATGAAATCAATAGAAAGAAAGCTTCGAGAGGAAGCAAAAGAGTTGCAAAAAATTGCTGAGAAGGCCAAAAAGAGACTGCTGCATGCGCCGGAGGGAAGACTTCGGGTTGCTGAGAAGCGCGGAAAGCCGGAGTATTATTATAAATACGGAAAGACTTGCGGCTCAGAAGCCCAAAGCAAAAACGGAAGATACATGAAAAAAAGTCAGATGGCGCTTGTGAAGGCGCTTGCACAAAGAGACTATGATCAAAAGGTTGTGCAAATGGCAGAGGAGCGGATTCGGGCCATTGATGTATTTTTGAAACACTATGAGCGGACCAGTTTGAAATGTTTGCACAAAGCAACCAATCCGTACAGAAGAGAGTTGGTAGATGTGGATGTAATTTCAGATGAAGCGTATGCAAATGAGTGGAAAGCAATAGAATACAGAGGGAAATCATTTGAAAATACTGCAAGCGAGATTGTGACGGAAAACGGCGAGCGGGTCCGTTCAAAGTCAGAAAAGATAATTGCGGATAAGCTATTTGCCCTCGGAGTACCGTACCGGTATGAGTATCCGTTACAGCTCGAGCCGAATATTGTAATTTATCCGGATTTCACGATTCTTCGCATGGCGGACAGGAAGGAGGTTTACTGGGAACATTTCGGAAAAATGGATGACATGGATTATGTGGAGAAAGTTGTATACAAGATTGCTGCTTATGAGAGGAACGGAATATATCCCGGAGATCGGCTGTTCATGACATTTGAAAACGGAAAAAGACCGATTAACACAAGAAATCTAAATGAATTTATAAAAACCATCTTTTGGGCACAATAAGCAGGAAAACAAAAATTGTGTGATAAAATTTGAAAAAAGGAGTGAACAGCAAATGTGCGGAATTATCGGAGTGGCGGGACATGCGGATTCGGGGAAGCACATTGACAGTTGTCACGGATAGGAATAAATTATATACAGAAAGAGAAATAATGACGCTGCGTTAGGGGTTGCTTGTGACGCAGCGTTATGTAGTATATTGCCTTTATAAACGCAATAAACGGAGGAGATAATATGCTGATTATCAAAAATCTGACCAAACATTACAAAGGAAGTGACAAGGGTGTCACCGATGTTAACATTCATGTGGAAAAAGGAGACCTTTTTGCATTTATCGGTCATAACGGAGCCGGAAAAACGACGACGCTCAAGTGCATTACCGGTATACAGGATTATGACAGCGGAGAAGTGCTGATTGACGGCACAAATCTGAGAGTCGACAAGCTTGCGTGCAAGAAAAAGTTTGCTTACATTCCGGACAATCCGGATTTATATGAATATCTGACCGGAATCCAGTACCTGAATTTTGTTGCCGACGTATTTGAGGTGCCGGAAGAGGAGCGGGAGGAGCGGATCAAAAAATATGCGGATGCGTTTGAGATTACACCGTCCCTGGGAGATTTGATTTCGGGGTATTCCCATGGTATGAAGCAGAAGCTTGCGCTTATTTCCGCGCTGGTACATAAACCGAAGCTTTGGATTTTGGACGAGCCGTTTGTGGGATTGGACCCGAAGGCTTCCATCGTTTTAAAAAATATTATGAAGGAGACATGCGCGGAGGGCGGTGCAGTGTTTTTTTCCACCCATGTGCTGGAAGTGGCGGAGAAACTTTGCAATAAAGTGGCAATCATCAAGGACGGACGGGTGATTGCGAGCGGAAATATGAGTGATGTCGTAAAAGAAGCAGGTTCCCTGGAGTCGCTTTTTATGGAGGTGCTTGACGATGAGACAAATTAAGCTTCTGGCAAAGCTGGAGCTTTGCAACCTGTACGGTCTTAATATCATCCGCAACACAAAAGATCCGGAGTACAAAAAGAAAGTAAAACTTTTTGCAGTGATTATGGTGTTTATTTTGGCTATGGTGCTCTCCTACATTGTGGCACTTTGTGCCGGACTTTCCATCCTCGGGGCGGCGGATATCATACCGGCGTACCTCATTGCCGTTTCAAGTTTTTTTGTTGTGTTTTTCGATATATTTAAAATCGGCGGTGTGATATTCCGGAAAAAGGGGTATGACATCATGTCGTCCCTTCCGGTGTCTGACGGCGCGGTGGTTGTAAGCAGATTTTTGCGCATGTACGCAGAGAGCCTGATTGTGTCGGCGCTGATTTTTGTGCCGGGACTTAGTGTGTATGCGGTGTTTGAACGTCCGCCGTTTATGTTCTATGTGCTTTCCGTTTTGGTTGTGGCTGCGGTTCCCCTTTTGCCGCTGGCGGTAGCTGTTTTTGCCGGGTCTCTCATCACGGCAGTTTCGGCTCGGATGAAACACAAATCTTTGGCGGAAGCAGCGCTTTCGGTACTCCTTGTTGTCGGTGTTTTGGGGATGAGTGCTAATCTTTCCGGTACGGAGGATGAAATTTCCCTTGAGATGCTCAGGGAGATTTCCGCGCTGGCAACCACGGCGCTGGAAAAAACCTATCCGCCGGCGATTTTAATCGGAAATGCAATGGTGGCGGGAGGTGTCGGAGAATGCCTCTTGTTTGCCGCGGTATCCCTTGTTGCAGTCGCCCTTGTGATGTGGGTGGTAAAGGTGAATTTTCATAGGGTTTGCCGAGGACTGTATACGACGGTGGCAAAGCATGATTATCAGATCGGAAAAATGAAAGCAAACTCTGTGCGCAGAGCTCTTGTTTGGCGTGAGGCGAGACGATATTTTGCTTCCGGTCCCTATGTGTCCAATACGATTATAGGCCCTGCACTCGGTGCGGTTTTGGCGGTGGCAATGCTGTTTGTTGATTTGGAAAAAACAGCATTGCAGCTCCCGGTTGCAATGAATATTCCGGCGGCGGCTCCATGGCTGATCGCAGCCGTCATGTCGATGATGAATGCGGTTTGTATTTCGGTATCCATGGAGGGAAAAGAGTGGTGGATTGCCAAAAGTCTTCCGCTCACTGCCAAAATGATTCTGGACGGAAAAGTATTGTTTAATCTGCTGCTCATAGCACCGTTTTATGTGGTTGCGGAGATTTGCATGCTTATCGTTTTTAAACCAACCGTGCTGAAAGCGTTCTGGATGATACTCGTTCCGTTTTTGTTGATTTTGTTTTCCTGCCTGTTCGGCCTTATGTTCAATTTGCTGTTTCCGAAGATGGATTGGGAAAATGAGACGGTTGCGGTCAAGCAGAGTATAGCATCGTTTCTCGGCGGTATCGGCGGAGTGGTTGTGGCAGTTCTTTTGGCTCTTCCGCTACTTCTGTTGCCTGAGGCTTACTATCACTGGATTTGTCTTGCGGAGAGTCTGTTGCTCATCGCAGCCAATTGGTTTGTGTACCGAAAGAATATCGGCACGGATTTGGCGTCGATATAGGGAAAACTGTTGATATATAGATAGAAAAAAAAGTGTGCATGTGCTAAAATAAAAAAGACTACTTGAAAAGCGGGTGTGGCATGCAAAAAATCGCGAAGGATATTAAGGAACAGAGTTTTCGGCCGATTTATCTTCTCTACGGAGAAGAGGATTATCTGCGAAAACAATATAAAGACCGTTTGACAAAGGCATTGGCCGATCCGGAGGATACGATGAACTACCACTACTTTGAGGGGAAGGACATCTCACCGGAAAAGCTGATTGACCTGGCGGAGACGATGCCGTTTCTGGCGGAGCGCAGAGTGATCGTTGTCGAGAACAGCGGGTTTTTCAAAAGTACCCAGGAAAAGCTGGCGGATTACCTGAAGGAGCTCTCGGACACGACGGTGTTTGTCTTTGTGGAGGAGCAGGTGGATAAACGCGGAAAGATGTTTAAGGCCTGCAAAGACCTGGGATATGCGGCAGAATTTTCGGCGCAGGATGAGCAGGTGCTCCGGCGCTGGATTATCGGAATGCTGCAAAAGGACGGAAAGCAGATTACCCAGCGGGCGCTGGAAGAGTTTTTGGAGCGCACCGGAACCGATATGTCCATCATTTCCACGGAACTGGAAAAGCTTCTCTGTTACACGATGGGAAAATCGGACATCACGTCGGAGGATGTGGATGCAGTCTGTACGAGACAGATTACCAACCGGATTTTCGACATGATTGAAAAGGTGGCAGCAGGGCAGCAGAAGGCGGCGCTGGATTTGTATTACGATCTCTTGTCGCTGAAGGAACCGCCGATGCGTATTTTGTTTTTGATTGCCAGACAGTTCAATCTTCTGTATCAGGCAAAGCTTCTTCGCGGAAAGGGCTACGACAACAAGGCGATGGGAAGCAAACTCGGTCTCGCACCGTTTATCGCATCCAAATATATGGCCCAGGCGGCCCGTTTTAAAACAAGTCAGCTTAGGACAGCGATTGAGGAATGTGTGACGGCGGAGGAGAGTGTCAAGACCGGACGCATGACCGATGTGCTTGCAGTGGAGCTTCTGATCATAAAATTCAGCAGCGGATCAATGGGGTAAAAGGAAGGGAATTGTATGTTTGAATTAATAGTTATCATTATTATCATTGCAGTTATCAGAAACAAAATTGAAAAATCAAAAAATAACAAGCCTGCAAGGCAGGTGACACCGGTTCCGTCAAGGCAGCAGACGAGACAGACGCCTCCGAGACAGCAGACGCGTCCGCAGCAGACGAAGACAGCCAAACCGGCACCGGCGAAAAATGCGCCTGCAGCGAAGTCACAGATTGTAGCGCAGGAAAAGAGTACGACCGAAATGCTCCGTGAAAAAGCATTGCAGGATGACAGGGAAGAGATGCGCGACAAGCAGGAGCAGCGCATGAAAAACAAAAAGTATTACGGAAATCACAACTATGCGCAGAGATATTTGATCGGAGATCCGATTCCGAAGGACAAACGCATGGTGTACTGTCCGTATTGCAATGCGGAAAATCTGGTTCCGGCTTACGGAAGAACATCAGGCTATAACTGTTATTTCTGCCGGGAGGAATTATAAAACTGTTTCGGGCAGATACTGTTACAAAAGAGAAAGGATGGTGCAGTATGGTAAAAACAATTACAGCGGAAAATTTTGAACAGGAAGTCGTAAAAAGTGAAAAGACGGTAGTACTTGATTTTTGGGCATCATGGTGCGGACCTTGCCGGATGTTTACACCGATTATTGAAAAGTTTGCCGAGGACAATCCGGATGTGGTTGTCGGTAAGGTGAATATCGATGAGCAGGGAGCGCTCACGGAAAAATTTTCTATTATGAGTGTACCTACCCTTGTGATTATGAAGCAGGGAGAAGTCATAAAGAAATCTACGGGAGTGATTCAGAAAGAAGCGATTGAAGCACTGCTTCCGTAAATACTCTATATGAAACGTAAAAAGGAACGTCGCCGGACAAGCCGGACGACGTTCCTTTTTGGGTTATAGTTATGTTGGGGTTAGCGCATGATAATGTAGGCTGTGTATACAGCGTAAGCAACCAGGCATACGATACCTTCCCAGCGGTTTGTTTTTTCGCTTGTTTTCGCAAAGATAAAAATAACGATACTTACGACAATGAGAATTGCAGTGTCGATAATCAGCTCTGCGGAAGCTGTGATCGGTGCAAGTACCGATGCCATACCGAGAATAAAGAATACATTAAAGATGTTGGAACCTACTACATTTCCAAGTGCAATTCCGGTATCGCCTTTTTTGGTAGCTACAAAGGATGTCACAAGCTCAGGGAGTGATGTTCCGATTGCTACGATGGTCAGACCTACAAGTGTCTCGCTCATGCCCAGTGTCTGTGCAATGAGACTGGCGTTTTCAACGACCAGATTTCCGCCGAGAATAATGGCTGCGAGTCCGACGACGATGAAGAGAAGACTCTTCGGAACAGACATCAGTTTGACATCCTCGCCCTGTGTTCTGTTTTTCAGGGCTGCGCGGATGACAAAGAAAAGATAAACTGCCATACCGATAAGGAGGAGAAGTCCTTCGAGGCGGCTGAGCTTTCCGTCCAGAATCAGGACAAGAAGCAGAATGCTGACACCGATGTTGACCCAGAGGTCACGCTTCATGATATCTCTGTGTGTCGTAACAATGAAGCAGGTGGCGCACAGTCCGATAACGCCGAGCTGGTTGAACAGGTTGGAACCGACTACGTTTCCGAGGGCGATATCCGCGTTTCCGCTAAGCCCTGCTGTAACGCTGACAGCAGCCTCCGGAGCACTGGTTCCCATAGCTACGATGGTCAGGCCGATGATGACAGACGGAATCTTTAATATTCCGGCGATGGAAGAAGAACCATCCACAAACCAGTCAGCACCTTTCACCAAAAGAACAAATCCAACAAGCAGTAACAAATACATCATAATTAATTCCCTCCGTTTCCGTGCAAAAAGGGGAATAAAAAAACCTTTATTGCACAACAAAATAAGCAATAAAAGTCTTGTCACAAACAATCATGTGTAAGTGCGCATCCGGCCCCGCGGGCGTGATGACGAATACGCAACAGCGTCAGCTGCCGACTACTCCCTTGTATTACTATAGTATATAACATTTACATATGTTTGGTGTCAAACGATTACAGAGTTCTTAACCACTTCTTAGTTGGTAAAAGAACCGAACCTCTGTTACCCTCAAAGAGAAGTGAAATGCACGGAGGTAAACATATGATAAGTAATATTGTAGTAGGTGTGATGGCAGTACTCGCTTTGGCAGCAGGAATCTGGGGCTGGTGGTATGAAAGACACGGCAGCGATGAGTAAGCCGATGCTATTTTTTCAGCCAATGATTGGCTTTGTATTCTTTCGGTGATACGCCGTATTCTTTTTTGAATGCCCGGAAGAAGCTGGAATAATCTTTAAAACCTGAAACGGAAAAGGCTTTGCCGATATCAGTGCCGCCCAGGATGGCGTCGCGGGATAAGGCGAGCCTTTTTTTAATGATGTACTGGTGTACGGAAAGGCCGAGCTGTTCCTTAAATACGTGAGAAATGTGATACTTGCTCACAAAGAAGGAATCGGCCAGAGAATCCAGGGAAAGATCCTCGTCCAGATGGCTTTCGATGTATTGAATCAGATTTTCGTACAGACTCTGCAGTTCTTTTTGCTGCTGCGGATTGTTTTGCTCATAGGCGATGCGGTTCATGTGCAGAAGCAGGTCTTCGGTGGACAGAGTAATTTTGGAAAGGCGCCCGAAACGGTCCGAGTGAATCTCCTCTATGAGACGGAAAAATTTGGCCTGCAGACTGTTGAAACCGATGATGTCGTTGTGGTATATATAGCGCTTTTGGGTGACAGCACATTTTACAATATATACATAATCGGAAGAGAGCTCATAAAGTCCCCGGTAATATTTTTTGCTGATCCAAAATACGAAACGCCGATAAGGTATTTCCGGCTTGTGGTTGATGATATGGTGCGGAACATCCGGCGGAATGATAATGACATCTCCCGGACGCAGACTGTAAGACTTGTCCTCGATATGCATGGAAACGGAACCCTGGAGAAAAAAATAAAATTCATAATAATCGTGCGTGTGATTATTGACGCCTCCAAAGTGGGTATCATTATAATAATAAATTTCAAAATCTTCAGACAGCATATACTGTCTGGTTTGGAAAGGGGTTTGCAAATTTTTTTTCATACAACGACTATAACATAAAACCGCAACTTTTGCAATGTATACAACAATATGCTCAATGTGCTTATGCGCCGGTTTTCAGTATAATGTATATAACGGTTGCAAAAAAGAAAAAACAGATTGTGAAAGGAGAAAGAAACGATGAAATTAAGCGAGCAGGGACTTTTAAACAGGGCGCAGTGGGAAGAGAAAGGATACGCTCTTCCGCAGTATGACAGAGCGGCTGTGACAGCGGCGACAAAGGAGAATCCGTTTTGGATTCATTTCGGACCGGGCAACATCTTCCGTGCGTTCCAGGCCAATGTAGTACAGAATCTTTTAAATGCAGGACTTCTCGACCGCGGACTTGTCGTGGCCGAAGGGTATGATTATGAAATTATCGAAAAGATGAATCATCCTCACGATGATTACAATCTGCTCGTGACGTTGAAGGCGGACGGCAATGTAGAAAAAACAGTAATCGGAAGTGTGGTGGAATCCCTGACGGTCAATTCGGAAAATGAGACAGACTGGAAACGTCTGAAAGAAATTTTTGCAAAGGATTCGCTTCAGATGGTTTCTTTCACCATCACAGAAAAAGGATACAGTCTGGTAAACGGGAAAGGCGATTACCTTCCGGGAGTTCCGGAGGATATGGAAAACGGTCCGGCAAAAGCCATGAGTTACATGGGAAAGGTTGCAGCTCTTCTGTATGCCAGATATGAGGCGGGACAGAAGCCGATTGCCATGGTCAGCATGGACAACTGCTCCCACAACGGAGATAAATTGTATGCAGCGATTAACACATTCGCTGAAAAGTGGACGGAAAACGGCGTTGCAGAGGAAGGTTTTAAGGCATATGTAAATGATAAGTCTAAGGTAACTTTCCCGTGGACGATGATTGATAAGATTACACCGCGACCGGATGCATCCGTGGAGGCTATTTTGAAAGCGGACGGGCTGGAAGATCTCGAGCCGGTTGTGACATCCAAAAACACGTGGGTTGCCCCGTTTGTCAATGCGGAGGAGACAGAGTATCTCGTTATCGAAGATGCATTCCCGAACGGAAAGCCGGAAGCACTTGCCAAAGGCGGTTTGATGTTCACGGAGCGCGAGACAGTGGACAAGGTGGAGAAAATGAAAGTTTGTACCTGCCTAAATCCGCTTCACACATCATTGGCCGTATTCGGATGTCTGCTCGGCTACGAAAAGATTTCCGAGGAGATGAAAGATCCGCAGCTCCGCAAGCTGGTGGAGACCATCGGTTATGTGGAAGGTCTTCCGGTAGTAGTGAATCCGGGAGTTCTGGATCCGAAGGAATTTATTGACACGGTATTAAGCATCCGCATTCCGAATCCGTTTATGCCGGACACGCCACAGCGTATTGCGACGGACACTTCCCAGAAGCTGGCGATCCGTTTCGGGGAGACCATCAAGGCTTATGCAGCATCGGATGAGCTGAATGTGGCAGATTTGAAATTGATTCCGCTTGTGTTTGCAGGATGGCTCCGCTACCTCATGGCGGTGGACGATGAAGGAGAAGCCTTTGAGCTGAGTCCGGATCCGCTTCTTGACAGCGTTTGCCCGCATGTGGCAGGTATCAGTCTCGGCAGTGAGACAGATGTGGAAGCGGCCATCGCACCGGTTCTTAAGGATGCAAAGATTTTCGGTGTTGACCTTTACGAAGCAGGCCTGGCACAGGCCGTGACCGGTTATTTTAAAGAGATGATTGCAGGGGAAGGTGCTGTGCGCCGGACTCTTGAAAAATACGTGGCATAGGAAGGAAAGAGAAGGAGAAATTATGAGTATAGCAGAAACAATTCAGAACATGGGTGTCGTACCGGTTGTGGTACTGGAAGATACAAAGGATGCAGCGCCGCTTGCAAAGGCGCTCACAGAAGGAGGGCTTCCTTGTGCGGAGGTGACATTCCGCACCGAGGCGGCGGAGGAATCCATCCGCATTATGGCAGAGCAGTTTCCTCAGATGCTCGTTGGAGCAGGTACGGTGCTCACTATAGATCAGGTGGACCGCGCAGTGGCAGCGGGGGCGAAGTTCATCGTAAGCCCGGGATTTGATCCGGAGATCGTGGACTACTGCCTGGAGAAAAAGATTCCGGTATTTCCGGGATGTATCACTCCTTCCGAGGTGACACAGGCGGTGAAGAGAGGACTTGAAGTCGTTAAATTCTTCCCGGCGGAGCAGTTCGGCGGCGTGGCAACAATCAAAGCGCTGGCAGCACCTTTCACCGGTGTGAAATTTATGCCGACGGGCGGGGTCAACGCAAAGAATCTGGAAAGCTACCTGAGTTTCCCGCGCATTATCGCATGCGGCGGTAGCTGGATGGTCAGCGGAGCACTCGTAAAAGAAGGCAAATTTGACGAGATTACGGAATTAACCCGGGAAGCGGTTTCCCTTGTGAAACAGATTCGTAATAAATAAAAGCATTTTGGAGATAATCATATGAAACAATTTATGGATAAAGATTTTCTTTTGACGACGGAGACGTCCAAAAAGCTCTACCACGAATATGCTTCTGTTATGCCGGTTCTGGACTATCACTGCCACATCAATCCGCAGGAAATTTACGAGGATCGTGCATTTGAAAATATTACGCAGGTGTGGCTCGGGGCAGATCACTACAAATGGCGACAGATGCGCTCCAACGGTGTGGAAGAAAAGTATATTACAGGAGATGCTTCCGACCGGGAGAAATTTCAAAAATGGGCGGAAACTTTGGAAATGGCCATCGGCAATCCGCTGTATCACTGGAGTCATTTGGAACTTCAGAGATTTTTCGGATATGAGGGCTGGTTAAACGGTGATACCGCAGAGGAGGTTTGGAACCTTTGCAATGAAAAATTACAAAACGGTATGACCGCCAGAAAGATGATTGAAATGTCAAACGTGACGCTGGTTTGCACGACCGATGACCCGGCGGACAGCCTGGAGTGGCATCAGAAAATTGCGGCGGATGACAGCTTTAAGGTTCAGGTTCTTCCGGCGTGGAGACCGGAGAAGGCCATGAATATCACCAAACCGGATTATACGGACTATCTGGATAAACTCAGCCGGATGAGCAAAGTGGAGATCGTGGATTTCAAGTCTCTGATCGAGGCGCTGAAAAACAGAATGGAGTTTTTCCATGAAAACGGATGCACCATTTCCGATCACTCGCTGGATTATGTTATGTATGCCCCGGCTTCGGAGGAGCAGGTGGAAGAAATTTTCCGGAAACGTCTCGCGGGAGGAGAGATCACCCCGGTGGAGAAAAAGCAGTTTGAGACGGCGTTCATGATTGCTTTGGGAAGAGAATACCACAAAAAGAATTGGGTGATGCAGCTGCATTTTGCGGTAAAACGTGATAACAACAAAAGTATATTTGCTTCCTGCGGACCGGATGCGGGAATTGACTGCATCAGCAATTTTACCCCGGCGGATCAGATGGCGGATTTCTTAAATGCACTGGCGAAAACAAATCAGCTTCCGAAGACCATTCTTTATTCATTGAATCCGGCGGACAATGCGACGATCGGAACGATCATGGGATGCTTCCAGGGAAGCGAAGCCATCGGAAAGATTCAGCAGGGAAGTGCATGGTGGTTCAACGACCACAAGGAAGGCATGATCGAGCAGATGAAGTCTTTGGCGAGTCTCGGACTTCTTGGCAACTTCATCGGAATGCTGACCGATTCCAGAAGCTTTTTGTCCTATACAAGACATGAATATTTCCGAAGAATTGCCTGTGAGCTGATCGGCGGATGGGTAGAAAACGGCGAGTATCCGGCGGACTTTAAGGCACTGGAAAAGATGATAAAAGGTATTTCATATAACAACGCAGTAAGGTATTTCAAATTTGATTTGTGAGAAGGGAGAACAAAAAAATGGAGTTAAATTTAAGACCTGCAAATGAATGTAAATTTGACGCGGTTTCTTTGGGTGAGGTTATGCTTCGTCTGGATCCGGGCGAGGGAAGAATCCGCACGGCAAGACAGTTTCGCGCATGGGAAGGCGGCGGAGAGTACAATGTAGTGCGTGGCCTTCGCAGATGTTTCGGATTGAAAACAGCAGTGATTACGGCTTTTGCCGACAATGAAGTGGGAATGCTTATGGAGGATTTCATTCTTCAGGGCGGCGTTGATACCTCCCTCATCAAATGGATGAAGACAGACGGTATCGGAAGAACCTGTCGTAACGGAATCAACTTTACGGAGAGAGGATTCGGAATCCGCGGTGCAGTGGGATGTTCCGACCGTGCAAATACGGCGATTTCAAAGGCAACGCCGGAGGATTTTGACTTTGATTATATTTTCGGTGAACTCGGTGTGCGCTGGTTACATACCGGCGGAATTTATGCAGCTTTGTCCGAGCAGTCCTGTGAAACGGTATTGGCGGCGATTAAAACTGCAAAGAAATACGGAACCATCGTATCTTATGACCTGAACTACCGTCCTTCCATGTGGAGTGCCATCGGCGGACATGCAAAGGCGCAGGAAGTAAACAAAGAAATTGCAAAATATGTGGATGTTATGATCGGAAACGAGGAAGACTTCACCGCATGTCTCGGTTTTGAGATTGAGGGGAACGACGCGAACCTGAAAGAGCTCAACATCGAAGGCTACAAAAAAATGATCAATGAAGCGGTAAAGACTTATCCGAACTTCAAAGCGGTTGCAACGACCCTTCGCGAGGTAAAGACGGCGACCGTCAACGACTGGAGCGCACTTTGCTGGGCCGGCGGCGAGATTTATAAGGCAAAAGATTACAAGGGCCTTGAGATTATGGACCGTGTGGGCGGCGGAGATTCCTTTGCCTCAGGTTTGATTTACGGTCTGATGACAACGGGCGATGCCGAGGTTGCGGTTAACTACGGTGCAGCCCACGGTGCCCTTGCCATGACAACACCGGGTGACACAACGATGGCAAGCAAAAAAGAAGTGGAAGCAATCATGGGCGGCGCAGGTGCCCGCGTACAGAGATAGAAAAGGGTAAGGAGGAAATAATATGCCAATGCAGATGGGGTTCCGTTGGTACGGAGAAGGCAATGACAAAATCAGTCTTTCCTACATCAAGCAGATTCCGGGCGTGACAAGCATCGTCTGGGCGCTTCACGACAAAATGCCGGGAGAGGTGTGGGAAGTAGAAGAAATTGCACAGGTACAGAAACAGCTTGAGCCATATGGCTTTAACATGGACGTGGTAGAGTCGGTCAATGTTCACGATGACATTAAAATCGGACTTCCTACCCGCGATCAATACATTGAAAATTACATTCAGACAATCCGCAATCTTTCAAAGTTCGGTGTCAAGGTAATCTGCTATAACTTTATGCCGATCTTTGACTGGACACGTACGGATTTGTTCCATCCGGTGGGTGACGGATCGACAGCGCTTTACTATGAAGCGAGTCGCATCCATGATGACCCGAAGGAGATGGCGGATTACATTTTAAACAATCTGGGCGGTCTTACATTCCCGGGATGGGAACCGGAGCGTATGGCAAAGCTTGATGAGTTGTTCGAGGCTTACCGTCCGGTTACCAAGGAGAAACTTTGGGAGAATCTCAAATATTTCCTGGAAAAACTTATGCCGGTCTGCCATGAGACAGACATTAAGATGGCGATTCATATGGACGATCCGCCATGGGATATTTTCGGTCTTCCGAGACTTCTCACAAGCGGTGAAAACATTGACCGTTTCTTATCTATGGTGGACGACCCTTACAACTGTCTGACACTTTGTTCCGGAAGCCTGAATGCGGATCCGAACAACAACGTGGCAGATATTGTCCGCAAACACTGCGACCGCATTGCATTTGCGCACATCCGCAATGTAAAGCATTTTGAGAACGGAGACTTCTCGGAGGCAAGCCACCGCGATTGCGACGGCGATACCGGTATTCTTGATATTTTGAAGGCTTACCATGACGGCGGTTACGAAGGTTATATCCGCCCTGACCACGGACGTCATCTCTGGGGAGAAGGTCCGGGCAGTGTAAGACCGGGCTACGGTCTGTACGACCGTGCACTTGGGGTTATGTATATGCTCGGTGTTTGGGATATGCTGGATAAATTGGATAAAGAGAAGCAAAATAGAGAAAACATGTAATGTGATTGGGAAGGAAACAAAAAATGAGAAGAACAGAAAAGCTCATGACCGGCTGGAGTTTCACGGATTTTTCCGGAGAGAGACAGCCTGTAGCGCTTCCGCATACATGGAATGCGAAGGACGGACAGGACGGCGGAGACGATTACCGCCGGGGAACCTGTGTCTATGACAACATCATCAAAAAACCACAGTTTGATCCGGAAAAGGAATGTGTGTACCTGCAGTTCCACGGAGTGAATGCAAGTGCCACGGTGCTGTTGAACGGGACAGAAATCATATCCCATGACGGCGGTTACTCCACCTTCCGTGCGGATGTGACAGAGGCGCTTCTGGATGAAAACAAAATTGAGATTAAGGTGGATAACAGTGTCAATGACCGCGTGTATCCGCAGAAGGCAGATTTCACCTTTTACGGGGGAATCTACCGGGATATCGAGTATTTGATCGTGTCCAAAAAGCATTTTGATCTGGACTATTTCGGCGGACCGGGTATGAAGTACGACACGAAGGTTGAGGACCGGGATGCAAAGGTTTCCGTGACCGCCTATCTGTGTGAGGCTGCCAAGGAGGAAGGGGCGAAGGTAAACGTGCTTTTGACCGATGCAGACGGCAATAAGGTGGCGGAGGGAGAAGGCAGTGAAGTGACGCTGTCGGTTCCGGAGGTTCACCTTTGGGACGGTCTGGAAGATCCGTATCTCTACACACTTACCTGCCGGTTGTGCGAAGGTAACGATGTGCTGGATGAGATAGCATGCAAATGCGGTGTCCGCACCTTTGAATTCAGCCCGAAGGACGGATTCCACCTGAACGGAAAACCGTATCCGCTCCACGGCGTATCCCGCCACCAGGACTGGAAAGGCATCGGCAACGCCATCGATACGGACAAGATGGAACTTGATATGGAACTGATCCGTGAAGTCGGAGCCAATACCATCCGACTTGCCCACTATCAGCACAATCAGTATTTCTACGATTTGTGTGACAAATACGGAATGATTGTCTGGGCAGAGATTCCTTATATATCCGAGCACCTTCCGAACGGCCGGGAGAATACCTTCTCACAGATGAAGGAGCTGATTGTCCAGAATTACAATCATCCTTCCATCGTGACATGGGGTGTTTCCAACGAGATTACCATATCCGGCGGAAAAAATAAAAAAGACATGCTGGACAATCACCGGGCATTGCAGAAGCTTTGCAAGGAGATGGACCCGGGAAGACCGACGACGCTTGCGTGCTTTGCCATGTGTTATCACTGGCATCCGGTAGCGCATATTACGGATTTGGTTGGTTGGAATTTATATCTTGGATGGTATGTTCCGGGATTTTTCCTGAACGACCTCTGGATCCGGTTCTGGCACTTCCTCTATCCGGACAGATGTCTGTGCTACTCGGAGTACGGTGCGGAGGGAATGCCGAATCTGCACAGTCCGAAACCGCGTCGCGGAGACAATACGGAAGAGTATCAGTGTAAGTATCATGAATATATGTTGGAATGTTTTAAACGGTATCCTTACATGTGGGCCACCTATGTGTGGAATATGTTTGACTTCGCTGCCGATGCGAGAAATCAGGGCGGCGAACCGGGCATGAACCACAAAGGACTTGTAACGTTTGACCGCAAGCTGAAAAAGGACAGTTTTTATCTTTACAAAGCATATTGGTCAGACAGCCCGTTTGTTCATCTGGCCGGCAAGCGATACGAATATCGTACCGAAAAGACGACGGAAATCACAGTGTACACCAACCAAAAGGAAGTGACACTTTTTAATAACGGAAAACAGGTTGCGACTTTAAAAGGAGAACATGTTTTCAAATTTAAACTTCCGCTGGAAAGTGAAAACCGGATTGAGGTGAAAGCCGGAGCGTATACAGACAGCGCTGTGATTTACAAAACGGACAAAGCAAAACCGGAATATAAGCTGCAGAAAGGTGACAGCTCTAACTGGATGTAGTCAAAATA
Source organism: Lachnospiraceae bacterium (assembly GCA_017465095.1). GTDB lineage: Bacteria > Bacillota > Clostridia > Lachnospirales > Lachnospiraceae > SVFI01. The sequence goes on along the minus strand of JAFTWX010000020.1, from coordinate 107,575 downwards.
TAAAGAGAAGGAGAAAGGTATGGAAAGCAAAAAAGAATTCAAACAACAGAAAAAAGCCTACAAAAAGGCGAAACGCAAAGCCGTCCGTCCATGGTGTTTTCTCACATGGCTGAGCGGAGTGCTTGCAGTGATCCTCATTGTTGCCACAGTATTTGTCGGCATGTTCGACAATACGGTTGCACTGTTCGTGGGGGACACATTCTGGAAACTCGAAAATGAAGATCCGAATGCCGTGTACTACGAATCAGATTTTGCAACACAGGAAGAGAGAGTGGAAAGAGGATATGAACTTGTAAAACAGGTGGAAGGAGAAGGTGCAGCCCTTCTTACCAATGAAAACGGTGCCCTTCCCCTCGGAAAAGATGTCAATGTAAGCTTGTTCTCGACATCTTCCGTGAACTTTGTTTACGGCGGTACGGGTTCTGCCAATGTAGACTCTTCCAAGTCTGACAATCTGAAGTCGGCACTGGAAAAAGCAGGTATCAATGTAAACCAGTCCTTATGGGATTTCTATCTGACCGGAGAGGGAAGCGCATATGTGCGTGACGGCGGCGGATTTACAAGCGGAGCAGCGGTAGGTGAAGCACCTTGGAGCGCATACACACCGGAAGTTCTTGATTCCGTAGCTTCTTACGGCGATGCAGCCATCGTGACACTTTCCCGTGTCGGAGGCGAAGGCGTGGACCTTAATTTCCAGACCGTAAACTATCTGGAACTGGATGAGACAGAAAAAGAAATGATGTCTAATCTGGCACAGCTGAAAGCTGACGGTGTCATCAAAAAGATTATCGTTTTGGTAAACTCATCCAATCCTCTGGAACTGGATTTCTTGAAGAACAATGAGTACAGCGTGGACGCAACCTTATGGGTAGGTGGTGTCGGCGTGACAGGTATTAATGCGGTAGCAGAAATTTTAGCAGGTGATATCAACCCGTCCGGTAGTCTGGTAGATACATATTGCTATGACAATTATTCAAGTCCGGCAATGAAAAACTTTGTACCTACCACTTACGAAGGATATGCGGAAGGAATCATTCCTGAAAATGCGAGCACTTACATGATTTACCAGGAAGGTATTTATGTGGGCTACAAATATTACGAAACCCGTTATGAAGATTATGTAATGGGAACCGGTAATGCAGGACAGTATGCATACGGCGATGACGTGGCATTCCCGTTCGGTTACGGCTTAAGCTATACCGATTTTGAATACAGCGATATGAAGCTCGCTTATGATGAGGCGACAACCACATACAACATCGAAGTGACGGTGAAGAACATCGGTGACGTGGCAGGAAAAGAAACGGTTCAGATTTACGTTTCCAGCCCTTACACACAGTACGACATCGAAACCGGTGTGGAGAAATCGGCGGTTTCTCTCGTTGGATTTGACAAGACAGAAATTCTCGAGCCGGGAGCAAGCGAGACTCTTACCATTCCGGTAGACGGCGACTATGTGGCAAGCTATGACGCATACGGTGCGGGAACTTATATTCTCGACGCAGGTGACTATTACTTCACCGCAGCGACAGATGCACACGATGCGGCTAACAACGTGCTTGCAGCCAAAGGATTTACACCGGCTAACACAGACGGTCGTATGGACGGCGAAGGTAACAAAGCACTTGCAGTGAAATGGAACAATCCGCAGCTGGATACAACCACTTATGCAACAAGTGATACCGGCGCGCAGGTAAATAACAAATTAAATAGTTCCGACATTAACTTAAATGACGGAGTACAGGAAAAAATCACTTATGTTTCACGTAATGACTGGGAAGGCACAATGCCGACCGGCGAAATTTTGAAACTGACACTGACAGAGTACCTGAAGGAAGCGCTTCAGGATGTACAGTATGATCCGGCAGATTATGAATCTACGGAAATGCCGACACTGGGTGCGGATAACGGATTAAAGCTCGTGGATATGATCGGGCTTGCCTATGATGATCCGAAGTGGGATCAGCTTCTCGATCAGCTCACATACGATGAGATGGTTTCCTTTATCGGAGACGCTTTCCACTGGACGATGCCGGTTGAGTCGGTACAGGCTCCGGGTACCCGTGATGAAAACGGACCGCAGGGTCTTACCGTTACACTGTTCGGTTCCGGTCTCGGTGTTGAGACAACAGCGCTCACATCGGAGGACGTGCTGGCAGCTACCTTCAACAAAGATTTAGTATATGAAATGGGTAAAATTGTCGGTAACGACTGTCTGGAAGCAAAAGTTGCTTTCCTTTACGGTCCCGGTGCAAACACACACAGAACTCCGTACGGCGGACGTAACTTCGAATATTATTCTGAGGACGGATGTCTCTCTTCTGAAATCGGAAGAGCAGAAGTTTCCGGTATTGAGGAAAAGGGTGTTCACGTAGTAATCAAACACTTTGCGCTGAACGATTGCGAGCAGAATCGTATCGGTCTGGGTGTATGGCTTCCGGAACAGGCAGCCCGTGAAATTTACCTTCGTGCATTCCAGGGATCGCTGGAAGCATCCCAGGCCGGCGGAAACGGTGTTATGATGGCGTACACACGCTGGGGAACACAGTGGTCAGGTGCCAATGCAGGTCTTGTAAAAGGTATTATGAGCGAGGAATGGGGATGTAACGGTCTCCAGATTACAGATAACGTACTCACAACCTATGTAAACGGTGTAGACGGTGTGATGGGCGGAACAACAACTTTCGATTCCATGATGGCATTCTATATTACGGATCAGCTTCCGAAATATGAAAATGATCCGGTTGTGGTAGCAGCCATGAAGGAAGCTTCTCATAAGAATTTATATGCAATTGCTCATTCCTGTGCAATGAACGGCATCGGAAAAGATACGGTTGTCAAAGCGACGACACCGGGAACATTGGTGGCTGTCAGAGCCGGAGCGGTTATTTTCGGACTTCTGTTCGTAGTATCTCTTGTTTTCTGGATCAAGAAGAGACGTAAATTCATGAAGACAGAAGAGTATGTTGCTTTCCGGGAACTGAAAAAAGCGAGAAAGCAGAAATAAACTTACAACAGGAAGGGAAAAGCTTATGGAAAATCAAAAAGCGGCGACAGGAGTCAATCGTGCCAAAATGTATCAGCTGGCGCTGTTCCCCCTGAACAACGGTGCAACCAATGTGTACTATGTTTTAATCCTGTCGTATATTTCAACCTTTGGTAATAATGTCTTGGCGATCGGTACGATCTTTGCTTCCGTAATGGTGACAGGCATGCGAGTGTTTGACGCCGTTACGGACCCGATCATCGGGGCACTGATGGACCGGACCAACGGCAAATTCGGAAAATTTAGGCCGTTTATGGTAATCGGAAATGTGATTATGGCCCTGTCCACATTTGTGTTATATATTTTGACGCCGTATATACCGGCGGATAAGCAGTGGCTTCGCTATGTAGCCTTTGTGCTTCTGTATGCAATATGGGTGATTGGATATACGTTCCAGACATCTGTGACACGATCCGGTCAGACCGTGCTCACCAACGATCCGAACCAGAGACCGTTGTTTACGATTTTTAACACAGTGGGTTCCATGGCAGGTATGGGAGTGATGCAGTTTTTGGCTCCGATTATCCGTGCCAATGTGGCGGATTACAGCAGTGCGGACTTTTATTCGTTCCTGGCGCCGATCGGTATCATTACATCCATCGTGCTTACGATTTTGGCGATGATCGGTATCTGGGAAAAAGATAATCCGAAATATTTCGGCCTCGGCGGAGCTGCGCAGGAAAAAATCAAGCTTTCCGAGTATTGGGAAATTATCAAAAACAACAATCCGATGCAGAGACTTATGGTTGCCGGTGCAGGATGTAAACTGGCACTTTCTATTGCAACCAACGTGACGGTTCTCTGTATGCTCTACGGATGCATGATGGGCAACTATGACAGTCTCTATCTGCCGATGATGGTTATGGGATATGTATTCTCGGTTCCGTTCTTTATCCTGACGGTCCGCACATCCCAGAAAAAAGGCCAGAAAGCATCGTTGATGAAGTATATTACACTTGCCCTTGTTTCGTATGTCGGTGTGCTTGTGTTACTGCTTCTCTGGAAACAGGGTAATCCGGCGGTGAACCTGACACTTTGGAACAATGGTGCGTTTAGCATCAACCTGTACACGATATTATTTGTTCTGTTTTTCGGTATCGGTTACGGAGCTTACTATTCGACGGCGGATATGCCGATTCCGATGGTGGCGGACTGTTCCGACTACGAGACATACCGTTCCGGCAAATATATTCCGGGCGTTATGGGAACGCTGTTCTCCCTCGTGGATAAGCTGGTGTCATCCCTGTCGGCCACCGTGGTCGGAATCGCAGTTTCCGTTATCGGTCTTGAAAATCTGCCGACGGCAGAGACGCCGTATTCCGCAGGTATGAACCGGGTAGTTATTATTCTGTTCTGTCTCATCCCGATGGCAGCATGGATCATCACGCTTCTCGTTATGAAAGGATATATCCTGACGGGAGATAAGATGAAGGAGATTCAGACGGTCAATGCTGCCCGCAAGCAGGGAATGGAAGAAGGAATGACCATGGAAGAGGCTATGGCCAAATGGAAAACAATAGAGGATGTTAAAGGGGTTTAGCATATTATAGGAAAAGCACTTCGGTTTTTTGCCGAAGTGCTTTTTTTTCGCCTTTTTCGCATTGAGTACAGTATATTGGACTATTGGTCTGTATAATAACAAACAAAGGGAGGCGATGTTCAAATGAAACGGATGAAAACAATGGAAAAAATCGGTTACGTGGTGGTAGGAATCTTGATTGTCATGGCTTTTAGCATGCTTTTTACAGTGCAGGCAAGAAGCCGCTCGGCGGAGAAGATGTTGTTTGACAACCGGGCTTATGAGAGGTCGGAGCAGGCGTATACGGACCGGGTTAAAGAAATTTTGGACAGTTATGGGTTGTATCACAGCGGGCTTACCATGACGAGAGTAGTTTCGCTGGACGGAAACCGGGAATATCATCTTGTGATTTATAACAGCAGGATTTCCGGTCTTGAAGTGCAGGATTATCTCAGATTGGAGAGTGAAATAGGGCATTGCGCGGTAACGCTGCCGGACGGAACGACGGCTGACGTTGCGGTTTCCCTGACAGGATGTGAAGGTTAACAGGAATTGTCAAAAAGGAGAGTCAAAATCCGCATGACATTCGGACGGAATCGGGGTATACTTGTCTTGTACGTGTATAAGAATACAGGAGAAAGGTGATTATATATGAGAGACAATCCGAGACCGTTTGAAGTTTACAAACATTTTAAAGGAAATGAGTATCAGATTCTGACCCTTGCCACGGACTCCGAGGACGGCAGCAGCAAAGTGGTATATCAGGCTATGTACGGTGATTACAAAGTGTATGTGAGAGATCTTGCCATGTTTATGAGCGAGACCGACCGCAGCAAGTATCCGGACTGTGAGCAGAAATACCGTTTTGAAAAGGTTGCTATGCCAAAGCCGGCAGAAGCTTTGCAGCCGACAGAACTGCCACAGAAGGAAGAGACTGTGCAGGCAAATGAGGAGCCGCAGGAGGAACCGGCAGGAGAACTTGATCCGGGCGTAGCAGAATATCTGGATGCGTACACGGTAGATGAGAGACTTAATATTCTCGCATCCATGCATCACAGAGTTACGGATGATATGCTCGCCACCATGGCGGTTGTCACGGATGTAGAGCTCAACGAAGGCTCTACGGAGCAGAAGTATCAGGAACTGAAAAATTATCTTCTCATGAAGCAGAAGTTTGAAAAACAGAGATATTAAACCTTTAAATGTGAGACGGAGCTGACTTTCCTGCAATTTTCGCAAAGACGGAAAAGGAGGAAAGATTATGGGGTTCAGTTTGGAAGATAAGCTGGTAATCGGCGTCAGTTCGAGAGCGTTATTTGATCTGACAGTAGAAAATGAAATTTTCGAGACCGAGGGCGTGGAGGCGTATCGCGCCTATCAGATGGAACATGAAAATGATTGTTTGAAACCGGGACCGGGCTTTGCCCTCGTGCGTGCGCTGCTCAATCTTAACCGGTTAAAAGGGCATGAGAATAAGGTTGAAGTTATAATCATGTCCAGAAACAGTGCGGACACATCCCTTCGGGTATTTCATTCCATACGGGAGTACGGGCTTCCGATTACCCGTGCGGTTTTAGCGTCGGGAGCATCTCTGGCACCGTATTTGGAAGCGTTTCATACCGATTTGTTTTTGTCCGCCCATGAGGATGACGTGCAGAGTGCCATTGACTGCGGAATCGCTGCGGGGATTATTTGCAGTGACGGAATACATACATACAGCCGGGAGGATGTGCCTGCCCAGATCCGTATTGCCTTTGACGGCGATGCGGTGATCTTTTCCGATGAATCGGAGCAGATTTATCAGGAGAAAGGGCTGGAAGCCTTTGAAGAAAATGAGCGTCTTCAGGCCGCAAATCCGCTCAAGGAAGGTCCGTTTGCGGGATTTCTCCGACTGCTCTCAGAGATTCAAAAAGAGTTTTCGGGGCAGGAGGTTCCGATTCGCACAGCGCTTGTGACGGCCAGGTGCGCGCCGGCCCACGAGAGAGTCATTCGGACGCTGCGCGCATGGGATGTCCGTGTGGACGAGGCGTTTTTCCTCGGCGGAATTCCGAAGAGAGATTTTCTCAAAGCCTTTGGTGCGCATATCTTCTTCGATGATCAGATGGTACATACGCTGGCAGCTTCCGAGGTGGTTCCGTCGGCAAGGGTTCCGTACAAAAATTCGGCATAAACACAGCAGGAGACTATAGGATGACAGACAATATCGTAAAACCGCTTCTTGCGTGGTACGATCAAAATAAAAGAATATTGCCGTGGCGGGAAGACCGCAATCCGTATCGGATCTGGGTGTCTGAGATTATGCTCCAGCAGACGAGAGTGGAGGCGGTGAGGCCCTATTATGACCGTTTTTTGGCAGAGCTTCCGGATGTAAAAAGTCTTGCGTCCGCGCAGGAAGAGCATCTTCTGAAACTTTGGGAGGGGCTCGGATATTACAACCGTGTAAAAAATATGCAGAAAGCAGCAAAGGTCATCATGGAAACGTACGGCGGACAGATGCCCGGGGAGTATGATTTGCTTCTGCAGCTTCCGGGAATCGGTGCTTACACCGCCGGTGCGATTGCATCCATTGCCTACGACAAGAAAGTGGTGGCGGTAGACGGAAATGTTTTGCGTATCATTACCCGGCTCACTGCCGATCCGAGTGATATACTCAGTGAAAAATTTAAAAAGCAGATACAACAGGAACTTTTGCAGGTTGTTCCGAAGGACAGACCGGGAGATTTCAATCAGGCGCTGATGGAGCTTGGGGCTACGGTGTGTCTTCCCAACGGAGCGCCGAAGTGTCAGGCGTGTCCGTGGCATGACATGTGCATGGCAAGGCAGCAGGGAAGACTGGATGAGATTCCTTACAAAAAGAAATCCAAAGCGCGCAGCGTTGAGAAAAAGACGGTGCTGTTGCTGCGGGACGGAGAGCGTACACTGATTCACAGACGTCCGGACAAAGGGCTTCTCGCAGGACTTTTTGAGTTTCCGAACTATGAAGGATGGCTTTCCGAGGAGCAGATTTTGGAAAAGGTGCAAGCGCTTGGTTACACTGCATTGTACGCAAAAGAACTGGAGCCGGCAGTACACATTTTTTCCCACAAAGAATGGCATATGAAGGGATGGCTTGTGAAGGTGGAGGAAACCGGATTTTCCGATGCCCGGGAGGAAGCGGATGGTTATCACCTTGTCACGTCCGGGACCATTCAGTCACAGTATCCGATTCCGAGTGCATTCAGGGCCTATACGCCGTATGTGGATGTTGCACTTGGCAATGACAGGTTTTTGATGTAAAATCGTTTTAATGTTTAAAAGATAAGAGGGCGCGAGTATGAAATTGTTGACAATCACGGTTCCGTGTTACAATTCCCAGGATTATATGAAGCGATGCGTGGATTCCTTGCTGGTAGGTGGGGAAGATGTAGAGATTCTTATAGTAAATGACGGATCTTCCGATCAGACGGCGCAGATTGCCGATGCATATGCGCTCAAATATCCGACCATTGTCCGTGCCATTCACAAGGAGAACGGCGGACACGGGTCTGCGGTTAACACAGGAATCGAAAATGCTACCGGATTGTATTTTAAAGTAGTGGACAGCGATGACTGGGTAAATGAAAAGTCATACAGAGAAATTTTGTCGGCGTTGCATGAACTGGTTGTTTCGGGCAATCAGGTCGACATGCTTCTTGCCAACTATGTATATGAGAAAGAGGGAGAGAAGCGCAAGAAGGTTGTTTCCTTCCGAAGGGCGCTTCCGAAAAATGAAATTTTCACATGGGATGAAGTCCGTCATTTCAAAAAGACCGAATACATTCTCATGCATTCGATTATTTACAGAACGAGATTGCTTCACGAATGTGAGCTTGAACTTCCGGAGCACACCTTCTACGTGGACAACATATTTGCGTTCAATCCGCTTCCGTATGTTAAGAAAATGTATTACATTGATACGAATTTTTACCGCTATTACATCGGAAGAGAGGATCAGTCCGTCAACGAAAAGGTTATGATCAGCCGTATTGACCAGCAGATTAAGGTCAATAAGCTGATGGTAGAATACTTTACGGAGACCAGAATTCCAAACCGGAAGACATACCGCTATATGATCAAATATCTGGATATTATCACCACAGTTTCTTCCATTATGCTGATCCGTGCGCGCACGGCGGAGGCACTGGAAAAGAAAGAGGAGCTTTGGAAATATATCCGCATCACCAATCCGGGACTGTTCCGCCGACTTCGTTACGGACTGCTCGGCAACGTAATCAATCTTCCGGGAAAAGGCGGAAGAAGATGCAGTGAGGCGATTTATCGTTTGGCACAGAAGGTAATGAAATTTAACTGATGAGTACGATTATTTTTACGATGACACATAAGGCGTTTACGCCGCCGAAAGATCCCATGTTTGTACCGATACAGGTCGGTCGGGCACTGGGGAAGGATCTGGGCTATATCGGAGATGATACCGGGGATTCCATTTCTGCATGGAATCCTTATTTCAGTGAGCTGACGGGTATGTATTGGGTTTGGAAAAATTTCAAGACAGACGGCAATGTCGGCTTGTGTCACTACCGACGTTTTCTCATTCATGAAGACGGAAATGTAATCACAGAAAAAGAGTACGATGCCCTTCTTGCGGAGTACGATTTAATCACGACCAAGCAGGTGGTGCTGAACAACTCTTATTATGACGGTTATGCGGTCAATCACCACATCAAAGATCTGATAGAAACCGGGAATGTGATAAAGGAGATGTATCCGGACTATCATGAGGATTTTGAGCGGATTGTGCATGGAAACCGTACTTACTTCGGCAATATGATTGTCTGTAAAAAAGAATTGTTTGATGCGTATTCCCGGTGGCTGTTTGAGATTTTGTTTGAAGTGAAAAAACGCATTGATATTGAGAACTATGACAATTACAGAAAACGCGTATTCGGATTCATATCTGAGATACTTCTCCTTGTATATGCCGAGCACAACGGGCTGAAGGTCTGTCAGTGCAAAGTCGGAATGCCGGAAGAAAAAGTGGAGACGCGGGAAGTCAAGGAGCAGATGAAAGAATTCTTTGCCCGTGGAGATTACAAAGGAGCGGGAGATTGTCTGAAACAGGCGCTTGCAAGGCGCCCGGACATCCTTATGGAAGCTTCGGATGTGGACGGACATCTCATGTTGTTCCTTGAGATTGTAACCATCTGTGAACAGGAGGCATTAGCCTCAGATGCGGTTATATTGGATAAAATACGGGATTTTGATGAGCTTATAGAGTGGGTGTTCTGCTTGAATCGTTTGACCGAAGAGAAAGCCAAAGAAAAAATGCAGCCGGTGCAGTGGCAAAAGCTGTGTGAAGAAAAGAACATTTCACCGCAGGCCTGCGAGGTGGCGGGAGTTGTCGCAGAAAGAAAAAGAAAATTGTCCATGGCAGACTAATGAGATAGTTTGCTATGGACAACTTTTTTCGCCTGCATGTCAGGGACGAGATACACTGCTGTGTAAGTAGCGGCAAACAGTATAAATGCTGCTATAACATCAATGACAGAATGTTGTTTTAAAAACAGGGTAGATAAAACGACAGAAAAGCAAATGAATGCGGAAACCGGTTTTATCCATCTTTTTTTATTTAATGTTTTGTTTTTTCTTATGGCTGCATGAACGGCCAGAGAATTATAACAGTGAATGCCCGGAAGCACATTGGTGGCTGTGTCGGACCGGTGAAGAATCCGGACAAGATCCACAAAAATGTTGTCTCTGGCAAACGTCGCCGGACGAAGATGGAGTCCGTTCGGATATATGTAGCATATGAGCAGGAAAGCGGTCATACCGACACCGAGAACAGTACAAAGCCGATAGTAGTCCTTTCGCTCCAAAAACATAAAAGCGATGACGGATGCGCCGATGTATACAAACCACAGCAGATAAGGAACGATGAAATATTCGCAGAACGGAATGTACGCGTCAAGGTCTGATTCGATAATGTGAATACGCGTAACCGGTCTTCGTTCCATATATACAAAAAGCGGCATATAAAAAATTCCGTATATGACGGGCAAAAACATATGTCCGTATTTTTTAATCAACGGTCTGAGTTTTTTCATGTTTTTCCTTTCAAACGCTGTTTCCGGTTGGTTATGCTTTGCGATAATTCAGTTTTGTATCTTCCGTGCCAAGAGAAAGCTCCGTGTAATAACCGCAGATTTCGCCGTCCGTGTGAATGCAAAGCTTTTTGGAAGCAATGATGCGGATTTTTTTTGCACGGTACATATGAATTCCTCTGTGTCCCTTGTGTTTTCCCTTCAGTGCGAGCGGGAAAATAGGAAGAGCCTGCAGTGCAGTCAGATTGCTTGCAACGCACACATCCAGCATACCGTCGGTGCTGTCTGCATCCGGGCAGAGCATGAATCCGCCGCCCTCGTACGGAAGCTGCATGAACGAGGCAAAAATGAGGCGGTTGAAATGAATCGGCGGCTTATCGTCGAGATACAGATCACAGGACACCGTCTCAAGGGAAATCAATTGTTTTAAGGCGACGGCACAATAAATCAGTTTGCCGAGCCCGAGTTTATTGAAAACATTTTTAAACGGCGATTGCATGACAGCGTCGCATGTGGCGGCATCGAAACCGAAACCGCAGCTGACGTTAAAACGGCGTTTTTTTCTTCCGTATGCGGCGACTCCCACGTCCGTCTGTCTGGTGACACCGCATTTTTTGAGTCCGGCTACCGTATCCATCGGATCGGCGGAGATGCCGAGTGCTCTTGCGCAGTCATTGCTTGTTCCGGTCGGAAGATAAGAAACAACCGTGTGAGCCATGTCATCAATGGCGTTGACGACGCAGTTCAGTGTCCCGTCGCCGCCCAGCACAATGAGCCGGTTTAACGAGCTGTTGTGCTCAAAAAGCTGTCTGTCCGTTATGGATTTCGTGTAGTTTCGCAAGTCCTTTTCGGATTTGGTAAAATGCACGATATATGTAATTTTGGCATGATCAAGTGCTGCCTTCAAGTGTTTCCATTGTTTTTTTGCAAGTCCCGACTTGGAACTTGGATTAACGATCACGTGATACATATTATTACCTCATAAGATACGTCAGAACCGATTTGTTTTTTTGTTTTGTTTCTGACAAACTTAATAATATCATAAACAAACCATGGCTTCTATAAGAAAAAATAAAATTCATAAAAAATTAGGATTTTCATAAGAAACAAAATATGGTATAATTTCGGACAAGGTGTATGTATGAGAGAAATGCATGCAGATAAATTTTAAACATATACGGGAGGTACAAATATGTATTCTTTAGATGAAGTAAGAAACGTAGACCCGGAAATCGCGCAGGCGATTGAGGCGGAGCAGGCAAGACAGAATGACCATATCGAGCTTATCGCTTCCGAAAACTGGGTAAGCAAGGCAGTAATGGCGGCTATGGGAAGCCCGCTGACCAACAAATATGCAGAAGGATATCCGGCAAAACGTTATTACGGCGGTTGTGACTGCGTGGACGTAGTGGAAGATCTTGCAAGAGACAGAGCCAAAGAACTGTTTGGTTGTGATTATGCAAACGTTCAGCCGCATTCAGGTGCACAGGCTAATATGGCAGTATTCTTTGCCGTAATGGAGCCGGGAGATACATATATGGGTATGAACCTTGACCACGGCGGACATTTATCACACGGTTCACCGGTAAATATGTCAGGTAAATATTACAACTGCGTACCTTACGGTGTAAACGATGACGGTTTCATCGACTATGATAAAGTAAGAGAGATCGCACTTGAATGCAAACCGAAAATGATTATCGCAGGTGCATCTGCTTACGCAAGAAAAATTGATTTCAAGAAATTCCGTGAGATTGCTGACGAAGTCGGTGCAGTTCTCATGGTAGACATGGCTCACATCGCAGGTCTCGTTGCAACAGGCCAGCATGAAAGCCCGATTCCTTATGCAGACGTTGTTACGACAACTACACATAAGACACTCCGCGGACCTCGTGGAGGACTCATTCTCTGCAATCAGGAAGCAGCAGATAAATTCAACTTTAACAAAGCTATCTTCCCGGGTATCCAGGGCGGACCTCTTATGCACGTAATCGCTGCAAAAGCTGTATGTTTCAAAGAGGCACTTTCCGATGAGTTCAAAGCTTACGGAAAAGCAGTGATCGACAACGCACAGGCTCTTTCCAAAGGCCTTATGGACAGAGGTATCAAGATTGTATCCGGCGGTACAGACAACCACCTGATGCTCATCGACCTTACAAACTTTGATTTGACAGGAAAGGCTGTTGAGAAGCTTCTTGACCAGGCGCACATTACAGCCAACAAGAACACAATCCCGAACGATCCGAAGTCACCGTTCGTGACAAGCGGTATCCGTCTCGGAACACCGGCTGTAACTTCACGTGGTATGAACACAGAAGATATGGATAAGATTGCAGAGGCAATTGCACTCGTAATCAAAGGCGGCGAGGAGAAATGTGCAGAGGCAGCAGCTATCGTGGCTGAACTCACAAAGAAATATCCGCTGAACTAAAATCTGATAATATAACAGAAAAAAAAAGGAATATCTTTCGCAGATATTCCTTTTTTTTGTTGCTAAAATTTTCGGCTATTCCTTCACGCCTCCCAGCACAATGCGGGAAACAATGCTTTTGGAAAAGAAAAGATATACAATCAGTGTCGGAAGGGTAAACAGGATCATCGACACATACATTTCCGGGCTTCCGGACGAACCGCGCGGAGGCGCTCCATCCATAAGCGTTGCGATGGTCCGCACTTCCGGCATAATAAGAATCAGACTGTGCATAAAACCGTTGTTCCATGAGGCGGTAAAAGTAAATATAAACTGCAGACACAGAGCCGGTTTGATGGATGGCAGTATCATCCGGTGGAAAATCTGCAGTTCTTTGCATCCGTCGATTCGGGCCGCTTCCACAATGCTTTGCAGAGGAATCATCTTTAGATACATACGCATAAAATAAGCAGTCGCAGGTGTTGCAACAGCCGGCAGGATCAGTGGAACAAGTGTGTTTAAAAGCCCAAGATTCAGCGACAGCTTAAAGAAACCGACGGAAGTGGAAATCTGTGAAAACATCATCGCCGCGATGACAATTTTCCAAAGCGTTTTTCTGCCGCGGAAACGGAACATCTCAAAGCCGTATGCACACATACTTCCGAAATAAACGGCAAGCGCACCGGAAGAGAGTGAAACAATGAGAGAATATATCATGGCCTTGGAAATCGGACACGGCGAATAGCTTTCCGCCATCATAACATTGCTGTAGTTTTCCAAAAACTTTCCTTCCGGAATCAGGGTAAATCCGCGATGTATCAGGCTGTAAGCAGTACGTGTGGAATTGACCAGCATAATACCGATCGGGTAAAGCGCTGCCAGGCAGAGCAAAATACAGATGAAACTCCGGAGCAGAATGGTTCTTACTGTCTTCGGATGTCGTCGCACGTATCGGATGCAGACTCTGACGTCTGCTTTTTTCTTTTGGAAATATGCTTTTACAGCCGGCCGGATATCCGTTTTTTTCGGAAGGGGCCGTTTATTTATTTTACAAAGTACAAAGGTAATAATTTCGTGCAGCAGGCTCGCAGCCAGGATGGAACAGACAAGCACGCATACGACAAAGAGACCGACGCCGGAAATCATTCCGAGATGCATGATAAACAGGTTGTGGATCAGATAAAGTTCCAGTGAAATTTTTCCGAGAAAATCCAGAACCCGGTTTTCAAAACGGCATTTTAAGGAAATCAGAAGCAGCAGACAGACAAAGAAAAATGTCATGGTCAGCTGCGGACCCAGCGTCAGGAATTTGTCTGCATATCCGGGATTGACCGCAGTTTCTGTCCAGTAACCGTGGTTTGCCAGCATATAGCCGTTCAGTTGTGTAAAGGCACTAAAGCCGATGAGACATCCGGCGCATAGTAAAACGTAGTATTTTTTACAAAAATCCAAAAACTCTGTTTCTTTCAAGGCAACGACAATTCCGAAGAAGAAAATCAGTGTGGAATTGTACCACCATTCGCCCTGGAACCAGTAATTGCCGTGACAGAGCAGGAGGCTTCCGGCGGTCAGCAGGCAAAGGAAAAGAAACATGCAGCCCACGGCGATTTTCCGGTTTTTGATAAAGCGCATACAAAGATAAAAGGCAAGGTATAAAAAGGCAATCTCGACAATATACCACATGTGAGTGTTGCGCAAAATCCATCCGGTCAAATATCCGGCCCACTCTTTGAGTTTGTAGTGTTTTCCCATGCAGATATCCACAAGGAGGAAAACAAAGGTACATAAATAAAACGGAATCAGGATGGTAGGGAAACGCTTCTTGAAAAAGCCTTTCAGGTATCCTTCCTTTTCCAGTGTGCTTTTCATCAGTCCGTAACCGGAGTAGAAGAAGAAAGCACCGACAAGACAAACGCCGAAGTTTTCCAGAACCTTAAAGATACTCGCATTTTCGGCACCGACGGTTTGCACCAGATGATGCATGACGATTAGAACGGCGAAAAAACCAAGCAGCGCTTTAGACTGTTTTAAACTGAGAGGATCCTTTTGCCACGCACCGTAAATTTCGCTTTCATCGATTTCTCCGTGCTCCAACATACGCATCTCTTTGGCGCTCGGAATATAGTCTTCATCCTTGATTTTCATTCCGCAAAGAAGGATATATCCCAGCGGAAGAATGAGAACCCATATGGAAAAACTGAATTTTTTTGCCACATCCAGAAATGTCTTTTTCGGCTCCTTCACGCCGGCGGTTGCATTTCCGGATGAAATGCTTTTCAGAACCGGAAGCATTTGGATATCCAGTGCCTTCAGCTGCGCTTCTGTGTCAAAGGCTTCCACATCATAGTGGTAGCAGTTCAGAAACAGATGTTTGTCGCCGATGACAGTGGTGTATTTCGTATAAAGTGCATAATCACGGTGGAGTTCCTCGGAATAAGAAGTGATTTCCTTTTCGAAAGTGATATCCCCCAGGATGACTTCCTCCCGGCCGATCAGATTGTAATTGGCAGGGTCTGTGTTATCCGGGTTTGAAAAGGCGACAGGAACATCGCCGGTATCCGAAACGTACAGCTCGAGAAAGTTTTGCCAGCTATCATCGATAAGTAGGAAAGAGACGCCCAATTTCTCCATCTCGCTCCGAAGCCCTTTTTTGTTATCCTTAAAAAAACGTGTCCATTTCCGGTCGGTTTCAAAGGAAATGTCGGCATCTTTGACATATGTAATCGTTTTTCGACCGGCATAAACGGTCTTTCCGTGTTTGGAGGCTTCCTCCTTGTTGCCCGCTACATTTCCGGTGAGTGCAACGGAGAGCACCGATATCACAAGGAGCAAAAGGACAGTATGTGTATTCCATTTAAACGGTATTTTCATCTAGATTACCTATTCTTTCTTTTCTAAAACAAATAGTTTTATTTTATTAATTATGGTTGCAAAAATCAGGGTGGCAGTCAAGACAAAAAGGACAAAAATCCGTAAGTCACGCAGAATCCACTCTGCAAAATATAAGATAAACACATTTTCCAAAAGAATCAGTTCCAAAGAAATTTTCCCTAAAAACTTTAATATCCTGTTATGGATATGGACTTTCATAAGGATGAGCAAAAGCAGCGTTTCAAAAGCAATTACCATCGGAAGCTGCACAGCCAGCGTCATCAGTTTGTCGGCATATCCTTTGCTAAACTCCGTTTCTGTCCAGTAACCATAATGAAGAAGCATATATTCCGTTGCATTCCAAAGTAAGACAAAGGCAACTGCCGAGCCGGCAAGAAGACGTTTGTAACAACGCTGCGCGAATGGAAGAACCCTTTCCCTGTGTTTGGCAAGTAACATGCCGAGGAAGAATAAAAAGGTTGTGTTGTACCACCATTCGCCGTGGAACCAGTTTACCTGAATTCCGGTTTCGTTATAGTCATGGCCAAGGAGGAAGCTTATGGTAATCGCTGCCAAAACAACGGTTCCCATGGCTGCATATTTCAAATTCTCTCTGCCGACAAAGCGGAAGATGATATAAAATGCCAGATAAAGCAACATGATTTCCACGGCAAACCACATATGGTCATTGAGCAAAATAACACCGAAAAATGCAAGCAGAAGCTCCTTCATGGAAAATCGGTTACCTAAAAGCAACGAAGCAGTCATATATGCGTAGTTGCAAAGAAAGAAAGGAAGCAGTACCGTACAAACTCTTCGGAAAAGAAAGGTTTTTAAATAGTTCTCTTTTTCTTCATAGCTGACAATCAGTCCGTAACCGGAGAACAGAAAAAAGAAACCTACCAGAAGAACGCCGATATGTTCCAGTATAATAAGCTCACCTTCGTAAGCCGGAAGCAACCGGAATACATTTACAATCTGATGAATCAGCACGCAAAAAGCGAAATAACCGGCCACCCCTTTCGTTATGTTCAGGGAAAAAGGATGTTCTGAAAATTCATTTCTTTTTGCAAGTTTTAAGCCCGGCAACAGAAGAAGCAGGGATATTAAAACAAAGAAAATATTTAAGAAATTCATTCTGCGGTCACCTCCTTATACGTGTTGCTTAAAATTTTTATCAAATAATTCCACTCTTCGGAATCAAAACTTTGCACATCCTCTGTTATCTGTTCCAGGGCGTGTTCCGGGTTTGTGAAAATCTCTTCGTTTTCACCGGTCAGAGTGGTTTCATAGGCCTCGCTTGAAAGGTCCGGGGTGTATGTACCGGAGTCGGGAGAAACGGAGAGGTTGATAATATTTAATATGATGGAAATCAAAAGCATAAGCGAAACACAGCATAAAAGAATGATGGATTTGCTTATCACATGCTTTCGTTGAATTTCGCGGTCAGATATGCGAAGGGAATCATCCAGCACTTCCTGCGCCAATTCAACAGAAATCGTTTCTTCTTTCGGCATACGTTTTCCCTGCAGAAGTTCCATGACGCTGACATCAAATGTGTCTGCCAGCGGTTCTAACAGGGAGATGTCAGGGAAGCTGAGACCGCGTTCCCATTTTGAAACCGCCTTGTCTGTGACGCCGAGCCTTTCGGCCAACTCTTTTTGGGTCATATTTTGTTCTTTTCGAAGCCGGGATACAAACAGCCCGAGTTTTTCTTTATCCATATGCGTTACCTCAATCATTTTCCGTAATCCTAAACTAACATAATAGTTGCATATGGGCAACCGACTGTTGGTAGAGTCGCGGAAATATCTGTATTGTTGCCGGAAAAGAAATTAGGAGCTGTTGCAAAATAGATGCAACAGCTCCTCTTATCATGTACAGTTTTTATTTGTATGCTTCTTCAAATTCATCAATCGGCATCGGCTTTGCATAGTAATATCCCTGGATCAGGTCACATTCCTGTGAGATTAAAAAGTCTACCTGATCGCGGCTTTCAATGCCTTCTGCAACAATTTTCATATTTAATTTTTTGGCAAGTCCGATCACATCGGAAACAATGAGCATTCCGCGGTCCAGGGAATCGATTCCGCGGAAGAAATCGGCGTCGATTTTCAGCACGTCAATCGGCATTTCCTTGAGCGAATTCAGGGAAGAGTAGCCGGCACCGAAGTCGTCCATGGAAACCGGAAATCCGTGGTCACGGAGCTGCTTGACGGTATTTAAAAGCACCTGCTTGTCATCAAAGAATGCGCTTTCCGTCAGCTCCAGCTCAATGACATTGTGCGGAACCTGATATTTGTCCACAATGCTGCAAATGTGCTCTGCCAGATCCTCGCGGGTGAAATGTGCACGGGATATGTTGACGGAAATCGGAACAACCTTCCGGCCTTCGGAAATCCATTGTGACTGTTTGCGGGCAATTTCTTCCAACATATAATCATCCAGTTTTAAGATAAAACCGTTTTTCTCAAAAATAGGAATGAAGCGGTTTGGCGGGATGAAACCTTCCGTCGGATGAATCCAGCGTACCAGAGCCTCCGCACCGCCGAGCTCTTCGCCTCTTGTACTGATTTTCGGCTGCAGATACACCCGGAACTCTTTGTTTACAAGGGCGCGTTCCATGTCATCCTCCACCTTGTGTTCCCACATGTGCTGTTTGTTCATCTCTTCGTTGAAGAATGCAATGTGTTTTTCAGCATCCTCGCCTAAAAGCTCTCTTGCAATGTATGCGTTGTTGTAAAGAATTTCAACATCCGTTTCTCCTTTTTCCGGGAGACAGACTCCGAAGCAGAAATGTAATTTCATATTCGGGAGAACCTGGCTGACGGAAGCTTCGATTTTGGTAAGATGCTCTGTCAGAGCTTCCTCGTTTTCATATTGAAGTAAGAGTGCAAAATCCGCATTTTCCTTGTAAGCCATTTGCTCTTTGCTGCGGATCATTTTGCGGAGCGCATGATAAAACCGTTCCAAAAGCTCCTCGCCGTCACGTACGCCGAAGCAGGTACAGAAGCTTTGGTATTTGCGCATGCGCAGATGTACAACCGCATATTTTTTGCGACTGTTTCTGTTGCGCTTCAATAATTTTGTGCTGTAGGTTGTAAAATGAAGCCAGTTGCTTCCGCCGGTTACCATGTCGGTGTAAATTACCTTTGTAATTTTGTGCTGGTCGGCTACGACAAAAATGAAAGAAACCAGATAGTAGATGCAGAAAATAACCAGCATCGCAATGAAGGTTCCGAGCACAGTGACGACGAAGACAAGCTCCGTGGCGTACACATTGATGTTGCTCAAGACGCATACCTGATAATTTCCGGCCGGAATCACATACCAAAGCTTGGCATGAAGAATGCTTGTATGATCAAAAGAGGAATATTCCTCTTTTCTCAGTACGCTTAAATCCAAACGGTTAAAAAGTTCCGGATCGATGCCGAGTTCGCCTTCATCAAAGACAAACACATTCTGGTCGTCTTCTTCCACAACGATTTTATAGCTGCGGGTTTTTCCGTTTTGTGTCATGGAAAAGACAGAGGCGTCCTTGATGTTTGGCTGCTTTTCGGAGCTGCTCCACAAAGTTTTGGCGTCTTTTGACAGAATGCAGACGGAAGAAACATCGGAGGAAAGATTGAGATAGGAGTCAATCTTATCACAGGTTTCCTCCAGCTTGCTGTCGGAAATATTTGTATATGCCGAGGCAACACGCTCTGCGCTCAGATAACTCTGATCCATTTTTGTATAAACAGTGCTGAGTACCGTAAGTGTAGTGATAACTGCAAGAAAAACCGTAAAAACAAAAATCAGAAAAATCAATCCGAGAAAGGACGGAAGAATCCGGCTTTTTTTCAGTTTTTTAATTCGTTTGTCTTTTGCTCTTTTTTTCATGTCATGACCTCTTTTCACAATTGCTATTATTTTATCACTTTATACAGATGCTTTTGTACCTATAAAAGTACACAAATTCCCTTGCTTATATTTGGTAATTATGCTATCATATCTTTCGGTGACACACAAGTGTGCGCGAGCGGCGCACAACAAAAGACAACTGTTTTTATACCGCAGACATGAGGTGAAAAAATGAAACAGACGACCGAATATTTCGTGGTGAAGCAGAAAGCGTTGCCGGAGGTGCTGCTCAAGGTGGTGGAGGCGAAGCGTCTGATTGATTCGGGGCGGAACATTTCCGTACAGGAAGCCGTCGACCGGGTGGGAATCAGCCGGAGTTCTTTCTATAAATATAAAGAAGACATCTTCCCGTTCCACGACACAGCGACAGGTACGACGATTACGCTGACGTTCCAGATGGATGACGAGCCGGGGCTTCTCTCGGACGTGCTGAAAACAATCGCAACGTTCGGAGCGAACATACTGACCATCCATCAGAGTATACCGATCAACGGTGTTGCATCGCTTTCCATCAGTGTACAGGTTCTTCC
The DNA here is from genome assembly GCA_017465095.1 of Lachnospiraceae bacterium. Classification (GTDB taxonomy): domain Bacteria; phylum Bacillota; class Clostridia; order Lachnospirales; family Lachnospiraceae; genus SVFI01. Next base: position 87,219 of record JAFTWX010000020.1, on the reverse strand, counting down.
GACAACGGGGGATGTATCAAAGATGGTCGATGCCATGGAGCAGCAAAAAGGCGTTCACTACGTGAAAATAATAGCTAAGGAGTAGAAAAAATGGTAAAAGTTGCAGTATTAGGATACGGTACCGTAGGAAGCGGTATTGTGGAGGTAATTAAGACAAATCAGGACATGGTAAATAAAAAAGCGGGAGATGAAATCGATGTAAAGTACATCCTTGATCTTCGTGATTTCCCGGGTGACCCGTATGAAAATCTTGTGGTGCATGATGTGGAAGTCATCTTAAACGATCCGGAAGTTCAGGTAATTGCCGAGGCTATGGGAGGCGTAGAACCTGCATATACATTTACAAAGAGAGCACTTTCATCCGGAAAGAGCGTTTGTACATCCAACAAAGAGCTTGTGGCAAAACACGGTCCGGAGCTTCTTCAGATTGCCCGCGACAACAAATGTAACTACATGTTTGAGGCCAGTGTCGGCGGCGGTATTCCGATTATCCGTCCTTTAAACGCATCCCTTACACCGGAGCGCGTGGACGGAATCACAGGTATCTTAAACGGAACAACCAACTACATTCTCACCAAAATGGAAAGAGAAGGTTCCGACTTTGACGTTGTGTTAAAAGAAGCACAGGAAAAAGGTTATGCAGAGCGCAATCCGGAAGCTGACGTGGAAGGATACGATGCCTGCCGTAAAATTGCAATTCTTTCTTCTCTTGTATACGGAAAGAATGTCAATTTTGAAAACATCTACACAGAAGGTATCACAAAGATTACAACAACAGATTTTACATATGCGAAAAAAGCAGGCTGGGCCATCAAGCTTCTTGCTATGAGCAAAGAAGTGGACGGCAAGTACTTTGCCATGGTAACACCTTGTATGATCAACGCAAGCAATCCGCTTTACAACGTAAATGACGTGTTCAACGGAATTCTTGTTCACGGCAACACACTGGGCAACACCATGTACTACGGTGCAGGAGCAGGTAAGCTTCCGACAGCCAGCGCAGTTGTTTCCGATATTATCGACTGTGTGAAACATCTCGGCAAGACCGTATTCTGTTTCTGGGATTCGGAAGATTTGCAGCTTTCCAGCATGGACGACTCCGTAAAACGTTTCTTCGTCCGTGTGGCTGATGCTGATTTCGCGAAAGCACAGGAAGTATTCGGCGATGTGGAAGTCATTGATGCAGGCGTAGCCGGCGAAAAGGGATTCTTCACAAAAGCCATGAGTGAAAAAGAATTCAACGAAAAGAGCGCACAGATCGGCAATGTTTTAAGCCGTATCCGTGTGGAAGAATAGAAAGCAGGAAAACCTATGAAATATGTAATTGTACTTGAGGACGGTATGGCGGATGAGCCGATCGAGGCTCTCGGCGGCAAGACGCCATTAGCCTATGCTAATACACCGAACCTTGACCGTTTAAGCAAGATGAGTGAAATCGGAATGGTACACACGATTCCGGACGGTATGAAACCGGGAAGTGACACAGCAAATCTTTCCGTGATGGGATACGATCCGAAGATTTATTATTCCGGACGTTCTCCGCTGGAAGCGCTCAGCATCGGTATTCCGATGAAGGATACGGACATTGCGATCCGCTGCAATATCGTGACGATTTCCGAGGATGATGTTCCGTTTGAGGAAAAGACGATCATCGATCACAGCTCAGGTGAAATCAGCACGGAGGAGTGTGCGGTTTTACTGGAGGCAGTGAAAAAAGAACTTCAGAATGAGATGTATCAGTTCTATGTGGGAACGAGCTATCGTCACTGTCTCATTTGGGACAAAGGAAGCGTTGTAGAGCTGACACCTCCGCACGATGTGCTCACACAGGTGATCGGGCAGCATCTTCCGCAGGATGAGGCGCTTCGCGAGATGATGAAGAAGAGTTACGATATTCTTGTGAATCATCCGATTAATATTGCCCGCAAAGAAAAAGGATTAAATCCGGCCAACTGTTGCTGGTTCTGGGGCGCAGGTACGAAACCTATGCTTTCTTCTTTCTATGAGAAGACAGGAAAAAAAGGACTTATGATTTCTGCTGTCGATCTGCTGAAAGGTATCGCAGTCGGCGCAGGTATGGATAATGCTGAGGTGGAAGGCGCAGACGCAGGTCTTCACACCAACTACACAGGCAAAAAAGATGCAGCAGTCAAAGCACTCGTGCAGGACGGCTACGACTTTGCATATATTCACATTGAGGCTCCGGACGAGATGGGGCACCAGGGAAGTTATGAGAGAAAAGTACAGGCGATTGAATTCATCGATGAGAAGGTAATCGGTCCGCTTGTTTCCGAACTTTCCGCAGCGGGAGAGGACTTCCGCATGCTCGTACTTCCGGATCATCCGACACCGGTCCGCCTCCGCACACATACAGCGGACAGCGTTCCGTATATGTTGTATGATTCTTCGGCTCCCCTTGAAAAATCATGGGATTACACGGAAGAAGCGGCGACAGCTTCCGGCAACGTGGTTGCAAAGGGCTGTGAGATGATTGATTTATTATTTGCAAAATAAGTATTTGAGGAGATTATTCAGACATGAAAAAAGTAGTAAAATTCGGTGGTAGTTCACTTGCAAGCGCAGAGCAGTTTGAGAAAGTGGGAAATATCATCCGTGCAGATAAAAACAGACGTTATGTAGTTCCGTCTGCACCGGGAAAAAGAGACAGCAAGGACACAAAAGTGACAGATATGCTTTACGGTGCGTATGCCCTTGCGGAAAAAGGCAAAAACTTTGACAAAGAGCTGGATGCAATCAAAGCCAGATATCAGGAAATCATTGACGGACTGAAGCTGGACCTTTCTTTGGCCGATGAATTTGACAAGGTAAAAGAGAATTTCAAAAACAAAGCAGGCGAAGATTATGCAGCCAGCCGCGGAGAATATTTAAACGGTATTATTATGGCCAACTACCTTGGCTATGAGTTCATTGATGCAGCGGAAGTTATCTTCTTTGATGAGAATGGCAATTTTATGCCGGACAAAACAAACGATGTGCTTCGTGCCCGTCTGAAAGAGTGTGAAAACGCTGTTGTTCCGGGATTTTACGGAGCAAAGCTTGACGGAACCATCAAAACATTCTCAAGAGGCGGTTCCGATATTACCGGTTCCATCGTTGCAAAAGCAGCCAAGGTGGACGTATATGAAAACTGGACCGATGTTTCCGGATTCCTTGTAGCGGATCCGCGTGTCATCGAAAATCCGAAGGGAATTGATACCATCACATACCGCGAGCTTCGCGAGTTATCTTACATGGGAGCATCCGTGCTTCATGAAGATGCCATCTTCCCTGTCCGCAAAGAGGGTATTCCGATCAACATCCGCAATACCAACGCTCCGAAGGACAAAGGAACCTGGATCGTGGAGGATACCTGTCAGAGATCCAAATATACCATTACAGGTATTGCGGGTAAAAAAGGATTTTGTGCCATCAACATTGAAAAAGACGGCATGAACTCAGAGGTTGGATTCGGCAGAAAAGTGCTTCAGGCCTTTGAGGAGAACGGAATTTCTTTCGAACATGTTCCGTCCGGTATCGATACCATGACGGTGTTTGCACACCAGTCAGAGTTTGAAGAAAAAGAGCAGAATGTTCTTGCAGCAATCCATAAGCTTGCAAGTCCTGACTTTATCGAGCTGGAAGCAGACCTTGCACTGATCGCAGTCGTAGGACGCGGAATGCGCCAGACAAGAGGAACCGCGGGCAGAATCTTCTCAGCATTAGCACACGCTAACGTAAACGTAAAAATGATTGACCAGGGATCTTCCGAGCTTAACATCATCATCGGTGTAAAAAATGATGATTTCGAGGAAGCAATCCGCGCAATCTATCGTATTTTCGTAGAGATACAGTTATAAAACAGGGAGAAAGACATGAGCAGTGAAATCAGAGATATCAATCTGGCGGAAAGCGGCGAACGCAAAATAGAGTGGGTGAAACGGAATTGTGACCTTCTCCGCATGCTGGAGGAAGAGTTTGCAAAGACGAAGCCTTTTGCAGGAAAAAAAGTAGCACTTTCCGTGCATCTGGAGGCAAAAACCGCATATCTTTGCAAGGTGCTTGCAGCGGGAGGCGCACAGATGTATGTGACGGGTTCCAATCCGCTCTCCACACAGGATGACGTGGCAGCAGCCCTCGTGGCAGCAGGACTCGAAGTTCATGCATGGTATGACGCTACAGATGAAGAGTACAACCACCATATCCGCAAGGTGCTCGAGGTAGGACCGAATATCATCATCGACGACGGCGGAGACCTGGTGCATATGATGCACACCGAGTTCCGCGATTTGATTCCGCATGTAATCGGCGGATGCGAGGAAACGACGACGGGTATCATCCGTCTGGAAGCCATGGATGCGGCCGGCGAGCTGATGTTCCCGATGGTAAAAGTAAACAATGCAGATTGCAAGCATTTATTTGATAACCGGTACGGAACCGGACAGTCTGTCTGGGACGGTATCAACCGCACGACCAACCTGATTGTCGCAGGCAAGACAGTAGTCGTAGCCGGCTACGGCTGGTGCGGAAAAGGAACGGCCATGCGTGCAAAAGGCCTCGGCGCCAAAGTGGTAGTAACCGAAATCGACCCGATCAAGGCGATTGAAGCAGTTATGGACGGCTTTGAGGTTATGCCGATGAACGAGGCAGCAAAAATCGGTGATTTCTTCGTGACGGTGACAGGCTGTAACAAAGTAATCGATGAGGAAGATTTTGCCGTGATGAAGGATGGAGCCATCCTTTGCAATGCAGGTCATTTTGATTGTGAAATTGATATGGCGAGACTGAAAGAAATTGCCGTAGAAAAGAAAGAAATGCGCAAAAACATTATGGGATACAAGCTTCCGAGCGGCCAGTGGATTTTCGTTCTGGCAGAAGGACGTCTTGTCAACCTGGCAGCAGGAGACGGACATCCGGCGGAAATCATGGATATGAGCTTTGCCATCCAGGCGTTGTCCGCAAAATATCTTGTGGAACATGCCGATCAGCTCAATTCCAAACTGATTGATGTGCCGAAGGAAGTGGACAACAATGTCGCAGCAAGAAAGCTTGCATTCCTCGGAAAGCAGATCGACACACTGACCGACGAGCAGGTGGCATATTTGAATTCTTAATTTGTTTGAGTATGTGATGCAAGTTTATATGACAATGCGGGGCATATAGAGGAGAAAATCCTTTGTATGCCCTTTTTTATTGGTCTTGAAATATGTTATGTAAACCAAAAGGGCATGTGATGTGGACAAAAGCTAATGATACCCCGTTTTTTGCAAAAAACGGGGTATCACGAGACAATAGTAATCCATATGCCCAAAAGGTTTACATAAGTGCGTCCGTAAGAAAGAAAACGGGGCACCGCAGAACAAAAGATTTGCTATATGCCCGGCGCCCGGAAAGGACGCCAAAGCATACATGGCTAGAACAGTCTAATATCCTAAAAACCAAGATCCTCCGCAACAAGAAATACTTTGATGCGTCCGTCGTGTTTGCTCTTTCTTGTGATGACAACCTGGCAGCAGATACTGTCAGGGGAAAGACATCCGCCGCATACGCCGGTCACGGCACAAGGTGTCTTTTTGTTTAAGCGGATGGTGTTTGGCGGGCTGGCCACGTTCTGGGTGCGGGAAAGACCGCTTCCCACATCAGTCACTACTTTGTTCATGCCGACCACAAGAATTACCTGCTTCGGTCCGTGGATTAAGCAGGCTACACGGTTACCGTTGCCGTCGATGTTAACCAGTTCGCCGTCCATGGTGATGGCGTTGGTGCTCATGAGGTAGTAGTCGCTGCATACGGTTTTTGCATAAATTTCACGGTCTTCTTCCGGAGATTTTGCAGTTGCGCGGTCAATCAGATTGTATTTGCCGCATGATTTCAATTCGTCCATCAAACCGCATTCTTTTAACGACTCGGAGCCACCCCATGCGATGGTGGAGCCTTCTTCCATCATGGAAAGAATTTTTTCGCAGGCCTCTGCGGAAGTTTCACAGTAAAATCCTTCCATATTTCTTTTTTTCAAATTTTCAATGATCACATTTGCTTTCTGGGCAAATGCCTGTTTTACATATGACATAAAAATACATCCCTTTCTTTTTCGATTGTATCACAAAATATGCGGGATGGATAGCGCAGATGCATCCTGTTTGATGCAAAATTGTGCGACAATTCAATGGAAAAACCGAAAAAACGCCCTGAAATTAACAAAAAATATGTCAAATTATGGCAATAAAGACAGAAAAAAAGAGAAAAGCAAATAAAAAATGAAAAAAATACAAAAAAATTCAAAAATTGTGTTGACAAATGTCAAAAGAGAAGATATACTAAGTTCATACAAAAGAAATTCATATAGATTAAATCTAATGAAAGAGAGGTACAAGCCGCCAAAAACATAAGCCCAGTACTTTAAAAGAAGTACATAAGAAAAAAACATCAGTTGCATTCAAGTACATGGAGAGAAGAGAAGCAGTAAAGTACAAAAGATAAAGTGATAATCAAACATGAGATATCAGCTTACTGCAGTACAATCAGTACAAAGCCGAGGATGGAACGAATTACAACAGAATATGGAGGTAGGTCCCATGGATCAAATAGTTAATTAGCGGGTGTCAATTGAAAAGAGATTGATGCCCGCTAAGTCTTTGTGCTATACTAGGGATGTAAAATCAGTATATGCACGTGATGTTCGGAGGGTATGAAGTGGATTTTGAATCGAGCGGATTGAGCAGAGAAGAGATAAGAAAAAGAAGAAGAAAAAAAGAGAGGACGCAGGCGATGGCACTTTTGGCGGCTGCGCTTCTTGTGGTTATACTTTTGATCGGTGGCGGTATTTTCGGAATTGTCAAGCTGGTCGGCGGAAAAGCACCAAAGGAGGAAAAGCCTGCGGTGGATGCAGTGGCGACAGAAAGCGTGACGGAAACACCGCAGGAAGGCAGTCAGTCGGAGGAGCCTGCAGCGGAAGCGGAGCAGGAGACAGATTCCGATGCGACGGAGGAAGAGTCTGCAGACACGGAAGAAACTACAGAAGAAGCGGCAGATACGGAAGAGTCGTCGGAGGAGACGGAAGAGGCACCGGATTCGGCAGATCCGTTTGGTGATGATGCTGCAAATGCGCAGTTAGAGGCTCTTGTGGATGAAAAAATTGCATCGCTGACACTGGAAGATAAGGTTGCAGGATTGTTTTTTGTGACTCCGGCGCAGCTTATGGGTGTGGAGAGCGAAGTAAAGGTTATGGGAAGTGATTTCGGTGAAAAGATATCCGCCTATCCGGTGGGAGGAATTGTGCTGGATGCTTCCAATATAGGAACGGAAGAAGATTTCTCTAAGTTTATTATGAGTTTGAGAGGTTATATTTTACCGGATACATTCATCGGTATGGAACACGAAGGAGGAGAAAACTCGCCGCTTGTTCAGGGTGGAGTTACGGAGACAGTGATTTCTCCGCTTTCGGAAATCGGAGAGAGCCTCGGGGCATCCGGCGCTTACAGTGCAGGTATTTCGCTGGGCGGGGAGCTTCGCCAATATGCGGTAAATGTTGATTTTGCACCGAATGTGGACGTTTCGCTGAAAGAGGGAAGCGTGGCAGAGGCAGAAGGCTTCGGTGTGGATATGGAAGAGACGGCGCAGCTTGGAAAAAATATGGTGAAAGGTTTGTCCGATCAGGGAATCTTTACAGCAGTAAAGCATTTTCCGAGTTACGGTGATGTGACACAGGACGGCGACAGCGGACAGGTGATATCCCAGCGAACCAAAGAAGATTTGCAGGGAGAATATGCACCTTACATAGAGGCAATTGATGCAGGAGCGGATTTTGTTATGGTTTCCCATGTGAGTCTTCCGCGTTTGCGGGGAGATAACAGGCCGGCATCGTTGTCCCCGGAGGTAATTACGGACATTATCCGTACCGAATGGGAGTACGACGGAATTGTCATGACGGATTTCATGAATAAGTCGTGCATGTACCAGAAATACACCTATGCGGAAGCTGCGGTGGGAGCCATTGAAGCGGGGGCAGACATGATTCTTTGCCCAAAAAATTTCATGAAATCATACAACGGAATTCTGGATGCGGTCAATGCAGGAACCATAACGGAAGAGCGTATCAACGAGTCTTTACGAAGAATTTACCGCGTGAAACTTTCAAATTCGCTGGAGACAACAGAAAATTAAAAAAAGAATTGACAAATTAATGTGTGTATAGTATAGTTAGTTTTGCCCGCTGAAAAGCGTGGCAAATATGCGCGAGTGGCTCAGCGGTGGAGCACCTCCTTGCCAAGGAGGGGGTCGCGGGTTCGATCCCCGTCTCGCGCTCTCAGATAACATGAAAAAAGACATCCGATGGATGTCTTTTTTTGTTTGACAGAAGCATGTCCATAAAATACAATCTATATAGTATTTGATACAGGCAGGAGGAAAAATATGGTTTTCAATTCCGTAGATTTTCTGATTTTCTTCCCGATCGTACTGCTGGTTTATTTTTTTGTACCACGGAAGATTCGTTATATCTGGCTTTTGGTTGCCAGTTATTATTTTTATATGAGTTGGAACCCGAAGTATGCGGTGTTGATTGCACTCTCGACGGTGATTACGTATCTGAGCGGTGTTTTGCTGGGAAAAGCCGGAGCAATCCGGGATACCCGGAAAGAAAAACGCACGAAAAATTGGATTGTGGCCGGGAGTTTTGTAACCAATCTCGGCATTTTGTTCTTTTTTAAATATTTTGATTTTGCGCTTATGAATTTGAACCGGGTGCTTGGGCGTCTCGGCATCGAAATGATAGAGAAGCCGTTTGACGTGTTGTTGCCGGTGGGAATTTCTTTTTATACGTTTCAGGCACTCAGTTACACGATGGACGTGTACCGGAAAGAGATTGCACCGGAAAAGAATCTGCTGAAATATGCGCTGTTCGTGTCTTTCTTTCCGCAGCTTGTGGCGGGACCGATTGAGCGGTCCACAAAGCTGATGAAGCAGGTGCAGCAGGTGCACACGTTCCGCCTTTGGAATTATGACAATATTACAGGCGGTGCGGCGATTATGCTCTGGGGCTATTTCATGAAAATGGTCGTGGCGGACAGGCTTGCGATTACGGTAGATACGGTGTTCGGAAATTATGGGGCCTATGACGCGGGCGTGCTCATTTTGTCGGCGGTTTTGTTTGCGTTTCAGATATACTGTGATTTCGGCAGTTATTCCATGATTGCGGTCGGTTGTGCCAAGGTCATGGGCTTTGAGCTGATGGAAAACTTTAATACGCCGTATTTTGCCACGAGTATCAAGGAGTTTTGGCGCAGATGGCACATTTCCCTCAGTACATGGTTCCGTGATTATCTGTACATTCCGCTGGGCGGAAACCGGAAGGGAAAATGGCGTAAGTATCTGAATCTCATGATCACATTTCTTGTGAGCGGTCTCTGGCATGGTGCCAGCTTCAGTTTTGTCGTGTGGGGCGGACTTCACGGTCTGTACCAGGTGGTCGGAGAACTGACGAAGCCGGCGCGGGAAAAAATCGTGGCTGCGTGTAAGGTGCGGACGGACAGCTTTTGGCATCGCTGTGTGCAGGGGCTGATTACATTTGTGTTGGTGGATTTTGCGTGGATTTTCTTCCGCTGCGGTTCGCTGGGAGAAAGCTTACATTATATAAAGTGCATGTTTGGCGGATTTGATCTGTCCGTGTGGTCGGATGCGGCGAGACTTGCGCCGGGGCTTTCGGCGCCGGAGTTTTGGATTGCACTTATTTCCCTCGCCATTTTGCTTTTGGTGGATATGGTTCGCTACTACAAGGGAATGCTGCTGTATGAGTATTTGAATACGAAAGCATTGTGGCTGAGATGGGGTGTTTATCTGTTTCTGGCTGCTGCCATCTTTTTGTTTGGCGTCTACGGCCCGGCCTACAATGCGACAGAATTTATTTATTTCCAATTTTAGAAGGAAACGATATGAAAAAAAAGATAGGTAAAATTGTCGGGTTTTTGATTCTTCTCTCGATAATACTGTGGAAACTGAATGATGTGGTGGCTTTTAAATATACCGACGGAATCACGCAGATGGAACATTTTTACGATCTGGAGGAAGATACGGTAGATGTGCTTGTGCTCGGATCTTCCCACGCGTTTGTCAACGTGAGTCCGGCACTTTTGTATGAGCAGTACGGAATTGCTTCCTATGATTTGTGTGCAAGTATGCAGCCCATGTGGAATACGTACTATTATCTGAAGGAAGCGCTTGCGTACCAGACGCCGGAGCTGATTGTTCTCGATGTGTACCGTCTTGTGGAGGCGTTCCCGTATTCCAAGGAAAGTAAGCTTGTGAAAACGACATACGGGATGCGTCTTTCTGCCAACAAATATTATGCGATCAAAGAGAGTCTCAGCGAGGAGACGAAGGGGGATCTGCTACGTCATATGGTGGAGTTCCCTGCGTATCACAGCCGTTATGTGGATTTGAAGGCGGAAGACTTTGACCGCAGTCTGGTGGTCGGGGAAGGATATAAAGGGGCACATCCGGTGACGGAGACGGCGGCCAAGCAGCGGCCGGAACTTGATCATGTGACGGAGACCATGGAGATTGAGCCGAAAACGATGGAGTATTTTGAGAAAATCCTTGCGCTGGCAAAGGAGAAGGATATTCCGGTTTTGCTCATCAATGCTCCTTATATTATGATTGAGGATGACAAAAAAGTATTTAATACACTGGAAAAATATTTGGAAGAAAAGAACCACGGCCATGTGGATTACGTGGATTTCAACGTGCTGTACGATGAGATGGGGCTTGATTTTGCGACGGATTTTGCAGATGACAACCATCTGAACATCAACGGTTTGCCGAAATTCAACAAAGTCCTGGGTGCGTATATTTCCGAAAATTATGAATTGCAGGACAGAAGAGGAGACGAAAGGTTCGCTTCTTACGAGGATGCAGTTGCAGAATTGCAAAAATACTACCATGTGACGGAAAAGTAGTATGGATTTCTGCCTCCGGAAATGGTATATCTGATATATGGATATCCAAAAAACAAAGGCGGAGGTAAAAAATATGATTATTGAAATAGCAGCGATTATTGTGACGATTTTATTGACTGCACTGATGTGCTCCGGAAATTTCGGAGTGGGTTCGATTCTTACCATGGTGCTTGATTTTCCTTCCTTAATCAGTATTGTGATACTTGCATTTCCTATTTTGCTCAGAAACGGAATGTGGAAGGATTTTGTGCGGGGATTTAAGCTGCTTTCTAAAAAGTACAAATGCAGTCTGGCAGATTTGAAAAGAACCCTGGATGCGGTAGAACTTCTTCAAAAGCAGATTTTGTATGCGGGTATTATATTGACTGTTTTTCCAACCATTTTTGTGCTGGGGCAGCTTTCGACTCCGGAAATTGTGGGAGCGAATATTGCGGTTGCTTTGATTGTGATTTTATATGCAGCGATTTTTGAAATGCTTCTTTTGCCGATACATATTGAAGTGAAGCGCAGAATCATCGATTACATGGAGGCAGAATAAAGGGTGAAGAAAAAATTATTGTTCTTGCTTCTCGGATTGGTGTATATCCTGTCTGTTGCAGGGCTGTTGATGCTTCATGTGCAGCTGATAGTCGGCAGAGCAGAGCGGCGGATGGCCATGTTGGAGATTCTGCTTCTGCTTGTTCCGGTAGTTGTATTTTGTGTATGCTGGGCGCGTGGGACATGGATACCGGAGGAGAAACAGCCGGCGGAGCCGCATGAGCCGGATACAGGCTGTGCAGATATAGATATGGCGGAAACGGCGGAACGTTTTTATCGGATGGTTGATGACGATGGTTTGTCGGAACGGGAAAAAGAAGTGGCGTGGCTCATATACAGAGGGTTTACCAACCGACAGATTGCAGAGGAACTTTTTATCGCCGAGACTACGGTCAAAAAGCATGTTACACATATTTTTGAAAAAACAAATGTCACGGGAAGAAAAGAATTAAAAGAAAAGTGGCATCATAAAGGAAAATAGAAAAGAGCCGGAACATTCCGGCTCTTTGTTTATGGAGTATTCAGATTATAATTTTAATTCGGTCGGAGCTGCTGTCAGAGCATCTACACGATCGGAAATCTCATTCATGGTCTCTTTGATGGAGTGGTTGATCTCTCCGGATACGCTTGCAAGCTTACCTACTTCGTCAGCAACAACGGCGAATCCTTTTCCGGCTTCTCCTGCACGTGCAGCTTCGATGGAAGCGTTAAGTGCGAGCATACGCTGCTTTGACTCAATCTTGTCCAATGCGTGTGATTTTTCAAGCATCTGGTCAACAAGATTGCGGAAGGTATGTAATTCTTCTTTGTACTTGTTGATTTCAGCAGTGTTTTCTGATGTCTGGTACTGGCAGTTCAAAGCAGTAGACAAAATGTTCTGAAGCTGCTTGAATGCATTTTTTACTGTTTCGTCCTGAGCAGACGCACCTGCGTACTGGGCCGGTACTCCGAATGTAATCTGGGCAACTACGGTCTCCCCGATGGAAAGAAGAGAAAGTGAGTCGTCTACGGAGCAGACAGTATATTCATTGCGGTCAAAATCGCCCATGAGAACGGAATCGTCAAAGTCGGTAATCGTAGCTGCAAAGCCTGTGACAAGTGACCAGTCGGAAATGTAGCTTCCCAACACATCGAAATTTGCAAATTCGTTTATTTTCTTCATAATCTGAGATCCTTTCTTGGTTTATAAAAATACACTATATTAAGTATAACAAAATAGTTGGGAGATTTGTATAGTAAATTGAAAAAAAGTTGTAGAAAATACAAAAAAAATTTTGTTCAAAATGTTAGCCGAACAAAGACAGTCCTAATTGTTATTTTTCTGTTTTGTGATAAAATAGATATAGAGAGTATAAAATTGGGATGATAGGAAAGATGAACGGAGCATTACTTAAAAAAATTGCAGTGGTCACCATGTTGATTGATCATCTCGGAGCGGCATTTTTCTTCATTTATACGAGCATGTATGACGGAAGTGCTGCGTTCGCCGGGGCGGATACGATATATCGGTTGTTGCGGATTATCGGCAGGACGGCGTTTCCGATTTTCTGTTTCCTGCTTGTGGAAGGTTTTTTTCATACCCGGAGCAGGGGAAAGTATTTGTTTCGATTGTTTTTGTTTTCTCTTCTTTCGGAGGTTCCGTTCGATCTGGCGTTTCATGACAGCGTGTGGGATTTGACATCGCAGAATGTATTTTTTACTTTGTTTTTGGGGCTGCTTGCAGTGATGGCCGTGCACGGGGCGAAACAATCTGCGCTTCACGGGGCGGAGCACCGGTGGCTGAAGTTTACGGCGCTTATGATTTTGGCGGTTTTGTGTCCGGTGGCTGCATATTTCGGCCGTACGGATTATGATGTGAGCGGTGTACTTTTGATTTTGATTCTTTACGAACTCAGGGAGCAGAGGGTATTGGCATGTGTGTGCGGGTATTTGTGCCTGCTTCATGAGGTATGGTGTTTTCCGGCGTTTCTTCTTTTGAAGTTTTATGACGGAAGCAGGGGAAAGGGAAGCAAATATTTTTATTATTTGTTTTATCCGGTGCATTTGATTCTTCTGGCGCTATTAAGAATTGTCTGTTTAAAATAAAAAATAGGAGGACTGTGTATGAGGCTGAAGTTTATTGGGGCGGATCATGAGGTTACGGGTAGTTGTCACTACATCGAGGCGTGCGGAAAGCATATTCTCGTGGACTACGGAATGGAGCAGGGAGTCAATGTGTTTGAAAACGTGGACATCCCGGTGCATGAGTCGATGATTGATTATGTGTTGTTGACCCACGCGCATGTAGATCATTCCGGAATGTTGCCGCTGCTGTATGCGAGAGGATTCCGCGGACAGATTTTTTCAACGGATGCGACGGCGGATCTGTGCAGTATTATGCTCCGTGACTGTGCCCACATCCAGATGCAGGAGGCGGAGTGGAAAAACCGTAAGGCAAAGAGAAGTGCATCTCATGCGCCGGTGGAACCGCTCTACACCATGGAGGATGCGGACGGTACGATCAAACGTTTTGTGCCGTGCCATTATGATCAGATGGTTACGCTCTGTGAAGGTATTGAGATTCGATTTACGGACATCGGTCATCTGCTCGGTTCGGCCAGTATCGAAGTGTGGATTACCGAGGATAAAGTTTCCAAGAAGATTGTATTTTCCGGTGATATCGGAAATGTGGAACAGCCTCTCATTCGGGATCCGCAGCTGACGAAGGAAGCGGATTACGTGGTCATGGAATCCACCTACGGTGACCGTATTCATTCCACGGAGAGACCGGATTATGTGACAGAGCTGACACAGATACTCAAGGAGACTTTTGACAAGGGCGGTAATGTGGTCATTCCTTCCTTTGCGGTAGGTCGTACCCAGGAAATGCTTTATTTCCTGCGTAAGATTAAGATGGATAAATTGGTGGAAGGTCATCCGGATTTCCCGGTTTACGTTGACAGCCCGCTGGCTGTGGAGGCGACAGGTATTTTCCACAAAAACATATACAACTGCTTTGACGAGGAAGCGATGGAGCTTGTCAATCAGGGAATCAATCCAATCAGTTTCCCGGGGCTTCGTCTTTCCATTACGAGTGATGAATCCAAGGCAATCAACTTTGACGATACGCCGAAGGTTATTCTTTCGGCTTCGGGCATGTGCGAGGCCGGACGTATCCGTCACCACTTAAAGCACAATCTCTGGCGTCCGGAGTGTACGATACTTTTCGTAGGATATCAGGCGGTCGGAACGCTGGGACGTATTATTGTGGAAGGCGTGGATGAGGTAAAACTGTTCGGTGAGCCGATTCAGGTGCGTGCAAAGATTGCCAAACTGACCGGACTTTCCGGTCATGCGGACAAGAACGGACTCATCGGATGGATCAACGGATTTGAGAAGAAACCGGAGCGTGTATTTATCGTTCACGGAGAAGATACGGTGTGTTCTTCTTTTGCACAGTGTCTGCATCATGAGTACGGATATGAGACGTATGCGCCGTACAGCGGTGCCGAGTTTGATATGGTGACCAACACGATTACCTACGATGCCCAGGGTGTTGCAGTCAAGAAGAAAAAAGTGGCCAGCGATATTTTCCACAGGCTGCTTGACGCCGGTCACAGACTTATGGCGGTTATTCAGCGCAACGAAGGCGGTGCAAACAAGGATCTTGCCAAATTTGCAGACCAGATTAATGCGCTGTGCGATAAGTGGGACAGATAACAAGAAAGAGAGGACTATGAGCCATGAGTATGGCAGATCAGATTTTTATCAATATGTGTAAGGATATACTGGAAAACGGTACCAGTACGGAGGGCGAGAAGGTCAGACCGCACTGGGAGGACGGAGCGAGTGCTTACACCATCAAAAAATTCGGTGTCGTGAACCGATACGACCTTTCCAAGGAGTTTCCGATTTTGACACTTCGCCGGACTGCACTGAAGAGTGCGACTGATGAAATGCTTTGGATTTGGCAGCAGAAGTCAAACAATATCAATGATCTGCACAGCCACATCTGGGATGAATGGGCAGATGAGAACGGTTCCATCGGAAAGGCTTACGGTTACCAGATGGGAGTCAAGCATCATTACAAGGAGGGCATGATGGACCAGGTAGACCGGGTGATTTATGACCTGAAAAACAATCCGTTCAGCCGTCGTATTATGACCAATATATACGTACATCAGGATCTGCATGAGATGAATCTGTATCCGTGTGCCTACAGTATGACGTTCAATGTAACGCAGCAGAAAGGGGAAGAAAAGCTTCGCCTGAATGCGATTTTAAATCAGCGCTCCCAGGATGTTTTGGCAGCGAACAACTGGAATGTGGTCCAGTATGCGGTGCTTGTGCATATGCTGGCACAGGTGTGTGATATGCAGGTCGGAGAGCTTGTTCATGTTATCGCCGATGCGCATATTTATGACAGACATATTCCGATTATCAGGGAACTGATAGAGAGAGAACCGCTTCCGGCGCCGAAGTTTACGCTGAATCCGGAAATTAAGGATTTTTATCAATTTACAAGGCAGGATGTCAGTCTGGAGGGCTATGAAACACATCCGCAGATTAACGATATCCCGATTGCGATTTAAAATGAAATGATACGGAGGCAGACATGAAACTTATAGTTGCAGTAGATAAAAACTGGGGAATCGGAAGAAAAAATGCGCTTCTGGTTCACATTCCCAATGATATGAAGTTTTTCAGAAATGAGACTATGGGAAAGGTAATTATCATGGGCCGGAAAACGCTGGAAAGCTTTCCGCAGGGACAGCCCCTTTCCGGGCGCACCAACATCGTGCTCACATCGGACCCGAATTATTCCGTGAAAGGCGCAATTGTGGTTCACAGCGTGGAGGAGGCCATAGAAGAAAGTGCAAAGCACGGCGATGAAGTATATTGCATCGGCGGTGCCAGCGTGTACAAACAATTTCTTCCTTACTGTGATACAGCTTATGTGACAAGAATCGATCACGCCTATGAAGCGGACACGTTTTTCCCGAATTTGGATGAAATGCCGGAATGGGAGATGACCGTGGAGAGTGAGGAACAGACTTACTTCGATATTGAATATCGTTTTACAACATACGAAAAAGTGAAACAGTAAAAAGAAATCAGCACCTGAGCCTGCAGGTGCTGATTTTTAAATGCAATCGTATTATTCAGAATAAGAACTGATAATCCGGTTTCGACCGGATGTCTTGCCGCTGTAAAGTTTTTCGTCGGCCAGAGTCAGCGTCTGGTCAAGGCCTTTGCCTGCATGATATTCTTCGATGCCGGCGGTAATGGTAAGATGCAGGGTGACATCCTTGAAGGAAAATTCCTGTACTTCAATGCGGGCGCGGAGTTCTTCCAAAGCTTTGATAGCTTTTTCATAATCCATGTTTTCGAAAGTGAGAAGAAATTCCTCGCCACCCCATCTGGCAACATGTCCTTTGCCCTCCATATACGTTTTGAGCATATAAGAAAGGGATTTCAGTACGAAGTCTCCCATACCGTGGCCGTATTCATCGTTTACCTTCTTGAAGAAGTCGATGTCCAGAATGGCAAGGGAAAAGTCTGTCTGATATTTATTGTGGTTGTTAATGAGTATGGACAGGTGCTCATTCATGGCACGTCGGTTCCAAAGTGTAGTCAATGCATCGGTGTTTACCAACTGCTCCAATCGCTGGTTGTATTGCACAATCTTTTCCTCAGACTTCATAAACTTGGTATAGAATGCATATGCAATCATCGTAAAGAGGCAGAACGACAAGCTGATATTCAGCAAGGTCAGCAAAATTTCAATGGCAAGCGGCGGCGCGGTATGAAGCGGAATAAAATGATATCCGATACAGTAGAGTACAAGGAGGAAGCCCGTAGCAACCGAGTAAATCAGTTTGTGGTTAATTGGTATTTTGATAGAGAAAAATGTGAGCAAAATCGATGAGAATGCGGTTATGATAAAAAAGTATTCCCAGCCCACAAAGAAAGAGAGCAGTCCGCAAATCAGCATAACCAAACCGTTGAACAGCCAGACAGCTGAGTTGGTCCGGTTCTCATAGGTAAAAATGATGACGCCGAGGAAGATTCCGATGGAAAAAATAAGAAAGAGCGTCATCAGGATATTCCCGGTGGAAGCCAGAGGGAATATCATGGCGAAATAGTGTACGATACAGATGATGGACAGAAGGCGCAGAAGAACGGAAAGGTCATTGGATTCGCCTTCTTTCTCCGTGTCTCTCAATAATATATCTTTGATTTTGTCATAAAGAACTTTCATTTGATTCCATCCTTTGATGTAAATTTTCCATATGTAGAGAGTATACCATAATTTGCCGCTATGTTCTATATGAAAAAATGATATATTGACAGTATAAAAACGGCGGTGGTAAACTGTTGCTTGTATAGAAAAGGTGAAAAAATCCTGACAGGATCACGAAAGGAAGCGAAGACATGGAAAAGAAAAATATTGACTGGTCAAATCTCGGATTCGGATACATACAGACGGATATGAGATTTGTTTCAAATTATAAAGACGGAGCATGGGATGAAGGTGCTTTGACGGAGGACGCAACTGTCGTGATCAGCGAATGTGCGGGAGTTCTCCAGTACGCACAGACGATTTTCGAAGGAATGAAGGCATACACTACAGAGGACGGACATATCGTAGTATTCCGTCCGGATCTCAACGCATCAAGAATGGCAGATTCTGCCCGCAGACTTGAGATGCCGGTGTACCCGGAAGATAAATTTGTAGAAGCGGTTGTAAAGACGGTGGAAGCCAATGCGTCATATGTACCGCCGTATGGTTCCGGCGCATCTTTGTATCTGAGACCGTATATGTTCGGAAGCAATCCGGTTATCGGTGTGAAGCCGGCGGATGAGTATCAGTTCCGCGTGTTTGCAACACCGGTTGGTCCGTACTTTAAGGGCGGTGTGAAGCCGTTGACATTGAAAGTCAGTGATTTTGACCGTGCAGCTCCATGCGGTACCGGTCATATTAAAGCGGGACTTAACTATGCAATGAGTCTGCATGCAATTGTAACTGCCCACGAAGAAGGTTACGATGAAAATATGTATTTGGATGCATCGACAAGAACGAAAGTCGAGGAGACAGGCGGAGCTAACTTCCTGTTTGTAACAAAAGACAATAAGGTGGTAACTCCGAAGTCAGACAGTATTCTTCCTTCTATTACCCGCCGTTCTCTTATGTATGTTGCAAAAGAGTATCTCGGACTTGAGGTGGAGGAGAGAGAAGTCTATATCGATGAAGTGAAGGATTTTGCTGAGTGCGGACTTTGCGGTACGGCAGCAGTTATCTCTCCGGTAGGAAAGATTGTAAATCACGGAGAAGAAATCTGCTTCCCGAGCGGTATGGAAAAGATGGGACCGATTACACAGAAGCTTTATGATACACTGACCGGTATCCAGATGGGACGCATCGAGGCTCCGGAAGGCTGGATTAAAGTGATCTGCTAGGTTTCGGCGGAATTGAATAAGTAACAGAGAAAAGCGAAAAGAACCGTTTTATGTTTTTTTCGCTTTTTTTAATTTAGGTGTTGACAAATAGAAAAAAAGCTGTATTATTGTATTAAAAGAGTAGTACAGTAATACAAAGGCATATTGCCGGGGGACATATCATATAGAAAGGAGAGAAGGTAATGGCTTGGGAAATGAGTAATGACAGACCGATTTATTCTCAGATTGTCGAGAAAATCCAGTTGCGCATTATATCCGGGTTTTATCCGGTCGGAACGAAGCTTCCGAGCGTAAGGGATCTGGCGGCGGAAGCAGGTGTGAATCCGAATACGATGCAGAAGGCGTTTATGGAGCTGGAGCGAAGCGGATTGATTACAACGATGCGTACAAGCGGAAGAATTGTGACGGAGGATGAGAATATGATCACAGAGATTAAGGAAACAATTGCAAAACAGGAAATAGAGCAGTTTTTCAGTAAAATGAGGGAAATCGGCTTCAGTCCGGAGCAGACGATGAATCTGGCGAAGTCAGTGTGTAAGGAGGAAAAATAATGAGTGCATTAGTGGAATGTGTAGGGTTGACCAAATGCTATACCAACGGTGTTCCGGCTGTTGCAGGTCTGAATCTGACGATTGAAAAGGGGCATATCGTAGGATTGCTCGGACCGAACGGAAGCGGTAAGACCACCTTGATTAAAATGATTAACGGTCTGCTCAGACCGACGGAAGGTGCGGTTCTTGTCAACGGAAACGAACCGGGTGTGGAGACAAAGAAAGTAGTTTCTTATCTTCCGGAGAGAACATATCTGGAAGCGCAGAGAACCGTGGCTGACATGCTTGCGTTCTTTGAAGATTTTTATGAGGATTTTGATCCTGAGAGAGCAAAAGATATGCTTGCGTCGCTCGGTATTGAAACGAAGGCGAGAATGAAGACACTCTCGAAAGGAACCAAGGAGAAGGTGCAGCTGATTCTTGTCATGAGCAGAAGAGCAGAGCTCTTCATTTTGGATGAGCCGATTGCAGGTGTAGACCCTGCAGCGCGTGATTATATTATCCGCACGATTATCAGCAACTACAATCCGGAAGCTTCGGTGATTATCTGTACTCATCTGATTTCGGATATTGAGAATATTCTTGATGATGTGGTGTTTATCAAACAGGGACAGATTGTTCTGCAGATGCCGGTGGACGATATCAGGGAGAAACACGGCAAGACCGTGGATGCTTATTTCAGGGAGGTGTTCGCATGTTAAAGAAATTGTTTGTACATGAGTGGAAAGACAGTTGGAGACTGGTCGGAATTATGAATCTGATCGTAATCGGACTGACATTAATCGGAACCTTTTTCCTGAATAACGAGACTTGGAATGCCATGGACAAAAATGAATTTATTGCGGTGACGGTTGTAGTTTACATGATGTTTTTCATTGCGAGTATTGCGGCTCTTTCCATGGTGGTAACATTTTATTTCTACATCCGTTTTTACAGAAATCTGTACACGGATCAGGGATATCTGATGCATACGTTGCCGGTTACGGCGCACCAGCTTATTTGGTCCAAGACCTTTGTAGCAACAATCTGGATGGTAATCAGTACAGTCGTTATGGTGGGTTCGATTTTCGGACTTGTGTTTGCGGCGATTCCGGGAGAGGAACGGGGCGAATTTTGGCGTGAAATGTCAGAGGCATTTGCAATGATGGATTTTGACGGCAGAGCGGTGGTGATTGTTGTTTTATACATACTTGCTATAATTGTAGGTCAGTTATCAAATGTTTTTATGGGATATGCATCTATCAGTATCGGACAGATGTTCAAAAAACAGAAGGTGCTCGGGGCTATCGGTGTTTATATCGGTATCTATATGCTAATCCAGACGGTTTCTTCTTACGGAATGATGTTTGTTACAATGTTCATTGATCCGTATGTAATGGAGACGTCCATGGAAGCGGATAATTTTATGATTGTATTTCTGTTGATTTTAATGCTTATTTCAGGATTGTTGACTACGGGATTCTACTTTATTACACATTATATTATGAAAAACAAATTGAATCTGGAGTAATCCGGAAGAGAACATAAATAAAAGCCTCTGCATATGATGTAAAAAAATGCAGAGGTTTTTTTATGCCCGAAAATAATATGAGACAGGCACAGCTTGACGATCTGATTGACCGGGGACTTTTAGGGATTCAGGTGACAAGCTCCATTGGGCTGCTTCCGGTGGAGGATGCAAGAATCCGGATTTCCTATACCAGAGAACCGGACCGGATTTTGGAGGAACTTGTTACCAATGAAAGCGGGGAGACGGAAAATGTGGAGCTTCCGGCGCCGGCCATCGATCTGAGTCTGGAGCCGTCGGAGATACAGCCCTATTCCGAGTACAATATATCGGTGGAAGCACCCGGCTATGAACCGGTGTTTATAACGGGAAGTGAAATTCTGGCAGAACGTACTTCCGTGCAGAATATCGTTATGACACCGGTGGAAATCGAGACTGCCCCGGAGGAAGATATTGATATTCCGGAGCATACGTTGTACGGCGACTATCCGCCGAAAATTCCGGAGGCGGAAATTAAACCGATGACAGAGACGGGAGAGATTGTTTTGTCGCGGGTGGTCATTCCGGAGTATGTCATTGTTCACGACGGAGTTCCTTCGGATGCTTCGGCACAAAATTATTACGTAAAATATAAGGATTACATCAAAAATGTGGTTTCTTCGGAAATCTACGCTACGTGGGATGAGGCGGCGATTTATGCCAACACACTTTGTATATTGTCGGTGACGCTCAATCGTGTATTTACGGAGTGGTATCGGGGAAAAGGATATGATTTTACGATTACAAGCTCCACGGCGTTTGACCAGAAATGGATTTACGGGCGCAATACGTATGAAAATACCGATCGGATTGTGGACAGCATTTTTGCTAATTATTTATCCAGACCGGGAGTGAAACAACCGATTTTTGCAGGCTATTGTGACGGCAGAAGAACCAATTGTGACGGACTGAAACAGTGGGGGAGCCAGTATCTGGCACAGGAGGGGTATTCGGCGATTGAGATTATAAGATATTACTTCGGAAATGACATGTATATTAATACGACGGAAGCGATTGCCGGGATTCCGGCGTCCTGGCCGGGATACAATTTGGATATCGGGGCAGCAGGCGACAAAGTGCGACAGCTTCAAAACCAGCTGAACCGTATTGCGCAGAATTATCCGGCGATTCCGACCGTGACAGCGGATGGGGTATACGGACAACGGACAGCCGAAGCTGTCCGTACTTTTCAAAGGATATTCCGTCTTCCGCAGACGGGAATTGTGGATTATCCCACATGGTATGAAATATCCAACATTTATGTGGGAGTTACGAGAATTGCGGAATAGTTACAGCTGATTTTTGATGGCCTGGAAACTCTCTTTGCTGATGATGTGTTCAATCTTGCAGGCATCTTCCGTTGCAATCTCTTCCGGAACGCCGATTTTCATCAGCCATCCGGAGAGCACTTCGTGGCGCTCAAATACCATTTCGGCGATTTCTTTTCCGGAATCGGTCAGATAAATAAATCCGGCATCGGTGACTGTGATGTAATTTTTCTCGCGAAGATTTTTCATGGCAATGCTGATGCTGGATTTTTTAAAATTCAGTTCGGTTGCGATATCGACCGAGCGCACGACCGGCAGTTTGCGGCTTAGCAGCAGTATAGTTTCGAGATAGTTTTCTGCAGATTCATTTATATGCATAGTGAATTCCCTTTCTTACAAAACAGAGATTTATAATTATAGAAAAGTATACCACATGAATCGGAAAAATGGTATACTTACAGAAAGAGTTTTTGTTTGGAAAGTGAGGTGAAACAGGTGTATCGGATTGAGAGATATTTGACTTCGGAAGATATGTATCCGGAGGACAATATGCTTGAGGTTTCGGAGAGCAGAATCGATATTTCCGTGTGCGCGGACGAGGTTGTGGACGGAGAAATCAGGGTGCGCTCCCGGGAACAGCAGGAACTACATGTTTTTTTCTATTCCAACCATTATCGTATGCAGTGTCGCATCAGTGACTTTATCGGAAAAGAAGGAGTTTTTACATATCGTTTTGACGCTTCCGGTCTCGATGTGGGAAGTGTGGTCAAGGGCGAGATTTGTGTTTTGTCCGAGACGGGAGAATACCGTATTCCGTTCCGTGTTTCCGTGCGACAGCCTCTTGCGGAGACATCGATGGGAGAAGTCCGCAATCTGTTTCATTTTGCAAATTTGGCCAAAGAGAATTGGGAGGAGGCAGTGGACCTCTTTTATTCGGAATATTTTTGCCTGCTGTTTTATGGCCATGATCACCGGTATTATGACCTTTACCGTGCATTGTCAAAGCATGCGGGTAACGAACACAATGTGGACGAGTTCCTTGTTGCCATCCACAAAAAACAAAAAAATACTTACAGCGTAGCGGAAGAGGGACTTTTGCTGAAAGATATCTCCGGTATGCAGCAGGAGTCGGTTACCCTTGTGAGGGGCGGATGGGGCTACGACTGTGTGAAAGTCCGGACGGGAGCGGAGTTTTTGATTCCGCAAAAGACCGTGTTGACCCGTAAGGATTTTGAACACAATGAGTGCAAAGTTCTGTTTGATGTAAATGAAAATCTGCTTTTCGGAGAATGCAATACGGGCAGTATCTTTTTTGACTACGACGGGGGAAGTCTGGAGGTTCCGGTCATCATCAACAGACCGTCGGAAGTTTCCCGCAAGCAACTGCAGCGACAGGAAGAGAAAATGTTGTTCGTGCAGTTGATGCATCACTATATCGCATGCGAGACGCAGCCGAAGCAACGGGTTTCTCACCTGAAGGATGCGGAGAAAGCGCTGGAAAAAATCAATGCAGGATACGGTCGGAATCTGTGGGCCAGACTGTTTCAAATGCATGTCATGCTGGAACAGGAAAGAGCCGGCGAGGCGAAATGGGTGCTTTCCCATGTGGAAAAAACCCATAAACAAAGTGACATGGAACCGGCTCAGTACGGCTACTATTTGTATTTGCGCAGTTTGCTGGAAACGGATGAAAAATTTCAACGCAGTGTTGTGGGACAACTGGAAAAGTTGCTTGATGCTAACCAAACGAATGTGTTTATTGCCTGTCTGTATATGAAAATGATACGGCAGAATGTAAGTCCGGAAAAACAGCTTCTGTTTTATGAAAATCAGTATCTGGCGGGAAGCAGAAGTCCGATTTTATATTTGGAAGTGTTCCGGGTGTATGCCCAGAGCCCGGCCTATCTGGCTAAGCTGGATGCTTTTGAAATCAGTGTTCTGCGGTTCGGAATACGTTACGGTATTTACACGCCGCAGCTGGCAGAGCGAGTTACCGATTTGGTTCTTCGGAAAAAGGAAATGACGCCTATGCTGTATCGTTTCCTCGGAGAAAGTTACGGAATATATCCGGAGGATTCCCTTCTTCAGGCATTTTGCACTCTTATGGTGCGAAGCGGTATGTGCGGCAGGGAATACTTCGGTTGGTATGAGCTTGCCGTACATAAGCAGATGCGGATTACGTCTTTGTATGAGTATTATATGTTGTCGGCGGATACGCGGGAGGATCGTTTGCCGCCGCGGGCAGTGCTCATGTATTTTGCGTATCAGTGCGACCTGGATGAGAGAAGAAAAGCGTATTTGTATGCGCTCCTTGTCCGCCACAGAGAAGAGATACCGGAGCTGTTTCGCCAGTACAGAGAGAATATAAAGCAGTTCGCAGTGGCAGAGATGGAAAAAGGACTTGTCAGCGAAAATCTGGCGGTGTTGTACCGCTATTTTCTGTCCGAGGAGGGGGATGCCCTTCCGAAGGACAAACTGCAAAACATTGCATTCCGTCATCTGATTAAAGTACAAAGAGAAGACATTGTCAGTGTCATTGTTGTGCAGGATAAAATGAAAAAAGAAAACGTATATCCGGTGGAGAAAAACCGGGCATATGTGGATTGCTATACTTCCGAATATATAGTGGTGCTGGAGGATGAAGCGGGAAACCGTTACAGCGATGAGGCGGATTGGACGGATATAAAGTTGATGTCGGCGGAAAGGCCGGCGGTTTATCTGGAGGAGCATGATTCGGAGGACATCGGATACTCACTTTATCAGGCGAGTATCGGAGGAAATCCGGAGCAGGTTTCGCCGGCGCTTTGGCCTCTTTATGAGAAACTGGCCTCCCATCCGGATATGGAGGATTCTTATCGCAGCGAGCTGGGAAACCGGTTGCTTCGTCTTTATTTTGACCATGAAAAATACGATGAGATGAAGACGATTTTACAAAATTTCAATCCGGAACATGCGACATCTGCCGAGCGGGCGGAAGCGGTCCGCTATCTTGTTTATTTGGAGCAGGATCAGCAGGCATATGATATTTTATATAACTACGGATTTGAAAATGTGTCGGCAAAGGTGCTTGCGCGCTTAATCGGAAGAACGATGGAAAATGATCCGTTGTTTGACGGGAAATTGATGGCGATTATTTATTATACGTTCTGCCTCGGCAAGTATACGCAGGATATGCTCGTATATTTGTGTCGGTATTTTGAGGGATCGCTGAAGCAGATGCGCGAGGTGTGGAAGGCAGCGGCCAGTTTTGATGTGGATGCATCCGGTATAGCGGAGCGCATTTTGCAGGCATATCTGTTTTCGCACGCCTATCTGGCAGGAATTGAGGATGTGTTTGATTATTATGTGTCCCACAGAAAACGCGACAGTGTGGTCAAGGGGTATATCAATGCCATGACGTACCGGTATTTTGTAAAACAGCAGCCTGCTTCGCCGGAGATATTCGGTGCGCTGGAAGGTCTGCTCTGCAGCGGGTGCGAGATGGACGATGTAAGTAAGGTGGCCTATTTGCACTATATGTCTTCCGAAACCGACAGTTATGATGAACGGCAAAAGGAATTGATTACTTTGCTTGTCAACGAGCTTGTGACCGAAAAACAGTATGTACCGTTCCTGAAACCTTTTACGGAGTTTATACCGTGGCTGCGACCGTATGCGGAGTTGTCTTATCTGGAATACCGTACAGCGCCGGGGACGGTTGTAACACTGCATTATGTGCAGGAGGGACAGGGGGAACAGTATCGGCAGCAAAAGCTGGATGAGATTTGTGCCGGCTATTTCTGTCACAATTTTGTGTTGTTCTTCGGTCAGCGTCTGCAGTACTATTTTATGGAGAACAGCGGCCGTGAACGGAAACTCACGGAGAGCGGATTTTTGGAAAAAAGTGACATGACGGGGGAGGAGAGTGAGAGCCGGTTCGGCCTGCTCAATGATATTGTCATGTGCGAGACACTTGGGGATGACAGAACAAAACAGGAGCTTATAACCAGATACAAAAAAGAATCTCTTCGTGCGGAGTTATTGTTTGGAGAATAAAAAGTGGATGTTGTAATCGGATATGATATAAATGAATATTATGCGCAAATCTCCTATGCGGGACCGGGGGAAGAACCACAGACATTGGAGTTCCCTGCGTTTAAGGAGGAGGGCAATATCGAGACGGCACTCTGTAAACGTCGGGGAGTTAATCAGTGGTATTGCGGAAAAGAAGCGGTCAAAAAAGGGGTCGCAGGGGAAGGGACACTGGTTGAGCACTTGTGGAAACTTTTTGCGGACAAGGAGACTGTGACTATTGAGAAGCAGGAGTACGCAGTTGCGCAGCTGTGCAATCTTTTCCTGGGCAGAACGCTTACATGGGCGTTGGGACGTTTGGAGGAAATATACGAAGAGCCGGTGCATATCCGGGCACTGATGTTCACTTCGGAATTGTATGCGGATGCCATGCGGGAGCAGGCGGATGCTCTGACCGAAGGACTACTTGTTCCAAAGGAGCGGATTTCTTTTCAGAAACATGAAGACAGTCTGTATGCATTTCTTGTGCAGCAGCCGGAGCGTCTGCGCGGATATGAGACGGGTGTGCTCGATTTGACGGGGGAGACGCTCGTCAGTTACCGGGTTGAGATGAATCATAAGACAAGACCGGTGGTCACAACGGTGGACAAGCAATATGTGTCGGAACTTGTAAAAAAGAAACACTACCCGTCAATCATGGAGCATGACAGATGTCTGGCAGAACTTGATCTGCGACTGAAAGCATATGTGGAAGAGTTCACAAAAGGCAGAATTGTGACTGGTATGTATCTGATCGGAGACGGATTTCAGGGAGACTGGTACAAGGAGAGTTTGAAGATTTTATGCCGGAACCGGAAGGTTTATGCGGGAAACAATCTGTTCGGAAAAGGTGCCTGCTACAGTGCCATGGAAAAGATTTGGTCGTCCGAGGTTTCCGAAAAGTTTCTTTTTCTCGGAAAGGATATGCTGCGGTACAACGTGGGCATTTCCGTGAGCAACCGGGGAGAGGAAGAATATTGTCCGCTTTTGGATGCGGGAACCAACTGGTACGATGCCAAGGCGGAGATAACATTTTTAATGGAAGATGCAAAAGAGATAGATCTTTTGATTACACCGATCAGCGGAGGCGGTGCATACACGGAAACACTGCATCTGGAGCCTTTGCCGGAGCGGAAATTCCGCAGTTACCGCATGACGCTCACAGCACAGATGCAGTCGCAGGACCGCATGTTTGTCTGTGTATCGGATGAAGGTTTTGGGGATTTGTATGAGAAAATTCCCCTTGGGATGACTTATGATGTAGTGCTCGGAGGAAACAAATGAGTAGACTTTACGCCTGTGTAGGGAAGAAAGCAAAAAAACCATATCGTATTTTGGCGGGCAGGATATCTGTTTATACATTGGAAGAACTGTGTTATTGTATTTGTGATATGACCGATTTGCTGGACGATGCGTTCCCGGAGGAAGGGATTGCGGATTTCCTGCAGTCGGAGCTGGAGCTACCGGAATTGGCAGATAAGCTGAGACAGATGCTTGACAACGGGTGTCCTTTGCATGAATTTTGTGATATGATTCTATCGTATGCGGATTATCCGGATGCGGGGATACGCAATCAGATTGTGGCACAAATCCGGGAAAATGAAGTGCTTCCTGTCGTGGAGAGGTTGATGCGCCAGGCGGATACCTACCATAGGGAAAAGGAGTATTACAAAGCGCAGAAGGCATATCGGAATCTTCTTCAATTGGAGGAGGTTATGCAGGATGTGGATTTGATTGCCCGGATTTACGATAAGCTCGGGTGCGTGGCGGCCAAGATGTTCCACTATGAAACGGCGGCTTACTGCTTCGAAAAGAGTTGCCGGTTTGCGGAGGATGAACAGGTGCGGAAAAGATATATTTTGTGTAAACGATTTACGATGCCGCGGGCTGCGTATATGGAATGGGTTTCCGGGAAGGAAGATATGGGGCATTTGTTTGTCGAGGCAGAGCAGGCATTTGAAGCAGCGGAAGCACAAGTGCAACAACAATGGGATAAAAATCCGGCAGATACTACGCAGATTAAAAATGAATTCTGCCGCATGGTATTGGAGTGACTATGAGTTTTTGGAAAAAACTGTTTAAGAGACCAAATAAATACAGAAATATCGATGAGGTGATTGATGAGGAACTTCGGATGGAGGAAGAGGATTATGTACTTTCCATCGATCAGATCGATATGAAGAGCGCAGGGGACAGAGAGCGTTATGTGCTCAGTCTGCTGGAGCAGATTGCTGATGCGTCTGCGCAGATTGAATCCTGCAAGGAAGAGTACAATACGGTCAACCGGTATCTGAAAGATATGGAAGATTTGGAATACATTCAGGGGGACGACAGAAACAGTCTCATGGAATATGCCAAGGCAATCAGTCTTTTGGAGAAAGATAAGCATGTGTACGAAGAGAAGAAACAGCGTCTGAAAGACGAAGATTTTATCCGCATGGAAAAATTGGAAGAAAATGCGGAGGAAGGAATTCGGAAACTGACGGAGGCGGAGGAGTATCAGCAGGCAATCCGAAGCGATATGATGCGCCTTGAAAATGAGAAGCAGGCCTGCCTGTTCCGAAAGCAGGAGGCGGCTGCAGCCATGGAAAATCTCCGTGGTATGGCGCTGATCTGTACCGTTGCGTTGTTTGCCTGTATGGGAATGCTTCTGTTTATGCAGTTTGTACTTGAGATGAATGCGACCATCGGTTATTTTCTGACGGCTTCTGTGGCTGCGATTGCGCTTACGGCCATGTATATGAAATATGTGGAGGCAGTGAGTGAGAGAAAGCGTTCTTCCCACAGTCTCAACAAAGTGATTTTGTTACAAAATAAAGTAAAAATCCGCTACGTCAATAACACAAACCTGGTGGATTATCTTTATATGAAATACGGCGTCACATCGGCCAAAGAATTGATATCCATTTGGGAACGCTATCTTGCGGAGCGGGAGGAGCGTGCGCGGATTAAGGAAACAATCAAGGATCTCAGTTTTACGCAGGAACAATTGGTTACGCTTCTGCGAAAATATCACTTGTATGATCCGGTGATCTGGCTGCATCAGGTGGAGGCGATTCTGGATCCGAAGGAGATGGTGGAGGTACGCCATGCCCTGATTGCCAGAAGACAGAAGCTTCGCAAGCAGATGGAGTTTAACACGGGCAATGCGGAAAATGCCCAGCAGCAGGTGAAGGAGCTGGTAGGCGAATATCCGCAGTATGCAAAAGAAATATTAAAACTGGTTTCCGACTACGAGGACAAGTATCCGACCTCGTGAAAAGACCGATTGACACAAAAACAATGACATGATAACATTACATCGTATTTGATTTAGTCTGCTAAAGCAGAAAAGAGGAGGAGAATAATGAAAAAATTATTGGCTTTATTATTATGTGTAACTATGGCAGCATTTACATTGACAGGATGCGGAGCTTCCGAGGATGCTGCAGCTACATCCGAAGGCGGCGAAAGAACAACATTTACCGTAGGTTTTGACGCAGAATTCCCGCCGTACGGATACATGGATGACAACGGCGAATATGTCGGATTTGACCTTTCCCTTGCACAGGAAGTTTGTAACAGAAACGGTTGGGAGCTTGTAAAACAGCCGATCAACTGGGATACAAAGGATATGGAATTGTCTTCCGGCGCCATTGACTGTATTTGGAACGGTTTTACAATCAACGGACGTGAAGATGCTTACACATGGTCTGTACCGTATGTAGACAACAGTCAGGTATTTGTAGTGGCAGCAGATGCAGGTATCGCATCACAGGCGGATCTTGCAGGAAAAACAGTTGCTGTTCAGGCAGATTCTTCTGCGCTTGCAGCTTTAAACAGCGAAGAGAATACAGCTCTGACAGAAAGCTTTGCTGCTCTTAACCAGTTTGCAGAGTACAACACAGCATTTATGGACCTTGAGGCAGGTGCGGTAGACGCAGTTGCAATGGACATCGGTGTTGCAAACTACCAGATGGAATCCAGAGAAGCAGGAAAATTTGTTATTTTGGATGATTACTTATCGACAGAACAGTACGGTGTAGGTTTCCTTCTCGGAAACGAAGCACTGAGAGATCAGGTACAGAGTACATTATATGAAATGGTAGAGGACGGCACATTTGCCAAAATTGCAGAAGAGTGGGGACTGAGCGACGTAGTTTGTCTCACAGCAGATGCAGAATAATTAACTCGGAAGGTGTCTTTTATGGATATTATGACAATGCTGAAACAGCTGGCAGAAGGAATGATTGTGACAGGACAGATTTTTTTCCTGACACTGTTGTTTTCATTGCCGCTGGGACTGATTATTGCCTTTGGCAGAATGGCCAAAAACGGACTGATCAGAACCATTTCCAAAATATATATATCCATCATGCGAGGTACTCCGCTGATGTTGCAGCTTATCGTGGTGTACTTTGCGCCGTATTATGTGTTCGGAGTACGGTTTGGGGCCGGCTACCGTATGGTGGCTGTAATTCTGGGATTTGTGCTCAATTATGCAGCTTATTTTGCTGAGATTTATCGCGCGGGAATCCAGGCGATTCCGGTGGGACAGCATGAGGCAGCGCAGGTGCTCGGATTTTCAAAGGCGCAGACTTTTTTCCGGATTATACTTCCGCAGGTAATCAAACGTATTTTGCCGCCGGTGACCAATGAGGTTATCACCCTTGTAAAAGACACATCCCTTGCGTTTGTTCTTACGGTGGCGGAGATGTTCACGCTGGCAAAACAGATTGCTGCTGCGCAGACGACGGTAATTCCGTTGATGGTAGCAGGTCTGTTCTATTACATATTCAATCTTCTTGTGGCGTTTGTTATGGAACTGATCGAGAAGAAGTTGGGATATTACAGATAGGGGGCGGAACATGAATTTACTTGAAATCAATCATATGAAAAAATCCTTCGGGGATTTGGAAGTTATCAGAGATTTTTCCCTTTCTGTGAAGGAAGGTGAGGTTGTTTCCATTATAGGACCTTCCGGTTCCGGTAAATCGACGATTTTGCGTTGCGCCACGCTGCTGGAGCAGATGGATGACGGCGAATTGATTTATATGGGAGAGCATGCGGCAAAAAGTGTCAACGGAAAGAGCGTATATATGAGTAAAAATGTGCTCAAAAAAATACGCAGCTATTTCGGACTTGTATTTCAGAACTTTAACCTGTTTCCGCATTACAATGTACTGAAAAATATTATGGATGCACCGGTGACGGTGTGCAAGGTTCCGAAGGAAGAGGCAAAGGAACGGGCATTGAAGCTTTTGGATCAGCTCGGTCTTGCGGAAAAAGGAAAAGCTTATCCGTATCAGCTTTCAGGCGGACAGCAGCAGCGTGTTTCCATTGCGAGAGCTCTGGCGTTGCAACCGAAAATTTTGTTTTTCGATGAGCCGACCAGTGCATTGGATCCGGAATTGACGGGAGAGGTGCTTAAGGTTATCAAAGAGCTTGCTGCGCAGAAGATGACGATGATTATCGTAACCCATGAGATGCAGTTTGCAAGAGAATTGTCCGATCGGATTATTTTCATGGAAAACGGTGTGGTCGTTCAGGAGGGAACGCCGGATGAAGTATTCCATTCCGACAACGAGAGAATCCGTGAATTCATCGGAAAGATTGAAGCAGTTTATTAAATTCAATAATGGAAGATATACGATAACAAAAAGAAACGGTTCCCTTCCGGGAACCGCTTCTTTTTTCTTATGAGGGATTCATGAAAAAATATAAAGAGTTGAAACACGTATCAGAAAGAAGTTGAGGGGGTACTTCGTTTCTGATGAATTCAGTATATCTGTAAAGTGTGTTGAAATTGTGTTTTATTTTTAAAATAATTATGAAGATTATAAATTAAGCAGAAAAAAAGAGTCTTTACTTCAGATGCTGTTGCACCTGTTTGTAAAGACTCTTTTCGTCATGTACTTGTTAATATTTACTGTGGTCCGATATAGTCTGCTTCACCAAAACCGAGAATCATGTAGAAAATCGGTGTCAGGAACAGAAGTCCGAAACCAAATCCAACGCCGCGTCCGAATGCGGATGCAAGCTTGAAGAAAAGGATGATCTGGAATACAATGCCTACACATGGTACAAACATGAGAAGGAACATCCAGCCATTACCCCATCCGATTTCGAAAAGGCAATACATGTTGTAGAACGGAACGATAGCTGCCCAACCCGGTTTTCCGGCTTTTGCAAACATCTTCCACATACCGATGATGCTGAGAATGCTGACAGCAAGGAGAATGATGTAATAAATCATCATTGCACCGGCCATCGCACCGGCTGCAGCAGGATCCATCATACTTGAGTAATCTGTTGTCATTTGTTTTCCCTCCTATATAAGAATTTTACACTTACATATTTTAACATGATTGTAGTGGTTTGTCGAGAAAAAGTAGTTGTATTTCGGTTGCATCCGGACAAGGGTTATGATAGGATAGCAAAAAAAGAAAAGGCAGAAGAAAAATGATTAAAAATATTGTATTTGATATCGGAAATGTGTGTGTGGATTTTTGTTACAGAGAATTTTTTGAGGGCTTCGGCTTTTCGGATGAAATCGTAGACCGGATTTGTAAAGCTACGGCAGAAAATAAAGTTTGGGATCTCGGCGACGGCGGAAAAGTTTCGGAAGAGGAACTTTTAGAAGTGTTTGTTGCACAGGATCCGGAAATCGAACCATACATCCGCAAAGTATACGAAAACTTCAGCGGAATCATCCGTGAGAGGGAGGAGACGATACCTTGGATTGAAGAATTGCGCGCCAAAGGATACGGGGTATATTATCTTTCCAATTATCCTTCCAAAATTGAACGGGAATGTGCGGACCAAATGAAATTCATCACCCACATGGACGGAGGAATTCTTTCCTACAGGGTCGGGATGGTAAAGCCGGACGGTGAGATTTATCAAAAGCTTTTGGAAATGTATGATTTGAAGGCGGAAGAGTGTCTGTTTTTGGATGACAGGGCGGACAATTGCCGGGCTGCGGAGCAGGAAGGCTTTTCGGCAATCCGTTTCACAACCAGGGAAGAAGTGCTTGAGAAGATGGCGCAGATGGGGATATAAAGTGGGGCACAGGAGAGAGACAGAGGTGTCTGAGACCCCGCTTTCAAGAAGAAAAACAAATTATGTAAACCAAAAGGGGCATATAGGAAAAAAAGTTTTCCCTGGGACCCCGTTTTGCGAAAAAATCGGGGCATAGAGAGAAATTTTTTTCTCCTATGCCCTGATGGTTTACATAAAGCAAGAAAAGTCCATATGACCGGGGCATGGAAGCAAGATAACAAGCTGTGGTGCCCCGCCAAGCAACAAATGCCAAGCAACAAATGCCAAGCAACAAATGCCAAGCAATAAATGCCAAGCAACAAATGCCAAGCAACAAATGTCAAACCGAAATCTATTCTTTCCCCTGTTTCTCTTCCGAAAAAACGGCAGTTTCGTCTTCCTTCAGATTGGAGAAATCGGCAAAAGTTTTTTTGTCGGTCAGTTTGCCGTAGAGCCATACGTAAAGCCAGATGAGAATCGGCACGGCGATGGTTGCAAACAGGCTGATGAAAAACAGCTTCTGGCTGCCCGGAAAACTGAAAAGAGCACTGATGAGAGTGATGATATATAACGCCACCAGAAGGATGATACCGATCAGGGCGGCGATGCGTTGTTTTTTACTGTACATGTGAAGCCTTCTTTCTGCCTTTTGCGGCAAATTTTTTTCTATTGTAAGATTTTTTCGTGGTTTTGACAAGGTGAATGTGGCGTAGCAAACGTAATTTTCCGGCAGACGTGACGCAACTTACTATGGAAAATGATGTAAGAGGGTGCTATACTAGAAAAGCTAAGAAAATTTTTGAATGCAGATAACAGTATGGATGATATAGAAACGGAGAAATGATATGAAGAAAAACAGCATTCCAAAACAGCTTTTGCAGGCCGGAATGACTTTGGCGGACCGGCGCTACCGGGTAGATGAAGTACTCGGAGACAATGGTTTGACTGTCACTTACAAAGGGTATGATACATTCCGCAAAAAAGTGATTGTGATCCGGGAACTTTTCCCGCAGTCGATATTGAACAGAGACATGGACCATGATTACAAGGTGGAGTGTAAAAGACTGTCGGATGAAGAACTGTTTCACAGCATGAAGGAGCATATGGTCCGCAGAGCGAAAAAGATGATCGGTTTATATCCGGTGGAAGGAATAGCCAATGTGCTGACGTATCTCGAGGAGAGAGAGACCGTGTACACGATTGAAGAGTATGTGGAAGGTCAGACACTGGAGCAGAAATTGTGGAAGCGACACAGTGCCAAGTTTTTGCCGGAAGATTTATTGCAGTATCTTTTGCCGGTGATGGAAACATTGATACGGCTTCACAGTCACGGAGTATTTCACGGAACGGTCTATCCGGACAACATCCGTCTGACCGGTGACGGGAAAGCTGTTCTTGTGGGAATTATGAATCCGATGGAGGATGTGGCGGCGCCGCAGCTGGGTGATCTTAAAATTCGCCGGGATGCATATTCACCGGTGGAGTTGTATGTTCCGGAGGCAAAAAGAGGTCCGTCGGCCGACATATACGAAGTGGCGGCTATTTTTTACCGTTACGCAACGGGAGAACCACTTCCGGTTTATTATGACAGAGTCAATCAGGAGAAGGAGACACAGGATCCGCTTCAGATGCAGACAAGAGTCATGAAATTCCAGAGTGAGGCCATTATGAAGGCGGTATCGGTCTATGATTTTGAACGGTATGAGACTATGCAGCAGTTCAAAGAAGCCATCTGCCCGGACGATGTGGATTATGAACAGCTCAATTCCAGTATATCGGAGGCTAAGACGTTCTCAAAAGAAGCGATGTGGTATAAGCATCAGAAGAAGAACAGAAACAAATATATTATGGCGGTTGCGGTTGTTCTCGTCGTAGCAATATTTGTTTTGGGACCGGCGCTGACAGAGGTCGGAAAAGGTGTCTTAATCAACAGCTTTTACCGGAGGTTCTCGGAGGCGGACACGGCGAAGCAGTTTGTTATGGTGGCCGGAATGTCCAAAACAGAGCGTGATTTGTACACCAACAATTATGTGGATGTGGACCGGACACTTTCCGATGAAGAGAATTCGGAACAGATGGAAATCAAATATTATGACTTCCAGTTGGAAAAATATATCACAAATGAAAAGTTTGATACGACGACAACTTATTACGAGTATATGAAAATCGATTATCGTCAGGATGAGGTGTGGGTCAACTATATATCTGATGCGAAAAATGTGCAGACGACAATGAAAATGACGCCGAACCGGGATGGCAAATACGAAGTCAAAACCATATCCGTAGATAAGTACGGCAAGTCGGAAGAAGAAATCATTTATGTGAATTATACAAAAAAATAAAAATGTTTTGAAAAATAGACAGAAATAGTATATACTGTCTAGAGATGTGTTTTGCAGTTTGCAAAGCAGAGCAAAGGAATAAGGAGTATTGTAAGATGCAGTTATTAGAAAAATGGCGCGGTATGGCGTATTCTGAAAAAGCAAATAAAGGAGATCTTCAGAAGTTATGGCAGAAATATTTCCGCCTGGAAAAAGAGATGTATGCAAAGCTTCTTGAAAATCCGGATGAGGAAGTAAAAGGTCCGGTAAGAGATCTTGCAAAAAAATATGATGTAGATATTATGACCATGACAGGATTCCTGGATGGTATCAATGATTCGCTTGTAGAGCCGAATCCGATTGAAGAGATGACAGAGGATACAGAAGTTTCTTTAAAATTTGACAAAGAGCTTCTTTACAAAAACATGGTTGCTGCTGAGGCAGATTGGTTATACGGTCTTCCGCAGTGGGAAAAGATCTTCGATGAAGAAAAGCGCAAAGAGCTTTACAAAGAGCAGAAGAGATCCACTACTATCGTAAAAGAGGAAAGAATCTATCCAAACGATCCGTGTCCATGCGGATCAGGAAAAAAATATAAAAAATGTTGTGGAAAAAATTAATTTTTCCGGGCATAATATAAATTAACACGTGGAAGAGAAGAGTAATCCGTGAAAATATGCCAGAGAGAAGCGCCGGCCCATGGCTGTGCTGAAAGCGCTTTCATACGGAAACGGACGAAAACTAACTCTGAGTGGCCCTAATCCGGTCCGGTGATTCCGTTATCATCAATGAGTGGTCTGGTAAGTCGTTGTAAGCGCACAGGCAAGCAGGGTGGAACCGCGTAGATTACGTCCCATGCACATACATGTGCATGGGATTTTTTATTGCAATAAAATGTCATGCAACAGATGCAAAAAAGGAGAAGGAGGCAAAGAAATGAAGGAATTTTTGGAAGAAAAAAAGGAACAGCTTTTTGACGGGGAATTGACCATCACCAAATTGGATTTTTGGTTGATTGTTTTGCTTGTATTTACAGTCGGTGTGCTGTACGGACTTGTAAAAGCGCCGTGGACCCACGGAGTGAAAATGACCATCGGAAGCAACAACGGAAACAATAATAACGTAGGCGCAGAGGATGAGTGTGAGTGCATCGGATGCTGTGAATGCGAGGAAGAAGAGGACGAAGACGTAATATCTTTTAAGTAGTAAGAAAAACAGACAAAAAGAAGGAGTAGACAGATGAAAATTACATTAAAAGACGGAAGTGTAAAAGAATACGCACAGGCAATGAGCGTGTATGATATTGCGCTCGACATCAGCGAGGGACTTGCGAGAGCAGCCTGTGCCGGTGAAGTGAACGGAGAAGTGGTAGATCTGCGCACAGTGCTTGAAGAGGACTGTGAACTCAGCATTTTGACAGGAAACGACGAGCAGGGACTGCGCACCATGCGCCACACATGTTCCCATGTGCTCGCGGAGGCGGTAAAGAGATTGTTCCCGGATGCAAAGCTTGCCATCGGACCTTCCATTGACGAAGGATATTATTATGATTTTGAGCATGCGCCGTTCTCGAGAGAGGACCTTGATAATCTTGAAAAAGAGATGAAAAAGATTATCAAAGAGGGCAATAAGCTTGAGAAATTTACTCTTCCGAGAGAAGAGGCAATCAAATACATGGAAGAGAAAGGCGAGCCGTACAAAGTGGAGCTCATTCAGGATCTTCCGGAGGATAGCATTATTTCCTTCTACAGCCAGGGAGATTTCGTGGATCTCTGTGCGGGACCGCATCTGATGCGCACAAAAGGAATCAAGGCGTTCAAGCTGATTTCTTCTTCCATGGCATATTGGAGAGGCGATTCCAACAAAGCGCAGCTTCAGCGTATTTACGGAACTGCATTTAATAACAAAGAAGATCTTGCTGCTTACCTTGAGCACCTTGAGGATATCAAAAAGCGCGATCACAACAAACTCGGCCGTGAGATGGAATTATTTGCAACGGTGGATGTTATTGGACAGGGACTTCCGCTCATTCTGCCGAAGGGTGTGAAGATGATCATGAAAATGCAGAGATGGATTGAAGACCTGGAAGATAAAGAGTGGGGCTATGTCCGCACAAAGACACCGCTCATGGCAAAGAGCGACCTGTACAAGATTTCCGGACACTGGGATCACTACAAAGACGGAATGTTTGTACTCGGTGACGAGGAAGTGGATAAAGAGGTATTTGCCCTTCGCCCGATGACATGTCCGTTCCAGTATTATGTATATAAAAATTCGCAGAAATCTTACCGTGATTTACCATATCGTATGGGAGAGACATCGACACTGTTCCGTAATGAGGAGTCCGGTGAGATGCACGGTCTGACACGCGTGCGTCAGTTTACGATTTCGGAAGGACATAATGTAATCCGCCCGGATCAGGCAGAGGAGGAGCTTGCGAATTGTCTGCACCTTGCAATTTATATTTTAAACACACTCGGTCTTCAGAACGATGTGACTTATCGTCTCTCAAAATGGGACCCGGAAAATAAAGAAAAATATCTCGGCGATGAGAATTACTGGGAGAGCACCCAGGGAGCGCTCCGCAAAATTCTTCAGGAAGAGAATCTTCCGTTTACGGAGGCGGACGGAGAAGCTGCGTTCTACGGACCGAAGATCGATATTCAGGCAAAAAATGTTTACGGAAAAGAAGACACGATGATTACTATCCAGCTTGACTGTGCGATTGCCGAGAAATTCGATATGTACTATATCGATCAGAACGGTGAAAAACAGCGTCCGTATATCATTCACAGAACATCCCTCGGATGTTACGAGAGAACACTTGCATGGCTCATTGAAAAATATGCAGGCAAATTCCCGACATGGCTCTGTCCGGAACAGGTACGTGTGCTTCCGATTTCCGAGAAATATGCGGATTACGCAGAAAAAGTCCGCAAAGAGCTGGCGAAAAACAACGTGGATGTCACCGTAGATAACCGTTCGGAAAAAATCGGATACAAGATCCGCGATGCAAGACTTTCCAAAGTACCATACATGCTCGTTGTGGGACAGCAGGAGGAAGAACAGGGAATGGTATCTGTCAGAAGCCGCTACGAAGGCAACGAAGGACAGAAGAGCATCGAGGAGTTTGTGGATGCAATCTGCAAAGAAATCCGCACAAAGGAAATCCGCACAGAGCTTCCGGAAGACGAAAAGAAAAAATAAAAATTGTGCATAAGAGCCCTTTGTTTGTTTCATACTAAATATGTAACGTATGAAACAAATGGAGGTGCGGATATGGCAGTTTTACAATGCGGCGTGGAAACATGCACATACAACAAAGAAAAGCTTTGCTGTAAAGGCGATATTCTTGTGGGAGGTAAGCAGGCAGACAAGTCAAAAGACACATGCTGCGCATCCTTCCGTCAGGAGAAAGGGGACCGTATGGTCAGTGCCCTGGAGCATCCGAGCAAAACAATCAGCATTGATTGCGAGGCGGAAAAATGCGTTTATAACAACAATTATAAATGCTATGCGGAGGCGGTAAGAATCAGCGGAAACCGCGCAGGAAGCAGCAAAGAAACAATTTGTGAAACTTTTAAAGAAAAATAGCTTGACATCACATGCTCAAAGTGTTATTCTAATTGAGCATGTGAGTTACATATGCGTAGATCAAAGCAGAGTATCCACTCTCACCCTGCGGCAAACGGGCTGGCAGGTGTTCATATCTACAATTTGGCAAGTCCCTTCTTGTCATGTTTGGATTTTTAAAGTGGGTAGTCTGTGACTACTCACTTTTTTTTGAATTTTTATGGAGGTGTTACATTATCAGCGATTTAATGATTAACGAACAAATCAGAGACAAAGAGGTACGTGTGATCGGTGAAGACGGCGAACAGCTCGGAATCATGTCCTCAAGGGATGCGCAGAAGCTTGCGGATGAGGCAGGACTTGATCTTGTAAAGATTGCGCCGACAGCGAAACCGCCGGTATGCAAAATTGTCGATTACGGAAAATATCGTTATGAGCAGGCCAGAAGAGAAAAAGAGGCGAAGAAGAAACAGAAGACGATAGAGATCAAAGAGATCCGTCTTTCGCCGAATATCGATACCAATGACCTGAACACAAAAGTGAATGCAGCAAAGAAATTCATTACAAAGGGTGATAAGGTAAAAGTCACACTTCGTTTCAGAGGACGTGAGATGGCGCACATGGCATCCAGCAAGCATATCCTCGATGACTTTGCAGAGGCTCTTGCGGAGATCGCAGTTGTGGAGAAGCCTGCAAAAGTAGAAGGAAGAAGTATGACAATGATTTTAGCGGAAAAACGCTAACAATGCTTTTGACTTAAATTGATGCAATTTGAGTTAAAATAGATTTGGAGCAACTTGATAGGAGGAATTTAAAATGCCAAAGGTTAAAACAAACAGATCAGCAGCAAAACGTTTCAAAGTAACAGGAACAGGTAAATTAAAAAGAAATAAAGCTTACAAACGCCATATCTTAACAAAGAAGTCAGCAAAGACTAAGAGAAATCTTAGAAAACCTGCAATGACAGACGCATCAAACGTTAAGAATATGAAGAAAATCACACCATATTTATAAGATGTAAGGAGGATGTAAAGAAATGGCTAGAATTAAAGGCGGTTTAAACGCAAAGAAAAAACATAACAGAGTATTAAAACTTGCAAAAGGTTACAGAGGAGCAAGATCCAATCAGTATAGAGTAGCAAAACAGTCCGTTATGCGTGCTTTAGCTTCATCATACAAGGGACGTAAAGAAAGAAAACGTCAGATGAGACAGTTATGGATTGCACGTATCAATGCAGCTGCAAGATTAAACGGATTAAGCTACAGCAAATTTATGTATGGCTTAAAATTAGCTGAAATCGATATCAACAGAAAGATGTTAGCTGAGATGGCAGTAAATGATGCAGCAGGATTTACATCATTAGCTGAAATTGCAAAATCTAAACTTGCTTAATCTGCAAAAGTGTACAGGCATCGGATAATTCGTTTATCCGATGCTTTTTTTATTGTTTGAAACGCCCGTTTAGTATATAATAAAAAACGGAGTGTCTGCCCCAAAAAACGGGAAGACTATGAAAAAATGCAAGGAGAAGTTATTTATGTTAGAAAATTTGCAGCCGGCAAAAGTGTTTACGTTTTTTGAGGAGATCTGTCAAATACCGCACGGTTCTTATCATACGGATAAAATCAGTGCATATCTGGTAGATTTTGCAGCAGAGAGAAATTTGTGGCACAAACAGGATGAAGTGGGAAATGTCATTATCATAAAAGAAGCGACACCGGGCTATGAGGAAAAAGAGCCGGTGATTATCCAGGGACATATGGATATGGTTGCGGTTAAGGAAGAAGGGTGCAGCAAAGATATGCTGACCGACGGTTTGGATCTCGTTGTGGAGGGAGACTATATTTCTGCAGAAGGAACGAGTCTCGGCGGTGATGACGGTATTGCGGTAGCTTATGCACTTGCCATACTTGACAGCGACGATATTCCGCATCCGCGTCTGGAGGTTGTTATCACGGTAGATGAAGAAGTGGGAATGGACGGCGCTGCGGCAATTGACCTTTCCTGCCTGAAAGGGCATACGCTTTTAAATATTGATTCGGAAAAGGAGACGGAATTAACCGTTGCCTGCGCCGGCGGTGTCAATATATCCGGACAGTGGCAGGTGGACTGGGTGGAATCCGAGGGTGAGAAATACAAAGTTATGTTAACTGGTATGACAGGGGGACATTCCGGTGTGGAAATTCACAAAGGACGTGCCAATGCCAACAAACTTTTAATGGAATTGTTATATCTTTTGGAACGAGAGGTTGACATAAGTCTTGTTTCGTTACAGGGAGGATCGGCAGACAATGTGATTCCTTCCCATGCGGAGGCGGTGTTCCTTTGCAAGAAAGAGGCAGAGAGAGTGGAAGGAGCTCTTCGTACGGTGGAAGAGGTTTGGAAAGAAGAATGGCAGGAAACAGATCCGGGGCTTTCGATTTCCTATGAAAAGATGGAACGAAATGACGTGGAGAAAACAGTTGAGACAACAGATTTCTTCCGCTTGCTGTCATTTTTTATGGACGCACCTAACGGTGTGCAGGAAATGAGCAAGGAGCTTTCCGGTGTTGTGGAAACATCCCTGAATTTCGGTACGGTATCGATGGAGCAGGAAGGCAGACTTTCGGCCGGCTTTTTGATTCGAAGCAGTGTGGATAATTCTAAAAATGCACTTGCATCCAAATTGAGAAAACAGATTAAGGAAAGTCAGGGAAGCTGCTCAAAGAGCGGAGAGTATCCGGGGTGGAGTTACCGCGCGGATTCTCCTTTGCGGGAGAAGATGGTGCGCATCTACCGGGAGCATTTTCAGCGTGAACCGGAGGTGATCTCCATTCATGCGGGACTGGAATGCGGTATGTTGGCAGAGAAGATTAAAAATCTGGACGCAGTGTCTATGGGTCCGGAGATGTATGATATTCATACAACGGAGGAAAGACTCAGCATTTCATCGGTAAAGAGAGTGTGGGAGTATTTATTAAAAATATTGGCAGAATAATAAAAACCGGCAGGAGACATATCAGTCTTCTGTCGGTTTCGTTTTATCATCTCCGAGAAAACGCGCCCGTTTAATGGCGTTGTCGCCGTATTTCAGCCGTATGGAGTCGATAGCCATATCCAGTTTTTCCAGTTTTTCATTTTTTTCCGTGTCAAACAGGGAATATTGCGTATAGCACTGGTCGGAGGCCTTTGAAGTATGAACGCCGATCAGGCGGATCGGACTTAAATCCCACAGATTGTCAAAGAGGGCACATGCGTTTTCGTATATGACATCGGTGATGTTGGTCCCGGTGGGCAGGCTTGTCTGATGGGAAGTTTTGCGGAAATCCGCATCGACAATTGTGACCGATACAACACTGATAAAGGCGTTGTCTTTTCTTATGCGGGCACCGATGTTCTCACAGAGAGAAAGCATGATGCCTTTGGCATCGCTCCGGTCGGTGCAGTCGAAAGGAAGTGTGATGGAGTTGCTGTATCCTTTCGGGGCATCGGTTTCGGATTCTACCGGCGAAGGGTCGATTCCGTTGGCATAATTGTGGAGTTCTTTTCCGTGGGATTTCAGATGCTGCTGCAATACATTCGGGTCGGCAGCGGCCAAATCACCGATGGTAAAAATTCCCAGATTGTGAAGCTTTTGGACCGAGGAACGTCCGGCATAAAGAAGGTCGGATACCGGGAGCGGCCACATTTTTTCGGGAATTTCATCCGGGAAAAGAGTATGTACTTTGTCCGGTTTTTCAAAGTCGGACGCCATTTTTGCGAGAAGCTTATTGGAGGAAATACCGATGTTGACGGTGAAACCGAGGGTATCGAATATTTCCTGCTTTAGCTTGCAGGCAAAGGAAACAGGGTCTCCGTACAGTTTTTCGGTGCCGGTTATGTCACAAAATGCTTCGTCGATACTCAGCTGTTGCACGCACGGAGCATAGGAACGCAAAAGTTCCATCAAGGCGTCGGATTTTACCCGGTAGACGGAGAAGTCCGGCGGGAAAATCTGCAGATTCGGACATTTTTTCAGGGCGTGCACAATGGGCTCGCCTGTTTTTATACCGGCTTTTGATGCGGGAATGGATTTGGCCAGAACTACGCCGTGGCGCAGCTCGCGCCGCCCGCCGATGATGGAAGGAGTCAGGCGGATATCCGCAGCATCCGGGTTTTCACTCAGCTGCCGGCAAGCTTCCCATGACAGGAAGGCAGAATTGACATCTACATGAAATACAATCGGTTTTGGCATGGCGACTCCTTTCCGTGTCTGCAGGAAGCAGGCACTTTCTGTTATCAGTTTATCACACGCAGGCCGATTGCAAAAGTAGTTCCACGAG
This sequence comes from Lachnospiraceae bacterium, assembly GCA_017465095.1. Taxonomy (GTDB): domain Bacteria; phylum Bacillota; class Clostridia; order Lachnospirales; family Lachnospiraceae; genus SVFI01. The sequence goes on along the minus strand of JAFTWX010000020.1, from coordinate 43,662 downwards.
GCTTGGGAAAGAATTTTCACGAAAGCCGGGAAGGCGTTCCGGATGCCACTGTAATCCGAGGACGGGAAGAGTTCTGTGTGCAATGGTTTCCGGTACAAAATCATCGCTCTGCTGGATGGTGCATAGTCCGTCGCCCAAATGCCGGACACCCTGATGGTGGGCGCTGTTCACTTCAGTGTAGGGTTTTAAAATGTCAAACAACTTTTCAGCGGAGGAGCTGTCATGGAACAGTTTGCTCCTTGCGGGAAATTCCGATGCAAAGGAGACGGAATGTGTCCGGTCTCCCCGTTTGTAACTGTGCAGGTCTGCGGTGGGCAGATGCGGATGAAGGGTTCCGCCGAAAAAGACATTGATCATCTGCATGCCCTTGCAAATACCGAGTACCGGTATGCGACGAATGACGGACAGCTGTAAAAGCTGAAATTGAATCAGGTCTGTCACATAATCCGCCGGATGACTCTTTTTGCTTTTTTCGCCGTAAAGGAGAGGAGAGATGTCTCCGCCGCCAGGAAGGAGCAAAAGATCGTAGGATAGTTGCGGAAGTGCGCGGAGGGGAAGAAAGTGCCCGCTGTCTTTGTCTACGGGAAATGCTACGGAAAAGCCGGATGCGGTCAGTGCGTTTGCATAGTTTCCGGCGACAGACGGGAGCGAGGAAATCATTATTTTAACTGAGGATGCCATTTTTTGCCTTTTTTTATTTTCTTTTTTAATTTTATGCATTATAATGGAGAGCATGACAGAAAGGGGCTTTTTATGAAAACAATAAGAAAATATATACAGTTGTTGTTTGTTGTATGTGCAGTGTTTGCTGCGACTGCTGCATTTGATGTGTCGGCGCAGGCAACAGAGACCGATCCGACGGATGTGACCTATACGACGACATATGTAAAGGAAACGATACAGATGCTTCCGGGCGAGACGCGTATGGTGAGTACGATCATCCCGGGTGACGCTACTTACGAGAGCAGTGACAGAGATGTGGTGGCAGTGTCCAACAGCGGTCAGATGATCGGCGGAAAGCCGGGCACCTGTACGGTGACACAGACCTGTAGGAATGAGAAGACGGTATACACCGTCAAGGTCAACGGAGAGGTGGATTTGATTGTTTTTGCCGGTCAGAGCAATATGTGCGGCTCCGGCGGAAATGCGTCGACGGCACCGCGTCCGGACTACGGAACAGCCTATGAATTTGATACGACCACAAAAACGAAACAGCTTATCCTGATGAAGGAGCCGTTCGGGGAAGGAACCAACCGAAACAACGGGCTGGAAACCAATTTTCAGTACAGCACGAAGGGAACGCTTGTCTCCGCTTTTTGTATCAATTATTACAAGCAGACAAAGACGCCGGTTGTGGGTGTGACGGCTGCGTGGGGCGGATCTTCGACCAATACCTGGCTGAAAAGAGGGTTGGTGAAGGAGACTCAGAGCCGACTCAAAAAGGCGAAGAAGTATTTGAAGAAGAACAATATAAAAATCCGCCACATTTACATGGTGTGGTATCAGGGAGAGTCCGACGGGGAGAAAAATCTTTCGGCATCGACATATATGTCCCGGATGAAAAAGATTTACAAAAAGATGAAAAAGACCGGTGTTGAGAAGGTGTTTGTCATCCGTATCGCCCATGATGCGAAACATCCGGGGCGCAACAGCACCATTATGAAAGCACAGAAAAAATTGTGTGCGAAAAATAAGAATTTTGTGCTTGTGTCCAAGAAGGCTTCAAGTTTTGTGAAATCCTACGGAAAGTATTATTACGATTCCGTGCATCTCAATCAGAAAGCATTGAATATCGTTGGATACGAAGCCGGAAAAGCCGCCGGTAAATATGTGAAGAAATTAAAATAATACAGTTTTAAGATGAAGAGAGGATGTTTTCCAAAACTTCCGCAATTCCATCGTGTTCATGATCCAGTGCAGTGATAAAAGCTGCGCTGGATTTTACTTTTTCATCCCCGTTTTGCATGGCCCAGCTGCTTCCGGCTGCTTCCAGCATGGCGATGTCATTTTCGGAGTCGCCTGCGGCGTAGGAATCGGAAACCGGAACGCTCAGATGCTCACATAAAAAGCGGAGTGCATTTCCTTTGCTTGCTTCCTTCGGAAGGATTTCCAGATAACCGTTTTGGGAAAACATAGCCTGAAGCGTGTCGCCAAGCTCCTGCTCGATGCGGTGTTTCAGCGGCATAAGCGTCTCGGAGCCGTCAAGGCTTAAAGCCAGCATTTTGTAAGGCTGGTCTGTGAGCTGCGCCGACAGGCAGTCTGAGAGTACCACCGGCATTTTAATGCGGGAAGCATATGCCCTGACTTCCTCTGTATCACGGCGACAGACGATGGAATCCTTTGTGTAAGTTTGGATGTGAATCTGCATTTCCTCTGCCATAGCCTGGAGGCGGTCGATGAGGGAAAAAGACAGAGTCGCCTCATAAATCGGCTTTCCTGCATTGCAGTCGTAGATAAGTCCTCCGTTGTTGGCAATGATATAGGAATGAGGGAAAGCGATGTCGATATAGTCGCGTACTTTTAAAATACTGGAAAGCGGGCGGCCGGAAGTTAAAATAAATCCGTGTCCGGCGTCTGCCGTTTGCATCAGAAGGCTGCGCACACGGTCTGAGATTGTTTCGTCCGGGCGCACCAGTGTTCCGTCAATATCGCAAAATAATAATTTCGTCATCGTCCTGTCCTCTCGATTGTTTTTTTTTCGGTGCTCCCATTATAAAATAAAGCCGTGTGCAAGGTCAATATTCTGTGGTATAATCATGTGCGGATAATAGTCGACGGATAATAAAGAAGGGAAGCAGAAATATGAAACGTTTGCTGATCTATTTAAAGGATTATAAAAAAGAATGTGTGCTGGCGCCTCTTTTTAAAATGCTGGAGGCGTCCTTTGAACTGATTGTGCCACTGGTAGTGGCGGCGATTATCGATACCGGTATCGGAGAAGGGGCAGGAAAGGGATATATCGTCAAGGCGTGTCTTGTGCTTTTTGCGCTGGCCTTTGTCGGATTGATTAGCTCGGTGACGGCCCAGTTCTTTTCGGCCAAGGCGGCGGTTGGCTATGCGACAAAGCTTCGTCATGCGCTTTTCGGGCACTTGCAGAGCCTTTCCTACTCGGAGATAGACCGGATCGGAACGTCCACGATGATTACGCGAATGACCAGTGATGTCAATCAGACACAGACCGGAGTCAATATGGTGCTCCGTCTGTTTCTGCGCTCGCCGTTCGTTGTGTTCGGTGCCATGATTATGGCGTTTACCATTGATGTGAAAGCTGCGGTCAGCTTTGTGGCTGCCATTGTACTTTTGCTTATTGTGGTCGGCGGAATTACGAAAATCAGCATTCCGCTCATGAAGCAGGTGCAGGGACGGCTGGATGAGGTGCTTCTTGTTGCAAGGGAAAATCTTGTGGGTATCCGTGTGCTTCGGGCATTTTGTAAGGAAGAGGAGGAAGTGCAACGTTTTGCGGAGAAAAATGCGTCGCTGACCCAGCATCAGAACAAGGCGGGAAGTGTTTCGGCGCTGATGAATCCTCTTACGTACATCATCATCAATCTGGCGATTGTTTGGCTGATTCATACAGGCGCAGTTCAGGTGCATCACGGTGTTTTGACCCAGGGAGAGGTGGTTGCACTTTACAACTATATGTCACAGATTCTTGTGGAACTGATTAAGCTTGCCAATTTGATTATAACTATGAACAAGGCGCTGGCCAGCGCGAACCGTATTGCGGATGTGTTTGAGATTGAGACGAGCATGGAATGGAAAGATTCCGCGATGTCTTCGGAGCCGGGGGATATTGCCGTGCGCTTTGAGCATGTGGGGCTGACCTACAACGGAGCCGGGGAGGAAGCACTTACGGATATTGATTTTACGGTGAAGAGAGGACAGACTATCGGCGTAATCGGAGGAACCGGTTCCGGAAAAAGTTCTCTTATTCATCTGATTCCGCGTTTTTACGATGCGACGAAAGGCGGAGTTTTCGTGGACGGAAAAAATGTCCGTGATTATACGCAGGAAGAACTGGAGAAGAAAATAGCGGTCGTTCCGCAGAAAGCTGTGCTTTTCAAGGGAACTATCGAGAGCAATTTAAAATGGGGAAAAGAGGATGCGACGCCGGAGGAGATGGAGCAGGCCATTGTCGCTGCGCAGGTGGCGGATGTCGTAAAAGCAAAAGGCGGACTTTCGGGTGAAGTGGCACAGAACGGCAAAAATCTGTCCGGCGGACAGAGACAGAGGCTGACCATCGCCCGCGCCCTTGTGAAACAGGCTCCGATTCTTATTTTGGATGACAGTGCATCGGCCCTCGATATGGCGACGGATGCAAAGCTTCGAAAGGCCATCCGTGAGCTTTCTTATCAGCCTACGGTATTTATTGTATCCCAGAGAACAAATGCAATCATGGACGCCGATCAGATCATTGTGCTGGATGACGGTCAGATTGAGGGAATCGGAACCCATGAAGAGCTTCTTTCAAATTGTGTGGTTTACAAAGAGATTTACGAATCACAGTTTAAGAAGGAGGTGACAGCATAATGAAACAGGGAAAAGTATTAAAGAAAGTATTTTCTTATCTGAAACGCTATAACTGGCTTATGCTGCTGTCCGTTCTGTTTGCAGCCGTGATCGTGGCGCTGACTTTGTATGTGCCGATTCTGATCGGCGATGCCATCGATGCGATTGCGGAAGGTGCAGTGAATTTTGAACTTGTCATGTTTTATCTGAAGCGTGTGGTGGCTGTCGTGCTTGCGACTGCGCTGCTTCAGTGGCTGATGAATGTCATTAACAATCATGTGACTTATCACGTGGTCCGGGATATCCGGAAAGAGGCGTTTGATAAGTTGCAGATTCTTCCGCTCAAATACGTGGACCGTCATCCGTACGGAGAGATTGTAAGCCGGATTATCACGGATGTGGATACGTTTGCGGACGGACTTTTGATGGGATTTACGCAGCTGTTTACCGGTATTGTAACCATTCTCGGCACGCTGGTGATTATGCTTACGCTCAATCCGATGATTACGCTGGTGGTTGTTGTGATTACGCCGCTTTCGTTGTTTGTAGCTAATTTTATTGCCACACACACGTATGCTATGTTTAAGACGCAATCGGAGACCAGGGGAGAGCAGACGGCTTTTGTGGAGGAAATGATCGGAAATGCCAAGGTGGTGAAGGCGTTCGGCCGTGAGGATGAGTCGATGGAAGTGTTCGACGATATCAATGACCGCTTGCAAAAATGTTCCCTCAAGGCAATTTTTTATTCCTCTCTGACCAATCCGTGTACCCGTTTTGTCAACAGTATCGTCTATGCCTGTGTGGCATTGACCGGTGCGTTTACGGTACTGTCCGGCAATATGACAGTCGGAATTTTGTCCTGCTTTTTGAATTATGCCAATCAGTATACCAAGCCGTTCAATGAGGTGTCCGGTGTAGTGACGGAGCTTCAGAATGCCATTGCGTGTGCAGGACGTATTTTTGAACTGATTGAGGAACAGCCACAGGTTCCGGATGAAGCGTCGGCAGCAGAACTTTCGGATGCGTCGGGAGAGATTGTCTGCGAGAATGTCAGCTTTTCTTATACGCCGGAGCAGAAGCTGATTGAGGATTTCAATGTCCGGGTGAAACCGGGACAGAAGGTGGCCATCGTCGGTCCGACCGGTTGCGGAAAGACAACCGTAATCAATCTGCTCATGCGTTTCTATGACGTCAAAAGCGGTGAGATTAAGGTGGACGGCAATGAGATACGCCATGTCACGAGAAAGAGTCTGAGACAGAATTACGGAATGGTTCTGCAGGAAACCTGGCTGAAGTCGGGGACAATCCGCGACAATATTAAGATGGGTAAGCCACAGGCAACCGATGAGGAGATGATTGAGGCGGCGAAGGCAGCCTATGCCCATTCCTTTATCAAGAGACTTCCGAAAGGTTATGACACGGTGATCGGGGAGGACGGAGGAATGCTTTCCCAGGGACAGAAACAGCTTCTTTGTATTTCGAGAATTATGCTGTCACTTCCGCCGATGCTCATTCTGGATGAGGCGACATCGTCCATCGATACCCGAACGGAGATGAAGATTCAGAGCGCCTTCACGCGACTGATGCAGGGCAGAACCAGCTTTATTGTTGCCCACCGCTTATCGACGATCCGTGATGCGGATATTATCCTTGTCATGAAGGACGGAAACATTATTGAACAGGGAAATCATCAGGAACTTTTAGCTGCGGGCGGTTTCTATGCGCAGCTTTACAACAGCTGATAAATACATTTTTGTGAGGTTATAAAATGTTATATACCATACCGGATTACTACAAAGAATTTGCCTGCATTGCCGGAGAATGTCCGGACACATGTTGCGCCGGATGGCAGATTGTCATTGACGAAAAAACGAAACAAACCTATAAAAAATATCCGGGAGATTTCGGGAAACGGTTGAAAACATCCATTGACTGGAGGGAGAGCGTTTTCAAACAAAATGAAAACAGATGCGCATTTCTCAATGAGGACAATCTCTGTGATTTGTATCTGGAGGGCGGAGAGGCGCTGTTTTGTAAGACTTGTCGCAGATATCCCCGCCATGTGGAGGAGTATGAGGATCTGCGGGAAATATCTTTGTCTCTTTCCTGTCCGGAGGTTGCACGGATGCTCATGGAGCGGAAGGGAAAAGTTGGCTTTATCACGGTGGAGAAGGATGCACCTGCGGAAGAATACGAAGAGTTTGATTATATGCTGTTTACCAAGCTCTGCGATGCCCGCGACGTGATGTTTTCCATTTTGCAGAACCGGGATTACGATATGTTTTTGCGCATGGCGATGGTACTTTCTCTCGGCCATGATTTACAGCGAAGAGTTAGCGATGGGCAACTTTTTGATATAGATGGACTTTTGGAACGTTACAGCGCGGAAGGTGCGGTAAAGCGGTTTGAAAAGAAAAGGGAAGATTTCAAGACATCCTGTCAGGAAAAGAAAAAGCTATTCTTCCGGATGAGTGATATGTTTTCGCAGTTGGAGGTGTTGAAAGCAGATTTTCCGGCGTATGTGTCGGAAAGAATCAAAGATATCTGTGAGGCGACGGATGCGTCCGAAGACTGCGATTTTGTGACGGAGGAGCTGTCACAGGAGGAACAGATCTGGCTGGAGCAGCTGGCCGTATATTTTATCTATACGTATTTCTGCGGAGCTGTGTACGACGAACAGCCGTATGCGAAGGTAAAATTTGCACTGCTTTCCGTTTTGATGATTCGTCAGTTGTACCGGGGAGATGAAAGAAGCCGTGAAGGTTTTTGCAAGTCTGCGGCCATAGAAGCGGCTTACCGTTATTCCAAGGAAGTGGAACATTCTGACAACAATCTCCTCCGGGTGGAAGAGATTGTCAGACAGAGAAGTGTATATAGTCTTCGCAATTTTTTACGACTGCTTTGGTGATATTTCGTTCCAGAGTGTGAAACCGAGAATCATGGAGCCTCCCAGAATCTGGAGGAGTGTCATGGATTCGCCGAGAATCAGCACGGATACAAGAACCGCAACGAGGGGATCTATGTAGCTTAAGATGGCTGCTTTCTGTCCCGGAAGTTCTTTCAGGGAAGAAAAATATAAGCAGTAGGTAATTCCGGTGTGAACGATACCTACGGTTAACAGGCAGAGCCATCCGGTTTTGGACAAGCCGGAGAGGGTGATTCCGCCGGTCAGTGCCACGTATGGCACGAGAACGAGAATCGCTGCCAGAAACTGCAGGAAAGTCCGGTGGATGCCGGCCACGTTTTTGATGAATTTGTTCAGCAGTATAACGGTCGCATACAGACAGGCAGCACCGAGTCCGAACAGGATACCGATAAAATGGTTGCTTCCTGTGGAAAGATCGCCGATTCCCGTAATCAGAATGATTCCGAGGGTGGACATGGCAAAACAGATCCACTGTTTCGGTCCCATTTTTTCTTTGAATAAAAACGGACAAGCCAGCGTTACGATGACCGGGGCAAAATAGTAGCTGAGGGTTGCCACGGAGACGGTCGTGTGCTTGTATGCTTCAAATAATAAAATCCAGTTAAATCCCATTGCGATGCCGGAAAGCAGAAGCAGCGGGATTTCTTTTTTTATATCCCCGAACGGAATTTTCTGGCCCGTTATCAGCAGATAGGCGGCGATAAGAATTGCTGCCAGCACGGCGCGGTAGAGCGCCAGTTCTCCGGAGGAAACAGATATATTTCGTACGAAAAGACCGATGGTACCGAAGATAGTCATAGATACAATCAGCATAATTCTTGCATTGGTTGATTTTTGCATAAAAACTCCTTGTAATTTTTCTGTTTTTTCTTTTGGTGCGGACACCTACGTAATAGGATACAAAAAATGGAAAAGGATTGCAAGATATATGAGAAATATGGTATAGTAAGTGAGCAAATAACAGATCAGAGGTTGATATTATGTCATGGAAAATGTTAAATCTCCAACTGAAAAAAGGTTATATTTGTTCCCTTTACGGGGATAGTGCGCCCTTTTTTCGTTGATTTGTTATGAAAAAAATGCGCATTATCTCCTTGACGAAGATTTATTAAAATTTGTTAAGGAGATTTTTTTATGTTTAAAATTAAGAACCAATTATCAAAATTATATACATCATCTATACTTGGTAACCTGTCGCTAACCGGTGCATGGGTAGCGATTTTGGCCGCACGAGGTTATAGTCTCGTGGAAATCGGCATTGCGGAAACCGTATTTCACATTGTCAGTCTTATGTTCGAAATTCCGTCCGGTGTTCTGGCGGATGTTTTCGGAAGAAAGAAGATGCTCGTTGTCAGTACGATTATGGGAATGATTTCGGACGTTGTCATGATTCTTTCCGCCAATCTTTTTATGGTATGTCTGTCCATTGCGTTCCGGGCGCTGAGCTACAATTTTTCTTCCGGCTCAGGGGATGCGCTCGCTTATGATTCGCTGAGGCTTGTCCGGATGGAAGACAGGTTTGAGCGGTATGAGTCAAATCAGCTGATGATTTATCGTCTTTGCAGCGGTATCTCAACCCTTTGTGCCGGGTTTGCTCTTACAATCGGTTATAAAGCAGCATATGGAACAGGCCTGATTACGGGCGGAATACAGATTGTGATTCTTTTGTCTCTGCGGGAAGTATATGCAGGAGAGCATCCGGGAAAGAAAGAAGACAAAATAGGAAGAAGGCTGATTACGTGCTTTAAAGAAAGCTTTTTATATTTAAGAGAAGTGCGCAAAGCGCTGTGGCTGATGTTTTGTAATTCCTTTGTCGGCGCGGTGGATATCCTGCTTTTGTTCTTTTTGCAGGCAAAACTTCCGGAAAAAGGAATGCCTCTGTGGTGGCTCGGCTTAGCACTTTTGTTTATGGAAATGGGCGGTATTGTCGGGTCGAGACTCATACTAAAAATGCCGAAGATACGATACCGATGGATTTTTGCCATATCGACGTTACTTGTGCTGGCAGGAGTTTTGGCGGAACACTCACCGGTGTGCTGGGTAATGGTGCTTGGCGGCTTTATCGCAGCAGTCGGCGACGATGCTTTGCAGGTGCGAACAAACGCTCTGTTGCAGGATATGTTTCCGTCAGAGCAGCGCGCAACGCTCACGTCGGTGGAGTCCTTTAGCTTTTCTGTTATTATGATTGTGTTGTCACCGCTTGCGGGAATCGTGTTTACCTATTGGTAAGATTTTGTATACGAGCATTTCTACAGCAAAGAACAGTGCAATGTTCAGCGGAGGCATAATAAAGCGTGCAAGTTGCTCCGGGAATATATAAAACGGATCACGCAATACGAAAAACCAGTTGAAATAAAAGGTTTGTCCGTGTGCGGTACCGGTATATAAAGCATTTCCCAGAAGTGCCCACAGGGTCATCAGGACAAGGATGATAAAATCTTTGCTGCAATGTTTCCAACTGAATTTTACATCATCGTAAATCAGGACAAGCAGTCCGTATACGGTCATAAGACCGTGGAACAGCAGTGTTTGAATTACGCGGTAAGACAGGGGATGAATCTGATGCCACATGACTCCCGCCGGATAGATGAAATATACCAGATTGGAAATAAAACCCAGTACGGCAAACTGCAGCCTGAATTTTTCGAAAAAGGAATTATGTCTGCTGAGGAAACACATGACGCACATAGCGGTGCAAATGTGAAACGGAAGTTTTTCGACATCCATCTTTCCGTAGGCAAATGGCATAAGGAAAAAATCAGCGATGTATACAGCGAAAGCACAATGGATAAAGAAGCGGATTGCTTTTTGCCTTGTGCTTTCGTTTTTGTTTTTTAAATAGAAAAACAGGGCGAAAAGAACCGCCGCCAGAACAAGGATATAGCATATATGCCATGTCCCGAAACATGTAAACACTACGCTTCCTTTTTTATCACTCAGTAAATTGCTTAATTCTGCATACATTTTATCCACCGCCTTTCTAATACCATAGCATATTCCGGTAGGAGAAGACAAGGAGGGGCGGAGTGTGGAGAATAGATATTATGAATGATAATAATAATAATGTCATATTATATTATATGTGCTTTTTCTTGTTTTTTGGTTGTAAGCAATAATTGGAGATGATATAATATGACTAGAAAAAATAGTAGTTATTATAAAACAAAGGAAAAGGGGGAAATGAACATGGCTGTATCTATGGCTGTAGTACCTACATTAAAAGGAAAAGCTGCAACTTCTGTGATTGAGACATTAAGTGCGTCCAAAATTAGGCCATACTCCCCGGAAGAAAAAGTCGATGCCGAAAAACGATTAAGTGAAATGTTACAGAAAAGAGACGGTAAAAAATGATTTTACATGAAGAGAAACTGTCAAATGAAAAACATTTTAGAAGTGTCGGTGATTTTTTCTGCGGAGCAGAGCTGTTCATACCATTGTTGTAACAATATTTTGTTACCTAAACTCTCAACCCAAATATTTTTATTAATAACATCTTTGATTTCATCCAATGCCATTTTTCTATACTCATCAGAATAATTCATCACTTCCAACATATGATGTGCAACTTGGCGATTAACAGTTGCTAATTTATTATTCTTTTTCACGTTACCCTTATTATCATAATCGTCCAAAGTCATACTGTTTATTGTTTGTATATTATTTAGATAAGTTTCTATTAAATCCATACTTTGCCCTCTTTTATTTACTATTTGCTCGGAGAATTCCGCATAGGAGGAGCCTTTTCGGAGCGTTGACTTTAGGTGTGTAAACAAAGTGTAAAAATGAATAATTTGTGAAATTTTATTTGGACAAATTGACATTTAAATAGAATTGGATATACTATAGTTAACAGAAGCTCCCACACCTCTCAACGATGTGTCCCATGGGAGCACTTTTTATTTTATAAAGGGGGATAATATGGAATTAAAGAAAGCTACAACATTTGAAGAACAAATAAAACTTCTTGAACATAAGGGGATTGAAATTACAAATATAGATGACTGTAAATCGTTTCTCTCGAGAACAAATTACTATCGCCTGTCCGGATATTATCTTCCGTTTGTAAAAAAAGATGAAGAAAAATGTTTTATCCCTATAAGTTTTGAACGTATTCAAAATATTTATGCGTTTGATGTGGAACTTAGAAATTTGATTTCTTTTGCTATCGAAAAAATAGAAGTTCATATTCGAACGCAGTTAGCTTATTACCATGCGCATAGGTATGGAGCTGAAGGATACATGAATTCGTCTTCGTTTAATAGCAAACACAATCATTCTGCGTATATTAGGCATGTTACAAAATGCATTTCTGAAAATTCAAATACCCTAGTAGTTAAGCATCACAACGAACATTATGATGGGCATTTTCCCATTTGGACAATCATTGATTTCTTTTCGGTTGGAATGTTGTCATATTTCTATCGAGGAATGAAAAATAAAGACAAAACGATAATTGCGCGAGAAAACTATGGTGTAAATTACCAAACGCTAGAAAGTTGGTTGCGTTGTTTGACTGACCTACGAAATAGATGTGCCCACTATTCTAGAATATATTATTGGATTTTTCCTGCGATTCCAAAGATGGTGAATGGAGAAAAATATGTTCCTACCAGAAGATTGTTTGCGCAGCTGTATATGTTAAAAATGATGTATCCGGAAAAGGATAAGTGGAATGAGGAATTTTTAAAACCACTTATTAAATTGGTGAAAAAATATAAAAATGATATTTCCTTAAAGCATTTAGATTTTCCATATCGTTGGAAGGCGATGCTAAAACAGAAATAATGCAGACCTTTTTTGAAACACCCAAATACAAAAAAATACGATAAATACTGCATTTCGTAGTATTTATCGCATTTATAATTTTCCTGCGGAAGATGGGACTTGAATGAATTTGTACCTCAAAAAACACGATAGAAAGGGGCTTTTCAGCACATCATCTTCAAGTGTAACAAACTTCCGCAAAACCACAAATTCAAAAATTAGTGAAATAATTCTAATTTGCATGAATGTCCTGAATTATCGCAATCTAAAAATATTTCCAATAGTGTTAAAACTGTTTCATTCCCTAAATTCTTCTTGCTTTTCTCATAATTAGTCCATTTAATAATAATTGGTTCTTCATACTCGTGTACTCCAAATCCGCCTCTTAGTAAATCATTAAAGGCATCCAAATTATGTCCCGTTTTCCAAGATAAATCTTTAGTCAATAACTTATCTATTTCTGTATAAAACCCTTCTAAATCATGAAAATTATTTCCATCTAAAATAAATTCTTTCATTTTTCACCTCTGCAAATTGGAGTTATCTGTTTGAGTTCACTGTAAATCTGTAATAAATATAGCAGGAACCCCTCGGCTAGCCAACTCATTTTTCTGTTCAGCATTTATAGGAACATAGTATACTTTATCAGTTACAACAAACTCGCCACACTCAATTTTACAATAAAGAGCACCAACAAATTCTAACCAATTTGATGCATAATACCTTGGGTCAACAACATTAAAGAAATCTAAGCCTCCAACAGACCAAAAGATATTAAGAGCGTCGGCTAAATCGCTATTATTTTCTAACTTAAATTTGTCAGGTAAAACAAAGTTACTTTCGTCCCACTCATAATACTTACATTTGTTTATTGCGTTCATTACGTCTTCTCCGCATTATTTTCACCGAATTCAAAAATCTCTTTTTTATTATATCATTGTTTCAAACATGTATAAACACCTTTTATACATTCTTCTTGGTTTTAACACTAGACGCCAAAAAGTATATTAAAATGGCACTTGATGAAAACAAAGCCAATGGACGAAGTTATGAAGATTATATTTTTCTTAGTAAGTCTGGCGAACGAATGCATGATTTTCAGTTCAAAAGCGGTGTAACAAAGTGTAACAAAAAATTTCATAAGGACAAAAGAAAAAAGCCTTGAAAATTCAAGGCTTTTTCTTAAAAGGTTAGTGCGGAAGATGGGACTTGAACCCACACGATCGCATTGATCACAAGATCCTTAGTCTTGCTCGTCTGCCAGTTCCGACACTTCCGCGTTCCTTATGTGCAGGCGTGTTTGCCACGCCGCAAGATGTATAATATCATTTAAAGTCGAAGGTGTCAACACGAAATTAATATTTTTTGGAAAATTATTTGCAAACCTCTTGCCAATTCCTGTAAAATGGGCGATAATTACTGTAACAACATGACTAACTATGCACAGAAATCAAGGAGGATTTCTTTTTCAAATCAAGGAGTGATGGATATGGCAATTAATATTTCGGCGAAGAATGACTATTCGATGTTATTCTCAAGCTTGCAGACAAACAGCAATAATGTGACGAGCAGCATATTCGGCAATGCATCTTCATCATCGTTTTCGTTATCGGATTATGCATTGATTAAGAGCGGAAGCTACGGCAAGTTGATGAAGGCTTACTATGCGCAGGGAGATTCTAAGAACAATACGGTGCTGAATAAGCTTGCGACGGGCAGTGCGACAGATTCGGCTTCGACGATTACAGCTCTGAAGAGCAGCAGCGATTCTCTCAGCAAAGCGGCGTCGGCATTGACAGAGACCGGTAAGAAATCTGTGTTTGAGAAGAAAGATGTCACGACGAAGGATGAGTTCGGAGTTGAGACGACCACACAGGAATACGATAAAGATGCGATTTACGATAAGGTTGCAGAGTTTGCGAAGGCTTACAACAGTGTAGTGAGCAGTTCTCAGAAGTCTGATAATACCAAGGTGCTTTCCACAGCAGCCAATATGGTGACACAGACACTTACATATGAGGATCTTCTGAACAAAGTCGGCATTACCATCGGTGAGGACAACAAGCTTTCCGTGGATGAGGATAAATTCAAAGAATCCGATATGTCAACCGTTAAGACGCTGATGAACGGAGTTACATCTTTTGCATACGATGTGCAGTCCAAGGCTTCTTTCATCAATATGTATGCCCAGGCGGATGCGACAAAGACGAGCGGTCTTTACGCACAGAATGCACTTTATACCAATTCTTATTCGTCCAGCGGATATATGTTTGACAGTATGTTCTAGTAAAGAATTTGAAAGCTTTTGCGCGTCGGATGTTTTCCGGCAGCAAAAGCTTTTTTTGTTGAAAAAATACAGCAGATAAAGAGGGAGATTATGAAACCTAGAGTTCAGTGGATCGACGTGGCGAAGGGGACTGCGATGCTCGGAATTATAGCAGGGCATCTGGCAAATCCGAGAATTTGCAGCATTGTTTTTACATTCCATGTGCCGCTTTTTTATTTTGTGTCCGGCTACTTTCTGGATTTAAATCTGAATATGTCTGATTTTTTAAAGAAAAAAGTGCGGGCATTGCTGGTGCCTTATTTGTTTACCTGCGTGCTTGTGTGCGCATTGTCGGTTCCGCTCAATATGCTGCAGGGAAATGACTGGAAGAAACTGCTCGGAGAGTGGATGTTTGCATCTGTCTACGGGGCGGGAAATACGTTCACGGAACCTTTTTTTATTCCGCAGATCGGAGCAGTATGGTTTTTGCTTGCTCTGTTCTGGGGCGAAATCGTGATGCGTCTGCTGATGCAGGTGAAGAAGGGGACGAGGATATGTCTTGTGCTTGTGATTTTCGGGCTGAGTATTTGGAGCGCACCTTATATATGGCTTCCGTTTAGTGTACAGGCAGGCGGATGTGCATTGCTGTTTGTTTACCTGGGGCATTTGGGCAGACAAATACAACCGCATATCTCGCGTCTTTTGGCTGTTTCTCCGGAAGTGAATTTTGTTCTGGGGCTGTTCTTTGTCGCAAACTGGATAGGCGCCGTGAGACGCTACGAAGGGTTTTATTTGGCCAGGGCAATTTTTTCGAATGGGGTATTGGATTTGTGGGGAGCTGTCTGCGGAACAATCGTTGTTTTGATTTTTGCAAAAATACTGTCTGAAAAAAGCGCGTGCGTTGCAAATGGTCTGGCTTTTGTCGGACGTTATAGTTTGCTGATTCTTTGCGTGCATGTATTGGAGTTGAACCTGCTGCCGTGGGAGAAGATTTTCGGCGTGTTTCAAGAATGGTTCAAGCTTTCGGGAGATATGTTTGTCTCGTTTGTAGTGACAGGAAAAGTGATTTTTATCTTTGCGCTTTGCTGTGTTGCAATGCAGATTCCGCAAGTGATGACACTGTTTGGTTATAGGAAGCGAGGGGTAACAAATGATAAAAACCGGTGAGGCAAAAGGGCTTATTCTTTTGGCTTTGATTGTTATAAATATAGCGGCAATTCCGCTTTTGCTGCGGGCCTTCATCTATTCGGTTTCGATTCCGCTGTTTTTTGTGTCCTGCGGATATGAGCGGGGAGAGCGCGCGGATCTTTTGGAGGTAAAGAACAATTCTTGGCGCATCCTTTTCGGTTGGGGAATAACGGTGCTGTGTTCTTTTGGATATAGTTTTGCCGGCAAACGGGAAATTCGTCCTGCGGAGATGCTGGGCGACATCGGACCGCTGTGGATTGTGCTTGCGCTGAGTGTTGTGCCTTGTGTGTATGAACTTATATGTGCGACTATGCGTAGGGTTTCTGTGTTTTTTGTGATTTTACCGGTTGGCGCACTCGCTGTGGCAGGGGTGTTATTGGGCTGCAAAAAAATCTATCTTCCTTTCGGCGCGGACATTATGCTTGTTGCTTTGCTTTTTGTGTGTTTCGGAGATATGCTGCGGAGAATGGAAGACAAAGTATGGAAGAATAAAGTGGTATGGGGATTATTGCTTTTTGCAGTCTGGGCCGTTTTTGTGTATTTCGGAAGATGGATGGAATTGCCAATCCGGGCGTACCGCGGAAACGTATTTTGCTTTGTTTCAAGCTGTGCGGGATGTGTTTGTATATTGTATGCAACAATGCTTCCGAAACAATGGAAAAGCGCGAAAGCACTTTTGTCTTGGTGCGGGGAACGGAGTGTTTTGTTTCTTTGTGTCATGGGGTTTATGCAGTTTAACGTGCCGTGGACAGATTTGTATGCATATATTCCGGTTACCTGGGCGGAGGATGCGCTGGTCCGGGTTTGCATGACGGTATTTATTGTTTTTTGTATCGACGTGTGGAAAGAGAAGTTGATTGCATTAAATTGTGCGTGAAAAAATGAAAAATAGCATTGACATAAAGAGGAAAAAACGATAGAATATGTTTTGCGCGCAGGAGTGGCGGAATTGGCAGACGCGCAGGCTTCAGGTGCCTGTGGTAGCAATATCGTGTGGGTTCAAGTCCCATCTCCTGCATAACACAAAAAGAGCAGACAGTGTCTGCTCTTTTTTGTGTAACAATAGTGACTGCAATTTTGCTGCAAAATTCAAAAATAAAAAAAGGAAAACGGCGCAAGACGCAGAAAATTAATAACAGAGGGAATGTCTACGGGATGGCGCAAGCTGTCCTTTGTGTCTGTGGAAGAAAGGAAAAACACATGACAATCAGAGAAAACTTAGAACAAATGGAATGTACCAATTTAAGCCCGTACGCATGTCTTAGCAAAAATTCAAAAGGCAGGCTGCGGGAGGAACCGCAGTGTGATATCCGGCCGGTGTTTCAGCGCGACCGTGACCGTATTTTGCACAGCAAGAGTTTCCGCAGGTTAAAAGATAAAACGCAGGTGTTTCTGACGCCGGACGGGGATCATTATCGTACGAGACTTACCCATACACTGGAGGTGTCCCAGAATGCGAGAACGATTGCCAAGGCCCTTCGCTTGAATGAGGATTTGGTGGAGGCGATTGCGCTCGGACATGATCTTGGGCATACACCGTTCGGGCATGCGGGAGAAAGGGCGCTGAATATGGTTTCGCCGTATGGATTTGTACACAGCGAGCAGAGTGTGAGAACCGTGGATGTTTTGGAGAAGAACGGAATCGGACTCAACCTGACCGATGAGGTGCGTGACGGTATCCGCAATCATCAGACAAGCAGTGAGCCTTCCACGCTGGAAGGTAAGATTGTCCGACTGTCCGATAAGATTGCCTACATTCATCACGATATGGACGATGCAATCCGCGCAGGTCTTTTGACCGATGAGGATGTGCCGAAAAGTATCGGGGATGTGATCGGCTACACTCACGGGGAGCGTTTGGACCATTTTATTCATGATATTGTGACCAACAGTGCGGGAAAGGATGATGTTTCCATGTCTCCGCCGGTAGCGCAGGCCATGAAAGAGCTGCGCGCCTTTATGTTTGAAAATATTTATCAGAATCCGGTTGCCAAGGGTGAGGAGAGCAAGGCGGAAAATCTGATGATTACCTTATATGAGTATTATTTGAAAAATATGGATCTGATTCCTCGGCATATGCTTGATTTGATGGACCGTGACGGTACGCCGAAGGAACAGATTGTTTGCGACTATGTAGGAGCCATGACGGACCGGTTTGCCATCTCCAAGTACGAGGAGATTTACATACCGAAGACATGGCATGGTTAAGATGGAGAGAACATGTATTATCCGGAAGAAATAGTAGAAGAAGTCAGACAAAAAAATGATATTGTAGATGTGATTTCCGGCTATGTGAGTCTGAAGAAAAAAGGCGGCAATTATTTCGGACTTTGTCCGTTCCACAATGAAAAATCCGCATCCTTTTCCGTTAGTCAGGGCAAACAGATGTATTACTGCTTCGGCTGCGGTGCAGGAGGAAATGTTTTCACGTTCATTATGAATTATGAGAACTACAGCTTCGGGGAAGCGATTAAGATGCTGGCGGACAAGGCGGGCGTAACGCTCCCTGAGTATGAAGATTCCAAGGAAAACAGGGCGAAAGAAAACCGCAGACAGAAGCTTTTGGAAATTAACAAAGAATCGGCTAACTATTTTTATTATCAGCTGCGCAGTCCGCAGGGGCGGGTAGGCTATGATTATTTTAAAAATCGTATGCTTTCGGAAGAGACCATGAAAAAGTTTGCACTGGGTTACTCCAATAAGACGAGCAATGATCTGTGCAATTACTTAAAACACAAAGGTTTTTCCGATGAGCTGATCCGGGAATCCGGGGTGGCGGTATTCAATGAAAAGTACGGAATGAGCGATAAGTTCTGGAACCGCGTGATGTTTCCGATTCAGGACAGCAACCACCGCGTAATCGGTTTTGGAGGTCGCGTGATGGGCGAGGGCGAACCGAAGTATCTGAATTCGCCGGAAACACCTGTTTTTGATAAGAGCCGCAATTTGTACGGACTGAATTATGCCAGGACATCGCGCAAAAATAATATGATTCTCTGTGAGGGTTATATGGATGTCATCGCCATGCATCAGGCGGGATTTACACAGGCGGTCGCATCGCTTGGCACATCCTTTACGAGCGGACAAGCCAATCTGATCCGCCGGTATGCGGAAAATGTAATCCTGTCCTACGACAGTGACGGTGCGGGTGTCAAAGCGGCCCTGCGCGCCATCGGCATTTTGAAGGAAGCCGGAATATCCGGAAAGGTTTTAAATTTGGAACCGTATAAGGATCCGGATGAATTTATAAAAAATATGGGACCGGAGGAATTCCAGAAACGTCTGGATCAGGCGGAGAACAGTTTCTTTTATGAAATCCGTATGTTGCAACGGGATTACGATTTGGGAGATCCGGAGAGTAAGACTAAGTTTTACAATGAGATTGCAAAGAAACTCTGTCATTTTTCCGAGGAAGTGGAGAGAGATAATTATCTGGATGCCATTGCGCGCAAATACAGTATTGCGCCGGAGAGTATGAAAAAGCTTGTAATCAGCCATGCATCCCGAGAGGGCATGGGAAGCGGTATCGTGCGTCCGAAATCCACGGCGCCGAAAAAGGTGACTCCGCAGGAGAACGGCGAGAAGATGCAACGCCTTCTGCTCACATGGATTTCCGATTATCCGGATGTTTACGGACAAATCAAGCAGTATATTACACCGCAGGATTTTACTACGGAGCTTTACAGCAAGGTGGCGGAAATTATGTTCCGTGAGCTGGAAAACGGTACGTTGAATCCGGCGGCCATCATCAGTTTGTTTACGGACGAGCAGCAGCAACGGGAGGTGGCCCGGCTGTTTAATACAAAGCTTGACCACATCGGAAAAGATATGGAAGATGACTCGCTGCAAAACCACGGAGAACTGGAAAAAGCTTTTCATGACATTGTAATGAAGGTGAAACAAAATTCTTACGATTACAATTTGTCGCAAATGGGAAGTGACATAGAGGCCGGAATGCGCGCCATTCAGGCGAAGAAAGAGCTGGAAATGCTTGCAAAAACGCATATTTCCCTTGATTAAGGACAAAATAGATACATAAATGGAGGATAGAAAAAGAATGGACGAAAACACACAGGTAAAATTTGACGAGAAGCTGAAAGATATCGTTGCTCTCGCCAAAAAGAAGAAAAACGTACTGGAATATCAGGAAGTGGTTGATTTTTTCAATGACCTTCCGCTGGAGGATGACCAGCTGGACAAAGTTGTGGAATTTCTCGAGCACAGCGGCGTTGATGTGCTGAAAATCACTGAGGACGAAGAACCGGATGAGGAGCTTCTTCTTGCGGAGGAGGAAGAGGTTGATGTGGAAAATATTGACCTTTCTGTTCCGGACGGTGTCAGCATTGAAGACCCGGTACGTATGTATTTGAAAGAAATCGGTAAAGTGCCTCTTCTGAGCGCGGAGGAAGAGATTGAACTGGCACAGAAAATGGAAGCCGGAGATGAGGAAGCCAAGAAAAAACTTGCGGAAGCCAATCTCAGACTTGTAGTTAGTATTGCCAAAAGATATGTGGGACGCGGAATGTTATTCCTTGACCTCATTCAGGAAGGTAACCTGGGTCTGATCAAAGCCGTAGAAAAATTCGATTACCGCAAAGGATACAAATTCTCAACTTATGCCACATGGTGGATCCGTCAGGCGATTACGAGAGCTATTGCCGATCAGGCGAGAACCATCCGTATTCCTGTGCATATGGTGGAGACTATCAATAAATTAATCCGTGTCAGCAGACAGCTTCTGCAGGAACTGGGCCGTGAGCCGCTTCCGGAAGAGATTGCAGAGGAGATGAACATGCCTGTGGACAGAGTGCGTGAAATTTTGAAGATTTCCCAGGAACCGGTATCTTTGGAAACTCCGATCGGTGAGGAAGAAGATTCTCATCTCGGCGACTTTATCCAGGATGACAATGTTCCGGTACCGGCGGATGCTGCAGCATTTACACTGCTTCGCGAGCAGCTCAATGAGGTGCTGGATACATTGACAGAGAGAGAGCAGAAAGTATTGAAGCTTCGTTTCGGACTGGATGACGGAAGAGCGAGAACACTGGAAGAGGTGGGACGTGAGTTCAACGTTACCCGTGAGCGTATCCGTCAGATTGAGGCGAAGGCACTCCGTAAACTGCGTCATCCGAGCAGAAGCCGCAAGTTAAAGGATTATTTGGACTAATGACAGCGTTAAGAAACAAGGTAGAGCTTTCCGAAAGGCTCTCTGCGGTGGCAGACATGGTAACTTCCGGCGGATGTGTTGCCGATGTGGGATGCGATCATGGCTTTGTATCCATATATCTGATACAGAACCATAAGGCGGACCGGGTTATTGCGATGGATGTCAACGAGGGACCTCTTGCGAGGGCGAGAGAGCATGTGGATGCTTATGGTTTGGACGCTTACATACAACTGAGACTGTCCGACGGACTTTCGCTTGTGACAGAGCAGGATCACGTAAATACGGCGGTAATTGCCGGAATGGGCGGAAAACTCATGGAAAAAATCATTTCCGAGGCGCTTGAAAGAGGGCTGGTCATTCCGGAGTATATTGTGCAGCCGCAGTCGGATCAGGCTTCTTTTCGAAGATTTTTAAGGGAACATGAATATACTGTGACAGAGGAAAAAATGATCTTCGAGGAAGGAAAATACTATCCGATGATGAAAGTTTGTTATCGGGCCGGACGCCGACCGGGAGTTGATTACGAAAGTGAATTTGCCGATGCCTTCGGACCGCTTCTGATGGCGGAGAAAAATCCGGTACTGCTCCGTTTTTTGCGAAGAGAGCTTGCGAAGTTTGAGCAGATTGCGGAGAGGATGAAGGATGCAGGCAGCGTCGATTCGTCGGTGGAAGAGAAATGTAAATTTCTTGAGAGAGCAGCGGCTCTTTTTTAGGGAAGGAGAAGGGTATGCGTTGTGAAGATGTAATCCGTAAACTGGAGGAACTTTCGCCGGTATCTTATGCGGAAAGCTGGGATAATCCGGGACTTCTGGCAGGACGGAAAGACAAAGAAATCAAAAAAATATATATCGCGTTGGATGCGACAACCGAGGCGATTGAGGAAGCAATCCGCGTGGGGGCGGATATGCTTTTGACACATCACCCGCTGATTTTCAAAGGAATCAAAAAGGTGAATTCCGATGATTTTGTTGGAAGAAGAATTTTCAGATTGATTCAAAAGGATATTTGCTATTATGCCATGCATACTAATTTCGATGTGATGGGAATGGCAGATGCTGCTGCGGATGTTCTGCATTTGAAAAAGCGGGAAGTGCTTGAGATTACGTTTGAGGACGAGATTGCCAAGGAAGGGTTCGGACGTATCGGAAAGCTTTCGCAGATTATGACACTGGATGAGTGTGCTGCCTATGTGAAAAAGGCATTTGGTATAGAGTGGGTAAAAGTGTTCGGCGATGGTGATACGGAGATTGAGACGGCGGCTGTTTTGCCGGGGTCCGGAAAGTCCATGATCGGGGCAGCCATTGCAAAGGGAGCTGATGTGCTGATTACGGGAGATATCGATCATCATGACGGAATCGATGCGCTGGAACGCGGTATGGCAGTAATTGACGCAGGACACTATGGACTGGAGCAGATTTTTGTTTCTTATATGGAGGAATATATTAAACGTGAACTGGGCGTTTTAGAGGTTAGCGTACAGCAACCGAAAAGTCCGTTCCGTATTATGTAAGGAGGGTTTATATGTTCGGTATTGGGGTAAACGGTGTTACAAAAACGTATGAAAAGGGAACGACCTATGAACAGGTTGCAGCAGACGTACAGAAGGAGTACGAAAGTCGCATTGCGCTTGCGGTGGTAAACGGAAAATTCCGTGAGCTTGCAAGAACCATCGATGATGGGGCGGAAGTGACTTTTTTGACGTACAAGGACAGCGCAGGGCACAAATGCTATGTGCGTACAGCTACGATGATTTTGATGAAAGCCATAAAAGATGTTATGACAGATGACAAACCGGAGAAGGTGAAAGTAGAGTTTGCCATCGGCAAAGGATATTATATCAGCGTGATTAGTGAGCATCCGGTAACTGCGGATACTGCAAAGCGCGTGGAAAACCGTATGCGTGAGATTGTGGATGCGGCGATTCCGGTAGAAAAACAGGCAATGCCGAGAGAAGAGGCAATCAAGCTTTTTGAAGCGCACGGTATGCTCGATAAAGTGAATTTGTTCCGTTTCCGCAGAAGTTCACAGATTAATGTGTATAACATCAATGATTATTTTGACTATTATTACGGATATATGCTGCCGAATACGGGATACATATCCCATTTTGAAGTAGAAGCATATGAGGGTGGATTCATTCTCAATCTTCCGGGAAGAAAAGAACCGGATGTGCTTTCGCCGTTTGAACCGCGTGAAAAATTGTTCCGCACGCTCTGCCAGGCGGACGAGTGGGGAAGTAAGATGGGAATCGACACAGTGGGCGATTTGAACAGCCAGATTTGTGACGGTAAGCTGAACGATCTCATTTTGGTGCAGGAAGCATTCCAGGAGAAGCGCATCGCGGAGATCGCGCACGATATTGCAGAGCGCGGCGGCGTGAAATTTGTTATGATTGCAGGACCGTCCTCCAGCGGAAAGACAACGTTCTCGCACAGATTATCCATTCAGCTGCGGGCTCAGGGGCTGACTCCGCATCCGATTGCTTTGGATGATTATTTTGTGAACCGTGAAGATACGCCGCTTGATGAAAACGGAGATTACAATTTTGAATGTCTCGGTGCAATTGATGTTGAGCTTTTTAACCGGGATATGAGTGCACTTCTTGCAGGAGAAGAGGTGGAACTTCCGACCTTCAATTTTAAAACGGGACACCGTGAATACAAAGGAAATAAAAAGAAACTGGGACCGGATGACATTCTTGTATTGGAAGGAATCCACGGTTTAAATGACAAGATGTCTTATTCGTTGCCGAACAGCAGCAAATATAAAATTTATATCAGTGCGCTTACCAGCCTGAATGTGGATGAACACAATCGTATTCCGACGACGGACGGAAGACTTCTCCGCCGTATGGTGAGAGATGCCCGTACAAGAGGCGCCAGCGCAAAGCGTACCATTCAGATGTGGCCGTCGGTACGTCGCGGCGAGGAGGAAAATATCTTCCCGTTCCAGGAAAAAGCAGATGCATTTTTCAACAGTGCACTGATTTATGAACTGGCTGTTCTCAAACAGTTTGCGGAACCGCTTCTGTTCAGCATTACGCCGGAAGATCCGGAGTATCATGAAGCAAAACGTCTGCTCAAGTTTTTGGAATATTTCCTGGGTGTCAGCAGTGAACATCTTCCGAACAACTCCATTGTAAGAGAATTCGTGGGCGGAAGCTGTTTCCCGGTGTAGGATACAAATAATAAAAGAATATGAGAGTAAGTAGGACAAATGATCGCGGCTGCAATGCCGAAAGGCAGCAGACGAGGAAAGTCCGGGCTTCACAGGGCAGGATGCCGGATAACGTCCGGTGGAGGTGACTCCAAGGCCAGTGCAACAGAAATATACCGCCGGCACAGCCGGTAAGGGTGGAAAGGCAGTGTAAGAGACTACCGCCCCGATGGTAACAGCGGGGGCACATGTAAACCCCATCCGAAGCAAGACCGAGTAGAAAGCAATACAGTTGCCCGCTGTGCTTTCAGGTGGGTCGCTCGAGCCTGTCGGTAACGACAGGCCTAGATAGATGATCATTCAACGACATAACCCGGCTTATCGTCCTGCTTACTTTTTTATATTACAAGGGATAATGCCCGCATTGGCGGGGAATTTACTTCGGAGGAAAGCTCCATGTTATTTAATTCATTGGCATTTGCCGTTTTTTTGCCTATCGTATTTTTTTTGTACTGGGCATTGCCAAATAAATATCGTCCGATCTGGATTTTGATCGCAAGCTATTATTTCTATATGAGTTGGAATGTGAAATATGTGGTACTCATTTTGTTTACGACGGTGATTTCTTATGGCTGTGCAATTTTAATGCAGAAGTGGAAAAAGAAGAAAACAGTTCTCCTGTGCGGAACGCTGATTGCGTCGCTCGGAGTATTGTTTTTCTTTAAGTATTTTAATTTTTTCAGCATCAGCGCGGCAAATGTGCTGTCCCGTTTTGCGATACAGGTTCATCCGGTGACGCTTTCTCTCATGCTTCCGGTCGGCATTTCCTTTTATACCTTCCAGACGCTCAGCTACGTGATTGATGTGTATCGCGGTGATGTAGAGGCGGAAAAGAATTTCATTACCTATGCAGCATTTATCTCGTTTTTTCCCCAGCTTGTGGCGGGGCCGATTGAGAGAACGAAGAATCTTTTTCCGCAGATAAAGGGAGAGCATCGCTTTGACAAGGAACAGGTGACTTACGGTCTTCTGCTCATGGCGTGGGGATTTTTCAAAAAACTCGTCGTAGCAGACAATCTGGCAATCTACGCAGATCAAATATTTGATGATGTGCATTATTACGGCGGATTTTCCATGCTTATGGCGGCGTTGTTTTTTACGTTTCAGATTTATTGTGATTTTTCGGGATACTCGGACATTGCCATCGGCTGTGCAAAGCTGTTTGATATTCGGCTGATGACCAATTTCCGCAGTCCTTACTTTGCGATTTCCATCAAGGACTTCTGGAGCCGCTGGCATATATCATTGTCCACCTGGTTCCGGGATTATGTGTACATTCCGCTGGGAGGTAACCGTGTAAATAAAGTGCACAATGCGTTCAATCTGATGGTTACATTTTTGGTGAGCGGCCTTTGGCACGGGGCAGCCTGGCATTTTGTTGTGTGGGGCGGTCTGCACGGCGCCTTGCAGGTGCTGGAGAACTGCTTTCCGTTTATGAAAAAACTCACCCGCCGGGCGAAGGAGAATCCGGAAAGTCTGCGGGGACCGCTGATTTGGTTTTGCCGCATGGTGACCTTTGTGACTGCAATGCTTGCATGGGTATTTTTCCGCGCCGGATCGGTTTCGGATGCGTGCTATGTGCTTTTACATATGTGGGACGGAATCAGCAGCCCGGTTTCCTATGTAACAAGAGGATTGACGGATTTTGGTATGGGTGTGTCGGATGTATTGTCGCTTGCAATCCCGTTTTTGATTTTGGTGGCTTATGATTATATAGCTTTGCGGGAAGATCCGATTGCGAAACTCCGCCGGCTGAAAAAGCCGGTCCGCTGGGTGATTTACTACGGATTCATTTTTCTTGTGCTGATGTTTGCGTCGTTCAATGCACAGGAGTTTGTATATTTTCAATTTTAAAGACAGACGTTTTGCGGCGGTTTTGTTACAAAAGATGAGGGCAGTTTATGTGGAAAGATATTAGGCAGATCGTGTGGAAGCTCATCGCTTTAATGCTTCCGTTTTTCGTTCTGTTACCGCTGTACTGCAAATTTTTCCCAATGTATTATTTGGATGAAGAATATGCGATGTACCGGCAGCAGAAGGACTACGTGACCGGTAAACTGAATATAGATAATAGGCAGGCGCGGGTGCTTATCCTTGGGGATTCTCGTACTAAGGCGGGATTTAGGCCGGATCTTTTGTGGGACGGTGCTTACAACATCGCCCTGGGCGGAGCGACTCCGATTGAGGGATATTACAGCCTAAAAGAATATTTGGAATATCATAAGCCGCCGGAGGCGGTTGTGATTGCATATGCGCCGATGCACTACATGGATGTGGATACACTTTGGACGAGAAGTGTATATTTTCATACGTTGTCGGAAGACGATTTTCACGATTTGATAAAGCGGGCGGAAGAATTTGAAGATACAGAGAATATACGGATTGAAAATTTTGAACTGGAATACTGGATGCATAAATTGTACATGCCGAATAAATACGCAACGGCACTAAAAAAGTCGGCTTTTGTTATGCGGCATGAAAAGACGAGCAAAAAGTATGACGCTATGGTAGAGTTTAAAGGGTATAGTACCTATGGCACTGCGGAGCAGTCCGGCGATATCAATGGTGAGGCAAAAGTCAGTGATTTTGCGGATTCCGACATCATTACATGGTACCTGGAAGAAATGTTTGATTTGTGCAGGGAGCAGGGAATCAAGGTTGTTTTGGAGCAGGCGCCGATGAACGAGACGTCTTACAGAATATTGACGCCGGAGTTTAAAGCAAGCTATCGCAGCTATATGTTCCGCATTGCAACAGAGCATCCGGACATTTTGATTTGCCCGGATTTTTACTGCTATCCGAACGATTGCTTCGGCGATGCAGACCATTTGAATGCCCACGGCGTAGAGGTCTATGATGCGTTTTTGATGGAAAAATACAGGGATTTGTAAAAGGAGGAAATCATGAATCAGGAAGAATTGTTAAATGAAGTAAGGGCACTGAAA
Organism: Lachnospiraceae bacterium; assembly: GCA_017465095.1. Lineage (GTDB taxonomy): Bacteria > Bacillota > Clostridia > Lachnospirales > Lachnospiraceae > SVFI01. Next base: position 16,681 of record JAFTWX010000020.1, on the reverse strand, counting down.
AAGTCTCTTTTGATTAACCGGCTGCTCAGCATTGTGTCTTCTGTTTTTTCTGCCATAATGATTGTGGTTCTGATTATCGGAATCGGACGTGTCGACGCGTTTACCGAAGAGGTCCGCAGCGTAGCAGATAGGGTGGCGGAAATCGATATGGTTCAGGTGAACAGCGCCATCGAAAAATTTAATACAACAGTGGATGAAATCGATTTTGCATATATCAATGATTCCTTTCAGGAGGTTGATATGAAGAAAATCGGAGAGATTGTAGAGACGATTAATGCGGCGGAACTTGAGGAGACATTGGAAAACATCAATGATGTTTCGGAAAAATTAAAGAAAATCAGTGAAACAATTTCCGATTTCTTTCATTTTGGGAGATAAATGTATTGTCTAAAAAGTGCTTGCATTCTGTATCGACATGTGCTATGATACACATACACTTTAAAGCGTTACACTTTAAAGTGATAAAGTAAAACGAAAAGATTTACGACAGGAAAGGAAGCATTATCATGGCTCAGAAAGGTAATTTGATGACCGTCCGTTCCGATATTAAGATTTTGGACGCGACGATCCGTGACGGAGGACTTGTAAACAACTTTAATTTTTCGGATGAATTTGTAAACGATCTTTATCGTGCAAATGTGAAATCCGGTGTTGATTATATGGAATTCGGTTATAAAGCTTCCAAGGAGATGTTTGATGTTGAACGCTTCGGCAAGTGGAAATTCTGTGACGAGGCGGATATCCGGGGAATTGTCGGAGATAATAATTCCGATTTGAAAATTGCGGTTATGGCGGACGTGGGACGCTGTGATTACAAAAAAGATATCGTGGACAGAGATCTCAGTGTGATTGATATGGTCCGTGTGGCGACATATATTCATACAATGCCGACGGCGCTCCATATGATTGAGGATGCAAAGGCAAAGGGATACGAGGTAACATGTAATATTATGGCTATTTCCAACGCCCAGGAGTCAGATCTTGACATGGCGCTTGACATGCTTGCAAAGAGCCCGGTGGATGGTATTTATTTGGTGGATAGCTACGGGTCCCTTTATCCGGAGCAGATTCGTGCACTGGCAGATAAGTATGTTGCAGTTGCAGAGTCGGCAGATAAATATGTCGGTATCCATGCCCATGACAACCAGCAGTTAGCATTTGCTAATACGATTGAAGCAGCGGCGAGAGGCGTGAGTCTTTTGGATGCGACGATGAGCTGTCTCGGAAGAGGTGCCGGAAACTGTGCAATGGAGCTGTTGCTCGGATTCTTAAAGAACCCGAAATACAACATGTACCCGGCGCTGAAATTCATTGAAGATCAGGTTACCAAGTTAAAAGCGGAAGGTATGGTTTGGGGATATGACATTCCGTACTTCCTGACAGGCCGTTTAAATCTTCACCCTTCGGCAGCAATTGACTGCGTGAAGGAAGGCAGAACCGATTACACAGAGTTTTACACAGAGCTGTTAGATCGTTCATAAACTGATATAAAGGTCCGGTCTTTTCGAGAATTGTCGAAGAGACCGGCTATTTTTTATGGAAAATTTATTGTCTCACAGGAAAAATTTGTTTATACTAACTCATAGTGATAAAAGAATGGAGATTTGTATGGATCAGGTTTTGTTAGTCGGTGTTAACACAGGGCAGGAGAGAAACTTTGAACATTCCATGGAAGAACTGGCGCTATTGGCAGATGCATGCGGAATGAAGCCGGTCGGAAGTGTGACGCAGAATATGCCGTATATTCACAAAGCTCTCTACGTGGGAACCGGTAAATTAGATGAGATTAAGGAGCAGGCGCAGTGGCTTTCGGCGGACATGCTTCTTTTTAATGACAGTCTTACACCTTCCCAAATCCGCAATATCAAGGATGAAACGGGCATTGCGGTTATGGACCGCACGGCGCTTATTTTAGAGATTTTTGCATCCAGGGCCAAATCGAGGGAAGCGATGTTGCAGGTGGAGGTTGCAAGGCTTCAGTATATGTTGCCGCGACTGGTAGGTCTGCATGAAGCGCTTTCCAGACAGGGCGGCGGAAGCGGAGCCATGAGCAACAAAGGAGCCGGTGAGAAGAAGCTGGAGCTTGACCGCCGAAAAATCGAGAACCGTCTGACAGAGCTTCGCAAGGAACTAAGACAGGTGGAGACAGAGCGGGATACCCAGCAGAAGAAGCGGGAACGCTCAGCCATTCCCCGAGTGGCGCTTGTAGGCTATACCAATGCGGGAAAATCAACCATCATGAACGCCATGGTGGAGGAATATGTGGGCGATGAGGAGAAGAAAGTGCTGGAGCAGGATATGCTTTTTGCCACGCTCGATACATCCGTCCGCAGTATTACGCCGAAAGAAAACAAGACGATTTTGCTTTCCGACACCGTAGGGTTTATTGATAAACTTCCTCACGGTCTGGTCAAGGCGTTCCGTTCCACACTTTCCGAAGCTGTGTCGGCGCAGTTGATTCTCCATGTGGTGGACTTTTCGGACCCGCATTACAGGGAGCAGATGGAAGTGACGAAGGAAACGCTGAAGGAGATCGGCGCAGCGGATGTTCCGGTTTTTTACGTGTTTAACAAAGCGGACCTTCTGAGCGGTGAGGACGCCGTTGCAATTCCGAAAATTACAGAGCAGGCGATTTACATGTCGGCAAAACAGCGGATCGGAATGGACGGGCTCGTGGATGAAATTTTAAAACGTGTGTACAGCGGACACAGAGAGTGCAGGTTACTTCTGCCTTATGAGCGAGGCGATTTGTTCTCTTATTTGAAGGAGCATGCCAACGTGATTGACAGCAACTATGAGGCGGACGGTATCCACGTAACTGCGGAGTGCGGAGAGGCGGATTTGGGGCGCCTGGCACAATTTGTGAAGAAGGATTGACAAAGGTGTTATACTTATTTTTAGAATAGAGAAAGAGGCGATAGAAATGACAAAGATTGATATTGTATCCGGTTTTTTGGGAGCCGGAAAGACAACACTGATTAAAAAATTGTTAAAGGAAGCAATTGCGGATGAGCAGGTAGTTCTCATTGAAAATGAGTTCGGTGAGATCGGAATCGACGGCGGTTTTCTGAAAGAAGCCGGCATTGAAATCAAAGAGATGAATTCCGGATGTATCTGTTGTTCGCTTGTGGGCGATTTCGGAACATCCTTAAAGGAAGTGCTGAGCAAATATACGCCGGACCGTATTTTGATTGAGCCGTCGGGCGTCGGAAAACTTTCCGATGTTATGAAGGCGGTGGAAGATGCCACAGAGAGTGCGGATGTGCAACTCGGCAGCGCAGTTGCGGTTGTGGATGCCAAGAAGTGTAAAGTATATCTGAAGAATTTCGGAGAGTTTTTTGCAAATCAGATTGAGCATGCGGGAACTATCATTTTGAGCCGTACCGGTGAGATGAAAGAAGAAAAAATCAATCAGTGTATTGAGCTGATTCGTGAGCATAATGAGAAAGCAGCGATTATCACGACGCCATGGGAGGAGTTGGAAGGTGTCAAGATTCTCGAGGCGATGGAAAATGCCAAAGATCTGGAGTCAGAACTGATGGCTGAAGTGATGGCAGAGCACGATGAGCATTGTGGCTGTGGTTGCCATGACCACGAGCATCATCATGACCACGAGCATTGCCACCACGATCATGAGCATCACCACGACCATGAGCATCACCATGAACATCATCATGAACACGGCGAGCACTGTAACTGCGGATGCCATGATCATGACCACCACGGACACCATCATGCGGATGATGTGTTCACAAGCTGGGGCTTGGAGACACCGGACAAATATACGAAGGAACAGATTGAGACGGTTCTTGGGAAACTGGAAGATAAGGATATGTATGGATTTGTACTTCGCGCCAAAGGTATGGTGGCAGATCAGAATGGCGGATTTATTCATTTTGACTATGTGCCGGGTGAGAGCGAGGTTCGAAGCGGCGGCGCTGAGTATACAGGTAAAATCTGTGTCATCGGTTCCGAGCTGAAGGAAGATAATCTGAAGCAGTTGTTCGGACAGAAGTAAGCTTCGGATAACGGAGAGGTAATGGTATGATTCCTGTTTATATGATCAATGGTTTTCTGGACAGCGGGAAGACCGAGTTTATACAGTATACGCTGTCACAGCCATATTTTCAGTCGAAGGCAAAGACGCTTTTGATTGTCTGCGAAGAGGGAGAAATCGAATATGATGATTCGATTCTTAAACACAGCAACACCATCATGGAAGTGGTGGATGAGGAAGAAGATTTTACTTCCCAGAAGCTGATTGCGCTTGAGAAAAAACACCGTCCGGCCCGTATTATTGTGGAGTACAACGGTATGTGGGGCGCAAAAAGCATGAAGCTTCCGTGGCATTGGAAAATTGAACAGCAGATTACCTGTGTGGACGGCTCTACGTTCTCCACCTATTTTACCAATATGAAGTCCCTTCTTGCCGATATGCTGCGCAAGTCGGAGCTGATCATTGTGAACCGCTGTGACGATGTTCTTGCGGATCTTCCGTCTTACAAGCGCAACATCAAGGCGATTAATCAAAAGGCAGAAATTATCTTCGAGGACAAAAACGGAGAGGTCAATGCGACACTGGAGGAAGATCTTCCATACGATGTGAATGCAGACGTGATTTCGCTGGACGATATGGGATACGGCATTTGGTATCTGGATGTTCTGGATAATATGGAGCGTTACCGCGGTAAGACCGTGGAATTCCTTGCTATGGTTCTGATTCCGGAAAAGTTTCCGAAGGGTTACTTTGTACCGGGAAGAATGGCGATGACATGTTGTGCCGACGACATGGCGTTTTTGGGATATGCATGTAAATATGCAGGTCCGACGGATTTGAAGGCAAAAGAATGGATTAAAGTAAAGGCAAAAGTGAATATCGAATATTTTGCGGATTACGGAAAAGAAGGCCCCGTCCTTGAAGCAATCTCCGTGGAGAAGACAAAGGCTCCGAAGGACGAGGTTATCAGTTTCGTATAATCAGTAAATTTTTACTTATAATCCTGATGCATCTGTTTTTTGCGGGTGGTCAGGCTGCGGGAACGTCCGGTGAGACAGTGTGTGCGTGCTTTGAGCAGTTTTTTACGGCCTTCCGGTGTTCTTGTGTAGACAAGTTCATATTTACCGAGTACTTTTTGAAGATGCCCATGAAATATTTGGGCATTTTCTTTTTTTGTTCCGAGACATTCCGGTATGCTCATGCAGGAGAAAACCGACAGCGGATTTAACGTCTTTGCAAACAGCAGATAGCGCGGATTGTCAATCTCTGCAAACAGCTCGCCCAGTGCTTTCGCAAAATCGGACTTTTCGCGGGCGGTTCCGCCGGTGAGACAGGTGTTTGTGTTTCCTTTCCGTGTCACTTTGGTTTCCACCCGGGTGTCGGCAGATGTAATGTAACCGGTCTGTTTTAATGTTTTTAAAAGTGCCTTTCCGATGGCCTGCATGCGACGCCGAGGCGAAGAGAGCATAAGCACCTTGTTTCCGACGCCGAATGTTTTGAAAAGAACAATCAGGAGTGCGGCAAAGGCGATAAAACCAAGGAAGGAAAGACCGGCTTTTTTCATGGCTGTCCAAAGAAGGAAGAGTCCAAGCAAAAAGACAAGGTACATCACAAGCTTGGCAACGGCCGAACCGAGGACAAATCCCGGTGCGGAAGCAGCAGGAGTAAGTTCCGTCACTTCCTCGACGGCCATGCTCTTGCCGGATGTCATAAAAGCTTTGTCCCATTTTTCCTTCAGGGCGCTGCGATCAGCAGCGAGTGCAAGCATTTCGCCGTTCATGGCAGCAATGTTAGCCTGCGTAAACGGTTCCTTAATCACGGAAAGCCGGTCCAGACCGTTTTCAATCCGGTCGGAATCATAACCGACACCGAGGAACGATTCAAAACGGCGTTTCAGAGTTTCATAATCCGATGATTTGCCCTCGTCATCGACACAGACCAGATGCCAGATGTTGCTTATTTTACCCGGGTCCTTGGCAGAAACACGGATTGCGCGGCCGCGCATCTGATTGCTGAGCATAAAAGAGCCGACAAAGGAGGCGAGAATCAGTGTGTTGATACACGGAGAGTCCCAACCTTCGCCAAGGAGTGATTTTGTACCGATCATAATCTGCATCTGTCCGTCCTCGAAAAGGGCGGTAATCAGCTTGACGACCAGACTTTTGTTTCCGGAAATAGTTACCTGCTGATAACCGGTATCGCCGAGAGGTGTGAATTTTCCGGAAGTATTGTTTTCCACAAACAGATACTCCAGGGCACCGATGGCAGAATCCGGGATGATCACCACAGATCCGCACAGCACGCCCAGCTTGATGTTTTCCATGTTTTCACGGCGCAGACGCTCGAAAATAGGAAGGACTCCGTTGTCCTCAATGGTGCGCTCCGGATCGCCGATGGCGGACATGTATTCTTTTTTGATATAGTCGCAGAGAATCAGCTCACGAAGGGAACTTCCGAGAGCACCTGCCTCCGCCTTTGTGATTTCTATAATACTGTTTAATTTTCCTTTGCTCGACAACAGCATTTTGCGGATGGAATCATCTTCGCCAAGGGTAACTTTTTTGCGGACAATGCAGCGATGCTGCTTTAAGTAGTCCGTCAGCTTTTCGCGAAGTTCCTCACTGTTTTCGTAGGAATCCGTGTCATCGTACAAAAAGCCCTGCAGAAGAATTTCCATCCATTCCGGTGTCAGTTCGGGAAGCTTTCCTTTTGTTCCGATCAGACTGCGCAGGTATCCGGAAAGCGGAACCCGGTGGGCATTTAAGTAAATCAAAATCGAAGAAAAGTAAGCCGGACGATCCAGGAAAAATTCACTGTACTCTTTTTCGGCGGTAAGTCCTTTGTGTGAGCGGATTACGGAAAGAAGCTCCGCATCACTGCGCAAAAAGGCAAAGACATCTTTGATGTTTTGGCGGAATTTATGTACGGTTTCAAGCTCTTCCTCCGTCGGGTAGTTAAAATATACATAATCCTGGTGCGGGCAAAGGTTTTTTGCTTTGACCAGCTCAGGAGTAAAGATTTCCTCGTCAATCGGACCGCACAAATCTGTGTAACGTTTCCATTGGGCAGGGGTAGAATCATACGGCGGTGTGGCCGTGAGACAGATCAGTGTGATATCATCTGCAAGCTCCTTGATTACCTGCTCTAAGACCTTCCACCACTCACTGCGCAGATGGTGTGCTTCGTCCAGACAAATGGTGCGGATACCGGCATCCCGGATTGTTTTTATGAGATCGAAATCGGAATAATCCATGTCCTCGGATTCGGTAGTATCAATATCGTCCGTAATTTCTCCGTCATCTGCCGGAAGCGGACCGTGGTGACGGGTGTAGGCACTGTGGAGTGCCTGATAGGTGATGGTGGTAATCGGCAGAGGTTCTTTGATTGTGGAAGAAATCCACTGCGTGGCATCTTCCTCCTCATTTAAAAAAGAAGATGCAATCCGTCCGCCCCATTGTTCCCGGATGGTAATACTCGGTGTCAGGATGAGACACGGGGCGCCGAGACGCGTAATCAGCTCAATGCCGAGCGTTGTTTTACCAGAACCCGGTGCGGCGACAATATGCAGCCTTCCGTCGGCCAGATAGGTATGGCTGTTGTCAAGTACCCGCTGCTGGTAAGGCCGGAACGTCCCCTTAAAATTCATATGATTTTCAAAAATATTGGTTTGTTTTGTTTTTGTTGCCATATTTCCCCCATATTTGTCGTTTCTTTTTCTTATTTCAAAATATATCACACTTGGCAAAAGAGAGCAAAAGAATTATAATTTAGCATAGTGACAGAAAGGTGAATGAAATGGAAGAGACAACAGAAAAGAAAAAATTAGATAAAAAAGAAGTAATCAAAGAGATTTTTTCCTGGATCCGGGTTATTGTGTTTGCGTTTTTGGTGGCACTTGTACTGAACAAGTTTGTGATTGTAAACGCCAATGTACCGACCGGTTCCATGGAGTCAACCATACTTCCGGGCGACCGCCTGATTGGATTCCGGCTTTCCTATTTGGTGGGTGAGCCACAGCGCGGGGATATCATTATCTTTGAATATCCGGTCAACCCGGAAGAGATTTACATCAAGCGCATCATCGGACTTCCGGGTGAGACCATTGAAATCAAGGATGCAAAGGTGTACATTGATGAGAGCGAGACACCGCTTAATGAGACATATTTGAAAGAGGACTGGATCATAGAAAATGACGGGTTGGCTCTTGAGATTCCGCAGGGGTACTATTTTGTTATGGGCGATAACCGCAACAATTCCCTGGACGGAAGATATTGGGCTTCGGAAGCGGTTATGACCGGTCAGGTCTCAAACGTGGAAGCGGCCGTGGAACAAAATTACTGTTTTGTTTCAGAGGACGCAATTTTAGGAAAAGCAATTTTCCGTTATTACCCATCGATAACAAAATTAAACACCTCCCCGTATTGAGAACGGAGAGGTGTATTTTTTTACCATTGCATGAATGCCTGTGATCTTTCGTTGTATTTTTCTTCGCAATATTTGCAGCGATATATTTCTTTCTTCTCATCGGAGAGTACAAACATGTGCGGAAGCTCCTGCTCGATGGAAGTGATGCAACGAGGATTTTTGCACTGGATAATATTTTTGATTTCTTTCGGGAGAACAAGTTCTTTTTTGTTCACGATTTCGCCGTCTTTAATCACGTTTACGGTGATGTTTTTGTCAATCAGGGCGAGCACATCCAAATCCAGCTGTGTGATGTCACATTCTACTTTTAAAATATCCTTTTTTCCCATTTTATTACTTTTGGCATTTTTGATAATCGCTACCGTGTGGTCCATCTTGTCCAGCTGCAGCAGATGGTAGATGGCAAGACTTTTGCCGGCTTTGATATGGTCAAGTACAAAGCCCTCTTCAATTTGTCCTACATTTAACATAGATTTTCTCCTTTATATTGGGTGCAGATTTATACAAGTTCCAGAAGGGTAAGAATCAGTGCCATACGCACGTAGACGCCGTATTGTACCTGCTTGAAATATACAGCTCTCGGATCTTCATCCACTTCCACGGAAATTTCATTGACACGCGGCAACGGATGAAGCACCAGCATGTCCGGTTTTGCAAGTTTCATTTTTTTCTTGTCGAGGATGTAGAAATCCTTCAAACGGATGTAATCTTCTTCGTTGAAGAAACGTTCTCTCTGTACTCTTGTCATATAGAGCAGATCCAGATGATCGATGGTGTCTTCAAGACTGATGTGCTCCTCGTACGGAATGTCAAGTTCGCTGAGCATTTCCGTGATGTAGTCCGGCACACGGAGCTCCTCCGGCGAAATAAATACAAATTTGACGTTGTCATAGCGTTTCAACGCCTCGATGAGGGAGTGAACCGTGCGACCGAATTTCAGGTCACCGCAAAGACCGATGGTAAAGTTGTTAAGACGTCCCTTCAAAGAACGGATGGTCAGAAGGTCGGTCAATGTCTGTGTCGGATGCTGATGTCCGCCGTCCCCGGCATTGATTACAGGAATGCGGGAATGTGTGGCAGCAACCATCGGGGCACCTTCCTTCGGGTGTCTCATGGCACAGATGTCTGCGAAGCAGGAGACGGTGCGGATCGTGTCGGATACGCTTTCTCCTTTTGCGGCAGAGGAAGAATTGGCATCGGAAAATCCAAGCACGCTTCCTCCGAGACCGAGCATGGCACTTTCAAAGCTTAAACGGGTGCGGGTACTCGGTTCATAAAAACAGGTGGCAAGTTTTTTGCCGTCGCATTTGTGTGCGTAAGTGTCCGGATGTTTCTCAATGTCTGCAGCCAGATCAAAGAGTGCATCCAGTTCTTCGGTGGTAAAGTCCATAGGACTCATAAGATGTCTCATAGCGGTATTCTCCTTTTGTTTTTTATTTCATAGAAAAGGAATCGAAGAAAAATCCTTCGATTCCTTTGTATTATTTATAGGTCAATAAATCGGAAACCGGTTTTCTGCGAGGTGCTGCAGGAGCCTCATCCGCATAGCCGACAGGGATGAGAGCAACGAGTTCACGGTCCTGGGGAATTTCCAACAATGTCTCGATTTCGGCGCGGTCAAAAATACCCATGATTACAGTGCCGAGACCGGCTTCGTGTGCAGCGAGACAGAAGGTCTGGCTTGCAACACCGGCATCGTACATCTGCCAGGTGTCTTTGCGGTCGGTTGTATAAGAACCATCGCGTTCAAAACCGCATCTGTTTTTGATGATGGTGACAGCAATCAGAAGCGGTGCATTTTCGATAATTCTGCCGTTGCCCGGGAAAGAAGTCGTACATTCACGGCCGATTTTGTCTTTTAAATCGCCTTCCACTGCAATATAGCGGACAATCTGGGTATGTTTCCAGCTCGGCGCATAAGATGCTGTCTCAACAACAGATTCCAAAAGTGCGTGATCGACCGGATCTGCTTTGAATTTACGAATGCTTCTTCTGCCCCATATACATTCTTTCGCTGTCATAGAATCCTCCTTTTGGCTTTGACCAAACATTTTTCTAATGATAACACAAAATATTGTGTCTTTCAATTGCATTTCGCACAATAAATAGGTATAATAAGAAAAAAATATTGGGAGGGATTCGACATGGAATTCAGAGAACGTAAAAGAATCTTATTTTTCGGTCTGCCATGGACATTTACGGTGTACACAGTCAAAGAAGATATATTGAATATTCAGAGAGGTCTTCTGAAAACGGTAGAAGATGACTGTTATATGTACAAAATTCAGGATGTGCAGCTGGAGACCGGCCTGATGGAGCGCCTTTTCAAACTCGGTACAGTGATTTGCCATACCGGGGATACCACATCTCCGATTTTGAAGATTGAGCATGTAAAAAATGCGAGAGCCATCAAGGATTTCATTTTGGAAGCATCCGAGCAGGCGAGAATCAAGCGCAGAACGTTAAATACGCTTGACATCGGAAGCGGACAGATGACAGATGTCGATTTGGACGGAGTATAATTCCGCAGACGGGCATATTTCGACAATATGTCCCTAAAATCTTGACAATTGTACCTTTGCAAAGGTATATTTGTAAGTGTATATAATACATCATATATTTTATGAAGGGAGATTTTGTGATGGAAAAGTTACAAGCATTTGTAGACAAGTTACCTGACATTTTAAAACCATGGGGAGAGGAAATTTTACTCCGCTACGTTGATTTCCAGGGAACAACAGACAGAAAAACATTCTGGACCGTATTTTTAACCAATTTCGTGATCGGATGTATCTTCGGGGTGTTAGCTTTGATTCCGGTTATCGGCGTAATCGCCGGTATTCTGTCATGGGTGTACTCATTAGGAACTCTTGTTCCGGGTGTTGCAATCACAGTTCGTAGATTGAACGACATCGGCAAGTCTTGGCCGTACATCTTCTTTAGCCTTATCCCATGTGTAGGATCTATTATTCTGATCGTTTTCCTGGCTCAGCCGACAGCAGAATAATCATTCGGGTTACATAGGAAATAAAAACTGCCACGGGCGCTTAGCTCCGTGGCAATTTTTTTGCTTTGGCGATGCTAGGAAACATCGCCGGGGTTAGGGGAGGATAATCGCGGCGGTTTTGCCGCGTTTTTGGAACTGCGACTGAGCAAAAACTCATATAGGAGTCCGGTGCCAAACCAGAATGGGGCATAGTCCAGGCGGATTACGCCGTGGATATTTAAGGGAGCATCTTCGTAGTTCCAGGGGCAGGCGTGTCTCTTTTTCAAAAACTCGCCTGTCACAAATTCGGTAACGAAAATACATATGGTATAGACGGTTCCCCGAAGAAAGAGGGGCTTTCCTTTTAAAAGCACGGTCAGCGGCTTTAAAAAAGCTGCCAGACCGTAGATGGGGAACATCCACAGGGAAGTATTTCCTTTTAACCGAATGTCATGATTTTTCAATGAGCAAGCGGCCGTGTACAGAATCTCGAGGCACCAACCGAGAAGACCGCAGGTAAAGAAATTTTTAATCATATTTGAAGTGTGCCCGAAAGGGGTTTATTTATTCAAAAAAAATAGGTATAATTTGAATTTGAAATAAGTTTGAGTTCGTGTCACAACTATATTTCACGCCGGACGCGCTTTCGCTCCGGTAAAGACGTAGCAGTACTAGGCTCGGCGACGCCTCGCCAAGGACTGACGTCTTTAACGGGTCCGGGATGACATATAGTTGTGACATGCACTAATCTTTTGCAGATTCAAAAGAGATGCGCGAGGTGTGAGATGAATTACAAAGAAGCGATGGAGTATATCGAGTTTTTGCAGGTGCTGGGAAGTGTACCGGGACTTGATAATATGATAAATTTGTGCGGGAAGCTCGGAAATCCGCAGGATAAGCTTTCTTTTCTGCATATTGCGGGAACCAACGGAAAGGGTTCGGTGTCGGCGTATCTTTCGGCGGTGCTCAAAGAGGCCGGTTACCGTGTCGGGTCATATAATTCTCCGACCATCCGGGAGTACAGAGAGCGGATTTGTATCGGGGGACGGATGATTTCAAAGAACTCATTTTGCGAGCTGCTCACTGTGGTGAAGGAGGCGTGCGATGCATTGGTTAGCGAAGGGAAACCGCATCCGACACCTTTCGAGGTGGAGACGGCACTTGGATTTCTTTATTTTGCACAAAAGCAGTGTGACTATGTGATTTTGGAATGTGGTATGGGCGGTAAGCTCGATGCAACTAATTTGATTAAAAACACAAAGGTAGCGGTTTTGACGCCGATCAGTATGGATCACATGACTTTTCTGGGGAGTACACTTTCGCAGATTGCGGAGAACAAGGCAGGAATTATTAAGCCGGGATGTATGGTGGTCAGTGCACAGCAGTCGGAGGAAGCTGCGGAGGTGATTGAGCGTGTCTGCGCAGGGCACAGCATCCGACCGGTTTGGGTTTCCACGGAGGAGGCAACCAAAATCCGCTATGGTCTGAAGAAGCAGTCGTTTGTGTATCAGGGTAAGCTTGAGGTAACGATTTCTCTGGCAGGAAAATATCAGATTGAAAATGCGCTTTTGGCGCTGAAGGTCATCGATGTGCTGCGGAGCGAGGGTGTCCGCATTTCCGAAAAAGCGGTCTTGAAAGGCTTTGCGGCGGCAAAATGGAGCGGACGGTTTGAGGTGCTTTCCGAGAAGCCTTTCTTTGTGGCGGACGGAGCGCACAACGAGGCGGGAGCCAGAAAACTGGCGCAGTCCATACAGTTTTATTTTACAAATAAGAAGATTATCTATATAATGGGAGTGTTGAAGGACAAGGAATATGATAAAATCATTGCCCTGACAGCTCCTTTCGCACAGCAGATTATTACGGTGAGGACCCCGGACAATCCGCGGGCGCTGGATGCGTATGAACTGGCACAGGCGGTTTCGAGGCATCACGGGAGCGTAACAGCGGCGGGAAGTCTTGAGGAGGCCGTGGAGATGAGTTATCTGCTTGCAGATAAGGACAGTGTGATTGTTGCTTTCGGCTCACTTTCGTATCTCGGAAGGCTGATGGACATTTTGGAAAAACGTCAAAGGAAAGTGTAAAGACATGGTAGATAAAAAGAAAATAGAAACAGCGGTGCAGATGCTTCTGGAGGGAATCGGTGAGGACCCGGCAAGAGAGGGACTTGTAGAGACACCGGCGCGAATCGCCCGCATGTACGAAGAGATTTTTGCAGGAATGCAGGAAAATGCAGCAGATCATCTGCAAAAGACATTTACATCCTCAAATACAGGAATTGTGCTGGAGAAGGATATCACCTTCTACTCCATGTGCGAGCATCATATGCTTCCGTTTTACGGAAAAGCGCATGTGGCTTATATCCCGAACGGAAAAGTGGTGGGATTAAGTAAGCTGGCGCGAACAGTGGATGTGTTTGCCAAGCGCTTGCAGCTGCAGGAGCAGATGACGGACCAGATTGCGGATGCGCTGATGGAGGATCTGGGCGTGGCCGGTGCCATGGTAATGACGGAGGCGGAACACATGTGCATGACCATGCGCGGCATTAAAAAGCCGGGAAGCTCGACGGTCAGCATCGCCGTGCGCGGCAAATTTGAGGAGGATGAAGCACTCCGCAATACGTTTTTTGAAATGCTTCGGGGAAGTAAGTAGTGAAATGAATGGTAGCAGATATCGGACAACTCTGTTAAAATAAATGGAGATGAAAGGTATCTGCTAGTTTTTTTGCAGAATACTGTACAGATAGGGTGAAACAAGTGAACAGATTAAACCAAATCATAACCCATCCGCAATATCAGGACTACATCCGTCAAATTGCGGAGTGGGAAAAGGAAAGAGAATTTTGCCGCCACGATACGGTGCATTTTACGAATGTGGCGCGCATTGCCATGCTACTGAATCTGCAGGAAGACTATGGGCTGGAGCAGGAACAGATTTACGCTGCTGCAATGCTGCATGACATCGGAAGATGGCAGCAGTATGAGACGGGAGAAGATCATGCCCTTGTCAGTGCAAGGTTAGCACCGGCTATTTTAAAGGATTGCGGTTTTTCGGAGGCAGACAGTCAGCAGATCGTTTCTGCGATTTCTACACACAGAGAGAGCCGGGTGAAGGATGAAAAGAACCTAAACGGTCTTTTGTACCGGGCGGACAAGCTCAGCCGTCCCTGCTATTTCTGCGAGCAGGAGAAAAATTGCAACTGGAAAAATGACAAGAAAAATAGGACACTGGAGATTTGATTTTGGTGAGAGGTTTTAAAACGAATATCCAGACAAAAGTTAGCAGAGGGTAACTATGAAAATAGGAAACAGAGAATTTGATACGGCAAATAATGCATATATAATGGGTATATTAAATGTCACTCCGGACTCTTTTTCTGACGGCGGAAAGTATGACAGTGTCGACAAGGCACTTTTCCGGGTGGAGGAAATGATAAAGGACGGTGCGGATATTATTGATATCGGCGGGGAGTCCACAAGGCCGGGCTATACACCGGTTGGGGCGGAGGAAGAGACCTCGCGCGTGGTTCCGGTGATAGAAGCGGTGAAAAGAGAGTTTGACATTCCGATATCACTGGATACGAGCAAGGCGTCGGTGGCCCGGTCCGGAATTTTGGCCGGTGCAGATTTGATCAACGACATTTGGGGGCTGAAAAAAGATCCGGATATGGCTAAGGTGATTGCCGAGACGTCGGTAGCATGTTGCCTGATGCACAATCGCCCGGAGCCGGTGTATCATGATTTTTTTGGTGATGTGCTTTCCGACCTTGCACAGTCTGTGGAACTGGCTCGCGGAGCCGGAATTTCGGCAGATAAAGTTATGCTTGATCCGGGAATCGGTTTTGCCAAGACCTATGAGCAGAATATGGAGATGCTGGCATCTTTGGACATGCTTCACAGTTTCGGGCTTCCGGTTTTGCTGGCAACATCCCGTAAATCGGTAATCGGGCTGACACTGGATCTTCCGAAGGAGGAGCGCATGGAGGGAACATTGGCGACATCGGTGATCGGTGTCATGAAAGGTTGCAGTTTTTTCAGAGTGCATGATGTCAAAGAAAATGTCCGTGCGGTAAAAATGGCACTGGCCATACGAAATATGAATTTACAGAGGTGATTTCATGGATTATATTACGATTTCGGGATTGAAAATATTTGCCCATCACGGAGTGCTGGAAGAAGAAACCAGAAATGGGCAGGATTTTTTTGTGAATGCAAAGTTGTATTACGACATGAACAAGGCGGCGCAGACCGACGAGGTGACCGACGCGGTGCACTACGGCGAGGTGTGTCAGTTTATAACGGATTTTTTACAGCAAAATACATACAAGCTTTTGGAGCGTGCGTTAGCGGAAACCATGCGGGAAGTGCTTCTTGCATTTCCGATGCTTCAGGGGATTAAGATGGAGTTATGTAAACCGCAAGCGCCGATTCCGCTTCCGTTTGAAAATGTGTCGGTTACCCGCAGCTTACGATGGAACAGAGTGTACTTGTCTGTCGGTTCTAACATGGGAGATAAGGAAGCTTATCTAAACCGGGCAGTGGAGCAGCTGAAAGCAGACCGGGATATGAAGCAGGTCAGAACATCCGGGTGGATGGTGACGAAGCCTTACGGCGGTGTGGAGCAGGATGATTTTTTGAACGGTGCGATTGAACTTATGACATTGCTTTCGCCGCAGCAGCTTTTGGAACGCCTGCACGAGATAGAAGCCTTGGCGGGACGTGAGCGTCTCATTCACTGGGGACCGCGGACACTGGATCTTGATATTTTGTTTTATGAGGATTCGATTGTCAGCGAGCCGGATTTATGTATTCCGCATGCGGACATGCAAAATCGCAGCTTTGTTCTTGCACCGCTGGGCGAGCTTGCACCGCATTTCAGACATCCGGTGCTTGGCAGGACGGTCCGGCAGATGCTGGAGGAGTTGGAAGAGTAGTCATTGCTTCATGGCGGAAGGATTTTTGGGATAGAAGGGCATATAGAGAATGGATAATGTTGTATGCCCCGGATATGTGCTAAAATAGTGTGTTATGTAAACTGATTGGGCATATGTGAGATTTGTTTCCCCCAGTGCCCCGTTTTTTTCAAAAATCGGGGCACTGATTCGAGCATAATCTCTATATGCCCATTTGGTTTACATAAAACCGTTTTTTTCGCATGAGAACAGGGCATGACGAAACAAAGAATGTGTATATGCCCACGACAGCGTGTAGGCAAAACAGCAGGGACAAACCTTAACAGGCCATGATGATATATCAAAATCATCATGGCCTGTTATA
>JAFTWX010000019.1 GCA_017465095.1 Lachnospiraceae bacterium | reverse complement strand
CTGCGTACGTACCTGTGAAGAAATTCAGGGAATTGGCGTACTTAACTTTGCACACCGCGGTTCCGAAATGCGTGTTATGCCTGCATTTAATAAGTGTATGTCAGAGACGGACTGTGTGGGATGCGGTCAGTGTCGTGCGGTTTGTCCGACCGGTGCGATTACCATCAAGTCCAACGTACACGAAGTATGGAATGCTTTGGCAGATAAAAATAACAGAGTGGTTGTTCAGATTGCACCTGCAGTCCGTGTAGCCATCGGAGACGAGTTCGGTATTCCGAAGGGAGAAAATTCTCTGGGTAAATTAGTTGCAGCCCTGCGCAGAATGGGATTTGAAGAAATCTACGATACCAATTTTGCTGCAGACCTTACGGTAATCGAAGAGTCGAAGGAATTCCTTGAGAGATTGGAATCAGGAGAGAATTTACCGCTGTTTACCTCATGTTGTCCGGGATGGGTGAAATTCTGCGAGAACAAATATCCGGAGTATCGCAAGAACATTTCTACCTGTCGTTCACCGCAGCAGATGTTCGGTGCGCTCTTGAAGGAAGACGGCCGAATGAATTCGGAAGATCCGAGAAAGACAGTGGTAGTTTCCATTATGCCTTGTACGGCAAAGAAAAACGAAATTCTGCGTCCGGAGCATTTTACAGACGGAGAGCAGGATGTTGATTACGTACTTACAACCGTGGAAGTGGCACGTATGATCCGCGAGGCCGGTATCGATTTAACACAGGTTCCTTCCGAATCTTTGGATATGCCGTTTGGTCTTGCGTCAGGCGCAGGAGCGATCTTCGGTGTAACCGGCGGTGTAACGGAAGCCGTTCTTCGGCGCATCGTGAACAGCAACCGTCCGGAAGACTTGGAGACGATCAGTTTCATGGGTGTCCGCGGAGATGAGAGTGTCAAGGAAACATCTATCAAGGTCGGAGAGCGTGAAGTGAAGATTGCAATCGTAAACGGATTGGCATCTGCAGATGAGTTGCTTAAGAAGATGAAAGCCGGAGAGGTCTATTATGACTTTGTGGAAGTTATGGCTTGTAAACGAGGATGTATCGCAGGAGGCGGTCAGCCGACACCGATCGGTCCACGTACCAAGAAAGCCCGTATGGACGGTATCTACAATATCGACCAGGCTTCCCAGATCAAGCTTTCCAGCGAAAATCCGTTTATTACCATGTTATACAATGGATTGTTAAAAGACAAAGAACACAAATTGCTTCATAATCATACTGAGCATGCTTGTGATGAGTGCTAATATGTGCAAAAGAGAGCCCGTGCGGGCTCTCTTTTTTGTGATGTCTCTGATAATTTCTCTTTAAATGTAGCCGGGATTGTAAACAATAGAATAACCTCTTTCTGAAATGAAACTTTTTATTAATATAGCATATTTCCATGGCGAAATCAAAAAAACTATGATAAAATATATACGGAAATTTATACATGTAATTATTGTGTTTTGGCAGAAATTTCAGAAAAGAGGACAAACATGAAAAAAGCAAAAGAAAGTCACTTGGATTATTCGGTAAAAGAAATTGCGGATCAGGCAAAAAATAAAATTGCACTTATATGTGCGATTATCATGAATGTAATTCTCGCAATTGCATACCTTATCGAAGTTGTTAAGAATACGCGCAGCATCGGTTCTTATGCGATTGTTGCAGCACTCTGTATTTTGCCTTGTATTTTTTCGGGATTGTTGTACAAGAAGCAAAAAGATTCCATATTGATTCGCTATGTCAGCGGCATCGGGTTTATTTTGCTTTATGCATATATTATGCTGACGACCAGTACGGATATTGCTTTTTGTTATGTGATTGTTCTTCTTGTGGCTTTTGTGGTATATGTGGATTTTAAGTTCCTTGCAGGACTCGGAATCAGTGCACTTGTCATTAATATTGCGGCGATTGTTCAGAAGGTAGTGCAGGGAAGATTTGATGCGGTCAGTCTTACCAATGCGGAGGTTATGATTGCATGTTTGGTTTTGACGACGATTTTCACTATTTTGGCAATTAAGAAAGTGGCACAGATTAACGATGCGAATATTGCGAAGGCGGATCAGCAGAGGCAGCAATCGGAGGTGCTTTTGAATACGACACTCAGTGTGGCATCTTCCATGACTGCTAATATTGAAGAGGCAGTCGGCGAGACAGAGCAGCTGAAGGAGATGATCGGAAATACGCAGCATGCGATGGAATCGCTGGTGGCAGATACCAATGATGAAGTGGAAGCAATCGATGCACAGAAGCAGAGTACAGAAAAGATTAACGAATATATTATGGGTGTCGGTGACGCTGTGGAATCCATTGTCAGCGAGGTTGACAGTACGGAAGAAAAGTTAAATGCAGGAACCCGTGTTATGAATGATCTTTTAGATCAGGTGCATGTATCCGAACGGTCCAATGCCATGGTAGTGCAGAAGATGGAAGGTCTTCGTGAGTCGGCAGGAAAGATGCAGGATATTTTGGAGATGATTCGAAATGTAGCGGATCAGACCGGACTTTTGGCACTTAATGCCAGTATTGAGGCGGCCAGAGCCGGAGAGGCCGGAAGAGGTTTTGCGGTTGTCGCGACAGAGATTACCAACCTTTCCACGCAGACCAACGATGCGACCGGAGATATCGATAAGCTGATTGAGGAGATTGTGAGTGCTGTGGAAGATGTGACGACAGCCATGAACAAGCTTCTTGAGAGCAGTCAGATGCAGAATCAATATGTCAATCATACGGCAGACAGCTTTAACAGCATTCATACAAGTACACAGAATATTGTGCAGCAGGTGTCACATTTGAAGGAGACGGTGGAGATTGTAACCGAAGAGAATCGTCTCGTTTCAGAAAAGATAGAGAATGTTTCGGAAATTATGCAGAGAGTGATGAACGGTGCCAATTCTACCTACGAAACCTGCAATATCAACTTGGAAAGTGTGGCCAATGTGGCTTTAGTGATGGACAATTTGGGAGCAGAGGCAGAAAAATTGAACAGTTAAAAACAGAAAAATCAGATGGAGCAATCTATCTGATTTTTTTCTCACGAAACATCTATATGAAAGGGAAAAGTGTCAGAGATGCGTCGAAAATGTGAAGTCGGAAAAAGAGTGAAATATATCGGATTATTATTAGCGGTCATGCTTATTATGGCATCATCGGATATATATATTACGGAAGTACGGGCAAATTCGCCGGTGGCAAGTATTGAGGTTGCAACAAATGAGGAATTACTGAGCGCCCTTTCGGGGGATTATGACGAGATTGTAGTCACAAAAAGTATTACCGTCAGCAATGGGACGGAGGAGTCAGGAAGAATGATTCCTCTCTACATCCCGGGGAATGTGACGATTTGCGGAAAAGAAGATGTAAGCCTTGATTTTCGCTGTCCGGTTCAGGTGAACGGCGATAATGTCGTTATAGAAAATATAGAAATGTTGTTCAGTTCTGCTACGGCGTTGGGAAGTGTGGCGCACAGGGAAATTTTTCTTGCAGGACACAGTCTGACTTTAGATGGAGTGGAAACCTATCTTGAAGGAAGTAACGGATCCCTCGGTGGCTTGGGAGGAACGGAGGCAGAACTGCTACCTACGGTATATGCAGGTGGATTTACAGGAACCCTGGTTGGTACAGGGGCTTCCCTGAACGTTACAAATGCCACGTCAAAAACGGTGTTTCAAGATATATATATGGGACATGATGCGGGGACAGATGCAAAAGTGCCATATGCGGGAGGTGCATCGCTCAGTCTCTGTACCGGTGTAAGTGTGCGGGGCGGAATATATACGGAGGAAAACAGCAGTGCAGAGATTGCGGTGAACGGAAGCGGTAATCTGAGTGATATGGTATTTTACGGGAATTCGGCAACGGAAATAACCGTCACGGCAAGTAACTTGTACCGGGCAGGTATTTATAACGTGGGTGATGTTCGCTTGTATGATAGTGCGTATCTGCAACTCACAGATGGCGGTTTACATAATGTCGATATTACAAATGCATCCTGTGTTGATTTTAACAGTCTGACGAATGTGACCATATCGGGGGATTTTACCGGCGGTAGTTACAATCGGGAAACGGATGCAGACACAAGAGGTGTGCTTGTGCTGAATGAGAATGGGAGCCTTACCGTAACCGGACAGGTGAAAGGAAGCACGTGGTTCTATACAGAAAATCGAAATTTTGCCGGAGATTATGCGGATAAAACATACATCAAAGCTTCCTCTTCCGAGCGTGGCGCAGAAGGTTTTCTGTTGCCGGAAAGTGAAACGGATTATTATGATTTTTCCTATGAAAACGGAAGCTGGACGATTTGTTCCCTGTATGAAGAAACGGTTTATCCGACTGTGGCAGCAATTGATATTTCGGAACAGCCGATTTCGGTGGATGTTGCCAAGATTCGCAGCACAGGATGTTTGCCGGCGCCACAGGCGCCTTACTGCAAGATACAGTGGATGGACGAAGAAGGCAATGTAATTGATGCGGAGACGGTGGAAGAGATGTATCTTTATGACTTTGGTGCCGTAATCGGGATCAAGACGCAGTATTGGGAAGATGAAACCTGTATGGAGCCCATGGACTGGGGAAACGCAGTCATGTTTGTCACCGGGCAGACGCCGGGCTGTTATTATTTTTATGCAAATCAGGAAAGCGAGGTAAAGAGCGGAGAGTACACATATCTGTTCTGCGATGAGTATTATTTCGGAGATTTAAATACGGTATCGGATGTCAGGGTTCTCAGCACACATATAAAAGCACAGATGAAGGTGTGCTTTTACGATTCGTCCAAGGGGGAATCTGCGCCGGGAGAGTCAGAAGATAATCCGGAAGATGATCCGGGAAGTACTCCGACTGTGTCCGGAAATGATCCGGAGAACCCATCGGCCGGTACGGAAAATCCGGGAAACACTCCATATTCACCACAAGCTCCGGGTGTCTCTGCAGGAACCGGACAAAATACAAATCCGTTGGAAAAGACGATTGCGATCAAGTTAAAAAAACCGGCAATTCGAAAACTGACGGCAAAGAAAAAAAGGTTTGTTGTCAAATGGAAAAAATCAAATGACGAAATCAGTGGATATCAGATTCAATATTCCACGAGCAAAAAGTTTTCAGGGAAAAAGACGAAGACAGTGACGGTGAAGGGGAAAAAGAAAACTTCCAAAAGCATCAAAAAATTAAAGGCTGGCAAGAAGTATTACGTCAGAATCCGCACCTACAAAACGGTCAAAGTAAATGGAAAAACAGCAAAGATATATTCTGCGTGGTCGAAGGTGAAGAGGATAAAAACAAAATAATTTATATTTTATTCATAGAATGGGCAAAACAAATATCTATTCAAAAGAAAAAAATAGTGATAAAATACCTTTTGTGCGTAAACGCAAAGAAGGGATGTTGTAGGAATTGAGTATGATTTCCAAGATAAAAAAATTATTTGAACCGACAGATATGACAGTCGGTACGCCGTGGAAGAGCATCGGCCTCTTTTCTATTCCGATGGTAATCGGAAATATTGCACAGCAGCTTTACAGTACGGTAGACAGTATTGTAGTCGGACATTACGTCGGGGACAATGCGCTGGCCGCGGTTGGGTCGGCTGCACCGATTTTTAATTTGTTGCTTGTACTTTTTATCGGTATTTCAGCCGGTGTAGGTATTATGGTAGCGCAGTATTTCGGGGCAAAGATTCGTGAAGATCTTTCCAAGACAATCGGAACTTGTATTACGCTCACGGCGTTGTGCTCACTTTTTTTAATGTTAGTTGGACCACCACTCGTGAAGCCGCTTCTTCGCCTTTTGGATACCCCACAGTCATTAATGAAGGATTGCACTTATTATCTGATTATTATGATGATTGGCATTGCCGGAATGGCGTATTACAATATTTTGAGCGGAATTTTAAGAGGTATGGGGGATTCGTTCTCTGCACTTTTATATCTGCTTGTGGCGACAGTGCTTAATATTGCACTGGATTTATTGTTTGTGGCACAGTTTCACATGGGTGTGGCAGGTGTAGCACTTGCAACTGTAATTGCGCAGGGTGTTTCTGCATGGCTGTGTCTGCGTAAGCTGATGCGGATGAAAGAAACTTTTGACTTGACAAGGAAAGAACTTAAAATGTCAAAACCACATCTTTCGCAGATTGTACGGCTCGGACTTCCTTCCGGTGCGACGCAGGCCATTTTTTCTTCGGCAATGATTATTGTGCAGTCGCTGACCAACAGTTTCGGAGAGATGTTTATTGCGGCAAATGTTATCGTAATGCGTGTGGATGGTTTTGCCATGATGCCGAACTTCTCATTCGGTACGGCCATGACTACATATACCGGACAGAATGTCGGCGCTCAGAAGTATGACCGTGTATCGCAGGGAGCGAAGCAGGGAACCATTATGGCGGTGCTTTGTTCTGCGACTATCACAGGAATTATTCTTTTGTTCGGAAAGCATCTGATGCGCATCTTTACGGATACGCCGGAGCTTGTGGATATGAGCTATTATATGATGTGCATTCTTGCAGTAGGCTATGTGGCGATGGCAGTTACCCAAAGCTTATCGGGAGTTATGCGCGGAGCCGGTGATACCGTGACACCGATGTGGATTTCACTTTGTACGTCTGTGCTGATTCGTATTCCGATTGCCTACGGTATTTCATGGCTGACAAGAACTCCGCAGCTTCCGACCGGACGAAGTGAGTGTATTCAGATTTCGCTTCTTTCCGCATGGGTGCTCGGAGCGGTTTTGACGGTGATTTTTTATAAAATCGGCAAATGGAAAAATAAGGCATTAAAATAATAATAGGAACAAAAAAATTGGCCCCCGAATCCGTATCTATGAAAAGGAAGGGGGCTGTTTTTATGAAAAGATGGACAACTGCAGTGATGCTTTTATTTTGTGCGATTGCTCTCGGCGTTGGCATATGGTATTTTTGGGGCAAAGATAAGTATCCGGCGTTCCGGACGCAGGAAAGTACCGAAGAAACAGGGACGGCGGGTGACACGGAGTCTGCAGATGAGACGGAACCATCGGTTGAGGCAGAACCGATAGAGGAAGATTTGACTGAGTCAGATGCACAGGAGATATGCGGTTTGCCAGTATATAGCCAGTGGGGAGTTATGTTAACTGCAGAGGATGTGACACAGGAAGGAATGACCCTGGTGTGCACCCAAAGCGGTGGCAATCCGTCCGGTGAACTTATGACGGGTGGATGGTACGAGCTGGAACGGAATTTAGATGGAAAGTGGCAGAAGGTACCTCTTTATGCGGAGGTGTGCTGGGAAGATCTTGCATGGATGATTCCGATGGAAGAAAGGACGCAATGGGAGGTTGACTGGACGTGGTTGTATGGAAGTCTTGCGCCGGGAGAATATCGCATGGCAAAGGAAATTACGGATTTCAGACAGACCGGAGATTACGATACCTGCATAAGTTATGCATATTTTGTTATTGAATAATTTGTTTGTCTATGAGCCATGCGCTGTTTGGGGGCATGGCTTTTTTGCGCCTAAAAAGGCAACTTATGTTACAGTCTCGGCAACTTACGTCCGGAGTGCTTGATTGCACCCGGTGAATATGTTAGCGTAAGACAAAAGGGAGGGAACAACGTGAAAATAACGATTCAGGTGAATGAAAATATTCAGGATACGGAGATTGCCGTTACCTGCAACAAACTTACGCCGGAAATAGAGAAGATGCTTGCCACGCTTCGCATGCTCGATCAGCAGCTGATGGTGACAAAGGAAGATGAGAATTATCTGCTTGATGTAGCAAAGATTGCATACATAGAGGCAGTGGACCGGAAGACTTTTGTATATACGGCGGAGGATGTGTACGAGTCAAAATTGAAACTGTATGAGATGGAAGAACGGCTTTGCCAAAGCGGATTTTTCAGAGTCAGCAAAAATACACTGGTACATCTGCGGTTTATTAAGTCACTGAAAAACGATATTGCGCGGAAGCTTCGGCTGACTCTGACAAGCGGGGAGCAGATTATGGTTTCCAGACAGTACGCGGATGAGATAAAGAAACGATTGGGGGTAATGTAAATGGAAAAGAAATATACGATATTTGATTTTCTTGGACAGGTGTTTTTTATATTCGGAATTACGGTAGCATGTCTTTCATTGTTTGTAATTATGTTCGGAAAGGATGCAAAAGATATTTCGACGATTTTTGCTCTGGGAGAAAAGGGGTTGGCGATTACTACTTTGGGGCAGTATTTTTTGATGGCATTTTTGCTGAATGTAGTCCGCTTTGTACTGTTTACCGACCGGATTATAAAAAGGTGGTCAGTGCTCGCCCGGACAATCAGTATGTTTGTTGTGATTATTATATTAATCGGAACATTTGCCTATATGTTCGGATGGTTTCCGGTCGGTGACATCAAGTCGTGGGGCATGTTCTTTGTCTGTTTCTTTGTATGTGCGGTTATCAGTGTAATCGTATCGACGATAAATGAAAAGAAAGAGAACGAAAAACTGCAGGAAGCTCTCGAAAGAATGAAAAAGGGGGAATTGTAAATGGCTCATGCGATTTTTGTCAAAGATTTGGAACATAGTTTTGGGGCAAAAAAGGTTCTGAAAAAAATCAGTCTGGAAGCAGAAGAAGGAGAGATTATCGGAATGCTCGGTCCTTCCGGTGCGGGGAAAACGACACTGATTAATATTTTGACCGGACAACTTGTTCCGGGCGGAGGTACCTGTCAGGTGTTTGGAAAAGATTGCAGACATTATGAGAGTAAAGATTACGAAAAGCTCGGAATTATGATGGATAGTTTTGGTTTGTATGAGAGAATGAGTTGTTTTGACAATTTGAAGTTTTATCAGATGCTGGACGGAAAAAGCGTAGATGAAATAGACGGGGTTCTTGCACAGGTAGGACTGATGGAGTCAAAGAAAACACTTGCATCAAATTTGTCCAAAGGTATGAGAAACCGTCTTGCCTTTGCCCGTACAATCCTGCGCAACCCGAAGCTGTTGTTTCTCGATGAACCGACGAGCGGTCTGGATCCGATGACAACGGAGGCGATTCATGAAATGATTCTTGCACAAAAGAAAAAGGGTGCCACCGTATTTTTGACCACGCACAATATGTACGAAGCACAGAAACTCTGTGACCATATTGTCCTTTTAAACGAAGGAGAGATTGTGGAAAGCGGAAGACCGGAGGATATTTGCCGCAGATACAATCATCAGAAAAAGATCCGTCTGCATTTGGCAAACGGAGAGGATGTGGAATTGCAACAGGAAGCGCAGGCAGGAGAAAAAATAGCAGAATATCTTGCGGAAGGTGTATTGGAAACCATCCATTCGACGGAACCGAATCTGGAAACGGTGTTTATGGAGCTGACAGGAAAGGGGCTGAAATAATGACACATCATATCAAGGCGATTTTATGGAAACAGATGCTGGACACGTTAAAAAATAAAACAATAATGATTCAATTTGTTATGTTTCCGGTTATGACGGTTATTATGGAAAATACAATTGAGTTGCAGAATATGCCGGAGCACTTTTTTGCCAATCTTTTTGCCATTATGTACGTCGGAATGGCACCGCTGACAAGTATTGCGGCGATCATTGCGGAGGAGAAGGAGAAGAATACACTTCGCGTTTTGCAGATGTCCAATGTAAAAGGCGGTGAGTATCTGCTGGGTAATCTGATTTACATTTTTATTATGTGTATGCTTGGTTCTCTTGTAATTGGGTTAGCCGGAGGTTACACGGGTAAGACATTGCTTACTTTTATGGCAATTATGGCAGTAGGACATCTGATTTCAGCCATTCTCGGAGCGGCGATCGGTGTCATCAGTAAAAATCAAATGAGTGCAACGTCACTCACCGTCCCGGTTATGATGATATTTTCCTTCTTGCCGATGTTGTCCATGTTTAACGAGACGATTGCAAAGGTGGCAAAAGTTGTTTATTCGCAACAACTTCATCTGTTGTTGCAGGATATCCGTCACCCGGAGTTATCTGTGCAGTGTGTGACTGTACTCAGTGTAAATTCGCTTGTGATTCTTGCGGTATTCATTTTTGCCTATCGTAAAGTTTTTGCGAGAAGTAAATAGTTGTGCTATTCTATACCCATATAAAAGAGGGAGTAGATGAGTGATGAAAAAGAAGTTTGTTACGATAGGATGTTTGATTTTGTCAATGTTGCTCGGCGGTTGCGGCTTGCTTTTCCAAGTGGCAGGCGACAGTCAGAGAAATGAGATACGGTCCATGGAGGTTTTGTCAGCTGCAGAAAATGACGAGTGGATTTATCATGTAAATTATCCCCATTATTATTATGGATTTAATCGGCAGGATATGGGAAGTGCTGCGATATATGATTTTTCGCAGGCAATTCCGGTAGATAAGGTGCCTACAGAGGATTTTGAATTTTTGCGGGATTATGTACTCGGTCTTTCCGAGGCAGAAAAACAAGAGGGGGATACACTGGCGTATGCAGTTCTGCTTCATTACTATGACGAGAACGGGGAAACGGAAATGGTTTACGTCGAAGGTTATGATGCGTTTCCGGAAGGGTTTGATACCTTTGTGGAAAGAGTCAATAAGGTTTGCGGCGCAAATTATTTGACCGGAAGCGGAAGTTTGCAGGAGGTAACTCCGGAGTTTTTACATGAGGTTTGGGGCGTGACGGATGACGACGTGCCCGGCGGAACGCTTGCGGATTTGATTGAGCAGGAAGAAATTGACATGAAAAAACTGACGGAAGATTTTCATATGGAGAGTGCGCTGTATTCCTTTTATGCAAGGCAGAAAGAGGCAATCATAGCTCCGTATCGGGCAACAGAGCTATGTGAAGCAGATAGTACGGAGGAAGAGTACGAGGTGTTTGTCGCAGAGTTTGAACAGCGTCTTTCGGAGCTGGATTATGAACTGAAAGAAAGCGATGTGCAGGCACAGGATCAGGACTACATGGTGCGATATAACGATTTTTATATTGCGAAGACGACCGAGCTTTCCAAGATGTCAATCGAAGAACCGCGGTATGAGGGCGATGAATATCATATCGTTTTGGATGCCCACATGGAAGGAATGACGATGTCTGCGGACTTTATCTACAGTCGCGACGGCAAGTTTATTTTGATTGATTGCAATGATGTGGATATTCAGGAAGCATTTGTGAGGTGCGGGGAGTAAAATAAAAGGGTCTGCAGGAAATGCAGACCCTTCGTTTTATTTTTTGTTTAACATCGGAATGGCTACTTTTTGGTTGAAGACCTCGATAAGCGGTCCCATAAAGAATGCGGTAATGATGGTTCCGACACCGATGATAGTCGGGATTTCGGCGACTTTTCCGCCACCCAGCAGAAACAGTCCCGCGCCCAGAAGCACACAAATCACGTCCGTGACGATACGGATGTATTTAAACTGGCCGATGTGCCATTTGTTGACAAGAATCAGTGCAACGGCATCATAGGTGGAGACACCGAGATCCGCGGTCATATAGAGGGCGGAACCGAAACAAATAATCACAATGGCAATCAATAAGCATAAGAGCCGGACTATCATGGACGGCGAAACAATTACCGTCTGCAAAAATTCATAGGTCCACTGCGTGATGTATCCAAGTAAAAATAAATTGATGAATGTTGCGATGCCTATGTAATGTCTGTCTGCAAACAAACTGAACAAAAGCAGAACCGCGTTCACGATGACATAGAGGGTTCCGAAAGAAATCGGAATCAGCTTATCCAGTCCGCTCATCAGTGACTGGAACGGATCTACACCGAGCGCAGCAATTTTGAAAATGCCGACACTGACAGCGCAGATGATTACGCCGAAAAGGGACATAAAAATTCTTCTTGTTTTCATAAAAAATCTCCTGTAAATCTTAAAAATATAGTATTATTATATAGGCAAAAGAGATATTTGAAAAGGGAAATATACAGCAACATGGAGACAACAGGACAGAACAAATTCGACATATTAAAACAGTATTATGGGTATGATATTTTTCGCGAGGGACAGGAAGAGCTGATCGATGCAATTTTGGACGGAAGAGATGTGTTCGGGATTATGCCGACCGGCGCAGGAAAGAGCGTGTGTTATCAAGTGCCGGCGTTGTTGATGGACGGAATTACGCTGGTGATTTCCCCGTTGATTTCGCTGATGAAGGATCAGGTGCGGGCACTCAATGAGATGGGGGTGCATGCAGCATATTTAAACAGTTCACTGACGTACAATCAATATAAGTTAGCGTTGGCTAACGCGGTAAGAGGGCAATACAAAATCATATATGTGGCACCGGAGCGTCTGGAAACATCGGAGTTTTTGAGCTTTGCACTGAATGCGCCGATTTCCATGGTAAGTATTGATGAGGCCCACTGTGTGTCCCAGTGGGGGCAGGATTTCAGACCGGGTTACTTAAAGATACAGCATTTTATTGAAAAATTACGCATCCGTCCGGTGGTCAGTGCGTTTACGGCGACGGCGACCAGGGAAGTGCAGGAGGATGTAACAGAGCTTTTGGGACTGCGGAATCCGAAAAAAGTTGTCACCGGTTTCAATCGTTCCAATTTGTACTTTGGCGTCAGTATTCCGAAGGACAAGAAAGTTGCATTAAAACAATATTTGAATGTTCATGGCGATGAGAGCGGGATTATTTATTGCGCCACGAGAAAGGCCGTGGAGGAAGTACATGAAATGCTCTTGAAAGAGGGATATCCTGTCACCCGTTATCACGCAGGACTGGATGACGAGGAGCGCAGAAAAAATCAGGATGATTTCATCTATGACCGAAAGCCGGTCATGGTGGCGACCAATGCGTTCGGAATGGGGATTGATAAATCCAATGTCCGCTATGTGCTTCATTACAATATGCCGAAGAACATGGAAAGCTACTATCAGGAAGCGGGGAGGGCCGGACGCGACGGCGAGCCGGCGGAATGCATCCTTTTGTTTGGAAAAAGGGATGTCATAACCAACGAATATTTTATTGAGCAGGACAGGGAAAACGATGAATTGTCGGAGACAGAGCTTGAGATTGTCAAGGCAGCGGAACGGGAAAAACTGCGCCGTATGACATGGTATTGTTACACACAGGGGTGCCTGAGAGAATATATGCTGCAATATTTCGGCGAGGAGAGCAGCTCCTGCGACAATTGTTCCAATTGCCTGAATCATGCACAGCTGACCGATGTGACAAGAGAGGCAATTCTTTTTGTAAAAGGAGTGGAAGAAGCAGGAGCACGCTTTGGAGAGAAGCTGATAATTGAAATGCTCCACGGAAGTCTGACGCCGAAAGTAAAACAGTTTAAACTTGACCAAAAGGCAAGCTTCGGTTGCCTGAAATCGGTAAGCCTTGACAAACTTTCACAGATTTCAAGGCAGCTTCAAATGAAAGGTTATCTTGCGGTAACTTCATCCGAATATCCGATTCTTCAGCCGGGAGAGAAAGCGGAGGAACTTCTGGACGGAAGAGAAAAACTGATGCTGCGCGGGCAGAAAAAAGAGGCGGTAAAACAAAAGAAAAAAAGTCGAAGAACAGAGAGTTCGCAGATGGCAAAGTCGAATTCTATCTTCGAAAGATTGCGTAGGGTACGGCTTGATCTGGCCAGGGAGGAAAAGGTTCCGCCATATCTGATTTTTTCAGACAGAACTCTCGTGGAACTGTGCCAAAAAATGCCGCAGACAGAAGACGAAATGCTGGAGATCAGCGGTGTCGGAACGCACAAACTGCAGAAATACGGCGATGCGTTTCTGTCGGTCATCCGTGCATTTTCAGAAGAATGAGAACATAAACAAAACAAATATCGCAAAAAGAGAAAAAATGTATCAGCTAATTTGAAAAAAGGTGATACATTTTTTTGTTTTGTAGAAATAATTGTAGAAAATAAAAAAACTATGCGATAAATCCGGGTTGCGGCAGGAAAAAATCCTTTGCTATAATCCATCTCAAAAGAATGGAGGGATGAACATGCAGCAATTAAATGTTGTGACTACACAGGATAACGAACGGATGTTTAAAATACTTACAGAATTGATGCATCAGGATAAAGAATTTCAAATTGTCATCAAAGTACCTTCCAAAGGAAATGCGTTGCCGCAGGTTATGCGCACAGAAGAAGAAAAAATAAAACCGGTCAGAGATCTGGAGAAGGACGTCACGGATATGATTCATGAGCTGGGGGTTCCGGCACACATCAAAGGCTATCAGTATTTGAGAGAAGCCATCATGATGTCGGTGGAGGATATCGAGATGCTGAACTCCATCACCAAGATTTTATATCCGACGATAGCAAAGCGGTTCCAGACAACGCCGAGCAGAGTGGAAAGAGCCATCCGCCATGCCATTGAAGTTGCCTGGAGCAGAGGGAAAATGGAGACGCTGGATGCCCTGTTCGGGTATACGATCAACACGGGGAAAGGAAAGCCGACCAACTCGGAATTTATCGCCCTGATTGCAGACAAGATCCGTCTCCTTTACAGAAACTGATTTGTGATACCGAAACAGGAATAAGAATGCGAAAATAGTGCTTTAAAAAAAAGGGGTATTGGTGTATAATAATGAAAATGACTGATGCCTGTATGGGGTGTTTGGTATCAGGATGGATATTGGAGGATGACAAGATGAAGAATATACTGTTTATCGCATCAGAAGGTGTTCCGTTTATTAAAACAGGAGGACTTGCCGATGTAGTAGGTTCCCTTCCGAAGAGCCTCGATAAAGAATATTTTGATGTACGTGTTGTATTGCCGAAGTACACTTGCATCAAGCAGGAATTAAAAGATAAGATGAAGTATAAAACACATTTCTACATGGACTTTGATTGGAAGAGTGAGTATGTAGGAGTGCTTGAAGCCAAGGTTGACGGGATTACATATTATTTTATCGATAATGAGTCATATTTCAGTGGCTTCAGTATTTACAGTGACAATGTGCTCGATGAGATCCGCAAGTTCAGTTTCTTCTGTAAGGCGGCGCTTTCCGCACTTCCTTTGACAGGATTCCGCCCGGATTTGATTCACTGTCACGACTGGCAGACAGGTCTTATTCCGGTATACCTGAAAGAAAGATTTGCAGGCGGAGAATTCTTCCGCGGCATTAAGACTGTTATGACCATTCACAACCTGAAATTCCAGGGAAGATGGAATGTGAAGGATGTAAAAAATATTACCGGCCTTCCGGATTATTTCTTTACTTCGGATAAACTGGAAGCATATCAGGATGCAAACCTGCTCAAGGGCGGTATTGTATATGCAGATGCCGTGACGACGGTTTCCGATACCTATGCAGAGGAGATCAAGACCAGATTTTACGGTGAGGGTCTCGACGGACTTCTCAATGCAAGATCCAATGCGCTCAGAGGTATTGTAAACGGTATTGATTACGAAGACTTCAATCCGGAGACGGATAAACATATTGTTGCACAGTACAATGCAGCGAACTTCCGTAAGGAGAAAATTAAAAACAAACGTGCCCTTCAGAAGGAGCTCGGTCTTGCGGAAGACGATAAGAAGATGATGATCGGTATCGTGTCCAGATTGACAGACCAGAAGGGATTCGACCTGATTGCTTATATTATGGATGAGCTTTGTCAGGAAGATGTGCAGATTGTAGTTCTCGGTACCGGTGAAGAGAGATATGAAAATATGTTCCGTCATTTTGATTGGAAATATAATGATAAAGTATCTGCAAATATTTATTATTCCGATGCATTGTCCCACAAGATTTATGCAGCGTGTGATGCGTTCCTGATGCCGTCCTTATTTGAGCCGTGCGGATTGTCACAGCTGATGGCACTGCACTACGGAACACTTCCGATTGTAAGAGAGACCGGTGGTCTCAAGGATACGGTTCAGCCGTACAATGAGTTTGAAAGTACAGGAACCGGATTCAGCTTCGCAAATTACAATGCATACGAGATGCTCGCGACCATTCGCTATGCCAAGTATGTATATTATCAGCGCAAGCGTGAATGGAATAAGATGGTGGATCGCGCTATGGCAGCAGACTTCTCATGGGAAGTATCCGCTAAAAAATATCAGGAAATGTATGATTGGCTTATAGGTTAATGACAAGGACCGGAGATGATCCGGTCCTGTTTTTTCGCCGCCGGACAGAAAGGGTAAAAGAATGGCTTTTGATGGTGTGACGATACGTGGTATCGTGCAGGAATTGAATAATAAGATTCTGGCTGGTCGCATTTATAAAATTGCGCAGCCGGAGAAAGATGAATTACTTCTCACAATCAAGGTGTCCGGAGGGCAGTATCGTCTTGTGCTCAGTGCGGACGCATCGCTGCCGCTGATTTATCTGACGCAGGAAAATAAAAAAAGTCCTTTGACGGCACCGAATTTTTGTATGCTCCTGCGCAAGCATTTGCAGAACGGCCGTATTGTTGCTATCGAGCAACCGGGACTCGAGAGAGTCATCCGTTTTGAAATTGAACATTTGGATGAAATGGGGGATCTTTGCAGAAAAACGCTGGCCATGGAATTGATGGGCAAACACAGTAATATTATCTTCTATGATGAAGATAAAAAAATTCTGGACAGTATCAAGCATGTGTCCGGGATGGTTTCCAGCGTTCGTGAGGTGCTTCCGGGAAGAACCTATTTTATTCCGGAAACGGTCGACAAAAAAGACTTTATTAAAAACCCTGCCACCATAGAAGAGTTTGCGAGTGCGGTAACACAAAAAGCAATGCCGGTATACAAGGCTATCTACAGCAGTTATGTAGGTATTTCGCCGATTCTTGCCCAGGAAATCTGCTACCGCGCGGGAGTGGATGCGGATATTCCGGCAGGTGCTCTTTCGGCAGAGCAGATGGATGCAGTGCATTCAGCCTTTGACGGATTTGCACAAAGCGTGGCAGAAAAAGAGTTCCGTCCGCAGATTATATATGATGCAAATGAGACGCCCGTTGAATTCGGAGTGCTTCCGTTTTCGATTTATGAAACGAATAAAAAAGAAGATTACGACAGTATTTCGGAGGTTTTATTTAATTACTATGCGCAGCGCAGCGCAAAGACAAGAATCCGGCAGAAATCGGCAGAT
Organism: Lachnospiraceae bacterium; assembly: GCA_017465095.1. GTDB lineage: Bacteria > Bacillota > Clostridia > Lachnospirales > Lachnospiraceae > SVFI01. The sequence continues at coordinate 10,819 of JAFTWX010000019.1, read as the reverse complement.
TTGCACCGGATTGTAACGACGGCACTGGAGCGCAATGTAAAAAAATATGATTTGCAGTGCAGACAACTTCGGGATACGGAAAAAAGAGATCAGTACAAGGTGTACGGAGAACTTTTGCACACTTATGGGTACAGCGCAGCTCCGCAGGCGAAAAGCATCACGGTTACGAATTATTACACAGGGGAAGAACTTACGATACCGCTGGATCCGGATCTTACCGCGATGGAAAATGCTGCGAAGTATTTTGAAAAATACGGGAAATTAAAAAGAACCTATGAGGCACTGACGGAGTTTGTCAAGGAAACGAAGGCCGAGATCGATCATTTGGAGTCGGTGCTGAATGCGCTGGATATAGCAGAAAAGGAAGATGACCTGAGCCAGATCAAAGAAGAACTGGTACAGAGCGGATACATCCGATACAAAGGCGGTCGCGGAAAGATAAAATTTACCAGCCGGCCGTTTCATTTTGTCAGCAGTGACGGGTTCGATATTTATGTGGGAAGAAACAACCTTCAAAATGAGGAAATCACATTTAAAATGGCACAGGGAAATGACTGGTGGTTCCATGCAAAAGGTATGCCAGGGTCGCATGTGATTGTAAAGAGCGGTGGGAAGGAACTTCCGGACCGTACTTTTGAGGAGGCCGGAAAGCTTGCGGCTCATTTTTCCAAGGCGAAAGAGCAGGATAAAATTGAAGTGGACTATGTGGAACGGAAACACGTCAAAAAACCGGGCGGTGCCAAGCCGGGATTTGTTGTTTATTACACCAATTATTCGCTTGTGATTGATGCAGATATTTCGGGGATTCGCCAGTTGGAAGATTGAATTTAATAATTGACTAGGAATGAAGCATCTATTATAATTAAATGATGTGTATGGGATTTCTTTAAAGGAAAAAGGATGGGTATAGAAATGATAAAAAGTATGACCGGTTTCGGCCGATGCGAATTAGCCGAAGGTAACCGTAAATTTACGGTAGAATTAAAATCTGTAAATCACAGATACTTGGATGTGGCCATTAAGATGCCAAAGAAGTTCAACTTTTTTGAGTCGTCGATTCGCAATGTGCTTAAGGAATACATTCAGCGAGGAAAAGTTGACGTATTTATTACGTTTGAAGATTTTTCGGAAAAAACGGCAGCTGTGAAATACAATAAAGAAATTGCTGCAGAGTATTTGAAGTATCTGAAACTTATGGGAGAAGAGTTCGGACTGGAAAATGACATCCGTGTTTCGACGCTTTCCAGATATCCGGAAGTACTCAGTATGGAAGAAGTCGATATCGACGAGGAAGAGTTGTGGAAGCTTCTGGAAAAGGCTGTGCGCGGTGCTGCAGAACAGTTTGTGCAGTCCCGTGTCAAAGAGGGAGAAAATCTTCGCGCCGATCTTATTGCGAAACTGGACGGTATGTCAGAACACGTGGATTATATTGTGGAAAGATCACCGCAGCTGATTGAAGAGTACAAGAATAAAATTTATGATAAAGTTAAGGATCTCTTGTCCGACGCACAGGCAGAGGAAAATCGTATCCTTATGGAAGTGACGATCTTTGCAGACAAGATTTGTGTGGATGAAGAGATGGTACGTCTCCGCAGTCATATAGAGACGACAAAGCAGACGCTTCTTGAGGGCGGAAGTATCGGCCGTAAGCTTGATTTCATTGCGCAGGAGATGAACCGCGAGGCGAACACAACGTTATCCAAGGCAAACAATTTGGATATTTCCAACCGTGCAATTGAACTGAAGACAGAGATTGAAAAAGTCAGAGAGCAGATTCAGAATATTGAATAGATTGAGGTGCTTATATGCATACACTTATTCATGTCGGCTTCGGCAACATGATAAATGCGGATAAAATCATTGCAATTCTGCAACCGGATTCCGCGCCGGTGAAAAGAATGGTACAGCACGGCAAGGAAGAGGGGCTTGTTGTCGATGCTACCCAGGGAAGAAAGACAAAGTCAGTTTGTCTGATGGAAAATAATCGCATTGTACTGTCTGCGTTGACGCCGGAAACGCTTGCGTCCCGCACGGAGGCAGAGAATGGAGAGAAGGCATGAGTCAAAAAGGTATTCTAATTGTAATATCGGGTTTTTCCGGAGCAGGAAAAGGTACGTTGATGAAAAAGCTGGTTGCAGAGTATGACAATTATGCACTCAGCATTTCCATGACAACACGCCAGCCACGGGAAGGCGAAGTGAACGGAAGAGAATATTTCTTTGTCACCAAGGAAGAGTTCGAGGAGCGCATTGCGGAGGACGGTATGATAGAATATGCCGGATACTGCGGCAATTACTACGGTACACCGCGGGCGTATGTGGAACAGCAGTTGGAAAACGGCAAGGACGTAATTCTTGAGATTGAGATTCAGGGAGCCCATAAGGTAAAAGAAAAGTACCCGGATGCTCTTCTCATGTTTGTGATGCCGCCGAGCGCACAGGAGCTTTATCGCAGGCTGAAAGGCCGCGGTACGGAGACGGAGGAGGTCATTTTGAAACGTATGACCCGGGCCGTGGAAGAGTCGGAAGGGATTGACACTTACGATTATATTGTGGTAAATGATACATTAGAAGATTGCATCGGACAGATTAATGCAATTGTGGATGCTGCGCATAACACTCCGGATAACAATGAGGAGTTTATCGATACAATTAAAAAAGAATTGAAAGAGCTTTTGAAAGGAGATTTAAAATGATACATCCGTCTTACACAGAATTAATGCAGGTAGTAAACAGCGAGGTGGAACCGGGAGATGTTCCGGTAGTTAACAGCCGCTATTCTATTGTTATGGCAACAGCAAAGAGAGCCAGACAGATTACAGCAGGTGATGAGCCGATGGTGGAGGCTGCAAAAGAGACCAAACCGTTGTCTATCGCAGTAGATGAATTAAATCAGGGATTAATCAAAATTATAGGAGATGAAGAAGAGGAAGAATAATCTTTCTCTTTTTCTATATTATTTATATGAAAATTATGTTTATATCCCTTGGATGCGATAAAAACCTGGTGGATACCGAAATGATGCTCGGCATGCTTTCCGAAAAAGGACATAGCTTCACGGATGATGAGATGCAGGCGGAGATAATTGTGGTAAATACATGCTGTTTCATCGGAGATGCCAAGGAGGAGAGTATCAATACGCTCATTGAAATGGGTGCATTGAAGGAAAACGGAACGTTAAAAATGTTGATCGCAGCGGGATGTCTTGCACAGAGATACCGGAAGGAAATCCGGGAACAGATTCCGGAGGTGGATGTGATTATCGGAACCATGTCCATTGACAAGATTACCGAGGCGGTGGAACTTTACAAGGATAAAACGCAAAAAGATTTTGTGGCAGATATCAATGCAGATGTTGTGTGCGGCAAGAAACGTGTTGTCACCACAGGAGGACATTATGCATATTTGAAAATTGCAGAAGGGTGTGAAAAGCACTGTACCTATTGCATTATTCCAAAAGTCAGAGGAAATTTCCGAAGTGTCCCTATGGAGGTGCTTCTTACAGAAGCGAAATCTCTTGTGGAAAACGGTGTAAAGGAACTGATTCTTGTTGCACAGGAAACCACACTTTACGGACAGGATATATACGGGGAGAAAAAATTGCCCGAGCTGCTCAGAGAGTTGGCCAAAATTCCGGGACTGTACTGGATTCGTCTTTTGTATTGCTATCCTGAGGAAATTACACAGGAGCTTGCGGAGACCATCCGCGCGGAGGAAAAAATCTGTAATTATCTGGATATTCCGATTCAACATGCATCGGACAATATTTTGCGCCGCATGGGGCGACGAACCAATCAGAAGCAGCTCCGCGAAAAGGTCGCAATGCTCAGAGACATGATTCCGGATATTTGCCTTCGGACAACTCTGATTACCGGTTTTCCGGGAGAAACGCAGGAGGACCACGAAGAGCTGATGCAATTTGTGGATGAAATGGAATTTGACAGACTCGGCGTCTTTACCTACTCGCCGGAAGAAGATACGCCGGCGGCCGGTTTTCCGGACCAGATTGCAGAAGAGGTAAAAAGTGACCGTCAGGCAGAAATCATGGAGCTGCAGCAGGAAATTGCATTCGATAAGGCGGCGGACATGACCGGCAGACAGATGCTTGTTATGATTGAAGGAAAAGTGGCAGATGAAAATGCTTATGTGGGCAGAACCTATATGGATGCTCCGAATGTGGACGGGCTTGTGTTTGTCAATACAGATATGGATTTGATGACCGGAGATTTTGCAAAGGTGACAATCACCGGATCATACGAATATGATTTGATAGGAGAAATTACAGATGAAAATGAATTTACCGAATAAGTTAACAATGCTCAGAGTAATCATGGTACCGTTTTTTGTGGCGTTTTTATTACTGACACCGGAATATCCGGCATTTAAGTGGGTTGCATTTGCACTTTTTGTCACGGCTTCCCTGACCGATTTGTTGGATGGCTATATTGCCAGAAAATATAATTTAATTACTAATTTCGGGAAATTTATGGATCCGCTGGCGGACAAACTTCTTGTCAGCGCGGCTCTGGTTTGTCTGACGGCACTTGACTTTATTCCGGCCTGGATGACGATTGTAATCATCAGCCGTGAATTTATTATCAGCGGATTCCGCCTGATTGCAGCAGAGCGCGGAATTGTTATCGCAGCAGGCTGGCTGGGCAAATGGAAAACAGCGGTGACTATGGTCATGCTTGCAGTGATGCTTCTTGTTGTGAATGCATCCGGTTTTTCGGTTGATACGACGGAAACTTTCGGCGGTGTTTACGGAGCGTTTATGGTACTTGCGTATGTTCTTCTTTGGATTTCCGTGATTTTAACCATCGTATCCCTTGTGGATTATCTTGTGAAAAATAAAGATGTAATGAGAGAAGAGGTTTAGATGGCAAAAAAAGAAGTTGCTATTGAACAGAAACTGGCAGAAATTTTACAAAAGTACAATTTAAAGCTGACGACGGCAGAATCCTGTACGGCGGGACTTTTGGCGGGCACATTTATGAACGTTCCCGGCGTTTCGACCCTGTACGACGAAGGATATATTACCTATGCGGACAAGTCAAAGCGCAAGATTCTCGGAGTCAAAAAGAAAACGCTGAAAACCTATGGTGCGGTCAGCAGACAGACGGCAAAGCAGATGGCCAAGGGGGCGGCAAAAGCAGCCGGCGCCGATGTGGCACTCTCGGTTACGGGAATCGCAGGACCGGACGGAGGAACGCCGGAAAAACCGGTGGGACTTGTCTATATCGGGTGTTTTGTGAACGGAACGACAAATGTGATAAAATGCAATTTCAGCGGTGACCGCAGAAGTATACGGGAGCAGACGGTACAGGCTGCGATGGAGCTTGCCGTTGCATGCATTGCGGAAATTATCGGCTGATTTTGAGCGGAAAGGGGAATACAATGGACGATATGGAACTGATGAAAGAGTCAATGGAAGAAATGCCGGGAGAAGTCGTGGAAGAAATGACAGAAGAAAACAATGAAACTATAGTTGAATCGCATATCCCGCAGGAACCGGCCAAAAGCAACAATAAGCCGGTAGTAATTTTTGTGACAGTATTGTTTATGTTAGTAATCGGATTGTGTGTTTATATAGCGGTTTCCGTGTCAAAGGTTATTCCGGCGGACGGAGATTCGATTGATACGGAATATGAATCCGAGACCGGAAATCCGTGGGAGGAAATTCTCGGGGATAAGTTTAAAGATGATGCGGCGGAAGAGGTGAACCCGGATAAGGAAGAAATTCCGTCGGAGGAGTATAGTGCGGATGATTATGAATATGATTTCGACGATGAAGACTATTCGGTGATTCCGGAGCAGGTCTGGGATGATGAGACGTGGAATCAGGATTATCCGAATTATGCAAAGGAGACATTTGACGGTCCTTACTATGATGAAGTGGTCGACTGTATGGATAACAATGTGTCTTACAGGATAAAAAGAATTTTTGATGAATATACCGACCGGGAGGAAGGAATCTGCATGAGACTTTCCTATATTCAGCTGGAAGGTGATATTCCGAATTTGGAAACTATCAATGAATTACTGAAAAGCAGTGCTTATATCTATATGAACAACATCGACAGTATCAAAGAGACCGTCGGGGAAGACCATGCAGGAGTTTATGCAGACACCCGTTCTTATGTGACGTACAACACGGAAAATCAGATCAGTGTTGTTGTGCGGGATGAGGTGAAGTTCAGTTATTTATACAGTGATGTTTCGCTGAGTGCAATCAACATTAATCCGGATACGGGAACGGTTTTGAATAATACGGAAATACTTACGCTTGACGATGATTTCGGACAGGAATTCCGTGACCGCAGCAATGCGCAGAACGGTGTCAGTGAAGGGGGAATTGAACCTTATTCCAATCAGGAGATTCTTGCTATGTTGCAGGATCCGGGATCGATTATTGTTTTTTATACGCCGATCGGTATAGAGCTGGGATATCATTACAGAGGAGACTATTACAGCGGTTGGATCACAATAAGTATGACGGATTACGCAAAGTATCTTCCGTCTTTATAAAGAAAGCATGCTTGTGAGGATATATGGCTTGCCATGTATCCTCTTTTGTGTTACATTTTCTTTGAAGCAATCTGCTTCGGTTCGATGGCATTTTCGCCGAATTTTCCAAAAAAGAAAGAAATTAAGAAGGGAGAGATGCCATTGAGGGTGTTTTAATGGACTTAGAATGTGTATAATAAAAGGCAGATCTGAGAAACAAGGCAAGCCTGAAAAAATATCAATAAAACAATTGACAAAATCGAACATTTGTTTTATTATAATCAAAACAGAACAGATGTTCCTATAAGGAGAAGAAAATGGAAAGAGAAGATAAGCTGAAAGCATTGGACGCGGCTCTGTCGCAGATTGAGCGCCAGTATGGAAAAGGCGCAGTGATGAAACTCGGTGATAATACTGCAAATATGAATGTTGAGACGGTTCCGACCGGTTCGCTCAGTCTCGATATTGCACTTGGACTCGGTGGTATTCCGAAAGGGCGTATCGTAGAGATTTACGGTCCGGAATCCAGCGGTAAGACGACGGTTACACTTCACATGATAGCGGAAGTACAGAAGAGAGGCGGCATTGCAGGATTTATTGATGCGGAGCATGCCCTTGATCCGAATTATGCGAAGAACATCGGTGTCGACATTGACAATCTCTACATTTCTCAGCCGGACAGCGGAGAGCAGGCGCTTGAGATTACAGAGACGATGGTTCGCTCCGGCGCGATTGATATTGTGGTAGTCGATTCGGTTGCAGCTTTAACACCGAAAGCGGAGATTGACGGTGATATGGGAGATTCCCACGTGGGTCTGCAGGCGAGACTTATGTCACAGGCATTACGCAAATTGACAGCTGTTATCAGCAAATCAAACTGTACCGTTATTTTTATCAACCAGCTTCGTGAAAAAGTCGGCATTATGTTCGGTAATCCGGAGACAACCACCGGTGGACGTGCACTGAAGTTCTATTCTTCGGTTCGATTGGATGTGCGCAGAATTGAGCAGCTCAAGCAGAGCGGAGAAGCAATCGGTAACCGCACCAGAGTGAAGGTTGTGAAGAATAAGATTGCACCGCCGTTTAAAGAGGCGGAGTTTGACATTATGTTCGGTGAAGGTATTTCCAGAGTGGGAGATATTTTGGATCTCGCTGCAGAAAACGGCATTATTAACAAAAGCGGTGCATGGTATGCATATGAAGGAAATAAAATCGGACAGGGTAGAGAGAATGCAAAGCAGTTCTTGAAAGATAATCCGCAGATATGTGATGTGGTAGAAGCAAAAGTACGTGAACTGTTTGGACTGGAAGCGGATGTTGTTTCGGATGCACAGCCAAAAGCTGACACAAAAGCAGATGCAGCTAAAAAATAATTTGAAAACAATCGGATAAGAAGGTTTACATAATATGATTGTTACAGATGTGACTGAACACGGAAAAAGTAAGTATAAAATATATGTAGATCATGAATTCGCCTTTGTCTTGTACAAAGGCGAATTGCATAAATACAACATTCAAAAAGATCATGAGATTTTCCCGGAAATTTACCGGGAACTGACAGAACAGATTTTGCCGAAACGCGCAAAACTTCGGGCTATGAATCTTTTGACAAAGCGCCCGTATACGGAGCAGCAATTGCGTCAAAAATTGCAGGAAGGGCTTTACGGACAACGGTATATAGATATTGCATTGGAATATGTCTCGTCCTTCGGATATATTGATGATGAAGCCTATGCAAGGGACTACATCACATATCATGCGGTTACTGACAGTTATAAAAATATAGAGCGTAAACTGATGCAAAAAGGAATTGATGCAAAGATAGTTCACAGAATTTTTGCGGAAGTTTCAGCGGGAGACCCAAAAGACTATGAGCGTGAGCAGATCCGCACATTGTTTATGAAAAAATATAAGGGAATTATCCCGGGTAATCCGGCTGAAAAAAGTAAGATGCTGAACTTCTTTTTGAGAAAAGGATATTCCGTGTCAAAAGTGCGGGCAGCGCTGGAAGAAATATCATTCGATGAAGTCACTTTTACTTGACATAACGTCTAATTCAGTTTAGAATTGAATTGTTGTAAATTCGATTTTAGGATGTCTTCTACATACATTCTATATAATATCAGTACAATGAAAAATAAATAAGGAGGTGCTCCTGTACATGCCGGGCATTGTAATTGCAATTGTCGCAGTAGTTGTTGCGCTTGTGATTGCTATTCCTGTAACTGCTGTCGTTGCGACTTCTCGCTACAAAAAGAATGTGGAGAGTAAGTTGGGAAATGCAGATGCAAAAGCCAGAGAGATTATTGATGAGGCTTTGAAAACTGCAGAGGCAAAGAAGCGTGAGGGCCTGCTCGAGGTGAAAGAAGAGTCCATTCGTGCAAAAAATGAATTGGACAAAGAAATCAAAGAGCGTAGGGCTGAGGCGCAGCGTTTTGAACGCAGAGTGCAGCAGAAAGAAGAGAACGTTGATAAAAAAGCAGACGCGATCGAAAAGAAGGAAGCAGCATTGGTAGCGCGTGAGGAAGAGCTTGCAAAACAGAAAAAAGAGATTGCAACTCTTAACGAGCAAAGAGTACAGGAACTGGAACGAATCTCAGGATTGACCTCTGAACAAGCAAAAGAGTACTTGTTAAAAATTGTCGAAGATGAAGTAAAACATGAAACTGCTGTCATGATCAAAGAGATGGAGAGCAGAGCAAAAGAAGAAGCGGACAAGAAAGCGAAAGAATACGTAGTGACTGCCATTCAGAAATGTGCAGCTGACCATGTGTCAGAAACTACAGTTTCGGTTGTTCAGCTTCCGAGCGATGAAATGAAAGGTCGTATCATCGGACGTGAAGGAAGAAATATCCGTACGCTTGAGACGATGACGGGTGTTGATCTCATTATTGACGACACACCGGAAGCTGTTATTTTATCGGGATTTGATCCGATCAGACGTGAAGTTGCCAGAATCGCTTTGGAGAAACTGATTGTAGATGGACGTATCCATCCGGCCAGAATCGAAGAAATGGTAGAAAAGGCACAAAAAGAAGTAGAAGTAATGATTAAAGAAGAGGGTGAAAATGCGACACTTGAAGTCGGTGTGCATGGAATTCATCCGGAGCTTGTAAGATTACTCGGTAAGATGAAATTCAGAACCAGTTATGGTCAGAATGCATTGAAACATTCCATGGAAGTTGCGCAGTTATCAGGACTGCTTGCTGCGGAAATGGGACTTGATATCAGACTTGCGAAGAGAGCAGGTTTATTACATGATATCGGTAAAGCTGTGGATCAGGAGAGAGAAGGTACCCATATTCAGTTAGGTGCCGAACTCTGTAGAAAGTATAAGGAGTCTGCTGTTGTAATTAACGCAGTAGAGTCTCATCATGGTGATGTAGAAGCCCAGTCGCTTATTGCATGTATTGTGCAGGCTGCTGATACAATTTCAGCTGCAAGACCTGGGGCACGTAGAGAGACGCTTGAAACTTATACAAGCAGATTGAAACAGCTGGAAGATATTACAAACAATTTCAAAGGTGTCGACAAATCTTTTGCTATTCAGGCAGGTAGAGAGGTTCGTGTAATGGTAGTTCCTGAGCAGATTTCTGATACTGACATGGTACTTTTGGCAAGAAATATTTCTAAGCAGATTGAAAAAGAGCTTGAATATCCGGGCCAGATTAAAGTAAATGTTATCAGAGAATCAAGAGTAACAGATTACGCGAAATAAAAACTTGAATGATGAGAAGAGCCGGAAATACTGATTGTAATATAGTCAGTGTTTCGGCTCTTTTTTGTTTTGGTTGTAAATGGTTTGCCGGAAAGTGACGAAATACACTTTATAAATAATGTAATTGATAGGGAAGTTATATCGTACAGGAAAGGGGAATGTCTATGGAACATTATGAAGAGTTGTTGGTTTTGGCGGAAGAGATTGCAACGAAGGCGCACAGAGGGCAAGTGGACAAGGCCGGGGTTCCTTATATCTATCATCCCCAAACAGTTGCAGCGAACTGTACGAGTATTTACGGAAAGATTGTCGGATGGCTTCACGATGTGGTGGAAGATACAGAAGTGACCATGGAAGATCTGAGACAGCAGGGGTTTGATGAATTTCTTTTGGAGGCACTGGACTGTGTGACAAAACCGAAAAAAGGTTATAATGAGGCGGTATATTACGAAAGAATCAAAAACAATGAGCTTGCTAAAGAAGTAAAATTGGCCGATTTGAGACATAATTCCGATGTGTCCAGAATTCCGCAGAATATTTCTCCGGAGCAACGGGAAAAAATGATGAAAAAGAAAGAGTTTTATTTGTCAAAAAT
>JAFTWX010000004.1 GCA_017465095.1 Lachnospiraceae bacterium | reverse complement strand
GAGCAGAAGGGATATACCCTGTTGTCCGTGAAGGCTATAGAACAGCGGAAGCGCAGCAGGAGATACTGGATGATAAAATACAAACCTACATAAATCAGGGATATTCACAGTCGAGAGCAGAAAAAACTGCGAAAGAGTGGGTAGAATTTCCGGGAACAAGCGAACACCAATTAGGGATTTCGGTATACATTAACGCAGACAAATCAAGGTGCAGTAATGAAGAGGTTTATGCATGGCTTGCTGAGAATGCTTATAAGTATGGTTTCATTCTGAGATATCCGCCGGGAAAACAGGAGATTACCGGGACAAGCTATGAACCTTGGCATTATCGTTATGTCGGTGTGGAAGCGGCACAGGAAATTTATGAACAGGGGATATGTTTAGAAGAATATTTTGAATGATGCTAAGTGGAAAGACTGGAAAATTTCAGTTTTCCGAAGACAGTGCCCCATTGAAGCTCTTGACTATCCAAAATCCCCGTTCCGGGTTCTGTCAAGGCCTTGTGGCTTTACTGAACGCGAGACGGGGATATTTTTTATGATGAGCTTCAATGAGAAATGAAAATTACAAACTACCGGATAAAATTATTTTTTGATATTCCCAAATAACGGTCATCATTTCTTTTACAGTATCAATCTGTTCTTGAGAAACAGATTTTGTCAAGTTTGCAACGCGTGTAATTTGATTGATGTTGTTTCCGATTTTGCTAATCTCGTAATTTAATTGGCGGATGAGATCTGCATCATCCACAACAAGAATGCCACCGTCAATGGACATGCGACGGATGTATTCGGACTTGCTTTCGTATCCGCAGCGTTTCATTCGTTCGCAAATTATTTGATCTTCTGCCTCGGAAATCATGATATGAAGTTGGATTTTTCGTAGTCTGTTTGGTTTGTTTTTTCGCATTTTTAATCGCTCCTTTTCTAAAAACAGGTGAGGGGTTTGGGGGGGGCTGCCTGGGCTGGCATGGACCGGAAGTATGACGGGTGGTTCGCACCTGTGTGTACATGAGTGCTATGCTTGCTAAGGCCAAACAAAGAAAAAAACCTCCGGTAAAAATACCAAAGGTTTAATTCGAAAATTATAATCTTTTACAACTTTAATGATACCAATGGTTGATAATAATTGCAATTGAATGATGTTTACCGTTTGTTGAAATTAATTGAATGTAGTTAACGATATGTTGCAGGGTTTCAGGTGCGGAATATGTATTATCGTGATATACTTGTGACAAGCCTAAAGTGTAATATGTTCGTAAATGTGTACTCGTTTGGTTAGGAGAAAGGGGGAATAATCTAGTGAAAACTCGTGCTTTAAAATGTCCAAATTGTGATGGTAATTTATCGGTAGAGAATGGGTTAGATACTTTTTATTGTTTGTATTGTGGACAGAAAATAGTCCTTGAGGGGCAAAGTGATGCTGCTTATCGTGCAAAAACTCGCGTCAAAGGAATGGAGCATGATGAGAGAATGGCAGATAAAAAGTATGCGCATGAAAAATATAAAATTGAGCATAAGGAAAAACAAGCGTATTCAAAAACCAAAACTGGAATTCTTATTGCGATTGCTTGTGTGATGGTTTATCTCGTGTTGTTTGTGGGAGTTTTTGGGAGCGCAGAAAGAAAATCAATTCAGCAGGAAAAAGAATTGCAGATGCTTGTTGAGGAAATACAAGTGGATATAGATAATGAAGATTTTGATAGTGCGTATATTAAGGCGCAATCTATAAAATATACAGCTGGTTGGAGTAGTGATATAGAAGAGAAATGGGATAATGTTAGAGAAGAAGTTATAAATCAGATAGAAAAAGCGGAAAAAGAAGTAAATGGTAGTTCTACACATAAATCGGAAAAAGAAGGATTGTTCGAAGGTTGGTTTGATTAATAAGAGTATTATTGTCAGAGAAATAATTTATTGATGATGAGTCACCATCTTTCAACCACATTCAACCTCTTTCCGTTGTCTGTCCATATCCTCCGCGCTACAATGTTATCATAATCTTATAATTTACTTTTGAGCCCGGACATGGTATATTGATACTGTTGTCCGGGCGCTTTTTGTGGGCTCTGGCAAAGTGATTTGGAAACACAGGAGGAAATATTTAGCATGAAACTGGGCATAGTGGGTCTGCCGAACGTCGGCAAAAGTACCCTTTTTAATTCATTGACAAAAGCAGGAGCAGAGAGCGCGAACTATCCGTTCTGTACGATTGACCCGAACATCGGTATTGTACCGGTTCCGGACGAGCGCTTAAAACTTCTCGGTGATATGTATCAGTCAAAGAAGGTGACACATGCAGTCATCGAGTTTGTGGATATTGCCGGACTTGTAAAAGGAGCGTCCAAGGGAGAAGGTCTCGGAAACCAGTTCCTTTCCAATATTCGTGAAGTGGATGCGATTGTACATGTGGTACGTTGCTTTGAGGATGCGAACGTTATCCATGTGGACGGCAGCGTAGATCCGATCCGTGACATCGAGACTATTAATTTAGAACTTATCTTTTCCGATATTGAAATTTTGGAAAGAAGAATGGCCAAGGTTGTGCGTGGTGCGCGCAATGACAAGACACTTGCAAAAGAGGAAGATCTTTTGAAACGTCTGAAAGCACACCTGGAAGACGGAAAAATGGCTAAGACATTCGATACAGAGGATGAGGACGAAATCGGATTCATCGGAACATACAATCTTCTTACAAACAAACCGGTAATCTTTGCAGCAAACGTGGCAGAGGACGAGCTTGCGGACGATGCGGCTTCGAATCCTCACGTGGCTAAGGTTCGCGAGTTTGCAAAAGAGGATAACGACGGAGTATTTGTTATCTGTGCACAGATTGAGCAGGAGATGGCAGAGCTTGACGACGATGAAAAGGCAATGTTCCTTGAGGAACTCGGAATAGCAGAGTCAGGTTTGGATAAACTGATTAAAGCATCCTATACACTTCTCGGACTTCACAGCTTCCTTACAGCAGGAGAGGACGAGACGAGAGCTTGGACGATCAAGATCGGAACAAAAGCTCCGCAGGCAGCAGGAAAAATCCATACAGACTTTGAACGCGGTTTCATCAAGGCAGAAGTTGTAAATTACAAAGACCTGCTTGAACATGGCTCTCTGGCAGCAGCAAGAGAAAAAGGCCTTGTAGGTATGGAAGGAAAAGAATATGTCGTGAAAGACGGCGACGTAATCTTGTTTAGATTTAATGTATAAGTGAGGAATGTGTTAAATGGAAAAATGGGATATCGCATTTCCTAATCTCGGGATTTATCTTGAAAATGTACCGAAGACCTTTGAGGTGTTCGGCGTGACGATTGCATTTTACGGTATCATAATTGCACTCGGCGTTTTCCTCGGTTTTTCTCTCACAAACCATGAGAGCAACCGTCTCGGCTACCCGAAAGATATCTGGTGGGACTTCTCGGTTCCGGCGATTTTGTTTTCACTGCTCGGTGCGAGAATTTATTACGTGATTTTCAGCTGGGATTACTACAAGAATCATCTGAATGAACTTCTGAATTTCCGTCAGGGCGGTATCGCTATCTACGGAGCAGTCATCGGCGGCTTTTTGACACTTGTTGTATTTTGCAAAATAAAAAAGGTGAATCTTTGGAAGATGGCAGATGTGGCGGTGCTTGGACTTTTGGTCGGACAGATCATCGGCCGTTGGGGCAATTTCACCAACCGCGAGGTGTTCGGCGAATATACGGACAGCCTGTTTGCTATGCGTATTCCGGTGGAGATGGTGCGCAAGATGGATATTTCCGAGACAATTGCAGCGCATATCACAGACGGTGTCAACTATATTCAGGTGCACCCGACCTTCTTATATGAAAGTGTGCTGAATCTGATATTGCTTCTTGCAATTTGGTTTTATCGCAACCGCAAGAAGTTTGACGGGGAACTTTTATTGTTCTACATGGGCGGCTACGGAATCATCCGTTTCTTTGTGGAAGGAATCCGTACGGACCAGCTCAAAATCGGCAATACAGATATTGCGGTGTCGCAGATGCTTGGAATATTCCTGTTTGTGTTTGCTCTGGGAGTGGAGCTCATCGTGAGAGGATGTCTCAAGAATGGATTGAAACAGCGGGATTCGCTGGAAAAATAATATTGTTTCATGAGAAAACCGGACGTTTGTCCGGTTTTTTTGCTTGCGGGGCATATGGCAAAGAAAATTTGCTGTGTGCCCCGTTTTTTCGAAAAATCGGGGCACCGGAGAAGAAAAAATTTGTATATGCCCAATTGGTTTACATAATGCAAGAGAGGCGCCTGAAAGCGGGGCATGAGCAGGAACTTTTTCTCTATATACCCCACAAGACACATCGCAAGGTTTACATAACATCAACAACCGAACGAAACACAAACAATCCACGACATCCCTAAAGAAAAAAATCAAAGAATTGTCCAAATCCTATTGCAAAATCATAAAAAATGCCTTAAAATGATGACTAAGTGGTGAAAAGTGGTTTGTAGGGGGTGGAAAGTGGAGCCGAGGCCGGCGCCGAACAAAAATAAGGCAGCAAGCTAAAAACAAAGGCCAACCCAATCCGCCGCAGGTGATTATTATGTTCATGGGAGAGTACAGTCATACAATTGATGCCAAAGGGCGACTGATTATTCCATCAAAGCTTAGAGATGAGCTCGGCGATAATTTCGTCGTGACCAAGGGCCTTGACGGATGTCTTTTTGTGTATGACATGGAAGAATGGGCACTTTTGCATGAACATTTGAAAACTTTACCGCTTACCCACAAAGATACCCGTATGATTAACCGATTCTTTCTTGCCAGCGCATCGAGCGGCGAGATAGACAAGCAGGGAAGAGTGTTGATTCCGGCTGTTTTGCGCGAGTATGCAGGCATTGAAAAGGATGTAGTTCTTCTCGGCGTCGGCAACCGGATTGAAATCTGGAACAAGGATGCTTGGGAAAACGAGTCCGGATTTGATGATATGGACGAAGTAGCAGAGCGTCTGGCGGAATTGGGACTTCACTTCTAAGAAGGGAGAGCCCGGATCACACAGAATAACAGAGGGCACAAATGGTATTTTCACATAAATCAGTATTGCTGAACGAGACAATTGAAGGATTGTGCATTAAGTCGGACGGCGTCTATGTAGACGGGACGCTGGGCGGAGCAGGACATTCCGGTGTGATCGCTTCCAAGCTTTCGGAGAATGGCAGACTGATTGGAATTGACCAGGATGCAGCAGCGATTGCTACGGCGACGGAGCGGCTTGCACCGTACGGAGACAGGGTCCGGATTGTGAGAAGCAATTATGAAAACATGTGCCAAGTGGTTAAAGACTGCGGACTCACCGGAGTAGACGGAATCCTTTTGGATTTGGGAGTTTCCTCCTATCAGCTGGACACCGTAGAACGCGGGTTTTCTTATAAGTATGACACAAAGCTGGACATGCGTATGGACGAGAGACAGACGCTGACAGCGGAGATGATTGTCAACGAATACAGTGAGATGGAGCTTTACCGTATTATAAGAGATTACGGAGAAGATAAATTTGCAAAAAACATCGCCAAGCATATTGTGGCGGCGAGAAATGAAAAGAGAATAGAGACGACGTACGAGTTAAACGAGTTGATCAAAGCGGCGATTCCGGCGAAGATGCGGGAAAACGGCGGACACCCGTCGAAGCGCACCTATCAGGCGATCCGTATTGAGTGTAACCGCGAGCTGGACGTGCTCCGGGATACACTGGATGACATGATTGAGCTTTTGAATCCGGGCGGAAGATTGTGCATTATCACTTTCCATTCCCTGGAGGACCGCATTGTGAAGACGAGTTTTAAAAAGAATGAAAATCCGTGTACATGCCCACCGTCTTTCCCGGTGTGTACCTGCGGAAAAGAATCCAAAGGAAAAGTAATAACAAGAAAACCGATTCTTCCGACGGCGGAGGAGATGGAAGAAAACAGTCGCAGCAAAAGCGCGAAGTTGAGAATATTTGAAAAGAAGTAGTTAGAGGTTGTAAAAATGGCGGAAACAAGGAGAAGATATGCCTCCTACAGCAGAAGTGTAGAGGGCAATACCGCAAGAAAATATAATAGAGACTATGATGTGGTTCGCGAAATCGAGAAGGAACCGCTGAAGAAAATCAGCAAACAGAACCGCAAAAACAGAGAACGTGCGCAGTTCATGAATTTCGGACGTGTTGCATTCCTGCTTGCCTGCGTTGGTCTGGTGGGAGTTCTGCTTTACGGTTACCTGACTCTGCAGTCAGCCAATACGGCGGCGGCAGCGGAAGTGGCGGCTCTGGAAAGTCAGCTCAATGCAATGAAGCTTGACAATGACGAAGAGTATAGTAGAATTATGAGTAGTGTAAATTTGGAAGAAATCAAGATGAGAGCGATCGAGGAGCTTGGTATGCAGTATGCGCAGGAGGGACAAGTGATCGAGGTTCCGTGCGCTGCGGATGACTATGTGCGTCAGTATCAGGCCATGCCGTAACGCCTACATTTTGCGAGGTGTGAGAAGATTGGGTCAGAAAAGACGTAAAATCAGAAAGAAAAATAATCGTTTTAATATGAAAATGCAAAAGAAGCTGGTGGTATTATATGTTTTAATACTACTGGCTTTCGTTGGTTTAAGTGTACGACTTGTTTGGATTTACCAAAAAGACGGGGAAAAGTACAAAAAGCAGATTTTGTCCCAGCAGGAATATGACAGCAAAAGCCTTCCTTATAAAAGGGGGGAAATCCTGGATGCCAACGGAACGAAGCTGGCATACAGTGAAAAAGTGTACAACTTGGTGGTAGATGCCCGTGTCATCAACGAAAGCAAGGCGGAGAATGCCTTGGACACAACGGTGACTGCGTTGTACAAACATTTCGGCGTAGATTCGGCGCAGATGCGGGATCATATAAAAGAGAACCCGACCAACCAGTACTTTGTTGTTCAAAAAGCGCTCTCCTACGAGCAGGTATCACCATTCAAGGAGGAGCAGGCAAACAACAAATCCATTGTCGGCGTGTGGTTTGAGGAGGAATATAAGAGAAAATACCCGTATTCGACGCTGGCGTCTTCGGTCATCGGTTTTACCGGATCGGACAACAACGGAACCTTCGGTCTGGAGGAATACTACGACAGCATCTTAAACGGAACCAACGGAAGGGAGTACGGCTATTTGACGGAAGATTCCACGGTGGAGCGCACCACGATTGCAGCGGAGGACGGCAATACCCTTGTGACATCGATTGACGTCAACATTCAGAATGTTGTGGAGAAGCATGTCAAGGCGTTCAATGATTTGCACAAAGGCGAGTTCCGTGAAGATGACGACGGAAGTACCAACACCGGCGTTATTGTCATGGACCCGAACACCGGAAATGTGCTTGCTATGTCGGATTATCCGAATTTTGACTTGAACAATCCAAAGGATTTGACACCGTTTTATACCGAAGAAGAGATTGATGCCATGACGGATGAGCAGATGTACGAATGTCTGAATCAGATTTGGCGTAACTACTGTATTTCCGACACTTACGAGCCGGGATCGGTATCGAAGGCCATGACGATTGCGGCGGGACTGGATTCCGGAAGACTTACCGGAAACGAATCCTACGATTGCCAGGGAATTATGGAGGTCAGCGAGAAGAAGATCCGTTGTCACAAACGTATCGGTCACGGAATGCTGACGGTGTCACAAGCACTGGAAGAATCCTGCAATATGGCGCTGATTCAAATGGCAAATACAATCGGAAAAGATACGTTGACAGAGTACTTATATAATTTCAATATCGGACTGAAAACCAACATTGACCTGGCGGGAGAAGCCAGAACCAATACACTTGTGTACAATCCGGAAAACATGGTGGCATCTGACCTTGCCGTATCCAGTTTCGGCCAGGGTTACATGGTTAATATGATTCAGATGACCAGTGCGTTTTCTTCTATTATTAACGGAGGAAAGTATTACGAACCCCATGTGGTGACGGAGATCAGAAACGCAGACGGAACAACCATAGAAAAAATACAGCCGCGCGTGCTGAAACAGACGATTTCAGCTACGACCTCCGACGAGATGAAGGTGTATCTTGCCAATGTTTGTTCTCTCGGAACGGGTACGACTGCGGTGCCGGCGGGATATTTGATCGGCGGAAAAACAGGAACTGCCGAAAAACAGCCCCGTGGAACAGGAAACTACGTTGTTTCGTTTATGGGCTATGCGCCGGTGGACGATCCGCAGGTGGTTGTTTATGTAGTTATCGATGAGCCGAACGTGGACGATCAGCCGCATTCCAGCTTTGCCCAGGAACTTGCAAGAGATATTTTTACAGAAATACTTCCGTATATGAACGTGTTCCGGACAGAAGAACTTTCCGAGGAAGACAGAGCACAGCTTACCGCGCTTCATATTCTTCCGGTCAGCGGAAATTCCGTTCCGAAAGACGAGGATAACGGCGTAGAATATGAAGTGGACTCCGATACAGGATATGTCATAGATCCGAATACAGGAGAACTTCTGGATCCGGAAACCTATGCACCGGTTGACGGCGCTTACTCCAATCTGGACGGAATTATCGGTATCGAACACAAGGAGACGACAGACGAGTTTTCCGCAGGAGTCGGATTTTAAAACTTAAATATGAAAATTCAGAATAACCCCGCAAAATACTTAATAAATTATGGTAATAGGTATTTGCGGGGGTATTATGCGAGGATACAAAACATATCACCGGAAAAAGATTTTGGTGATTTTTGTCGGAACGTTTGCACTGATGCTCATTTTGATGGTGCGGCTTGTTTATATTATGATTTTTGAGTCGCAGTATTACTCGCAGCGGGCAATGGAACTTCACGAGAGGGAGCGGAGCATAAAAGCGGCCAGAGGCGAGATACTGGACAGAAACGGAAAGGTGCTCGCATCAAACAAGACGGTTTGCACCATTTCGGTGATTCATTCCCAGCTGGAGGAGCCGGAGGAGGTAATTGCACTTTTGTGTGAGACGCTGGAGCTTTCGGAGGATGAAGTCCGCAAGAAGGTTGAAAAAGTATCTTCCATTGAAAAGATAAAAAGTAACGTTTCCAAGGAGATCGGGGATCAGATCCGGAAAGCGGATCTTGCCGGTGTCAAGGTGGATGAGGATTACAAAAGATATTACCCGTACGAAACTCTGGCAAGTAAGGTGCTTGGATTTACCGGCGCGGACAATCAGGGAATCATAGGTCTGGAAGTCATTTATGAGGATGAGATGCGGGGCCGGGACGGAATTATTTATACCGTTACGGATGCGCGGGGAGTTGAAATTGACGCAGCGGGCGAAAGCCGTAGTGAACCGGTGCCGGGCAACAGTCTTAAGATCAGTCTGGATGTCAATATTCAATCTTACGCAACGATGCTGGCACAGCAGGTTATGAAACAAAAGGAGGCGGAGGGTGTTTACATTCTTTGCATGAATCCTAGCAACGGCGAAATATACGCCTGTGTCAATGTTCCTGAGTTTAACCTGAACGATCCGTACACATTGACGGAGGAATATTTGCGGCTTCGGGGCAGCGCGCTGACCGACAACAAAGAGGATGAGCGCAACCGCATGTGGCGTAATCACTGCATTAACGATACGTATGAACCGGGCTCCACCTTTAAGATTATCACGGCGTCTGCCGGACTTTCCGAGGGGGTTGTCAGGGAGGAAAACACATTCAGCTGTCCGGGATTCTGTATTGTGGAAGACAGGAGAATCCGGTGCCACAAAACGAAAGGCCACGGGGCGGAAACGTTTGTGGAAGCAACGATGAATTCCTGCAATCCGGTATTTGTCCAGGTAGGACTTATGCTCGGGGCGGAAACCTATTATGATTATTTTGAAAAATTCGGTTTGCTTCAAAAGACAGGAATTGATCTGCCGGGAGAAGCAAATACTATTATGCATAAAAAAGAAGATATCGGTTTGGTGGAACTTGCAACCATGTCCTTCGGACAGTCCTTTCAGGTGACACCGGTGCAGCTTTTGACCACGGTCAGCTCTCTGGTGAACGGCGGAAACCGGATTACACCGCATTTCGGTGTCGAAATCGTGGACGATGACGGAAATACCGTGGAAAAACTCCAATATCCCGTGCAGAAAGGGATTGTGTCAGAGGATGTCTCCGCGCGTATGCGCACCATTTTGGAAAAAGTGGTGTCCGACGGAGGCGGAGTGAACGGACAGGTGGAAGGATATGCCATCGGCGGGAAAACGGCGACCAGCCAGACGCTGCCGAGAGGAACCGGTCGGTACATTTCTTCGTTTATCGGGTTTGCACCTGCAGACGATCCGCAGATTATTACTTTGGTTGTCATTCAGGCACCAAAAGGTGTATACTATGGAGGAACGATTGCAGCTCCCGTAGTGCGGAAGCTTTACGAAAATATACTGCCATATCTCGAAATCGAGAAGAGCGGTGGAGATACAGAAAGGGAATAAGATATGAATTTTGATTACACAATTGTGATTCCGGCGATCATCGCATTTTGCATCAGCGCACTTTTGGGACCGGTTATGATTCCGTTCCTGCGCAGACTGAAGGTCGGGCAGACCGTCCGTGATGAGGGACCGGAAAGTCATCTGCAGAAAAACGGAACGCCGACCATGGGCGGACTTATCATATTGACCGCTGTTTTGGTTACGTCGCTTTTCTATGTAAAAGACAATCCGAAAATCATACCGGTACTCTTTTTGACACTGGGATTCGGGCTCATTGGATTTCTGGATGACTATATCAAGGTTGTACTCAAACGCTCCATGGGACTGCGGGCATGGCAGAAGATGGCGCTCCAGATTGTGGTTACTGCCATATTTGCCTATTATGTAGTCAACGTTGCAGGGATTGATCTTGCCATGCGGATTCCGTTCGTGGAAGGAAAATATCTGGATTTCGGTCCGGTGGGAAATATTGTCTTTCTGTTTATTGTTATCATCGGTACGGTGAACGGAACCAATTTTACGGACGGACTCGACGGTCTTGCCACCAGCGTAACCAGTCTTGTGGCAACCTTTTTCACGGTTGTGGCCATCGGTTTCGGCAGCGGAATTGAGCCGATTACCTGTGCGGTTGTCGGAGCACTTCTCGGTTTCCTGCTTTTCAACGGATATCCGGCCAGTGTGTTTATGGGAGACACCGGTTCGCTGGCACTCGGCGGTTTCGTGGCAGCGTGTGCTTATATGATGCAGCTTCCGCTGTTTATTCTGATTGTTGGCTTCATTTATCTGGCAGAGGTTGTGTCTGTCATTCTTCAGGTGGGATATTTCAAACTGACCCACGGAAAACGTATCTTCAAAATGGCGCCGATTCATCATCATTTTGAATTGTGCGGATGGAAAGAAACGAAAGTGGTAGGAGTATTTTCCATCGTGACGGCAATTTTGTGTCTGGTTGCACTTGTTGCCATATAATAAAACGGAAAATACGGTCCGATCTTGAGCGATAGGAGAATAGACATGGATTTTAAGAAGAAAAAAGTACTTGTTGTCGGTTCCGGAAAAAGCGGTATGGCAGCTACCCGGCTTTTGCTGCAGGCAGGAGCCGATCCTGTGATGCAGGACGGAAACGACAAGCTTACAGAAGATATATTACGGGAAAAACTGGGAGAGGTCGCACTTGCCGACGGACAGAGCCTTTCTTTTGTGATCGGCGATTTGTCGGAGGAGATGAAACAGTCTCTGGACTATGTTGTTTTGAGTCCCGGAGTTCCGACGGACAATGATTTTGTCAACGATTTGAGATCTTGCGACATTCCGATTCTGGGAGAAATTGAGCTGGCGTATACGTTCGAAAAGGGAGATGTGCTGGCGATTACCGGAACGAATGGAAAGACTACAACGACGACCCTGCTCGGTGAGATTATGAAACGTCATCAGCAGAAGGTGTTTGTGGTAGGAAATATCGGAAATCCGTATACCGATGAGGTGATGGCTTCCGATGCGACGTCCGTGACGGTGGCTGAAATTTCTTCGTTCCAGCTTGAGACCATTCACGGGTTTAAGCCTGCGGTCAGCGCTGTGCTCAATATCACGCCGGATCATCTGGACCGTCATCACACGATGGAAAATTACCGGAAGGCGAAGGAAGATATTACCCGCAATCAGACAAAAGAGCAGGTTTGTGTTTTGAACTATGAGGATGAATGCACGAGAGAGTTTGCAGGCAGATGTCCGGCCCGGGTTGTATTTTTTGCTTCCGCCCATGAACTGGATGACGGATTCTACTATAAAGATGAATGTATCTGGAAAGCGGAAAATAAAAAATCCGTCAAGCTCATGAATATTCATGAGATGACACTTCTCGGAATACATAATGTAGAAAATGTAATGGCGGCGATTGCGATGGCGGATGCCTATCACGTCCCGATGGATACGATTTTGGAAACCGTCCGTTCCTTTAAAGCGGTGGAGCACAGAATTGAGTATGTGGCCACAAAAAAGGGTGTGGATTATTACAATGACTCCAAGGGAACCAATCCGGATGCGGCGATCAAAGGAATCCGGGCCATGGTTAAGCCGACTTACCTGATCGGCGGAGGCTATGATAAACAGAGCGAGTACGATGAGTGGATTGAAAGCTTTGACGGAAAAGTGGTTGCTCTTGTACTGCTCGGACAGACGAAAGAGAAGATTGCAGAATGTGCAAAAAAACATGGCTTTGACAACTGTGTGTTTGTAGAGTCACTGCAGGAGGCGGTGGATTACTGCAGCAGTCACGCAAAAGAAGGGGAGGCGGTATTGCTTTCGCCTGCCTGTGCAAGCTGGGGCATGTTCCCGAACTATGAGGTGCGCGGCAATATGTTCAAGGACATGGTACATGCCGTAAAATAGATTGAATGAGGTGTTTTTTTGGCAAACAAACCAAGAAAAAAACGAGTAAAAAAAGAATTCTTTTATGATTACACATTGTTGTTCATTGTGCTCTTTTTGGTGTGCTTTGGACTGATTATGCTGTATTCCACCAGCTCCTATGAAGCGAATCTTGAGTTCGGTGATCCGGCCTACTATCTGAAAAAACAGATTTTTGCAACCGTCATCGGAATCGGCGTTATGGTGGTAGCCAATCTTGTGGATTACCACATTTTAGAAAAATTTGCCACGTTAGGTTATGTGGTTTCCATTGTTATGATTCTGCTTGTGCTTTCGCCGATCGGACGTGAGTTCAACGGTGCGAGAAGATGGATTTTTATCGGACCGATTTCCGTTCAGCCGGCAGAAATTGCAAAGATTGCACTGATTTTGCTGGTTGCCGTTCTTATCTGTAAAATGGGAAAAGGAATCCGCACATGGAAAGGGCTCGGTGTCATTTTGGCGATTGCTGCTTTTCCGGCGGCGCTTATCTTATTGATTACCAGTAACCTCAGTTCTGCCATCATTGTTATGGGAATTGCGGTTTTGATGTGTTTTGTGGCAGATCCGAAATATAAAAAATATATTCTTTTGGCGCTGGCGGTAGTTGCTTTTGCCGTGCTTGCCGTATCTGTCATTGTTTCTGTTACCGAAGGGTCTGCGGGTTCGGGAAACTACCGTTTCGACCGCGTGCTTGCATGGCTCAATCCGGAAGCGTTTGCCGATGACGAAGGATTCCAGACGCTGCAGGCTTTATATGCCATCGGGTCCGGCGGAATCTGGGGAAAAGGGCTCGGTCAAAGTATGCAAAAGCTTGGCTTTTTACCGGAGGCACAAAATGATATGGTATTTTCCATTATCTGCGAGGAACTGGGATTGTTCGGCGCATTTTGTGTTATCCTGCTGTTTATCATGCTGATTTGGAGATTTATGTTTATTGCCAACAATGCACCGGACTTATTCGGAGCACTGCTTGTTGTCGGTGTTATGGCACATTTTGCCATTCAGGTTGTTTTGAATATTGCCGTTGTAACCAATACCATTCCGAATACCGGTATTACACTTCCGTTTATCAGTTACGGCGGAACGTCGATTCTGTTCCTTTTGGCGGAAATCGGCATTGTGCTCAATGTGGCCAGCCAGATTCAAATTCGGGATTAAAGCAGCGTACAAGGTACAAAAGCATTATCCGGTGCATAGGATACAATAAGTATCCGAACGGAAAGTTGGTGCCGGATGGAATATCTCCAAATAAAAGGCGGGAAGCCATTGACAGGAGAGGTGCGTGTACAGGGTTCCAAAAACGGAGCCTTGCCTTTGATGACTGCAACGGTGCTTATACAAGGGAAAACAGTATTACATAATTGTCCGAGAATTACCGACATTGAAGCCATGGCGGATTTATTGCGAACCATCGGCTGCAAAGTCGCTTTTGATAAAAACACAATAACAATCGATGCAACGCATATTTGTGATACGCATTGCCCGCAGAAGCAAGTGCAGGCGATGCGTTCTTCCATTATGTTGCTGGGACCTTTGCTCGGAAGATGCAAAAGTGTGCAGATGAACCGTCCCGGCGGTTGCGTGATCGGTGAGAGACCGACCGACATTCACGAATATGCACTGCGACGCATGAATGTGGAATTTGTCGCAGAAGAAGATACGATTACGGCTTATACAGAGAAGCTTACGGGTGCAGATATCTGTCTTCCGTTTCCGAGTGTGGGAGCAACGGAAAATGTAATTATGGCAGCTGTGACAGCTGAGGGAACCACCCGGCTTTCCAATGCGGCCATCGAACCGGAAATTCGGCTTTTGTGTGAGTTTTTACGCAGGGCGGGAGCCAAGATCAAAGGAATCGGGACACCGGTGCTTGAGATTACCGGGGTGGATGTGCTGCGGGAGGTCACTATGTCCATTATGCCGGACCGGATTGTTGCCGGAACCTATCTTTTGGCGGCGGCTGCAACGGGCGGTCAGATTCTTCTTCGGGATGCGCCGACGGAGCAAATGCAAAGTCTGATTTCGGTTCTGCGCCGGATGGGAGCAGGCGTGTTTGCAGATAAAGATATGATATGTATGGATGCGGAAGGCGCAAAAGGTCCCTGTGAGTTTTTGCGGACAGAGGTGTATCCGGGATTTCCTACGGATCTTCAGTCCATGCTCGTGGCGGTGTTGACAACGGCGGAAGGTGAGAGTATTGTGGAGGAAACCATATTCGAGGGAAGATTCCGCATTGTTTCCCAGCTGCAAAAAATGGGGGCAAGGATTGAGGAAACGGGCAACCGGGTCCGGATTTCCGGAGTGAAAAAACTGCGCGGAGGCCTTCTTCAGGCACAGGAACTGCGCGGAGGTGCTGCGCTCGTCATCGCTGCTCTTGCGGCGGAAGGAGAGAGTACAGTGACCGGTTTGCCGTATATTCAACGGGGATATGAGGATATCGTGCGTGACATCCGCCGGCTCGGCGGTGACATTGCATATATAACAGGAGAACAGAATGTACCAGTATGATGATTTTAACCGGAAAAAGTTCATATTGTGGAGTATCGTGATATTGTTGTTGGTGGTCGGTATCGGCGTCTATTTGATTATGACCCAGTTTTCGGTCACGGATGTAAAGGTGGAAGGGAATGAACATTACACCGATGCAGAAATCCGGGATATGATTCTTCCGGAGGACACCTGGCACAATTCTCTTTATCTGTCGGTGAAATACCGCAACAAAGAAATTAAAGATATTCCGTTTATTGAGATGATGGACGTGGAGATAGAGTCAAATCATGTGATTAAAATAAATGTCTACGAAAAGGCGCTGGCCGGTTGTGTCAGCTATTTGGGAAATTATATGTATTTTGACAGGGACGGAATTGTGATAGAGTCTTCGGACCAGCTGACAAAGGGAGTTCCGCAGATCAAGGGTCTTACCTTTGAACATGTGGTCATGCATGAAAAGCTTCCGGTGGAAGATCCGTCCGTATTCTCCAAGATATTGAATGTGACGCAGCTTCTGGGGAAATATGAGCTTGAGGCGGACAAAATCTTTTTCGGAAGCGATATGGATATCACCCTTTACTTCGGGCAGGCGAGAGTTTATCTGGGCACCGATACCAATATGGAAGAGAAGATGATGCAGCTTGTTCCGATTCTTCCGCATCTTGCCGGAAAGTCCGGAATTCTGAATATGGAGAATTTTGATGAAAATACTGAAAATATTCCGTTCAATATGGATTGATTTCAGAAAATATGGTCGGAATTACCAAAGCACAAATGAAAAATAATTAAAAAACGGGTTGCTAAATTCCATAAAAAATTATATGATAGACTATATGGAATTTAAAGGGAATGTGAAGGAGGAAACATTTTGCTGGAGATTAAGTCAAATGATGCAGATATTACCGCACGTATCGTTGTCGTAGGTGTGGGCGGCGCAGGTAATAATGCTGTTAATAGAATGATAGATGAACAGATTCAGGGAGTAGAGTTTGTAGGAGTTAATACGGATAAGCAGGCTCTTCAGCTCTGCAAAGCACCGAAACAGTTACAGATCGGTGAAAAGCTTACCAAAGGACTCGGCGCAGGAGCTAAGCCTGAGGTTGGTGAGAAGGCAGCAGAGGAAAGCCTTGAAGATATCACAAGCACACTCAAAGGTGCGGATATGGTATTCGTTACATGCGGTATGGGAGGCGGAACCGGTACAGGTGCAGCTCCTGTTGTAGCGAAAGTGTCTAAGGATATGGGTATTCTTACAGTCGGTGTTGTGACCAAACCTTTCCGTTTTGAAGCAAAGACACGTATGAACAATGCGCTGGTTGGTTTGGACAAGCTCAAAGATGTTGTTGATACACTGATTGTAATCCCGAATGATAAATTATTGGAGATCGTAGACAGAAGAACGACTCTTCCGGATGCGCTCAAAAAAGCAGATGAAGTTCTTCAGCAGTCTGTGCAGGGTGTAACAGACCTGATCAATACACCGGCAGACATCAACCTTGACTTTGCCGATGTACAGACCGTTATGAGAGATAAAGGTATCGCCCATGTGGGTATCGGTACCGGAACAGGTGATGACAAGGCGATGGAAGCTGTAAAAGCAGCCGTTTCTTCTCCGCTTCTTGAGACTACCATTTCAGGTGCGACAGACATCATCCTGAATATCACCGGAGATATCTCATTGATTGAAGCACAGGAAGCTGCAGATTACGTACAGGATCTTGTAGGCGAAGAAGTAAATATCATCTTCGGTGCTAAATATGATGAGAATTTAAACGATCTTTGCATGATTACTGTTATTGCAACAGGAATTGATGAAAAGAATCCGGCACTCGGTCGTGCAAGTGTACAGAAGTTACATAGCAAACCGATTACACCGGTGACCGTGCAGAAACCTTTGAAGGATACAGCACAGATTCTCGGTACGAACAGTGCCATGGTAGGTACGGGAGCGATTCCTCCGACAGCAGTGAAGCCTGCACTTGCAGGAATCCAGAGACCGGAACCGGTGAAGAGCCATGTGGAGCCGACATCTCTCAAGATTCCGGATTTCTTACAGAGAAACAAATAATGTCGATGAATTTAAGCATTCAGCGTCGTGATTTTGACAAAAAAATCACGACGCTTTTTTTATACTGTTTTTCAGGAGGTGGTTATCCTGGAAATTTATCCTGATGTGATTTTCCTAGAGAATTTTCTGATGGATTACATCCTTCTTATGCTCACCGGAAAAGTTCTGCGCAGACAGAAACATCCGTGGGGGATTCTGGCGGCAGCGGTGCTGGGAGGCGGTTATACTGCATTTTTCTATATGGTTCCGGGCATAGTATCCGGCCGGAGCGCAGGGATTTTGCTTCGCGTACTGTCCGTGCTGAATTTTTTTGTTTTGGCCTTGATGGTAAAACTTGCGTTTCATCCGGTCCGGGGGAAAGAACTGCTGTGGTGTACCCTGACCTGTCTCGGGCTTGCGTTCGTGACGGTCGGCGTACTGGAATGGCTGCGAGGTATCGTTCCTTTGCAGGAAGCGGACAGCATCCATTTTACTATGCTTCTCGGAAGTGTTTTGTTCGGGTGTGTTTTTTTGAAAAAGCTTTTTTCGCTTCTGCGTGACCGGAATTTTGCGAGGGCATGCGAACTGCCTGTTGCAATCACAATCCATGGTCAAAAGATACATTGTATGGGGCTGATGGACAGCGGTAACTCGTTGTGCGAACCGATTACGGGGAAACCGGTTGTTATAGTGGAGGCGCAGGTTTTGCAGGAACATGATATCCGGACGGAGGAGAGTGGTTTTTTTGCGATTCCCTATCATGCCATCGGAACAGAAAAAGGAATCATGAAAGGAGTGTTGGCAGATGAACTGGAAATACAGGGAGAGCGGGAAGAAAGAAAATGGAACAGGGTTATGCTCGGTATTTACGAGGGAAAAGTCAGTCAGACACAAAAATATCAGGTTATTTTACATCCGAAATTGTAAAAGAAACGAGGAGGAAGAAATGGTTTTAAAAGTTGTTATGCCGGGAAAGGCACAGTTTCGTCTGCTGCAAAGAGAGGGCGGATGGCTGTTTTCAAAGCAGGGAGATATTCATTATATCGGAGGAACCGATGTGTTGCCGCCACCGCTTCCGGCGGAACGGGAACAGGAGTGTATCAGCCAGCTCGGCGGAGAAAATGAGAAGCAGGCGAGGGCGGAGCTGATTGAACACAATCTCAGACTGGTTGTCTACATTGCCAAGAAATTTGACAATACGGGAATCGGCGTGGAAGATTTGATTTCCATCGGAACAATCGGACTGATTAAGGCAATCAATACATATAATCCGGAAAAAAACATAAAGCTGGCCACCTACGCGTCCAGGTGCATTGAAAATGAAATACTTATGTATCTGCGACGGAACAGTAAGCTCAGGATGGAGGTTTCCATCGACGAGCCGCTGAACGTGGACTGGGACGGAAACGAACTTCTTTTGTCCGATATTCTCGGAACGGAGGAGGATATTATATATAAAGATATGGAAAACGAAGCGGAGCAGAAGATGCTTCGAAAAGCCATCGGAAAGTTGTCGGAGCGGGAGCGTCTGATCATCAATCTGCGGTTTGGACTGAATAACCGGGAGGAGGAAGCTATGACACAGAAGGAGGTGGCGGATCTGCTCGGAATATCCCAATCCTATATTTCCCGTCTGGAGAAAAAGATTATGAAAAGACTGAAGCGGGAAATGGTATAATCTGCGGTTTTGTGTTACACTACTTGGAGAGGTGTGATGACAATGGATATGAATCAGGTATACCGGACATTAGAACAATATTTTGACAAAGGAGATCTTGCCGGAGCGGAGGATTTCTTAATAGAAAAGCTGAAGGAGGCACAGGCGGCGGAGGACTATCCGAGTCTGATTATGCTCCTCAATGAGATGATGGGATTTTGCAGAGAAACCGGACAGAAGGAAAAGTCTCTCGGTTACGGCGGACAGGTGCTTACGCTGATGGAACAGCTGGGTATGAGGGACAGCGAGGCTTACGGAACGACTCTTCTCAATGTGGCAACCGCATGCAGAGCCGCCGGGAAATATGCGGAATCTTATCAGTTTTATATGCAGATTTTCCCGCTGTACGAAAAGCATCTTCCGGCGGGAGATTACCGCTTTGCCAGTCTATACAATAACATGAGTCTGCTGTTTCAGGAGACGGAGGAGTATGAACGCAGTGCGGAATACTTGGGAAAAGCCCTTGCAATACTGAATAAGTTACCGGATCGGGAGTACGAAATCGCAGTGACACACGCCAATATGGCATCCACACTCTGCAAAATCGCAGAGACGGAGCAGGCGGAAGATATTGCGGCGGAAGCGCTGGAGGAGGCGGAGCAGGCCATCGGAACATTCGAAAAAATGGGTATCCGTGACGTGCATGCGGCTGCAGCTTTGTCGGCAAAGGGAGATGCCTATGTGCTGATGCGTCGGTATGCGAAAGCTTTGCCGGTCTATGAAGCGGCTCTTGCCATGATTGCAGCCTCAGTGGGGAAGACCCAGGGCTATGCGCGGGTGGAAGATAAACTGCAATATGCCCGTCTGCAGTGTGAACAGATGCAGACGGAAGCCTCAAATGAACCATCACGGAAGAAAGAAACAGTTTCCGGTCTGGCACTGGCGCGGGATTATTTTGAAGCGTGCGGGAAACCGATGTTGCAGGAGCAGTTTCCGGAATACATGGACCGGATGGCGGTGGGACTTTGCGGCGAAGGGTCGGATTGTCTGGGCTATGATGATGAGGTCAGCCGGGATCACGATTTCGGTCCCCGCTTTACAATTTTCGTTGCAGAGGATGTGTATGAGCAGATTGGGGAGCGTTTGAAGGAAGCCTACGAGTCACTGCCGAAATCGTTCCGCGGCTATGAGCGGACACTGACCGAGTTCGGACAGGAGCGGACCGGTGTCTGCACCTACGAGCAATATTTTCAGCGTATTCTCGGAATACCGAAGCCACCGGAGACGGAGGCGGAATGGCTGTATGTGGAGGAAAGCGCCCTGCGCGCTGCGGTCAGCGGAGAAATCTTTTTGGATGGTGACGGCCGGTTTACAGAGTTGATAGAAAAGACAAAACTCTACTATAATGGTAGTGTTTATAAAAGAAAACTGATGCAGGAACTGACACTGTTTGAGCAGAACGGTTCTTACAATTACAGTCGTATGGTGGAGAGAGGCGATATGGCGTCCGCAAACCTTATGCTTGTAAAAGCGGCGGAAAATGCGGCGCATCTTATATACCTGTTTGCCCGAATTTATTGTCCGCACCCGAAATGGCTGTTGCGTGGTTTGGAGGATTGTCCGGGCCGAGAAGAAATGAAAGCACTGGTTCGAAAGCTTCTGACCAATCTGCATGACACATCGGGGCAGATGAGTTCGGAGGAAAAGGAGAAAGTGCAGCAAAATACGACGATGTTGCTTCGACTTAGGAAGCTTATGGAGGAAGAGATGAAAGAACAGTTGGTAGATGAGATTGTGCAGATGGAGTGGAAGGCCTTCGACCAAGTGAAAAACGAGGGCGGAAGAGCCGGTTGTCAGGATGATTTTACGACCTTTGAGATTATGCGGAAAAGTCAGTATATGACATGGACCACGGAAATGCTTACCCGTTATAAGGCGGATTTTGCCCTGCAGACGGAAAAGGGATGGAATCCGATCACCGAAAAATATGCGCGGATGATGGAAAGCACCACGCCGGAAAAATATGCACAGCTTGCAGATTCCCTGCCGCCTCTTCCGGAGGAAAAGAAAGCGATCATCGAGGGAATTGTTTCGATTCAGGTGGCCTGGATGGAAGCTTTTGCAACGCAGTATCCGAAGGTGGCCGGAAATGCTAGAAGCATCCACACTTATGAGGATACACCATACAATACGTCCTATGAGACTTATCTGCGGGGCGAACTGGGAACCTACTCGGATGAGATGCTTCTGCTTTACGGAGCATTCATAGCCGGACTTGCAAAAGCCGGACAAAATCTGGCAGAGCAGATTATGACGCAGACTGTGCACATGTACGGTTATCCGGATCTGAAGACCGCGGAAGAGAAGATGTGGTAAGAAATGTTGTGGTTGAATTGTGGTTGAGTTTGATTGGCAGTTGTGATTGATGTTTGATTGACAATTGAGGTTGAGATGGCGGGGCATAGGGCAGAGTTTGCATAGTCCTGTACCCCGTTTTAGATGACTTGGATAGAGTTATGTAAACTGATTGGGCATATGGGAAAAAAGTTGTCTCTCATACCCCGTTTTTTCCTAAAATCGGGGCATAGGAGAAAACAAATTCTCCATATGCCCTTTTAGTTTACATAAAATAAAAATAGCAAGCAAAAGCGGGGCACCACAAGCCAATAAGATGCTGTGGTGCCCCGCAAGAAAATCCAGATTAAATTCAAATCCAACTCAAATCCAACGCAATCACTTCAAATAATCCTCCAACACATTCACCCAGATGGAGTAACCTTCTCCGGTCGGGTGTACACCGTCTGCGGTGTAAGTGAAGTTGTTGTCTGCATCGACAACTTTGGAGTAAATATCAATATAGGTCAGGCCCTTTTTGTCGGCCAGTGCTTTGAGTTCTTCGTTCAGCGCCTGGACGGAAGTGTTGTCGATTCCGGTAGAGGTGTGAACAGGAAGGACGCTTTGCACATAAATTTCACAATCCGGAAGATCAGCCTGCAGCGCATCCAGAATCTGCTCATAGTAGGAGAGAGTCGTCTGCGCCGGGATGTTCTGGCGGATGTCGTTAATACCGATCATAAGAAAAATCTTTTCCGGCGTCTGCGAGGTGATCGTGTCCAGCCTGTGCCAGAGCCCCTCGGTCACATCGGAGTCGATGCCGCGGTTGGCCACTTCATAATCCGTAAAATATTCATCCCATTCAAAACGTGCGGTGATGGAGTCGCCAACAAAGACGATATCCGTGTCACGCACCGGAAGCATTTCAAATTGTGTGGCTCTCTGTGTGTAGGAAGCATTGTTTTCGTAATTGTAGCTGCCATTGTCCGGAGTCATGGCCTGGCGGATCCGGTCAAAATAGTTGCCGCGGACAAGCAGAACCAGTGTCATGCACCCGAGCAGGAGACAACCTGCCAGAAGCACAAAAAAGCCGACACGGTAAAACCGTTCTGATTTCTTTTTCATTGTTTCAATCCCTCTTTATGTATTTTTATGAATCCATCTTGATGCCGTTGATGTCGATGTCGTCACCGTCCTCCACCGGGATGACGAGACATTTCTGACCGTCAATCATCTGGGATTTGATGAGAGATGCGCGCTCCGGTTTTACGCGGAGGAATACATCGCACAGCTTCGGCGTTTCATCCTCGGAGGAGATAATTTCTCCCGTATCCGGATCCACGTAATTCACCTTGCCCTCGCCGTCCTGTACCTTGGCGAGAGATTCCTTTAAGGTAGTCACTTCGCTGATCAGTTCTTTTTCGCGCTTTTTCTGCTCATTTTTTGCAAGGGCTTTTGCATCCAGTACCGCATCCGCAGTCGGGAGTTCCTCGCAGAATTCTTCGGCGAAAGCCTGTTCCAGCTTCGGCGAGAGCTGCTCGGAAATTTCACAGTCTTCCAAAATGGTCTTGAAGGTATCGGCTGTGAGCGTAATCGGCTCAGCGTCTGCAAAATCATCAGCACCGGCGCGGTCCAGCATATCGCTGATGGATTCCTGCAGTGTCAAAAACACATCGTCGGCGATAATCTCTTCGTCCGGAACTTCTGCTACGGCTTTTTTTACGATGTCCTGGAAGGACTTTTTCTGCTGCATTGCAGTACGTTTTGAACCACAGCCGAGGCCGTCCTCCATAAAGGATTTGTGTGGCTCCTTCGCATTTTTGGTATAATAGAGTAGCGCGTGAATATCACTGCTGCGCTGGGTAAATGCAGGGAAGAGGAAGCCGTTCTCCGGCGGGGACACAATCCAGTCGCGGAGACGTACTCCGATTTTATTTTCTTCCTCCAAGTAGCCAAGGCCAGGTTTGGATAAAGTCACCGGACAGATGGCACAAATCATATATTCGTATACTTCCTCTGACTCGTCGAGTTTGCGGTTGTCCTCGGTCTTAACCATGACATCGTAAGCGTCGTGGAAGAGAAGAATCAGATAATTGCCCACGTAATCGTAAGTGTCGATAATCAGGTCATAGAAGCGGTCAAGTAGGCTGTCTTCCTTGAGGCCGCTTGCTTTAAGTCCCATAAAAAACTGCTGTTTTCCGCCGGCGCTTTCCTCCTCCAGCGGAAATTCAAGCTCTAAAAGGTTGTTTCCGAGCGTTCCGGAAAGGGCTTTTTTTGCGATTTCAAGATATTTATAATATTCTTCGTCCGGAAGATTTAAAAACACTTCATTTAATGTTACGACCTTCTCTTTCTGGGAATTTACGTAGCATCCCGCCATGCGGGTGAAGGTGCATTCATCCTTTTTGAATCTTTTTTTGATCTCTAACAAATCTTTGCGTTGCATATTGTCACTCCGTTTCTTTTTTCTATCTAACAGTATAAAATTTGGGACATGAGATTGCAAGGAAAAAAGTGTCAAAATGCTTGTGAATGGATGGCGGATAGGATAAAATGGAAAAGACATTAGGATAAAGGAGATGAGCGATATGATGGCAGAGAGCAGAATGGATGATTTTATTAAGGTACTTTCGTCGGCAGAGCCGGTACCGGGCGGTGGAGGAGCCAGCGGATATGCTGCGGCGATCGGTATGGCCCTTGGAAGCATGGTGGCGAATCTCACCACGGGTAAAAAGAAATATGCCGAGTACCAGGAAGAAATAGATACAATTCTCGTCAAGGCGGACAAGATTACATTGGAGCTGATGGAGTTTATGGATAAGGATGCGGAGGCGTTTGAACCGTTGTCTAAGGCTTACGGTCTTCCGAAAAACACGGAGGAGGAAATTGCGGCCAGAGAACAGATTATGGCAAAGGCCCTGAAGGAAGCCAGTGAAGCTCCGCTTGCATTGATGGAGAAGATTATGGAGGCTCTGGAAGTAATCCTGCGTCTTTCCGAGATCGGAAGCAGAATTGCCATCAGTGATGCAGGCGTCGGAGCGCAGATGTGCAAGGCGGCGTTAAACGGAGCATCTTTGAATGTGTTTATCAACACAAAACTGATGAAGGACAGAAGCCTCGCGGAGGAGATGAATGCGAGAGCTGACGAAATGTTAGTCAAAGGTAATGCAATGGCGGATGAGGCCTACGAAAAAGTAGTGAAGGCAATCCGCGGATAATAAATTACAGATAACGGAGGAAAATCATGGAATGTTTAAAAGGACTTCCTGTCGCAAAGGCTGTCAATGAGCAGATTGCGGAGGAGATGAAAGAGTTTAAAGGAAGTTTGCCGCATTTGGCCATTGTTCGTGTCGGCGAAAAGCCGGATGATATTTCTTACGAGCGCGGCGCGGTCAAAAAGATGGAAAAGGTAGGATTTGCTTACACGCAGTTTACCTATCCGGAAGATATCGGAAATGATGAATTCCAGAAAGAATTTGACAAGATCAATGAAAGTGATGAGATTGACGGAATCCTGCTTCTTCGTCCCCTTCCGAAGCACATTGACGAGAAGGCCATTGAGGAGCGCATCGATCCGGCCAAGGATCTGGATGGTATTTCTCCGAAGAACCTTGCGAAGGTTTATGCGGGAGATGCCAGCGGTTTTGCACCTTGTACGGCGGAAGCTGTTATCGAGATGCTGGATTTTGCGGGGATTGATATTACCGGAAAACGTGTCACCGTGGTAGGCAGAAGTCTTGTTATCGGAAAACCGGTGACCATGCTACTCATGAAACGCAATGCGACAGTGACCGTGTGCCATACCAGAACGGTGGATATGCCTTCGGTATGCAAAAGTGCAGAGATTATCGTAGCTGCAGCAGGTGTAGCGAAAATGCTCACGGCGGATTACGTTGGAAAAGATGCGATTGTTATTGATGTCGGTATCAACGTGGATGCGGAAGGTAACCTTTGCGGCGATGTGGATTATGATGCGCTGGAAGGTATTGCGAGCATGGCGACTCCGGTGCCGGGCGGCGTCGGTTCCGTTACCACCTCGGTACTTGCAAAGCATTTGCTCAGAGCGGCAAAAAGCAGAAGATAGCAAACCGGCTGAAGGAGTGGAAAATGTCAGGAAATTACAAGTTGCTCATCGGATATGACGGAACCGGATATTCCGGATGGGAGCACAAGGACGGAAGAGATACCATTCAGGGGAAATTGCAGGCAGTACTCACAAGATTGAGCGGCGGTGAGGTTTCCGTCATCGGAGCCGGAAGAACGGATGCGGGCGTTCACGCCAAAGGGATGGTGGCAAACGTACACTTGGATGTGGAGCTGTCGCCGGAACAAATCAGAGATTATATCAACCGGTATTTGCCGGAAACCATTACCGTATATGAGGTGCGTGAGGCTGCGGAGCGTTTTCATGCCAGATATCATGCAACCGGGAAAACCTACTGTTACACATTGTGGGACGGCAAGGCGAAGCCGGTGTTTGAACGCAAATATGTGTGGAAATTGGAGCAGCGCCCGGATGTGGTTGCCATGAAAGCGGCTGCAGAGTATCTTTTGGGAACCCATGATTTTGCCGGCTTTTGCAAAAATCCCCAAAAGAAAAAGTCCACGGTGCGGACCATTGACCGCATTGCCATAGAAAGAGAACAGGAGAAACTGAAGGTAATCGTTCACGGTGACGGATTTTTGCATCATATGGTGCGCATCATCGTGGGAACTTTGGTGGAAATCGGACTGGGCCATATGGAACCTGCACAAGTAAAACAAATCCTTGAAACAGGAGACAGAAGCTTAGCCGGACCTACCGCCCCGGCGCAGGGATTATGTCTGATGGAAATTGATTATCAGTAAAAGGCTTAAACCATGGGTTTGGGCCTTTTTGTGTTGCTTTCTGCCATATTGACACAAAATCAGAAACTCGCTACACTTATTCCAGTGTCATTCCTTTCGCACATGAAAGGACAAATCTATATGACAAACATTTCTAATCCAATTACAGCTTCTTCTCAGAAGCAAAGTTATAAGAAGAAAACATTACAAGAGCTGAAT
>JAFTWX010000003.1 GCA_017465095.1 Lachnospiraceae bacterium | reverse complement strand
TTTTCGGAAATGTTTTTTCTTTCGCATCGCCCCTGTAATCATAATCCAGACCTTCCGGGGCAACAAAATAAATATCATAAGCACCCAATACATCAAATACCTGCGCCAATGATATTTTTTCTAAATCGTTCAATTTTTCCTTATATATAGGTATTACTACAACAACTTTTTTCACTCTATCCAATCCTCAACAATCATTGGTTCATATTTGATTTTAAAACTTGTCCCGGTTCATACACAGATAATATATTGCGATATATTTCTTCTACTATCGTCTCATCGCCAATAGCAATAATAATTCCATCACGCTCACTTAAGATTTTCTCTGAAAATATGCATCCATCTTCATTCTCTCTCTTCTCTGTTATGAGAAAATCTTCAAACTCCCACTCCTGTTGCCTAAACAACTCTGCCAAATTTCTTCCCCACATACCTTTCCCGTATATGTAAATTTTTTCATGAGAATCAACAAATCTCTTAACTTCCTGATAAGAGAACGGACTATTTATTCTCCACTCATCTATATATTTCACATTTGGAATCCTATTTTCTTCCAAGTAAGAAATCGCTTGCAACGCATTGATATATCCTGGATTTCCAAGATCAAAAATTTTCTTTTTGATTATCGGAATCTCCATATCCCTAACAAGCTCCAGCGAATGGGTATAATATGGATTTTCTGATTCTTTCAACGGAAAATTCGGCACATGCAAATCCATATAAGCAGCTCCCTTATACCCTTTTTCTCTCAAAAAATGATTGATTCCCAACTCGAATTTTTGAACCGCTTCTTGAAAAGTCGTTGGGTATAAAAGATTTAACCAAAAACTCGTAAAATCATCGCTATGCAATACTTTCTTTTTAAAATTTAAGAAATAGCTTTGAATATGGCTGTCATATTTCACTCCATCGCTCATTTCGCCACTTGGATGCCTGGTAATCCCCCAAAAATCACATTCATATGCATCCATCCTTGAAAACATGGTCGAAAAAGGATAAATCGGGCCGAAATAAGTATCATTTGTCAACAAAAGTTCATCATATCCTTTAAAAACCATAGGTTCAAAACCACTCAGTACATCTTTATAAGCTCCCGCATCGTAGCCTCGATTTTCACGATATACAATTTGATCTGCATATGGCTGAATATATTCAAGACCTTTCTCAATTTTGTCAAAATTGCACACAACAATTAAAGAAGTAACATACTTCTTTAATTCTTCCAATACATTTTCTATGTAACTGTGAACATTTTTTTCTCTGTCATAAACGACATATATTCCTAGACGATTCATGTTGGTCCTTTAAAAAACACACTTTATTTTTTATTTGCATATATAATACCTTTACGAAAATCTCCATACTTCCATGTGTCATCTCCATAAACAAAAAGCATATAACCTGAAGAAGTCGTTGTTTTGTATCCAATACTTTCAAACATATTTTTAATTAACCTCTCGTCATCTTTTTTATGGTAACAACATATCGAAGACTTTACATTATTATCTAACAAAGTTTTCTCAGCTCCTTTAAGAGCATCTATTTCCCACCCTTCTATATCCATTTTTAAAAAATCAACCTTCCTTTTTACAACATCATCTATTCGACATAGTTTGTCGGATGAAACATTTGAAACTCCTTTACCTACAAAAGTTACTTTTTCTTTCACTGGTAAAAAAGAATAATATAACGGCTTTATCCATTCAGGGTCATTTTCAAATAAATAAATATGCGAAGCTACATTTATGTATTTTAACGAGAAATTCCCCTCACACACTCCGGCATCAACAATCGAATCGCCCTCACACACTCTATGATTATCTTTCACATATAAATGAGGCGAGTCATCGACTTGTTCTGCCATTAAATTGTATACATATCGAGCTCCATCTTTATGGACAAAATTATAGTCATTCGGGAAAAACATTTTTGTTAATCCGCCATCGATAGTTCGAAACCATATATATGGCAATTGAATCTTATCATCAAAAAAAACCTCATCAAATACCTCTTCCTCTTTTATAAACTGATTATATACGGTTAACGGATTATTATCCCAATATTTGATCGTTTCCTTAATATCTTTATCTGTCGTTGCAAAATTGTTTCTTTTCACAAGTTTTTTTAATGGCCAATAAATATCTTCCACACAACAAACAGTAGGCAAAATTTGATATATTTGTTTCTTAATTTGATCTTTATAGCCTTGATCCAAAACCGCCAAAATCAC
This sequence comes from Lachnospiraceae bacterium, assembly GCA_017465095.1. Taxonomy (GTDB): domain Bacteria; phylum Bacillota; class Clostridia; order Lachnospirales; family Lachnospiraceae; genus SVFI01. The sequence continues at coordinate 54,782 of JAFTWX010000003.1, read as the reverse complement.
TACTACGTTAGCATATCTCTTTAACACTTCTGCTTGATATACCGGATAACCCAAAAAAAAATTTTTTTCAGTTGCATTATCAACAAATCCTATCAGGCGACATTCTTCAAGATTATCCAATGCCATTATAACTCTAGCAGCAAACTCTGACGCGTAATATCCTGTTCCCCAAATAAAAACATTTTGCATACTCCACCTCCTCATTCGACATATATAGGTTCAGCCCAAATTATACTTTCTTCTCTCACATCATTTCTCACCAAATTTTCTTTAATTTGCATAGCAACTTCTTTATCCGCAATAGCAATTAAAACAAAATCATACTTTTTATTTTGTAAAATGTTTATCCCCTCTACTTTCATCCCACAAAAATATCTGTCGGCATTTTGATCTATCCAACTAACTACCTGCGCATATTTCCCGGAGCAAATCTCCAGCCAATACGACTGTCCTACTTTACCTGCACCATACAGTACCAATTTCGATTTTGCCGGAATTAACTCATACGGAAATCTGTAATTCCCTCCGGACACACTTATACTACAATCATATACACCACGCACAACAATTGCTACTGTACTTTTTATATACAAGTTCAATTGCGTTTCCATAATCTCAAATACTTGATGTTTTTTAAACAGTTCTTCAAATTCATCTTTCAACAGCAACACGGACGAAAAATCAGAAAGAGAACATCTGTTACACATTGAATTCGGGTTATGTATGTAATGATATTTTATTAACTTTGTAACAAATAAAGATTCTGCCTGCAATATTACCGAATATAGCAAACTGGCATCATCCCCAAGCGATATTTTTTCATTTACCTTTTCAATCAGTTCAGTAACCTTAGATTTTTTCATGATTTTATTACTAAGAGACGGTGTGATGGCCCCTCTGCCGATCTTCCCGTCAAACATCATCCTTGGTAATACCTTTTCCCTTATATCCACCAAAGAATAAAATCCACAATCTAACATGTCTATTACGTAATCATCTTTTAAATGTCCGCAATAGTAACCAGAAGTAATTATATCTGGATGAAATGCAGAATATATTTTCATAAGTTCTTCATACATATCACTCTCTATCCAATCATCACTGTCCACAAAGGTAATTACTTCTCCACTTGCATATAAAACACCTTTTTTTCGAGCCCCAATAGCTCCGCAATTGGCACCATGAATAACCTTAACTCTCGAATCTTTTTGGGCATAAAAATCACATATTTCTCCCGATCTATCCACTGAACCGTCATTTACTAAAATCAATTCAATTTTTTCATATGTTTGTCCTAGAATACTTTCTATACATTTATCTAAATATGATTCGGAATTATAAACCGGAACAATTATACTTAACATCTCTTTCCTCCGCTAATAATAGATTGCGCTACTAATCGATATGATATCATCCAAATTCACCCCTCTACTCAACAAATCGGAAAACACGCTGTTTGCATGCGAGCAAGTACAAACCAATACTTTCTCAAACTCTTTATTTTCATACATTTTCATCATTTGATCTACACCCACAACAGATGCGCCGCAAAATCCTTTGGCATATGACTGTGCAGCTCTATCACAAATACACAAAACCTCTATATCTCCATTGAAATTTTGCAAATCAAGCATCGCAAACTCTGTAAACTCTGTAACAGCATACAAAACTATTTTTTTTGTATTTATCGAATTAAGAAACAAGCCAATACTCCACCCTTGTATCTTCCTTTTCAAATATCGCTCTAAAATCGGATATTGGTATTGCCGTCTTGTCGCAATTTCGACAATATTTCTATTATTCAAAACTTTGTTGACCTTCGGAAAAATGTTTTTCTCATTTTCTCCCATAACTTCTCCATTCTTTACTCTCTTATATCCAGGGCATCTTTTATAAATTTCATTGATTTTTCCCGCTCAATTCTTATTACCGCCTCAATGCTTTCCCAATCAATTTCATAATTAATCTGTCCGGCATTGATATAATTATTTACAATACGATTGGAAATATCAAACATTTCTATCACAGAATCAATTCTGCTTCTCATTGACTGCACTACAAATGTATAGAAAGCTGTTTTAAATTGAATCGAAAACAACATGGCGTGATAAGAATTTGTTACTACAAATCTTGCATTTTTTACATACCACAGAAAATCCTCTACGCCTTCATACAATATACAACCCGCATCATTATTAAACATATATGATTTTGCTCCGACAATTGTGTGAATAATTGACAAATTATATTTTCTTGATATTGTATTTGCCAATTCAACCCCTTTTAATAATTCATCATCGTGCAATATCCAAAAAAACAACAAATATGGATTTTCACACTTACTTTCTTTTGTAACCATATCATTCCATTCATTTGCATCTAAAAGAAGCGTTGGATCTAGCACCTTACAGCATTCTTTTCCACACAGTTTTGAAAAAAATTCAACATGTACATCTTCACGCAATGAAATCATTTTAAATTTTGAAAGGTGCTTCTTAAATATGTCTTTTTTTAAATATGCTTCCTCCAAACTCATCCCTACACTTGCCGCATAGGAAAACCGCATCACTTCATCACTTAAATTTGGCAACAAATACTCTTCATCTGCAAAATTCAAATTCCACACCTGATCACTACCAACACAATAGTAATCAAATTGCTTTTCCGAAACCTCCTGAAGAATTACATCTGTTAATCCACATCGTTCTTGTAAAAAACGTTCAAATTTTTTTCTTTTTTCCAACAACCTCTGTCTGCACTCCTCACTATTCTGATACAAAGGAATGCTAAAACCAGAAGGCACATAATTAATAATCTCAGCCCTACAACCACTCAAACTGTTTATAGTTCTTCTAAGTGCATACGTCTGCAAAACCGCTCCATAATTATCCGCATAGTGAAATGTTAAAATACCAATCGTTTTCATGACATCCTGCTCCCTATTTACTCATTTGCCGCCACAACAATCATGTTGGGATATTTACTTCTCACCTGACGATATAATTCTTCGAAGTAATTTGCAGATGCAATAACCCAAACATATTCGTCAACCAAAGAATCTTCTTTATACATTTCGTAAAAATCCAAAAAAGAAAAAACACCTTCTTCTTTAGACCTATTATCAAGAATATAACCTATTTGATTTTGATATTTTTTTTCAAACTCCTTTCCCATCTGACCATAGCCATATAAAATTATCTTGGTTCGCTCAAATAAATCATCATGTTTCAGACATCTGTCTCTTTTCCAATTTACAGAATTATTTATCACAAAACCCGAATTGGTTCCTGCTACCAACGCACGTTCAGGAACATCCTTCGAGACAAGTGCATTGGCCGCAACAACACTGTGGTTTCCAATTTTCACACCCTTTAACACAGTCGAATTTGCTCCAAGCCACACATGATTCCCTATAATCACTTCCCGCGGCGCATTTGTCTGTTCACCGTCATCATTTAGCAGTTGGTGAAAATCACTGTCATAAACAATCACATTTCTCGCCATCATAACATCCTCACCGAGCGTTATTTTTTTATCCACAATCATTGTTCCCCTCACATTCATGGAAAAGAATCCCGTATCAAGCACTCCGTTGTCGTGCACTTCCAACACTGCCTCATATGACATGTGTCCACCATGACGCAAGAACCATACTGCATCCCTACCCATCCGAATGTATGTCTCTGCTTTAGATTTTCTTAATTTTGATACCCCTACCACAAAATCCTTTTCACCATACATCCGAATTTTTGCATTCGGATGCAAATCAATAACCACGTTCTTCTCCGGCACTAATTTTGCCTCTCCGTAACGAACAATATTTTTGCAAAAGTAATTGTAAAATATGTATTTTTTCTTCGAAACATCGCATGTCTCCTTATATTTTTTAGCAACCTCACAACTCTCCTTAAACATTCCAAATATAGTATTAGGTTTTGAATTCGTTTTGATTTCACAACATTTGTTCACCGCTTCGCTAAAACTATACTTTTCAAGCAGCGCAAAAAAAACATCTGACCTTTTTCCCTGAGGAGGATTGTTTAACATTGCCGGATTTCCCTTTATGACTTCCTCTAAAGTTTTCTCCTTATATATCAAATTAGGCTTCACTTCTTCAAAGATCTTCTTTGCCTTTTCAGAATTAAGCATGACCACCGAAATTCCTTCCATCATATCATACGGGCTCTCTTCTATCCCCCAAAAATCCCCTACCGTTATATCTGCCGCTTTTCTTGGCAGTGTACGATACTTACAATCATAACAACAATCCCTCGTATAAAGATTATGCACAAGGAACCCCCGCATCCATTCATCCCGATCCCGATCCTGATGCGATTGATTTCCGTTGGCAAAACACACTAAAGAAGCTAAACTCTTCCATCCTGTCTTTTTATTTTTTAATTGTACCTTTATAACTTTTGATTTATACTTTTCTTCCAACTCGGAAATATACGACGCAAAAGCCAATGGAGAATTGATATTTCGACATATGAAATCCATATAAAAAATGTTTTTATATTTATCTCCCAAAAACATGGATAAAGCTGCATTTTGGCAAGGCGTTCCACAAAACAACACCTCTTTGCCGCTTTTTAATTCTTTTTCAATTTCTTTGTATATACCCTCTGTATCACTCTGAAAGTATTTTGAACCTCTAAGTTGCTTTAACTCAGAAATATTTCTTGCCAAATAATGATTCGCAGACTTATAGTCATCACTATAACGCGCCCCTGCGACAACACCGCCCTTTTTCAAATACAACTGTGCCACTTCAAAAAAAATCCCCCCTGAAGTACTATTGTGTCTGTTTTCTTTACTATTGCTCCAAGCCGCATACACATCCGGCTCCTGCATATGTATGATTTGATCCTGATTCAAAGCCGGACATTTTTTTACACACAATGCGCATCGCGTACATCTTTCCTGATCAATCACCGGATACCAAAAGCCCTTTTTATCTGTCTCAAAACTAATTGCCTGATTTGGACAAATATCTCCGCACATTTTGCACCCTGTACATTTTATTTTTTCTATAGAATCTACTAAGCTCTGCTTCATCTTTTACATTCCCTTTAATACTTTTAGCACCATATCTCCACACTTATTCTCTTCCGAATACGAACCATCCTCGCCAGTTCTTAAAAATGTCAAATATTCTGACAAAAGTATTTCTCTTTCTTTAATAATAGATTTCGCATTTTTGATTTTTTCTATCATGCAATCGTTCCACGATTGCTCGTTCTCTGCATCATCTATTTCATAGCAATATCTTTTCAATTTTTTTGAATCTAAATCATATTCATACCAATTTCTGCTTCCGCCGGTTACATATTTTACCTTATTTCCAATTTGTTTTACAGCCATAACATTAGCCCAATCTCCCCTTCCCACTGTCAAACTAAGTTCTTCACAAATTGAGCATATTTTATTATCAATATTGACACGTAATATACTTTTCCCGCAATGAGGAAAAAGATATATATCTTTTTCATAAATAATCGGTTCATAATACAGTCCCTCTTCTGCAAGTGAAATCTGCTCGAACACATTATTACAAGAATCCCATCTCAAAAGCACTTTCCTTGCCATCTCTCCACTTGTAATCCAAACATTATTTTTTTCTTTCGTCATCGAAAAAAAAGAACCCTCAACATCTATACTTTTTTTTGTTTCTATTTTCCCCTCACAGAAATAGAATTCCAAGAAATAAGCTTCCGATCCTATCGGCATTATCACTTTTTCATCAAAAACAGCTTGACCAAGCGAAACATAAGGTGCTTCAACCTCATCCTTCAAGCTTTCTAAATATAAAATCTCCTTCGTGAAAGGATTGAGTCTAATGATAACCGGATACCACAACCCAAAGAAATAAACATAATCCCCTCTTACAAAAGCTTGCGTAAATTTCCCCCGTTCTGCCATTTTTTCACTGTCATCTGTTTGTATTGACACAAAAAACAATTCGTCTGATTCCAAATTTAACAACGCAATATCACTTGCACAATACGGAACAAAAACCAACATATTTCCATTACGAACAACTTTATTACATAAAAGCCTCTTTGTCATATTATCTCGGGGATAGTATCCTAAAACATGTACCTTACCCGTTTCTTTCTCAACCTTACATATTGCATTTCTATCCGCAAGACACATCCACATATATTCTTCTGACTCGTACCAATCTGTACATACAACTCTGTTTCTTTCGATTGTTTTTTCCATTCCATCTCCTAATACGCTGTATTAAAAAAACGATTATTCATAGCCGCTTCATCCAAGTCCACTGATTCTTCCGTGCTCAAATAATAAATATACTCTCCGGAAGCCGGAATCATACAAATTGTACCATCATGGCCAATACCTGCCCCGGCACATTTTGCAATTCCGTTTTCTTTCAGACAAAACACCTGTATCACACTTTGTTTTTCGATATCAAACTCCCAAATATAATTTCCATGTGCTGGAATATTATATATCTTTCCATTCAACCCCACCACAGATCCATAACTGCTTGCCTCACCTATTTCTTCACAAACTCTGGATACTTGCTTTTTTATAACATCAATCTTTAATATTCCACGTCCTTCATTACAATACCCATATATATTTCCATCCAATCCTACCACTACTCCAAAAACATAAGCATCTAACACATCGCCTATTGTTTCTATTTCTTCCGTAATCGGATGAACCCTCAAGACTTTTCGTCCCGCTTCCGGTATCATATATATACTACCATCCGGATGCTCTATTGAAGCTGTGTACCTATGTTTTTCGCCTCGCTTAGTAATTAGTATTTCTTCCGTCGTTAAATCATTTAAATCAACTTTCAAAATATGATCTGTATCCCTCGGCGGTTGATAAACAATCCCTTTGTCCGTACAAATCCCCCCATAGTGATGCTCTCCTCTGTAAGCACAATCCAACTTCTCTTCCATCATTTCTCGGGTACCCGGATCTATAACAAGGATACTACTTTCTTTTCTTGGAAATCCATATATTTTTTCTTTATATACACAACCACCTGTCCATTTAAATGTCCCAACTTTTGTACAACCAATTATATTATAATTTCTTTCAATAGGGTTAATGCAAAGTCCAGTTCTCTCTGCATTCGGAATAGAATATATTTGTCCCTTCCAATATACTCCTCCAACCCACTTCCATTTTTTTAATGAAATAGGTACTTTATATATTTTCGTATATTTAAATCCCTTAAATTGGGATATAATATCCAAATATTTTTCCCATTCATTCATAACTCTTCTCTCTTCCATATCACAAGACTGCAACAGAATCTCCCCCATCTGCAATTATCGTATGACCGCACACAATTTCTGCCTCTTTAGTCATAAGATAAAATACCGTTTCTGCAATTTCTTCCGGTCGAATTATGCGACCGATTGCATGCCTCGGAAATTCTTCATTAATATCCTTGGCATAGTCAGAAATAAACGGAGTAAATGTAATCCCAGGCGCCACACCATTAATATTAATACCATATCGTCCATATTTTTTCCCCAATGCCCTTGTCCAGCGGATAACAGCCTGCTTAGATGCACCATACAATCCAACCACATCCATGCATGGCGCATTGCTGGAAATATTTAAGATATTCCCTCTTACCCCTTTTTCTTTTAAATAATTTATCTCATTGCGCATAATAAAATAAGCCCCTTTAAAATTTATTGAAGAAAAATAATCCCACTCTTCTTCCGTAATATCCCAAGGCTCATATCCTCTTCCAATATTTTCCGTACTCACTCCCGCTGAATTGACAAATCCTGATAATCCCCCCATCAATTGTTCTGCATTATTAAAATATTCTTCATGTTTGGAAACATCGGCAATATCCGCTCTCATAAAAAATAAATTATCATCGCACAATTCCTCTTTTACTCTTTTAAGCTTCTCTAAATCTCTTCCCGCTATAACAACTTTAGCTCTCTCAGATAACAATTTTATCGCAATTGCCTTACCTATGCCACTGCCGCCCCCAAAAATCAATATTTCTTTATTTCTAAGTTCCAAAACAACACCTCCATTTATAAGACACAACACAGGCGCCCACTGCCGCCTTCTACAGCTTCACCAGCATGCACCTGTGTCACTATCTACTCTTCCCACTTCTCAAAACTCAATTTTAGCTGAATACTGATATCGGAATTCTCCCACATTCTATCGGAGCCTTCGGTCGTATCTCCGCAGAAATAGAGATTTTTCATTCCTTCCACACTATCAGCAGGCAGTTTGTAAGAATATACGTCCTTACTTTCGCCCTTCTGTAATGGTATCTTCTCTCCTGTATCCGGCGCAACCAAATACATTTGACAATCTTTTTCCACTCCCATATCCGATACACCGCTGTTCACATCAAGTACAATCTCTTCCACATTTACTCGAACATCAAATTCACTATTATTTACCAGCTTAATCTCATCCGAATAAACCTGTTCCCTTTCCGTCAACTGCTGCGGATCAATATGAATGGTAAAATGCTCCGGCATAAATACCGAAACAAGTTCCGGTTCATTTACCGTAATCGTCCGGTTCTCTGTCGTCACATTGCCGGCATAATCTTCCACTGTAAACTCAATCTCATATTTACCGACCTCATCAAATAATATCCTATACCATCCTTTCGTCGGAACGGTAAGTTCCGGATACAATGTAACAGATTCTGAAACACAAAGTTCAGATAACTCTGTCTCTTCACCATTCACCTTACATGTAATTTCTTTAATTCCCGAAACAATTTCACCTTCTTCTGCAATGTGAATCCACATAGAATAAGGCGCAGAACACCTCGCAGTCTCCGAAGTCGTTATCACCGGTGCATTATTTTCATATAAACAGTAAATTTCTTTTTCTTTTGATATGTTTCCCGCCTTATCTTCACAGTGAGTTCTTACAGAACCATAATAATTGGCACCGAATATAATACCGGCATGCGCAAGGTCTTCCAACGCATACTTGGTTCTGTCACCAAACTCATACTTCGCCCGTTCAATTCCACTGCCCGGTTCTTCGTCGGACAACAGCAAAGCTATTTTATCTTCATTAACACAATAAATCTGCTTGTGTTCGGTTTCAAGAACATTTAACCCATCCGTCACCACTTCCAGACGCGGATTTACCGTATCCTTCGAATACCCGAATACCACTTCATTTGATATTTTCTTCCCATCAGAAAAATACAGCGGCACACTGATATCCGTTCCTTCTTCGGTCAAAAGCACAGAATGGTAGAATTTTCCTTGTTTTCCTATTCTAACCAGATCGTAGCCATCCACCCCCAGCGGTTTCAGCAGAATATCACTCACATAATAGGTGCCTGTTGTGTTCAGCGTACCGTTAAAAGAATAGCAACCTGCATCAAACACCCTCTCTGTCGGTTCGTCACTGATTACATCCCTTTTCACCACAGTATTTCCGCTCACAGAATTATCACTCACTGCCGGAGACTCTTCTACGATTGGCTCTGCTACATTCTCTTCTTCCGGCTCCTCTGTCACTTCGACCCCCTCATCCTCAGGCGTCGTGTCAACATCGTTCTCAGACACAGAATCCTCTTCCGGATTAACCTCATATGTTTCTTTCATAATGTAGTCGCCCGCCTTCTGCTGACGATTAAAATTGACATCTGTTTTCTGCCCTTTTTCCACCGGATACTGATATTTCTGCACTAACTCAATATCACCAATTTCCACTCCATAATCCGCATACATCCCTTCAATCAGAGATAATACTTCCGGCTCTTCCACCACATTATTTTTCGCAGAGTTCTTTTCTCCGGCAGACGGATTGGCAACCACTCTGTTTTCATTGCCGTTGCGATCCAAAGAATCTTTAGAATTTGTTGAAGATTCTATAATTTGTGAATTGGTAATAATAACACTGGCATTTTTTCCGTGGTTCGTCACTGCACTCATTTTTTCTACCTTAATCACTGATTGATCAGCGCCGATATTTTCTTCATAAAAATACGAAAAAACAGAACACAGCAACACTGCCACACACATTGCATATGCCATCCACTGTCTGCTCTTTAAGGAGAGACGCTTATGTAAAACAATGCAAAAAGCAAGTATATATATAAGATATTTTCTTATTTTCTTTTTCACTTCATCTCCCCCTTTCCTACAAAATGCATATAATCTGTTAGTTATATCGGCTGTTTTATCTCAAATCATAACCTATTTATCCCGATAGGTTTTAAACGCAGCCAGAAACAAAATCACAGCAATCAGAAGGTATCCTATCACTACCCCTGTCGGAATTTCCCATCCACTCGGAACGCACCAGGAAACAGGTGATACATAGCGCAAAAAAGAAGTTTTTTGTTCCCAGACCTCAAACCGAACCACGACATTGTCACTTCGCCCCGTGATTTCCAAAAGACTGGCAAACATCCGGATTACATCCGGAATTTTGGCAATCAGCCACGGAATCACCAAAACCGTAAGATGTACATCCTTGCATCTCTGTAGCCCCTTTCCGCCAACCGCCGGATTACATGCAATTCCTATATAAAAAACCGACACCAAAAACAGAACTGCATAATATCGCACCACCAGCAAACATACTACGCCTATGCCACTGATATTGGTCAGCATCACCATCGTCACAATTTGTGCCACAAAGACAGCGAGAGAAAAAGTAATCCAAAACAGCGTCTTTACTCCCAAAACAGCCGTGCGATTCACACCCGCATTCCGCAAATATATTATCGTCTCTAAACGTTCCTCATCCGATATCGATCCCGCCACTGCATTCATTATCATATAAATATGTAAAAACGGATAAAAAACAGCAAGAATCTGCCAAAGGTTATACCAAAAACCCCCGCTCCAGCCACTCAACCCCAAAAGTTGCTTCATGTAATCGGGCCAATCCATGTAATTTCGATTAAATTGAGGAAACATCTTATCAAATACGGAACATACTACAAAGAGACAAAGCAAAATAACCACAGAGGCGAGCAGTGTATCATAAAAATTTCTCTTTTGTCTTTTCCATTCTAAAAACCACACGTTTTTCAAAGCATCCACCTCTTATAATCCGAATATATCTGTTCTTCTATCCCCAACTCTTCCACTGTAAAATCAGTACATTTCGTCAAACTAAGGTGTGCTGCCAACCGACTGACATCGTCTCCGTTATATATAAAGCGCATACAATCCCCTTTTTTACAAAGCGGAATCAACTTTAAGTCCCCCGGCATAGACGAGCACCCCCATATAGTCACAATCTTTGATGTCACAGGCAAATTCTTTCTTCCAACAAAATGTTTATCTGCTTTGCCATCCCTAAGAAAGATATAGTCACTGCAGAGAAGCTCAATGTCTTCATATCTCTCAGCCGAAATCACAACACTGCCACCGGAAAAATATGTTTTCACAATTTCTTTAATAAACTTTTTGTACATAACAGATGACACCATATCAAACGGCTTATCCAGCAAAAGCAACATCGGTGTCGCTAACAAAGAAGCGGTCATAGCCACCGCGCGATTACTCTCAAAGGTCATATCCAAAAGTTTTTCTTCTATGTCAATATTAAACAACTCCAATAATGCTGCTTTTTCTTCTTCCACATCACCGAACTTCATACCGATACCCTTGAGAAAATCTCCGGCCGTCAAATCACGGTAGCAAACGATATCGTCCGGAACAAACTGCAATTTCCAAGGTTCTTTTTTTAATTGCCTGCCGAATTCATCCCCATATTGCACCTTTGGCATACCCTTCAGGGTAAAACCTGCCATCGCTTGTAATAGTTGCGTCGTTTCCTTATTATCCCCGATAATAGCAACAATACGCTTCGGTAAAATGGTTATATTATTGTATTTGCATAAATATTCGTTCATAGTGCCCCCTTTGTTCTCTTAAATTATATATAATTCATATTTTTAAATCAATATCACTACTTTATTTATTTCACATTTTGTGGTAAAATCAAATATCATATATTTAGAGTGACTGCATGAAATTTTTTTATTTTTTGAAATTTAGACTAATTTTTTCGAATGCAATTACCGATATATGTGTTGTAGGATAGTTATTTCCTAAATTAATTCAGGAGGGTGAGAGTTATGTCTAATCAAACCAGCCAGGATCGGATCTCCGAAAAACTGGCTACTACTTCGGGCGAAAGTCCAAAGTCAAAGTACCTTCTCCCCATAGTATCCGGAGCGGTCGTTCTTGTTATCGCCGTTGCATGTGTCATTGCACTTACGCAGCAGGCGCCTGATACTGACGAGCGCAATGTTGTGGTTACCCCTTCTAATGTAGAAGAAGCGGTGGCCGATTTACAAGCTACAGAACCCGGATATTATGAAGTTACCATGAATTCAACTTGGTACTTCGAGAATGGCACGGCTGCTTCTTCCAATGCTTATGTGGAGAATTCAAAAGCCAATTCCAATGATGTGTACTTTGACATTGTACTATCTGACACGGATGAGACGATATTTAGCTCACCTACAATACCAGTAGGCAGTCACTTGGAAAACATCACACTTGACAAAGCTTTAGAAGCCGGCACACACGAATGCGTTCTTACCTATCATCTTATGGATGAAAACGGAAAGAATCAGAGCCGATTGAACATGAAGCTGACAATTGTAATTGAAAACTAAGTGACAAATTAAAATTCAAGGAGGAATTTAACATGAAAAAAAGTATTAAAAAATTCATCGTTTTCACGATGGTGTGCATGTTAGCACTTACACCGATGACTGTTTTCGCAGCTGACACCGACGTTACTTTAGCTCCTGCAGAAGGCAGCGCTTCCGGTAGCGGAGAAATCGAAGGCATCGTAGATAAAGATGTATTCTGCGTTTCCCTTCCTACAATTGCTGAAAACAGCGACATTTTCAACTTCATCTTAGACCCACAGCAGCTTATCGCTGAAACTGAGGGTGCTGCTTTTGACGGTGGCACTACTTTTGAAGAAGGCGCTTCTCTTTTCTTCGAATCAGTTGTATCCGGCAATTCCATCAGCGCAAACTCTACAAAAGATTACGCAAGCCAGAGTAGCTCTCTTATCATCAAAAACAAGAGTACTTTCGATGTTGATGTTGATGTTGAAGCAGAATTAAAAGATTTATCTGACGAAGCAGGTACATACACAATCGTACCTAAGGATACAGAAGATTACACAGATGATACAACAACAAGTATGTATCTTGCAGTGAAATTAGGCAACAGTGCAACAGCTATCACAGCTGACGGCGCAACAGCTTCTGCTACAATCGCAAAAGTGGCTGACGATTCTTATGAAGTAGTGTATACCGATGAAGATGGTTATACATACGAATTAAAAGAAGACGTTACTGAGTTCCCTGCAACAAGCATCAGCTTAGCTGGTTCTTGTAACACAAACGCAGACGTAGATTGGGAAGCAGCTAAAACTGCAGCTCCTAGCGTAGATCTTACATGGTCTGTTGACAAACATTCAGATGGTCCTACAGTTGATGTTTCAACAGCTGGTATTGTTACCATCTCTGGCTTAACAGCTGAAGCTAACATTGACACCGAAAAGATTACAACATTCGGTACTGTTAAGACAAACGTAGAAGGCATTAATGCGACTGCAGTCACATGGGATGACGCAAATTGGACAATCGAAAATGGTGGTACATTGATTATGAACTTAGGTCAGACATATGTTGACTACTATGCTGGCGAAACAATGACCATCAAGATTGGATTGACAGATGGCACTACTATTTCAGATAGCGTTACATTCCCAGCACAATAATTAAAATCTACTCTTGCTCCAGAATTAATTAAACCAATAAAAGAGACCGGATGGAAACATCCGGTCTTCTTTTTATATACTTCTATTTCCTTTTCACTCTCTCAAAATCCTCCCCCACAAGACAATATTCGAGGATCTCACCAATCGATATCATATCAATCCCGCTCTTTTCCTCCCACTCTTCTTTAATTTCATAATAAAAATTCGAGGATGTCACAACGATTAAGTCCGGCTTCTTTTCCAAACACAGCATTTCATCCGGATGTAAAATTTTAATATCATTATCCTCAGAAAATCGATTTGCTTCCCTATCAAATGCACACATCACTTCCACATCAGACTCGCACAAATGCTCATACACTCTGCATCCCAACAACCCCATACCGTATAGCGCAATGTGTTTTACATCATTATCCCGAAAAAACCTATCCACTGTCCTTCCATTATGCTCCAACAAAAGAAGGGCATTCAGCATCGCTTGCAAATCCATGTCATTCCTCCATTTCCATCACATCCACGTCCTGCAGAAGCACCGGTTTCCCTGCCTCTTTGCAAAGTTGCACTACACTGCTCGGATCCCCGTAATACCCGTCGCACAGAGCAATCGCCCGGTTCATATCCGAAGTATCATCATATATTCCCCATCCTTCTGCTCTATACTCCTCCACCAGCTCACAATACCCCTGCCACAACTGCGGGCGCATAGATTCGATGGTAGCTCGAATCAGCGGATGCGGGCGCCACAGAAGCGCAACATCATCTTTGTTCTCCTTAAATATTTGAAAAACATCCCTCATTTTATCTAACATTTTTTCACTATGTTCGAGCAACGCACTGACACTCGTATTGTAAAATACTATTTTTTTCCACTCTCCATTTGATTTCTCGATAATGTGTAACCATTCATCCGGCACTTTAATATCTTCTTTTTTAGTTTTGACTGCTTTATCAAACTTCGGCGATCCAAGTCCCAGAATTTTTTCTTCCCAGTAACTTTTTGTCTGTTTGCCTGCCAACTTGGTCATAGCGTTGATATAAACCCGGCGCATAGCCTCTGACTGGACAATCACTTTATGCGCGTGTACCACGCCCGGCACCTGTGCAAAATGTTCGACATATTCCACCGCTTTTTCATCCTCTAGATCCACCTCACCGAGAACAAAATACGGGATGTAAACCAATTCATCTGTATATTGTTTCAAATTCTTCGAATAGAAGAACGGGTGAACACTTGTAATGTAGTTTGCCTCATCATACGGATTATGGATAAAAATCATATCCGGACGTCTTTGCGGAATGTTGTAATCGTCATAGTGCGTAATCGGAACATAATCCGGATACAAATCTGCCTCATAATGCACCTCTTTTGCACTTCCATCCGGATTTTTATCAAAATACGGAATCGGAACAACATAAGCATCACACTCCGGATCCGCATCTGCTGCCACCCATACACTCTCCAGCGAATCCCACATAGCTGCCTTGTACGGAAGAAAAACCACTTCCTTACGAATCTCGATATTATTCCGAACACTTTCTTCCACTTCAGCAAGAAGTCTGTTCATTTCACCAAAGACACAATCCGCCCCTGTTGATACCTTTATATCTCCATCCGCCTGACTCATACCGTCCTGCACTAATTCATACATACGAAATACAAATTCGCAATATTCCTCCAACAATTTGACAACCGAAACCCCTTTTTCACCTTCAGACTGTTCGATAATCGTACCAACCTGAATCGCTCCCTGTTGACACTGCTGTAACAAATCAAATACAGGTGCATATTCCTGCTGTATCAATAGCTGTTTAATATGCTCTTGTGCCTTTTTCAGCAATTCAACAAGTTCAATTATTGAGTCTTTTTGTCCTTTTCTCATATCCGGACACCCTTTCTCTTTTCTTCTGATTCACATTCCCACTACATCCCCATCTTCCCCAAAATCCCATCCACCGTCACACCCGGGTGGGTCAGGTAAAGTCTGCAAATCTGCTCAGACAGTTCCAAACTGATCCGATGCTTTTTGGCGATCTGCGCGGCACTTTTATTTTTCTTAATATCTTTCACCACAGCAGTGACCAGTGTTTTCATCTCGCCGGGCGAAATTTCACACCTGAAATTTTGTTCGGCGAAAGTAATAGGTGTCACATGCGCATCCCCAGCACCAATCTCCACAATCGCCATCGTCACAGGCAGGCGGAACCGCACCGGTCCGCAGCTTCCCGGATTCAGAAAAAGTGTTTCTCCTACGGAAAACGTCTCATATTTATGGGAATGTCCGAACACGACAATCCCCTGACCGATACCCTTTTCCAGCATGTCTTTTGGAATATCCCGGCGGTCGTGTACCATGAAAATGCGCCAGCCCTCAAGCTCTATATCCAGGCAATCCAAAATTCCTTTTTCAACCGCCCATTTCCCGTCGTTATTGCCCCGCACCGCGTAAAACGGCTTCCCAAGTGCTGCAATTTGCCCGTAAACATCCGGTCTGCATATGTCTCCCGCATGAAGAATCACATCACAATCCATTATGTACTCTTTTACTTCCTCGCGAAGCAAATTGTGTGTATCCGAAATTACGGCTATTCTCATAAAACTTCCTGTTCTTTCATTTTGCGAAGTTCTTCCTGTAACTGTAAAATCAGCTTATCCTTTTCGTCCAGCGCTTTATTCTTTTCATCTAACGCTTTGTTCTTTTCGTCTAACGCTTTGTTCTTTTCATCTAACGCTTTATTTGTTTCCTCCAATTCCTTGTTCGTTTCCTCCAGAATCCTTTTCTTTTCATCCACCTCTTCCTGCAGTTCATCAATCATATATTGAACCGTATTCTCATCAATAATCCGCAATTCCTTTGAAAACATACCCATCAACCTCTCTGTATTTAAACATATGGCATAGACATCATCATACACTGCTTTAAACTCCGGATATTCACGGATCAGCTGCTCTATCCGCACCGGATTGTCTGCCGTAAACAATGTCAGCCAAGCCTCCAGTTCGTCGCTTATAATTTTATTGTGGCTTCTTTTCATAAAGTTGTCAAGCGATACAAAAACAAACTTCTGCAACAAATCCATCTTAAGTCCGGTATTCGATCTCGCTTCAAAATAATGTATGTATTCCTCCGGAAAATCACGCAGTTCTGCAGGGCTTTTTTCAAAAAGGACAATGGTATACACCGGTTTTACATCCTTGTAAACAAATTTTTTCCCGCGGGCTTCCCGGACACGTTTGTATTGGCGCAAAAGCATATCTGCCGAGTAACAAGCTGCTCTTTCACCCGGAAATTTATATCCGATTCTCTGTATCTCCACATTGACAATACTCCCGTCCTGCAGTTCCACAACAATATCCGTCTCGAGCAATGTCACCTCCGACGCAATTCTTGTAGATTCATTGGGCAACACCTGCAGAATCTTCACATTTTGCTTCAGAATATTTGCAAGAAAACGCTCCATACGTCCCGGTGTATATTCCGGATTCATAATCTCCTTGAAAAAAGAATCGCTCAATATCTTTGCCCCTACTACCCCGGTGCAAATTTCCAGAAAATGCTCCTGCTGCTCTTTCGTCCAATCCCGAAACACAGCAGACAAGTAACGGTTCCCTTCAATTTCTGCGAGAATTTCCTCTCTTTCTCTAATCAGCGGAAACAGATTTTTTAGTTGACTCATAACAGTCTACCTCCTTTGTATGAAATTTTGAAATAAAAATGAATGAAAATAGTAAAACAGAACTGTTTTCAGAATTAAAATATGATAATAATTTGATAACCCGTCCGACGGATGCAGACGTGAAATTAAATACGATTATACAATCCCCATGTCATATGTCAATAGATTTTCTTTGTGCAAAACGACGAAAATGCACCGGCAATTTTCCGGTGCACTACTTTACCACCTTCTTCAGCTGGCAAATCTTATCCTTACAATTTGCGCACTGAAGATTCCGGTTCGATCCATAGAAAAAACGTTCCGGATGCTTTGCGTAAATCACTTCCCACTTAATCAGCACAATACAGGCCGTAAAAAACAGGCTCCAACTGTAAAAATTGCGGATAAACAGCATCGGTGTGAACATCATGAAATGTCCCCAGTCATAAATCCGGCAATTGACACAGCATCTGTTTTTCATAATAAAGCTCTGGAACGGGCAGAAAAACAAAATACAGATATAATCACTCAGAAAATAGAAAACGGTCAGCATCAAAAGATCCGCTTCATCCATAATTCCGTACAGATACAGAACGCCGAAAACGGCATTAAAAACAAGCCAGATGAGCATGACAATCCAGGCCCTTGCATTCTGCTCCTTTACAAAGGTCAGAAGCTCCGCCGGCGAATAGTCGGTCACCTCATCGTATTTTTTCTTTTCCGCCTTGCGAAATGCCATAGAAAGAGTTTCCGTCGGAAAAATATGACGGATCATCATAAACATAAAAATAAACCAAAGAACGTGAAGCGGCGTGATCCCCATCATAACCGGCTGGGTCATCAGTTCAAACATCAATGGTTTATTCATAATGTACAGCAAAAATACTCCGGCAAAAATAGCAAGCCGGAGTATAAATTTCACTAAATATGCCCGAAGGGTTTTTGTCTTTTTTATACATGCCATAATTTTACACAATCTTGTAGCAGTCGCCCATCAGTTTCATGTCGCACTCGCCGACACATTTGATTTTATCCTTAGCAAATAAGTGCTGGTAACGGAATTTCTTGTACGGTTCACCCTCCCAGATTTCTTTGAGACTCTGTGTATTGGTGTCACCGAACACGATTTCATTATTGAAATCTTCCATACACATGGTAGCTTCGCCGTTGGACTTGATCGTCATAGTCATCCACGGATGCTTACAAATCTCAGACCAGTGGATAGAATTGGTTCCGTGAAAATCTTTACGATACCACTGACAGTCCTCGCTCTTAAGGTAAATATAAACATCGAGATCCTTGAACGCATCGAGAAGCTTGTCGAAATCTTCCTTCTGATGCGTACGGTTCAAATCAAGCATCGTGATTACGACAGTTGTGTTAAGTCCTTTTTCCTCTTTGTATTTGAGCACCTGCTTAATCTTTTCATAGCTCTCCGTAAAGTTGGAAGCCTGTCCGCGCACCTGTTTATGCAGTTCATCATCCACGCTCTCGATAGAATATTTGATGTAGTCAAGACCGTTGTCCAGCATCTCGTAAGTTCTCTCAAGATTGATATTCGCCGGATTGCAGCTGAAATAAGAGTAGAATCCTTTTTCATGAAGAATCTTTACATACTCTCCCATATGCACATCAAGAAGCGGATCGCCGTAGCCGTGAAGCTGGATTACCTTCGGAATGATATATAAGAAGAAATGGTTCTCGCTCATCTCATCCTCATAAATACCGTAAGTTTTCTCACAAAATGCTTTCCATTTTGCCCACTCCTCATCCGTATGCGGACGAATCTGATCCACTACATTTAAAAATGTCTCGCGATCGATATCCTCATTGCAACGTGTCATCATCGTTGTTCTCGGACACATTTTGCAACGCATATTGCAGCGGTTGGTCGTCTCAATATTATACACAACCGGCTCGCTGCTGCGAATCGCCTCCAGTTTGGCAAACATTTCGTCCGCCGTATACTCTGTATTCTCATCCAGCCCTGCAATGAGCTCATGAAATCTTTCATAAAATCCGATATCTAACATTTCTGTTCTCCTTTTTTCTAAGATTAACTATTCTCTATTATAGCATAACTTTTCGGAAAGGAAATATCCATAATAAAAAAACCTACACAGTAATATGATTTAGCTGAGATTGCTTTTAAAGACTTTTTCCCTTCAATATTCCTGATTCCCTCATGCTCCATTTTACGGGCGCAGTATCTCTTTTTGCATAATAGAACGTAACTATTCTGCTCATCTACGGTCAAATTTCTCAATTTACATATTTAGTCCGTATATTTTTTTATCCTTTACGTTTGTTTTCCAATATACGTCTATTTAAAACGTAAATGTAATGATGTTGTTACGTTCGAAAAGCGCATAAAATCCGTCCCAGCCGTAAATCTCAATTTATCTTACGGCCATTTTATATAAATTTCAAAAAAACGACCGTACTCACCTTAAAAACTTACGGACTGAACGAAAGACTTTTTACATTCAACCGTAAATCCGTCAAAGCAAAGAACAAAAAAAGAAAAGGATAAACCCGAAGATCTATCCCTTCCTTTTTTTAATTCCCCTATATATTTTGAGTAATTCTTCTCTTACACATCCGCATCAGAATGACATCCGCTGCAGTTTCCGTTACAATTTCCGGAACATGTACCGCCCGCCGGACATCCGACGCATTTCACACCGGCCTTTTTGGCCTTCACAATATATGTAATTGACACACCGAGAATCAATGCCACGACCCCGGCGACTATGACATTTGCCATATCCATGCTCCTTTCTTATATGCAACTCACACAACTATTCAGTGCTACTACTTCGCTAACTTGTACTCCGCATGAAACTGTTTGTTCGCCTTTGCAATAAGTGCAACCACAATCAAGACCATGACGATGACTGCGATAAGACCGCCGATAAATCCTACTCCGAGAGCACCTGTTGTAACAAGCGTACCAATCTGGTATACAAGGAATGCAATGGTATATCCGGTTCCCAGCTGAAGTGCGATACCGCCCCAAAGCCATTTTGCACTCTTCATTTCTGAATTCATGGCACCGAGCGCTGCAAAGCAAGGCGGCGAGAAGAGGTTAAACATAAGGTATGCAAGTGCTGCCACCTTTGTAAGCCCCATAACTGCTGCCACTTCGTTACCGCTGCCCACAAGTGCAAGTTCTTCTGTATTGATGAAGTTCGTGAGTGCATAACAAACTGCGAGCGTACCCACTACATTTTCCTTTGCGATAAATCCTGTAATGGCTGCTGCCGCAAGCTGCCATGCTGCCACTCCGACAATCGGAATTAAAATTACTGAAATCGGAGATGCGATAGATGCGAGGATGGATGTGCTCTCCATACCTTCTTCCACCACTTGGAGTTTCCAATTAAACGCCTGCATAATCTGCACTACGGTATTACATACGAGGATAACCGTACCGGCTTTTACGATATATGCTTTACCACGCGAGAGCATGGAAAGTGTCGCTCTCTTCAAGCTCGGAAGTTTATACTCCGGAAGTTCGATAATAAAGAATGATTTTTTATTTTTATTTCCTGTAATTGCATTTACAAGCAATGCTCCGACAAGAATTAAAAACACACCTACAAAGTACATCACCGTACCGATCCAAGAAGCATCCGGGAAAAATGCCCCCACAAAAAGAGCAATCACCGGCAGTTTTGCGCCACACGGCATAAACGGTGCAAGCATTGCAGTTGCTCTGCGTTCTCTCTCGTTGCGGATGGTACGAGCCGCCATAACACCCGGAATGGCACAACCTGTACCGATGACCATAGGAATTACGGATTTACCGGAAAGACCTACTTTTTTGAAAATCGGGTCAAGAACAACTGTTGCACGCGCCATGTATCCGCAATCCTCCAAAAGAGCAATGAGGAAGTACATAACCATAACGAGCGGAAGGAAACCGACTACGGCTCCGACACCGCCGATGATACCGTCAACCAAGAGCGCCTGTAAGAACGGGTCTGCTCCTTCTACTTTACCTGCTACCCATCCCTGGAATGTTTCAATCCAGCCTACCAGCCAGTCAGCAATCCATGTACCGAGCGTTGTCTGTGAAATATAGAACACAAGGAACATAACAAGTGCAAAAATCGGAATTCCGACGATCGGATGTGTGAGCACTTTATCAATGCTGTCCTGTTTGTTTGTATCTTTTGTGAGAACTTTACGTTTCTCAACTTCTTTTACAATACCGTTTACGAACTCGAAACGCTTTCTGTCAGCCGCCTCAACTTCTGCTTTGTCCTGCAGATTGATGTCGCCCTGCTCGTAAGGATCTTTCTGGATTGTTCCTACTAAAGAAACCGCTTTCTCGACAACAGTCTTTAATCCGCTGTCTCCCGATGAAGTGGAAACGGTTTCCACAACCGGACATCCGAGCTTTTCAGATAATTTCATCTCATCGATTTCTGTCTCTTTCTTTTCGTTGATATCACTCTTGTTAAGAGCCACTACCACCGGAATACCAAGCCCAAGAAGCTGTGTAGTGAAGAACAGGCTGCGGCTCAAATTAGTCGCATCCACGATGTTGATTATCACGTCCGGATTTTCATTTTTTACATATTCACTGGTAACGCTCTCTTCCGATGTAAACGGTGACATAGAATAAGCTCCCGGCAAATCGACCGCAACCAGTTCCTGTGATCCGTCATAAAAACTTTTTTTAATCGGACTTTCTTTCTTTTCGACCGTTACACCGGCCCAGTTACCAACACGTTCATTTTTTCCTGTGAGCGCATTGTACATTGTTGTTTTCCCGCTGTTCGGATTGCCTGTTAATGCAATTCTCATACTTCTCCTCCTTTTGAGCGCTAACTCTTGTTAGACTCAACTAACCCGTAGTTATAAAAAATAGTGACTTTATATAAATCACCATTATATTCTTATGTAAAAAACTTCCTAAATAGAAATAGCCGCTGCTAGTTCGTTATCAATATTGTATCTGGCATCCTTGACGGAAACAATGCACCCGCCTCTTTTACGGGAGATAACCGTAATCGGCTCACCGCTGTAACAGCCCAGCGAAAACAAAAATGCATTGAGCTCTTCATCGTCTGTCACAATATCTTTAATAATATACTCTTCTCCCACATTCGCTTCTGTCAGATTCATTGTTTGCCTCGATTCCTGCTTGCTATTCACCGTGGTTATATATAAAAAACAGCGGTTAGAAGCCCCTAACCGCTTTGAGTTTAATACAATTGTTATTATTTGTCAATAATATTTTTCTTGTTTTTCAAACCGGCACCACTTATAATAAATCTGATATCACAAAAAAGAAAGAAACAAGGAGTTTTATATAACCAGATGAAGTATTCCGTTGAAAAAAACAATTCTTCCCCTGCATATCTTCAGCTTTACCGCCAACTGCGGGAAGACATTATCCAAGGCGCCTACCCGTTCGGAAGCAAGCTCCCTTCCAAGCGGTTACTTGCAGATGAGACAGGAGTAAGTATTATTACCGTAGAGCATGCATATGCCCTTCTGTGCGAGGAAGGCTATGCAGAATCCAGACAGCGGAGCGGATACTATGTGTGCTTTCGCACGGGCGACGGTTTCGCAGCTATGGCAGACAGCAAAGCTTCCTCGTTGTCTCCGGTCGTTTCTTTTTCCGCGCCCTCCGACAACAGAAACATGCATCATTTTTCTTACCCGATGCTTGCGCGAACGATGCGCAAGGTCCTCAGCGACTGCGGCGACGCCATTTTAGAAAAATCACCGAACGAAGGCTGTCATGCCCTGCGGGAAGAAATCCGCAAATACCTGCTGCGTAGCCGGGGCATTTCGGCGGACGTTTCGCAGATTGTCATCGGGTCCGGATCGGAATATTTGTACGGACTGATTGCATCTCTTCTCGGTCGCGACCGGATTTATGCAATTGAATCCCCGTCCTACCACAAAATTCATCAGGTCTACGAATCCTGCGACGTCACAGTTGAAACACTTCCGCTTGGAACAGACGGAATCGAAAGCAGGGCTTTACGCAGTACAAAGGCAGATATTCTTCACATCACCCCTTACCGCAGCTTCCCGAGCGGTGTCACTGCCTCCGCCTCCAAGCGTCACGAATATTTGCAATGGGCAGAAAAAAATAACCGCTACCTCATAGAAGACGACTACGAATCGGAATTTTCCGTTTCCCGCAAAGCAGAGGAAACACTGTTTGCACATACAAAAAAAGAGAATGTAATCTACATGAATACATTCTCGAATACAATTTCATCCTCTCTCCGTATTGCTTACATGGTACTTCCGAAACACCTTATTCCTGTTTTCGAGGAACGGCTGGGCTTCTACTCATGCACTGTTCCGACGTTTGAGCAGTATGTGCTTGCCCGGCTTCTGGCAAGCGGTGATTTTGAAAGGCATATCAACAGAGTGAGAAGACAGAAAAGAAAAGAGCAGCGAACCAATTAAGGTTCCCTGCTTTTTTATGCCAAAATTTCATCGAGCTTGTCCTGAATGCGTTTTTTTACCATTCTTGCAATCTCTACTGTCTTCATATCTTTGTATTCTTCATAGGAAATCGGTTCCAGGAAATGAACCTGTGTCTTCACCGGGCCGAGATAAGAAATATCCATCGCCTTATACGTGTCAATCAATACAACCGGAACAATCGGCGTGCGGGATTTCATGGACGCTTTAAAGCATCCGGATTTAAATTCCCACAAACTGTTCTTTTTACTTTTGTCATAGCCACCTTCCGGAAAAATCAAAAATCGTCTTCCCTGCTTTACCTCTTCCGCTACTTCGTTGATGATTGTCATCGACTGTCGCAGGTTATCAAGATCCATGCGCTTTCCCCGGACAAGATCAATCACTTCCCTCACAAAAGGAAAATAGGAGCGTTTTTTGTCCATCACGACACTGCACGGTCTGTCATGTCCATGCACAACTGCATATCCGTCATACCTGCCCTGATGATTCGGATACATGATGTACCCTCCCTCTTTCGGGAGATTTTCAACGCCGAATATCTGCGTCCGGATGCGCCCGGTCCGATGCATGATGAGCACTACTTTTCTCAAATACGCATATGCTTTTTCTTCATCAAACGGATTGGCTTTAATCAGATGATGCATCGCAGGCAAGATGCGCAAAAGTATTCTGAAAAAATTTTTAATGATAATATACTGAAATCTCAATCTGCTTCACTACTTTCATTTGTACACTATTGTGCCACATTTCCTTCTTTGAGTACCTCTGCTTTTTCCCCGTAGATTGCCATAAATTTGTCCTTAAAAACCGGAAGTACATCCACGGCACCGAAAGCCATCAGCACATAATTATCATTTACTTTGTAAATCATGTATTTATCCGGCGATCCGCACATCCACTGATTGTTTAATATGCTCGTTTCCATGGCATCTGCAAACGCCTGTACATTCGCCGGGTCCGTCACACGGAATACTGCGCCCGTAAAAATATTCAGATTCATTCCGTGCACAAGGGATGCGGCCTCGTCAATCATATCTGCTACATCTTCCGGAACAAGAAGCGTTGCTTTGAGCGCTTCCTTATCCTCCAAGCTGAAATTGCCCGGAGCATTTTCTACCATATTATTTGCATCGCCGCCCATGCCATAGAATTTTTCGTTCTCACCATAGGTAGCCCAGACATCGCTCAAAATTGTCACACCGTCCACCGCATCTGCGCTCTGGTCCTCAGATGTGGCATCTTCCTCATCTGCCGGTGTTTCTGTCTCATCCTGCACGGTCACATTTTCCGGCGCTTCATCCCCCGCATTGTTCTTCTCCCCGGAACACGCAGCAAGAACCGCTGCTGTCATCATCATTACCAATATCGCTAAAACTCTTTTTTTCATAAAACAAATCTCCTTTTCATTTACCAGTTCAAAATACCCAAAGCCTGCAAAAGCAAATATACAAGCAACACCGGAACAACTACCTTTACCATAACAATATAAAGCCCTTTTCTGCCAAATTTATGTCCTCCGTGCGTCACCTCATCAATTACAGTCTTAGGTTTTACAATCCAGCCGACAAGTATACATGTTGCAATCGCTACCACCGGCATCAGAATATTGTTACTTGTATAGTCAAGCACATCCAAAATCTGTCCTGTGGAACCGTTCGGCAAAGTCATTTCAAAATACAGAATGTTATAACCGAAACAAACAGCCGATCCCACTGCCAAGGCAAACAATCCGACATAAATCGTACTTTTCTTTCTGCTGATGCGGAACTTGTCCATGCAACTGGAGACAATGGCTTCCATGATGGAAACCGACGATGTCAGCGCAGCAAACGCGACCATCACAAAAAAGACAATTCCGATTACAATACCGATTCCGCCCATGGCTTCAAACACCTTCGGCAGAGAAACAAACATAAGACTCGGCCCCGTCGCCATACCTTCCGTTCCCATAAAGGTGTAAACCGCAGGAACAATCATCAGCCCCGCCAGAAACGCAACCAGCGTATCAAATATTTCTATCTGATTTACACTCTTTACCAGGTTTGTCTCTTTCTTTACATAAGAGCCGTATGTAATCATAATTCCCATGGCTACACTGACCGAGTAAAAAAGCTGTCCGGTAGCATCCATGAGAATAGTAATAAATTTTTTCAACGTCATCCCGTCAAAATTCGGAACCACATAGATTAAAAATCCTTCCACACCGGTACGCGTCACACCGCTTGCATCCGTATGTCTGAGTGACAGTGAAAATACAGAAATTCCGATAATCAGCACAATCAATATCGGCATCAGAATTGTGGAAAGTTTTTCAATTCCGTTTCCGACACCCTTGTACACAACGAACACTGTCAGCGCCAAATATATCAAAAACCAAACAACCGGCTCAGTCTGCGCCGTGATAAACGTAGTAAAATAGCCATCTCCGACCGCCTGTGATGCATTCCCTGTTATATAAAGGGACAGATATTTCAAAACCCAACCGCCGATTACGCAGTAATACGGCAAAATCATGGCCGGCACGAGACACGCCATCACACCGAGCCATCCCATTTTCGGATGCAGGGCTTTATATGCAGTCAGCGGACTCTGTCCGGTTTTTCGTCCGATGGCAATTTCGGTTGTCAAAAGCGCAAAACCGAAGGTCAGCGCCAAAATCAAATAACATAAAAGAAAGACTCCTCCGCCGTCCTTCGCCGCCAGATATGGAAATCTCCAAATATTTCCAAGTCCTACCGCACTTCCGGCCGCTGCCAGAACGAAGCCGATGGATCCGCTGAAGCTCCCTCTCTTTTGTTTCTTTTCCATTTTATTTCCTCCGACATATATTCCTGTATTCCTGACTTTCTATAGTATACTAACATTTTAAAAATAAAAACACAATATCTCTGATTGACCGATATTTATTTACAATTTATAATAATAGTGGTAAAAATAAAAGGAGGTATTCTATATGGGACGTTTAGACGGAAAAGTTGCAATTATCACCGGAAGTAACTCGGGTGTCGGTGCTGCTACCGCCGAGCTGTTTGCAAAAGAAGGCGCAAAGGTTGTCATCAGTGCCCGCCGCCTTCCTCAGTTGGAAGAGGTCGCTGAGCGTATTCGTGCAAACGGAGGAGAGGTACTTGTTGTCCAAACTGATGTTTCCAAAGTGGAAGACGCAGAAAATCTGGTTGCCAAGACAGTTGAAGCATTTGGTACGGTAGATATTCTTGTAAACAATGCAGGGGTTCTCGAAGCCGGACTGAAACCGATTGACTGCTACGAAGACGAAGATCTTGACTGGGTATTCGGCATCAATACAAAAGGAACTCTTCAATGTACAAGAGCCGTGCTCAAGGTGATGAAAGAGAAAAATTACGGATCCATCATTAATCTGGACTCCGTTGCCGGCCAATTCGGTACCGGCGGCGCTTCCTACGTGACAAGCAAGGCTGCAGTTGTAGGTCTTACCAAGCACACGGCTATGCGTTTTGCAGGAACCGGTATTCGCTGTAACTCCGTTAATCCAAGTTCCATTATGACACCAATGGCCAAGACAGATCCTGCCACTTTAAACCAGGACATGTTCGGTCAAATGAGAAAACACATGAATCTGAGCGTACCGATCTGTATGCCGGAGGATGTTGCCAACATTCTTCTCTTCCTTGCAAGCGATGAATCCCGCGCCATCACCGGACAGATTATCGTATCGGATTTCGGTGCAACACTATAAAATACAAAAAAGGAAAAAAGTTATGAAAAGAAAATCACTGGTACTCATGTTATCCTTAGCACTTGTTTGCAGCGCTTTAACCGGCTGCGGTGCAAAGGAAGAAACAGCAACAAACGAATTACAGGTTATTGAAACAGACACGGAAGAAACAGAAGCTCCGGCAGAAGAAGAAGTTGCCGAAGTTCCGGAAGAAACAAGAGAAGGCATGTATCGCAGCGAGCTGACCAACGAGTGGATTGATGAAGCTCTCAAAGGTCAGCGTCCGGTCGCTATCATGGTTGACAACGAGAAGACAGCTCTTGATCACTACGGACTGACACAGGCAGATATCATTTACGAAATGATGAACAGTACAGCCAACGACGAAATTACTCGTTTCATGTGTGTCGTAAAAGATTGGGGAAGCATCACCAGATTCGGAAGTATCCGAAGCGTACGTCCGACCAACTTTATGATCGCACCGGAATACAACGCTATTGTAATCCATGACGGTGGTCCGTTCTACATTGACGCATTCCTCTCAAACCCTTGGGTTGATCATTTGAGCGGTGGATTTGCCCGCATCGATAACGGTAAATCCCGCGAGTTTACTGAGTATGTAACCACAGGTGAAATCGAATCCCGTCTGGAAGCAAACGGAATTGACAGAGAATACAACTCTTACTATATGGGACAGCATTGGCAGTTCTCTTCTTCCCCGGTTGATCTTTCATCCGCAAACGGAAGCAAGGATTGTACACTGGTTGACCTTCCGTTCCCGCACAACGGTTCCGAGCTCACTTATGACGAAGCAAGCGGTACTTACTTATATTCTGAATACGGCAAACCACACATCGACCTCGAAAACGACAACAAACAGCTCGCTTTCACTAACGTTATCATCCAGTGTGCAAGCCATACACAGTATGACGACAACGGTTATATGCAGTTCAACATCATCAACACTTCCGGCGACGGATACTATATCACCGGCGGAAAAGCCATCCCTGTTACATGGACTAAGACACACGATGCGGAACCTACCAACTTCTACGATGCTGACGGTAATGAGATTACTCTCAACACAGGTAAGACATACGTTGGATTGGTTTCCACATCCAGATGGAACGAACTTATCTTAAAATAAGTCACTTATGTGCAATCAAAGAGGACCGGAATAACCGGTCCTCTTTTTTATGCCATTATTTATTTTTCTAAATATTTCCGCAATACCTTTTCCAAAAGCTCCGGATCCAGCGGCTTGGAAATATAATCGTCAAACCCTGCATCCTTGTACTCCTGCTCCACACCGTGAATGGCATTTGCCGTCAACACAATCATTTTTGTATCGCAGTTCATGTTGTCCTTTTCACCGCGCAACGCACGCATCGCCTCTATACCATCCATTTCCGGCATCATGTGATCCATAAGAATCAGATCATATTTTTTCGCCCGCGTGCATTCCAACGCCTGCTTACCGCTCATCGCAAGGTCAACTTTAATCTCTGTCCGTTTCAAAAGGGATCTGAGCACCACCAAGTTAACCCGGTTATCATCCACGGCAAGTATGTGCGCATCCGGAGCCCGGAATGCCCCCGTTTCCACGCTTCGCTCTTCCTCCGGTTTTTTCACTTCCGACTCGGAAATAATTTCCTGCGGAATCATAATCCGGAAGCAGGTTCCCTCGCCGTATCGACTGGTCGCTTCTATCGTACCGCCCATGCAGTCAACCAGCTGCTTCGTAATGCAAAGTCCGAGGCCGGTGCCTTGAATATGGCGGTTTTTTTCCATTTCCAAACGCTGAAAACTGTCAAACAAATGAGGAAGATCTTCTTCCCGGATTCCCATTCCGGTATCTTCGATTTCTATCGCAAGGAAGCACTGTTCTTTTTCCCCGCCCGCATCCGGCGCTTTTCTGTTCACACGCAAAGTAACCGTTCCCTGTTTTGTATATTTCACCGCATTGGAAAGCACGTTATTTAAAATCTGCCTGATACGCAGTTCATCTCCCTTAAGTACCGCCGGAAGCTCGCTGCTGATTTCGGCCCGGAACGCAAGCCCTTTTTCTCCGACTCTCTTTCCCGTCTCCGTCTGAATATCCTCAAGCACATCGGAAAGCGAGTATTCCAAGGAAACAATCTCCAGCTTTCCGGCTTCCATCTTGGAGAAATCCAAAATTTCATTAATCAGACCAAGCAACATATGTCCTGCTCGTTTTATATGACCTGCGTAGCCGTTGATGGCCTTATCCTCATTTTCCCGGAGAATCATCTCATTCATACCGAGAATCGTATTGATCGGTGTCCGTATTTCGTGGGACATATTAGCCAAAAACAGTGCCTGTGACTTGCGCGCAGCCTCCGCCGTCTGCTTCTCGCTCTCAATTCTCGTCATTTCCTTGCCGACCTTGAGACCGGAAACACAAACCAGACATATCAGCGCCAGACAAAGCGGAACACCGTTCAGCTTTGCATTTACCGTGTAGGACAGGGCAATTTCCATAAGCGCTGCCAACAATATACCGGAAAAACCGAGGACAACCGATTTGTATTGCAACACTTCTCTGCTCTTTATATCGAGCACAATCGTTACAAGTACAGATAAAACCGTAACACCGAGCACAATATGCGAGCTCGTCATCGTCTCAAAGAAATCTTTGATACCGAACACCTGCAATCCGGTGCACGCCACAAAATTGGTCAGTGACCACGCCATAATATACATATATACTTTTTCATATCTTCTTTTCTGTACCTGATTCACATAGCTTAGAAACGAGTACGGCAAAAGCATAATCATCAAAAATCCCATGTACATGGCAACCGTACTGTTCGGGAATATAAACTGGCGTAGCTTAGACTCCACGAGAAGCCATGTAGATGCAAGCATTATAATCCCGCCGAGGGAATACATTTCCCCATTTCCTTTGAAATGAAACAGCGGAACATACGGCTGACAGGTAATAATGATTACCAGTCCGACCAAAAACATAAATGCTGCCATAAGCGCAGACAGCCCGTATCGACCAAACAGATAACTCTGAATATCCGCCTTCTCGCCCTGAAGAATTTCCTCCATGTATCCGGAATAGAACGAGTCGCTCATAAACTCAATACGCAGAGTCTTTCCTGCGTCTCTGTCCGTCAGTTTAAGCCACACATATGTAATCGTACTGGTTTTTCCGAATAGCTGCGACTCAATGGTCGAGTACTCTTCTCTGAGTTCGTCGTCCACATATATTTTGAAATCCTGCTGCAAACTGCGCAGACAAAGCCAGGTCGCCTGCATATCTTCCGAAAGCTGCGACTCAATGGTCACCCACTCGCCCTGCACGTTCTCAAGCTGCCCGGGCACCTGTACTTCTTTTCTGCTGCCGTCTTCCAAAATCTGTACCCACTGTCCGTCGTACACATTGTAACGCCCTGTTCCCAGCTTGTTTTCTGCCGGCAAGGCAAACTGCGCAACAACGAAAAAAACAAACGAAAGCATAATCAGGCTCCGCATAAGCATCTGTATGCACTTTTTAAGTTTTGTATCGGTATTCTGCGGTTTTTGCATGAATCTGTTTCACCTCAAGAATATTATACGCCTTTCATTTCCTTTCATCAATCCATTTCATGCATTAAACCTGTATATCGATGGATGGCATCGTCGCTGTGTTTCCGGCAGGTGCAGACATTTCCGGACTGCTTACTGCCATTTCAACACCAGCCGCAGGCATTGCGAACGCATTGTCAGCTGTCGCCTGAACCCCCGGCTGCATGGCGGTCATCCCTTTTTCCTGCATGTACTTTATCATGTCTTTCAAGTAGTCCATCTCGGCTTTCAGGATTGCTTTATATTCTTCGTTGCGATGCTTGCGTTTGAGTTCCTCCAGGTCTTCTTTGCTCATATGCGGATTGATAATTTCCATGCTGTCCAGCAGTTCCATCATCTCCTGTAATTCCTGCAGTTCCTCTTCCCCAAACTCCGCAATCATCTCATTGAGCTCGGCCATCTCCTCCTCCGAAAGACGTTCCAATTCTTTTTCCTGTTGCTCCATGACCTCATCAAGCATCTCTTGCCGCTCTTCGAAAATAGCATCCTGCTGCTCTTCAAGCTCCTCCTGGGCCACATCGATTACGCTGTTTTGAATATCCGTTGCAGTCTCCTCCATCCGGTCCAGCTTCTCATCACGTTTCTGCACTGTCACAATCATTTCTTCCATTTCCAAATGACGTTTTTTCTTCCTGGCTGCAATCTCCATGCGCCTCGCATGATTGAGCGCAATCTGAAGTTCTTCCGGATCTCCGTCACCGCTGGACATTTTCCGCTTCACTTCAACCACTTTCCGTTTTGCCGAAATGACCGCCTGTCCTGCGCTGAGAGCAGTTTTTGCACGCAAAATCTTATTGGCGACTTCCTTGAAATTGTATTTTGAAGCTTTCTGAATCTCTTCCTCCGCCTCGCTTGTGGTTTTCTCAGTCCCGGACAACGCAGAAAAACCATCCGCCCTGCTTCCCGCAATCGGCGAGTACATATTTTCACTCTTCGCCCTTTTCAAATCGCGGATCATTTCGCGCAGACGCTGTGCCTCGGTTGTCGTTTTCGGTTCCGTGGAATTTTTTTGCTCTTGATTGTAAGATGCAAAGCTGTTTCTTTGCATGAAAGGAGATGTCCGCGTATACGCAGACATACTATAGATACTTGATGCCATAACACTACCTCCTTGTAGCTACTTGAAATCCGTTTCAAGGCATAATAAGACTATATTGGTATATTTTAAAGTATATCGGCAGAATGCGGGATTTTCTTAAGGGGGTGTATTTTTTTTTGCTGTTCGCGGTATCTATACACAAAACAGGGCAGAGACTACTAGCGTCTCTGCCCTCTGATAACTCGCTCACTTATAAGGCTGTGCATCACCTTCTATTAATACTAGACTATCCGGATAACCTGTTTATCTAACTGTTACACAAATTGGAATTTGACGCTCCATCAAACTAAAAGTTGATGATGTCCTGCTATCCTGCAAGTAAACCTAAAACAAGAAATACTCCCATCGATAAAATAAACGGAATTATCATCATACAAATACCTATCGCAATAAAATTATCCGTCTTCTCACCCTTTAGTTTGTAAATTATAGAGACTATAATTGTCACAAATCCAGGGATAATAGCCGTATAAGGTATTGTCAATGACATTGTCAATTCCCTTGCATTCCAGTCAATACTTTGCAGCATTTCAAAAAGTGCACATAGGAATGTAGTTACCAATAAAATTATAAGAATTCTGGTCTGTTTCTTTTGCACATCCTTCTCTGCCATGTCTAAAACATTCACAACTACAGCTTCATCAATTGCTACATTTTCGGTTTCTCTTTCTGATTTCATATGTTCTATTATGGATACATCCAAAGCATCGGCCAAATATTCTATGGTGTTTATATCAGGAAATCCTAAACCTCTTTCCCATTTACTAACAGCTTTGTCAGTTACTTGAATTTTTGCAGCCAAATCTTTTTGTGTCATTTTCAATTCCTTTCTTCTTTCAGCTACAAAGCAACCAAATTTATTTGCATCCATTTTCATCACCTCCAATTGCAATCCTATATGTATCCAATCGCAAAATCAACCGACGCATCGTTTACCTACAAAAAACTTGATATTCCAAGCACTCTACGCATCGTTTCCTATCCTTTTGCTTCAACGAATTGGCATCTTTATCATGTAAAATATCCTCTGCCTTTGCATTTGTAAACTCATGCGAAACTTCAAATTCTTACATGCTTTCAACTCTTCACAAAGCTGAAATCTATTTTTCTAAAACAAATCGTGCTACTTTAACATTTCCATCCATCTCCATAGACACTATATCAAATCCACATTTTTCTGTATAAAACTTTACATTTTCCTTTTTGTCTATGGGTGTGACTAAAGTAAATTTATCCCAATTCTCGTAGTGTGATGTTATAAATTTTATTGCTTGTGTTCCTATTCCTTTTCCTTGAAACTCTGGAACAACACACAAACAGCCAACTTCGTATACTCCCACTTCTACCTCTTTACAAGAAACACAACCAACTGGTTTGTTATTAAATAGAATAATAAACTTGGGAAAATTTATTATGGATTTCTCCATCATTTCTTTCGTCTGTCCATACGCAGGACATTCACCATATTTAATATAATCACTATAAAACGCAGAATTATATATATCTATTAGCAATTCTGCATCTGTAATATCCGCTTTTCTATATTCAATCTTCATAAATAACACCTCCGCAAATACAAATTTTTCCCTCTTTTATAAACTTATTACTTTTCTCATGTACGCCATTATATCACATCTATTTTTCCATTCATAGTTTGCAAACAGACAAAAAGACACCACTACCTATATCACTATAAGTAATGATGTCTTAATTTTTTACTATATCAAGGCTCACCATTTGTCGTAACTCTGTCGTAAAATACAAATTTAAGCCTATTGAACTGCTTGAAAATGCCCTGTTTTCGGGGTTTTATTTATCAAGACTCTTCATCGTCGGGAACAACAAAACATCCCTGATCGCCTGCGAATCGGTAAGCAGCATACAAAGTCTGTCGATACCGTAGCCGATACCGCCTGTCGGTGGCATACCGAGCTCGAGGGCGTACATGAAGTCTTCGTCTGTTGTGTTTGCTTCCTCGTCGCCCAGTGCGAGAAGTGCTTCCTGTGCTTTGAAACGCTCTCTCTGGTCGATAGGATCGTTAAGCTCGGAGTAAGCATTACACATTTCCCATCCGTTCATGAACAACTCGAAACGCTCTACGTAGTTCGGATCTTCCGGTTTCTTCTTTGTAAGCGGAGAAATCTCGATCGGATGATCCATAACGAAAGTCGGCTGAATCAAATGCTCCTCTACAAACTCCTCGAAGAAGAGGTTCAAGATGTCACCCTTTGTATGGTGATCTTCGAACTCAACATGTTTCTCTTTTGCGATGGCTTTCGCAGCATCTGTGTCTGCGATCTCGTTAAAGTCAACGCCTGCATATTTTTTCACTGCATCGATCATGGTAATTCTCTCGAACGGTTTGCCCCAATCCATCTCAATGCCGTTGTAAACGATTTTGGTTGTGCCGAGAACTTCCTGTGCTACATAGCGGAACATGTTCTCTGTCAGGTCCATCATTCCGTTGTAGTCTGTGTAAGCCTGGTATAACTCCATAAGTGTGAATTCCGGATTGTGTCTTGTGTCAAGACCTTCGTTACGGAATACACGTCCGATTTCGTACACGCGCTCAAGTCCGCCGACAATCAATCTCTTCAAGTAAAGCTCCAAAGAAATACGAAGCTTGAAGTCCTCATCGAGGGCATTGAAATGGGTTTCGAACGGTCTAGCCGCAGCACCGCCTGCGTTCGCCACAAGCATCGGTGTCTCCACTTCCATGAAACCTTCACCATCTAAGTATTTACGGATCGTGCTGATGATTCTGGAACGCTTGATGAATGTATCTTTTACTTCTGCGTTCATGATAAGGTCTGTATATCTCTGACGATAACGTGTATCGGTATCTGTCAGTCCGTGGAATTTCTCCGGAAGAATCTGTAAACTCTTGGAAAGAAGTGTCAGCTTCTCCGCATGGATGGAGATTTCACCTGTCTGGGTACGGAATGCAAAACCGGAGATACCGTAAATATCACCGATATCAGACTTCTTGAAATCTGCGTAGTCTTCCTCACCGACAGCATCTCTTGCCACGTAAATCTGAATATTTCCTTTTAAATCCTGGATATTGCAGAAGGAAGCTTTTCCCATCACACGCTTGAACATCATACGTCCTGCGATGGTCACCTGAATCGGCTCCGCATCCATGATGGCTCTTCTTTCATTATAATCTGCACGCTTTACTTCTCTTGCCTGCTGCTCGTCCATACCTGACACGTCCGGTTCTGTGCGACCGGCCAACAGTTTTGCCTCATGCTCCTCGTAAAGTGCTTTCACCTCAAGGGAGTGGTGTGTCTGGTCAAATTTTGTAATTTCAAACGGGTCCTTGCCTGCCTGCTGAAGATTTGCAAGCTTCTCGCGACGGACCTTTAACAGCTGGTTAATGTCCTGCTGCTGTGTATTCTGATTGTTCTCTGCCATTTTTATGCTCCTGCTCTCTGAATCTCGAGTACTTTATATTTAAATACGCCGCCCGGTGTCTCTACGGTCGCTGTCTGTCCCACTTTCAGACCGATCAGTGCTCTTCCTACCGGTGACTCATTGGAAATCTTTCCTTTTAAGCTGTTCGCTCCGTAGAACCAACGATTTTGTATTCCAAGTCTTCTTTTTCTGTCATATCGCGGATTTTTACTTTACATCCGATGTTAATCTTATCCAGATCAACTTCGTCTTCTACGATTACTTCTGCATTTTTCAAAATCTTTTCCAGCTCTTCGATTCTGGCTTCGATATCGCGCTGCTCGTCTTTGGCTGCATCATACTCAGCATTTTCTGACAAGTCACCCTGTGCTCTTGCTTCTTTAATCTTCTGCGCAACCTCTTTACGAACTACGACTTTTAAATGCTCTAATTCATCCTCATATTTTTTGAGACCTTCATAGGTTAAAATGTTTTTCTTTGCTTCCACGATAGTCATCCTTTCTTTATTTGATGCAATGTGGCTTTCCGCCCAATCAACTAAGACATTATAGCGCACACAAAAAGGCTCTGTCAAGGTGATTTCGCAAGCTTTTGCACCCCTTACAGACACCTCCCAGCCTGCGGATTTCTCTCGCTGTCCGCACGCCGCTTCCGTCGATATAAAATGTCGGTCTTCCGATTTCCGTAACCGGCAGTCCGAAACAATCGACAAAAAGTGAGCTACCGCTAACTATTGACAACATTTTTTTACAATCCTCTCTGCCATAAAAGCTTCCCGCAAGACCGGTGCGCTCGTAAAACTCTTCCAGCACTTCCTCTCCCTGCTCCTTTTGTCTTTCGCTTCCAAACAAAAACAAATCGGACATGCGCACATCCGCTGCCCCTTCCACATCGAGGAGCCATTGTCGCAAATCCTCCACCGAAAATTCCTCGGGAAGAACAAAAAAGAAAGCAAGTTCCCCCGGGCAGCTTTGGCACAGGGAAAGCGCCTCCTCCCGGGCAAACATCCGGTGCAACCTTTCAGCACCGCCCGGCATCTTTCCAAAAAGCTGTTCCGGTATTTGCTCCCTTGCACTTTCCGAAAGAAAAAGTGTTTCCGGATTACTCAGAAACACTTCTTTATATTTATTCTGCACATGATGCACAACCATATTTCTTCGCCTGCTCTCAAGAAGATTTTTCACTTTTGCAAAAAGGCCTTTTCGCATATGCGCCAAGTCTCTATCACGCAAAAGTTGCAAAAGCTGTTCATCCACATGGTCCCAAAACAGATAAAGGGGACGAATTTTCACCCGTTCTCCTCCCACACTTAAAATGACGAACGGTTCTCCGCACGGGAAATGTTCCAGTTCTTCTCTTTTTCCGAATATCACATAATTGATTATTTCTGTATCATCATAGCCCATGCTATATTGTATGAGAAAAAAGGACAGATATGACATATTCTCTCATCTCATCCATCTGCTCGATCTCATTGATTTTCTGGCGAAGCCGCGCCGAATGCGGAAGCCCGGAGGAATACCACGCGATATGTTTGCGCATCTCCCTTACCGCCGTGTATTCACCTTTGTATTTCAGTTGCAGATCCATATGGCGCAGAACCGTATCACGCATATGTTCACGCGACGGCCCCTCGGGAATTTCACCGGTTTCAAGGTAGGACACAATCTGCTCAAACAGGAACGGATTCCCCTGGGCACCGCGCCCGATCATAATCCCGTCACATCCGGTATCCCGGAGCATCTTCGCCGCAGAAGTGCAATCCGTGATGTCCCCGTTTCCGATGACCGGAATCTGCACCGCTTCCTTAACCTGCGCAATAATATCCCAATCGGCTTTTCCGGAATAGTACTGCTCTCTTGTCCGCCCGTGGACAGCCACCGCCGCCACTCCGCAATCCTCTGCAATCTTTGCAATTTCCACTGCATTGATGCAGGAATCATCAAAACCCTTTCGGATTTTGACCGTCACAGGCTTGTTGATTGCCTTCACGGTCTTTGTGAGAATCTCCCGCACAAGCGCAGGATTTTTCATCAGAGCCGATCCCTCCCCGTTATTGACCACCTTCGGCACCGGGCATCCCATGTTGATATCGAGGATAGAAAACGGTTTTTCCTCAATACGGGCTGCCATCTCACTGATGATGTCCGGATCTGAACCGAAAAGCTGAAGGGAAACCGGCGTCTCTTCCGGATGGATCTCCATCAGCTTCTCTGTATTTTTGTTATTAAAATAAATCGCCTTGGCCGAAACCATCTCCATACACAACAGCCCCGCGCCGTGCTCCTTGCAGAGCAAACGAAATGGCAGGTCCGTTACACCTGCCATCGGAGCCAGTATGACCGGATTGTCCAGCCTTACGTTTCCAATCTGTAAAGTTTTCATACTGTTTCCTTTTTTAATT
This sequence comes from Lachnospiraceae bacterium, assembly GCA_017465095.1. Taxonomy (GTDB): domain Bacteria; phylum Bacillota; class Clostridia; order Lachnospirales; family Lachnospiraceae; genus SVFI01. Next base: position 16,688 of record JAFTWX010000003.1, on the reverse strand, counting down.
CCTGTCACGAACGATTTTTTTCAAAGATGATGCGAAGTCCGTCCAGTGTCAAAGTTTTATCATAAAGATCGATCATATCCGTTTCCTGCGCAATTGTTCTGCCAAGTCCTCCTGTTGCAACGACTTTCATATCATGACATCCGGTTTCTTTCTTGATCTGCCGGATGATATATTCTGTCTGACCGATCTGTCCGTACATAATACCGGCCTGCATGCTTGTTACGGTATCGCCCGCAAGAATAGAATCCGGTTTTTTAATCTCAATCTTCGGAAGCTTTGCCGCATTCTCGGAAAGAGCTGCTGCCGAAATACGGATACCCGGCGCCGTCACTCCCGCCATCAATGCCCCGTCCGCCGACACATAATCGTAGGTCGTCGCTGTTCCGAAATCAAGCACAAGAATCGGTCCGCCGTATTTTTCATACGCTGCCACCGCATCTACAACACGGTCCGCACCGATTTCACGCGGATTTTTTGTTTTTACCTGAATTCCGGTCTTCGTTCCCGGTCCGACCACGATTGGATTGGAACCGATGTAACGCACCATAGCTCCCGTCAGCGAATGCATAATGTTCGGCACCACGCTGGCCACGATGCTTCCTTCGATATCCGCGCGGTCAATGTCATTCATATGCAAAAGATCCCGAATCAAAATTCCGTATTCATCGGAAGTTCTCGCAATCTTTGTCGTAATGCGGAAAGTCGTCACAAGCTCCTGTCCGTCATACACTCCGAAAGTAATATTAGTATTTCCTACATCCAGCGTTAAAATCATAATGCCTCCTTAAGGACGAAAATTTTATAAAACATCTGAAGCTGTTCAAACAAATCCTGTCTGTGTCTGCGCACTTCACCGACCAGAAGTCCCGCGGTAATTTCATCGTAAAGAATGTCTTCTTCCGCCGCTTCCGTCTCCAGCGAAACACTTCCATCCTCCTCAAATGTGATGAGAAACACACCACCGGCCTCTTCCGTAAACAACACACACAGAATACGCAACTCTTCTTTCACCGCATCCGGCAAATTGGCAAAGGCCGGATTCAAATAATATTTCTTTTCATAGGCATTGGAGCCGCACAGCACCATGCGTCCGTCAGGCATGGTCTCTTTTATCATTTCCTCAGACATATCCGTATATTCCTCTCACTGACACCTCTCCGGCATAAACCGAAGCCACCGTGCCATCTTCTTTCTTCACGAGAAGCTCGCCCTGCTCATTGATTCCGAGGGCCACAGCTGTGTACTCTCCCCGGGGATCGAGCACCCTGACTTCCTTCTCTACATTTACCAGTTTTTCGACATACTCTCCCATTATGGTAGACATATCGCATTTTTCTGCAAATTTTTCATAATAGTGTTCAAACTGCTCCAGCACCCGGCCGATCAGATCCTCGCACACAAACTCTGTTCCGGTCACCTGCCAAAGCGAGGTGGCAGTCCGGCTGATCTCTTCCGCAAAGCTGCGACAGTTGACATTGATTCCGACCCCGATGACCACCTGCTCAATCTTTCCTGTACAGACCCGCATCTCCGTCAGGATTCCGCACACTTTTTTCCCGCCGCAAACGATATCATTGGGCCATTTAATCTGAAACTTCTCTCCTTCTCCGGCCAAAGCAAAATCTCCCGCCACATCCTCAATGGCTCTACAGACTGCCAGTGCCATGACAAGCGTAAGCATGGACGCCTTCTCCGGCGAAAAATCCGGCTTGAGGCCGACCGACATGTAAACGGCTTCCCCCGGCGGCGAATCCCATACACGTCCCCGCCTTCCTTTGCCTGCGGTCTGCGCTCCCGACACAACTACAGTTCCGTGGGGCGCACCTTCCTGCAAAAAGCGGATGCAGTCATCGTTGGTGGAACCGGTTACCTCAAAGTAACGATAATCCTGCCCTGCCCACTTTGTCCGGAAATCTTTTGGGTAGTTTGCAGATGTCCTGTCATTCATTCTAGGCACCGAGCGTTGCAGCCATCACTGCTTTGATCGTATGCATACGGTTTTCTGCTTCCTGAAATACAACAGACTGCTCCGATTCAAACACTTCGTCCGTCACTTCCAGTTCTGTTACATTGTACTGCTGTCCCTTTTCTTTACCGATTTCTGTCTTCAAATCATGGAACGCAGGGAGACAGTGCATGAAAATAGCATCGTCCGCCGCATGGTCCATCAAATTTTTATTTACCTGATAAGGGGTAAGATCGCGGATGCGCTCCTCCCATACTTCGTCCGGTTCACCCATGGATACCCATACATCCGTATAGATTACATTGGCTCCTTTTACTCCCTCCAGCGCATCTTCGCAGAAGCTGAGTGTCGCACCTGTCTCCTTTGCGATTTCCTCACAGGTCGCAATGAGCTCTGCATTCGGGAAATAGGACTTCGGTGAGCAAGCCACAAAATCCATACCCATCTTTGCACAGGTCACCATCCATGAGTTTGCCATATTGTAACGGGCATCGCCCATATAAGCCACCTTGATTCCGGAAAGGGTTCCGAAATGTTCGCGGATGGTTAAAAGATCGGCGAGCATCTGTGTCGGATGGAACTCATTGGTCAGGCCGTTCCATACCGGAACCTTGGAATATTTCGCAAGCTCCTCCACAATCTCCTGTCCGTATCCGCGGTATTCGATACCGTCAAACAGACCGGCCAAAACCCGCGCCGTATCTGCAATACTTTCTTTTTTTCCGATCTGGGAACTACTCGGGTCCAGATATGTGGTTCCCATTCCGAGATCGTGGGCTGCCACCTCAAAAGAACAGCGGGTACGTGTCGATGTTTTTTCAAAAATAAGAGCTACATTCTTTCCGCGAAGTGTATCGTGAAGAACTCCCTCTTTCTTTTTCTTTTTGTAATCTGCTGCCAGATCCACAAGATATGTAATCTCCTCCGTTGTGTAATCAAGCAGCTTTAAAAAATCTCTTCCTTTTAAATCCATTTTATCTCTCATTGCCTCCGTTTCCTGCAAATACTGTCTTCATCAGATATTTAGCATTATAATACACAGACCACGCCGTCGCAAGAAAAAAGGGACAATTTCAATGAAAATCATTGAAATCGCCCCGTATAAATCATCTCTGTAATCCGGAATTATTTGCTTGATGCAACTTCCTTGAATGTAGTAGCAAGACCTGCAATTCCCTGAAGATCGGAAGGAATGATAATCTTTGTAGACTGACCTGCTGCCACTTTTTCAAGAGCCTCTAAGCTCTTCATCTGAAGAACAGCCTCATCTGCTCCTGCCTCACGAAGCATGCGGATACCGTCAGCGTTAGCCTGCTGCACTTTAAGGATAGCCTCAGCCTCACCTTCTGCCTCACGGATCATCTTTTCTTTCTGTGCTTCTGCACGAAGAATTGCTGACTGTTTTTCAGCCTCTGCCTCGAGAATCGCTGACTCTTTGTTACCTTCTGCAACAAGGATGGTAGATTTCTTTTCACCCTCTGCACGAAGGATAGACTCACGACGTTCACGCTCAGCCTTCATCTGTTTTTCCATGGCATCCTGAATCGCTGCCGGCGGAATGATGTTCTTAAGCTCAACACGATTTACTTTGATACCCCATGGGTCTGTTGCAATATCAAGTGTTGTGCTCATCTTTGTGTTGATCACTTCTCTGGATGTCAGTGTCTGGTCAAGTTCCATATCACCGATGATGTTACGAAGTGTTGTGGCTGTCAGGTTCTCAATAGCCATAATCGGATTTTCTACACCGTATGCGTAAAGCTTCGGATCTGTGATCTGATAGAATACAACGGTATCGATACGCATTGTAACGTTATCTTTTGTGATAACCGGCTGCGGAGCAAAGTCAACAACCTGCTCTTTTAATACAACCTTCTTAGCGATCTTGTCGATAAACGGAACCTTGAAATGGAGACCAACTCCCCATGTTCCCTGGTAGGCACCGAGACGCTCTACAACGAAAGCCTGCGCCTGCGGTACAATCTTAATACAACTTGTAAGAATCCAAATAACGATAACCAATAAAATAATTGCGGTAATTACTCCACCCATGTTACACTTCCTCTTTTCTTTCTTCTACTAATAATTTTACGCCGTCAATTTTGTTCACGATAACGACTTTTCCTACCGGAATCTGCACACCCTGCGCAACTGTACGCGCTGTCCACTCTTTACCGTCCACCTGCACACGACCGATTCCCTGAAGGTTGTCGATTTCGCTGATGACGATAGCTTCCTTTCCGATCAGACTGTCAATGTTTGTCTTGGCTCTGTCCTTATTGAAATAACGGACAGCAACAGGTCTGGTAAAGATCAGCAATATGATCGATACTGCGAAAAACGCTGTAACCTGTGCCCAAAGCGGTGCTTTGCACATCGCAAGGATCGTGGAAACCAATGCTCCTCCTGCAAACCATATGGTCGTAAGTCCCATGGTGGCAACTTCGATCACGATGCAGACAAACAGGATGGCGAGCCAGATCAGGGACAATGTTCCTGCTGATATTGTCATATCATCGCTCCTTTCCCCTATGCACTATTCTTTCACATATTTTATGTATGCATATCACGTTTTAATCATACTATAACTTTGTCGATTATTCAAGCAACTTGTAATTTCCTTTCCACTCATATTCGCCACCTGAGATAACCGTTTCCTGCATCCCTTCCATCGGTAACATAACCTTCGCTTTCGCATTTTCCGGTATTGTGAGGGAAACTCTCAGCATTCCGTCCGCTTCCTTTTCCCAGCCGAGCAAAATTCTTCCGTACACAGAATCGTACCATCCGCTGACTTTTGTAACTGCAATGTCATCTGCAGGAATCACCGGACAAATGACAATCGGCTGCTCCCGGGTCAAATCCACCGACACGCCGAGCATGCTCTCATACATCCACTGCGCCACGCTTCCCTCGTTAAAATGATTGAAGGAATTCATGCCTTCATCGCCAAAACCACTCTCAAGCGTATAGGAATCATATCTCTCCCATATGGTCGTCGCTCCCTGATTCACACTGTACAACCAGGAAGGATTTTCCTCACACAGAAGTATACGATACGCCACCTCACTCATGCCATATTCGGTAAGCACCGAAAGCAGAAGCGGTGTCCCCGCAAAACCGGTCATCACCCGGTATTCATTATCTTCAATATTCTGTTTCAGCTGCGCAACCAGAAGTTGCTCGATCTCATCGGACAAATCTGCGTAGGAAAGAAGAAACAGCATCTCCGTCTGCGAAAGCGTCGTTGCCTGATTTATTCTTTCCCCATATGTATCCATAATATATTGGTTAATTTTTTTATACAGCTTTTTATATTTGCGCACATCTTTGCTCTTTCCGAGCAACTGCGCTATTTCCGCCATAGCCTGTACATCTGCCTCATACCAGAGGGCAGAGAGAAGTGTCGCATCCGTAAACTGCGTTGCCAGCCAGTCTCCGAAGGTTGTATACGGTCCCATCCGAAGCTGCACAGGGTCATAAACACTGATTGACTCCAGATAAGCCATATAAGCCTCCATGGAAGGATAATGGCGCTCCAGCATCTCAAGGTCTCCGTATTTTTCATACACCTTCAAAGGAACTAAAATTCCGGCCTCCGCCCAGCCGCCGTTTCCGCTTCCCGTAACGGCTACCGCCGGCGTTGTGTCCGTGTAAGCTCCGCTCTCCTCCTGGGCGTCCTCTGCGTCCGTTACCCATTTATCGTAAAAATTATAAAGATCCTGTGAATACATGGATGTTTCCGCATAGGAAAGAAGATCACCCATCCAACCGATGCGTTCGTCCCGCTGCGGACAGTCCGTCGCCACGAGCGTATAGTTATTGTATTGTGTCCACAAGGTGTTTTGATACAATCTTTCTATCTTTTCATTATCTACCGCGATATAACCTGTCGCAGGCGCGCTGCTGCCTATAAACCCGCCCTTCAAATCATAGATTGTCACATCCGCATCCGCAGTAAGCGACAGGTAACGGAATCCACTGTAATAAAACCGCGGCTCATAGGAAACCGGTTCGTCCGCATCGCCTGCAATGACCGTCACCTTAGTCTGCGCAGACCGGTAGTTGGCGCGGTACAAACTTCCCTTCGGTCCATCATTTCCCCGCTCCTCTTCACCGCTGTCGTTCAACATCTCCGCACACAATATTTCCATTGTCGTCCCTTCCGCAGCCTCATATTCAAGATGGGGAACTCCCGTCATATTTTGTCCGAGGTCAACAATGAGCGTCTCCCCTTTCTTGACGGTAAGCGGAAACATAAGCTCCGTCTCCCGGACACTTCCGTCGGGATTCTCTTTTCTCAGTGCAGTGTCCGTCGCATCTGCCCTGCTCCGCCCATAACGCTCCGTGATATCGACACAGCCAAAATCACTTCCGTCCTCGGATACTCCGCTGTATATGTAAGCCTTTTGCGGGTTGCAGTCGCTGTCCTCCAAGCGTTTCACGTTATATCCGTAAAAGCTTTTGTATATACCGGAAAAATCCCCGCTGATATGAACTGTCTTTTTTGCCCCTTCCGGAACAGATACTCCCGCAGATATCTGCTCGGCAGTGAGCTTGTTTGCGTCATAAGTTTCACCGTTAAAAAAGTCCGCATCCCGGACTGCGCTATCTTTGCAATACGCCCAATCCTCACCCGTGCTGATTACTTGTTTTGTGCCGTCCGTGTATTCCAGAACAATCTGACAGACAAACGCAGGCTGATTGTAACCGTACACACCGAAACTGTTTCTTCCGCACCACCATCCGGTGCCTACCATAGACGCTATTGTATTATTTTCTTCTATATAGGAGGTAATATCATAGGTGTTATACAGCAAACGGTCCCGGTAATCGGTCCAGCCCGGTTTCAGCTCATCATCGCCGATACGGTGTCCGTTGATATACGCATCGTAAACACCCAGTGCACTTCCGTAAAAAGTTGCTTTTTCCAAATCTTTTTGCTCCGGCACAAACGATTTGTAATAAACTGCCTGTCCGCCGTCATACACGCTTTCCTCCGGTGCCATGCAAATCATATCCGCCCCGGAAAAAGCCCGGCCGCTGACAAATGCCGTCTCAAAAAAAGCGTTCTCCGACCGGTAGAGGTTCCCATCTTCGTCAAAAACAAAGATCATGTACGTATATTCGCATCCGTCTTCCAATGCCTTACCGCTGTAAGGTATCTGCAACGTATCGGCAGAATATACGACACCGCTGTCCCAAACCGGCGCCGGTTCGCCGCCGGACACCTTCTTTACTATAATTTCATAAGCTTTCTGCTCGATTCCCGGCTCCCAGGAAAAGAAAACGGCATCATCTATCCCCACCGGATCCGTCACATAATTTATCCTCGGATTTTCCACCTTGACAATGACCGTATCCGAAGTACCTTCCGCAAACTCCCGCACCATTGCATGCATTTTCTCGTAATTTTTTCCATACAAAAAAATCGGGAGCAAAACTACCGCTAAAATCAGAGCCTGTATGCAATTTTTCAGGATTTTCCCTTTCATCATCTCATTCCTCCCGAAATACCTACAAACAGATTCCTCTACCTTCGGAATCCAAAGCATATAAAAAGCCCTTTCAGATGATTATACATCCGAAAGAGCTCTCTTGTCATCTTTATTTACCAGAATACATGGTTTCCGATCACGATACCCGCTGCAGAACCTGCACGTCTGAAATGCGTTGCTCCGCCGACATTGGTCTGTCCTGCGATTGCTGCCTGCGCAGCCTGCATGCAGGATGCACTCGGTCCTCTTCCTGCTACCGCTGCCACCTTACCGTTCGTAGCCGGCGGGAATTGACCCGGCGCATAAATAACACCACTGACAGAATTCGGATATCCGCCGCTTCTGACACGATTCATTACAACGGCTCCAACCGCCAATTTACCTTCATACGGTTCGCTTCCGGCCTCACACTGAATTAACGCCGCAAGAAGTGTTACATCACTGACACCGACTGCAACAGCTCCCCTGTTTTCCGTCAGCTTCTTCTTTGCTTTTTCCTCTTCTTCCTTTTCAATCTGCTCGTTTGTTTTACCTTTGTCGACGCTGAACTCAACATCCACATACTCAGCAGACACATAACCTACGGTGTCCTTGTCAAACTGAATGGCTACCCATTCGCCCAGCTCTTCCGTAGCTACCACTGTTTGATTTAACTCAAGCAGACCGTAAACTCCTGCTTCTTCGCTTGCTTCCTTGCGGACACGAAGAGCATCTGTCTTTACTGTCGCTTTTAATGTTCCTACTCCCTCAGAAAGCGCCTGCGCTTCCTCTCCGAACAACAGGTAATCATCCTTTGTCCAACCCTTCAGCTCGCCGCTTTCCAGGTAGGTCCATCCATCCTTGCGTTCCAAAACAATTCCACCGCAATTTTTGTAAAGCTTACCGACCGACGCTGCTTCCTCAGAAGCGTCTTCTCTGACATTTACAGAATCCTTTACGTTGGCCATTACAATTTCCGGTTTTTCTTCTTCCACAAAAGCCGTCTCTGCCGGAGCATTTTCCGTCATCGCAGCAACACCGGCACTGGCAAAAGCCAATCCTTCCGCATCCGGAATCTCTACTTCCGCATGAAGGATTTCACCGGCGCCCGCATGAAGATTCACATCCGCCGCAACATCATCGGCAAATGCAAACACACTCATAGCGATTGACATACCAAACACCAGCACGATCGAAATTCCCCTTTTCAGACCGTTTAATAGCTCGTTCATACTTCCTCCTATGCAACCACTCTTACAATTTGGTTACATTTTTGTTTCAAATATTACAAATTTGTTAACTACTACTCGAGCTATCATATCAGAATATTTTGCAAATGTCAAATTTTTATCCCATTTCATGCCGTTCCCGGCGGTTTTCATGCTGTTTTTACATATTTTTCGACTTTTCGACACAGGCTTTTTGTGCCTCGATCACGGCGCTTCGGAACCCTTTTTCTTCTAAAACACGCACTGCTTCTATGGTAGTTCCGCCCGGTGAGCAAACCATGTCTTTGAGCGCACCCGGGTGCATTTTTGTATCCAGAACCATCTTGGCACTTCCGTATACTGCCTGTGCTGCAAATTCGTAAGCCTGCGGTCTCGGCATTCCGTCTGCAACCGCTGCATCCGCCATCGCTTCAATAAACATGAAGACATAAGCCGGTGAACTTCCGCTGACTCCCACTACGGTATCCATGAGACTTTCCGGAACCATATATGCCTTTCCGAAACTTCCCAAAAGGGAAAGTACCTGCTGCATTTCCGCATCTGAAACAAGATCATTTTTGCATACTCCGGTGCAACCTGCGCCAACAAGAGCCGGTGTGTTCGGCATACATCTGACAATCTTCTTTCCGCCGCCAAACAAACCTTCCAGCCATCCCAGTGTCTTTCCCGGTGCAATGGATACGATCACCGCTCCGTCTTTCACACAGGAAGCAATCTCTTTACTTACCGGTTCGTAAATCTGCGGTTTGATTGCCAGGAACAAAATATCTGCCTTGGCTGCAACCTCTGCATTTCCTGCAGCCGCAGTCACTTTCATCATCTCCACGGCCTTGCGCACTGCCATCTGCGCCTTATCTGTCACAATCACATCCGACGGCGCCACACTTCCCTGTTTTAATATTCCTCCTAAAATCGCAGACCCCATATTTCCGAGTCCAATAAATCCTACTTTCATAATTTCTCCTTTCACAATCTTTTAACGTTCCAGTGCCATCCGGCGTTCCTTTTTTTGACGGTAAACCTCATACATGAGAATTGACGCCGAAACCGCTGCATTGAGGGATTCCACCTGCCCCTCCATCGGTATCTTAATTTTATGCTCTGCCAAATCAGCCACCTCATCAGACAATCCGTTGCCTTCATTTCCTATCAGAATGGCTGTCTGCCCGCTGAAAAAACATTCATTATAATATCTGTCTCCGTCCAAATGCGCTGCATAAGTATGCACGCCCATCTTTCCGATAAGACGAAGAACCGCCGGAAGATCATCCACATAGCAAAACGGAACTCGGTATATGGATCCCATGGTGGAGCGGATTACTTTCGGATTGTAGATATCTGCTGTACGGTTGCTCATAATAACTCCCGCAATGCCTGCTCCCTCTCCGGTCCGTATCATCGTCCCCAAATTACCCGGATCCTGAATATCTTCCAAAACAAGGAAGGTACCCTGTTTGTCCTGCAACATATGCTCCAAATTGTGTTCCATCCGGCGCAACACACATAATATTCCCTGCGGAGAAACCGTGTCGCTCATTCTGGCAAACACTTCGTCCGTTACCGCCTCGAAAGGAACCTCCACTTCTTTTTCCAAAAATGCTCTGTTCTCTTCTCTCTTCAGAAAACTTTCGGAGACAAAAAGCTCTTTGATACTGTCAGCCGGCGCCTCTCTGACCATACGGATTCCTTCCACCACAAAGACACCCTGTTCTTTTCTTGTTTTCGATTTTTTGATGAGTGAAATCACATTTTTCACCCGTGCATTTGATAAAGATGTAATCATTTTTTCCTGCCTATGTAAGCAATTTGCCTGCTATTGAGATTCCCCAATACCAGGCAACTTATACTTTTATTTTATCTGTTTGGGTAGCGCCTTAACGTGAAAGAAGACGACTGACACCGAACTCATATTCATCAATGTCTTTTTTCATAGCAAGCGCTTCGTCGATATCAAAATCTACAAATTTTCCTGCCTGATGGGCAACTACGCGGTTTGTTTTTCCCTCACAAAGAATATCCGCAGCATATGCTCCCATGATAGACGCATAAAAACGGTCTTTACAAGTCGGATTACCGCCTCGCTGCATGTATCCTAAAATCGTGGCACGTGTCTCCACTCCCGTAGCCGCCTCAATACGTCTTGCCATAGATGTGGAATGTCCGATTCCCTCCGCATTGATAATAATGTGATGCGTCTTTCCGTGCTTACGATTATTGATAATGCTGTTGATAATCTCCTGCTCGTTGTAATCGTATTTTTCCGGAAGTAAAATATCTTCCGCACCGTTGGCAACACCGCACCAAAGAGCGATATATCCCGCATTACGTCCCATTACCTCGATGATACTGCATCTTTCATGAGACGAAGAGGTGTCACGCACCTTGTCAATCGCCTGCATCGCTGTATTAATCGCTGTATCAAATCCGATGGTGTAATCCGTACATGCAATATCAAGGTCAATCGTTCCCGGAATACCGATGGTATTGATACCCTGTTTCGACAGCGCCTGTGCACCGCGGTAAGAACCGTCACCGCCGATGACCACAATACCGTCAATACCGTGTTTACGGCAAATTTCGGCACCCTTCTGCTGACCTTCCGGTGTCACAAACTCCATACATCTGGCCGTTCCGAGAATCGTTCCTCCACGCTGAATTGTGTCGGACACATCCTTCTTCTGCATATCTATAATTTCTTCATTTAAAAGACCCTGATAGCCCTTCTTAATACCTTTTACCTTTACACCGTTGGAAATCGCTTTTCTGACAACCGCACGGATTGCAGCATTCATGCCCGGCGCATCGCCGCCGCTCGTCAGGACTCCAATTGTTTTTATTTCCTTTGCCACTTGTCTCTCCTCCTGTTTCGTTGCAACACCATTGTAGCTTTTTTTATTTCATATTGCAATCAAAACCTTTATTTGACTTTCACACACTCCTGTCCAAACTCCTTGCGGAGTTCTTCCAGCAACGTTTCATCCACACGGATATTCCGGTTCGCCGGAAGCACCTTCTGTATGCGTTCTTTCACACATACAACGGCCACACTGTCATTTCCCTCCGAATCGGCAAGAAGTGAGTCCAGCTTGTCCGCCTGTTCCAAATAGGACTCTTTGTCCCTGAAATATACGGTCAGTCTTCTCGGAACCTCCTCAAAGGTATAAATTTGGGAACCGATCAGCTTTCCGTCTTTTTCGTCTTCTACCTGGACACGTCCTTTGACAAACACTTTGCTGTCCACCACCAGCTTTTCGCTGTTTTTCTCGTAATCGCGCGGAAAAACGACAACCTCCATACTTCCGTATAAATCCTCGATGATGAGAAATGCCATGATTTTATCATTCTTTGTATATTTGATTTTTTTATCCGCCAAAATTCCGCCGATTACCACTTCGCTTCCGTCACGGACCTTAGTCAGACCTGTCTCCTCATCGAGATAAAAATCCGAAGTCTTGGCACTGACACGGCTTTCAATAAAATCTTTGTAGCTTTCCAGCGGATGACCGCTGATGTAAACTCCGACCACTTCTTTTTCAAAAGCAAGCATTACTTCCTTTGCATACTCTCCCACGTCAGGCAGCGGCATTTCAAAAGATTCTTTCTCTTCTTCTCCGACCAGATCAAAAAGGCTCATCTGTCCGGCCATGTTATTCTTTTTATCCTTTACCAGGTGCTCCACCAATCCGGCATAAACACTCATAAGTTGCTTACGGGTACCCGGAATGGAGTCAAAAGCTCCCGCCTTAATCAGATTTTCAATCACACGTTTATTCACATCATAGGCGCTGGTACGGGTGATAAAATCCTCCAATGTCGTGTACGGACCTCTCTCCTCGCGTTCCTTTACAATCGCCGCAATCACCGGTCTTCCCACACTTTTCAGTGCGGTGAGAGCAAAGCGGATTGCCCCGTTCTGCACGGAAAATCTGGATTGTCCGCTGTTTACGTCCGGCGGAAGAATATCGATTCCCATCGCCCGGCAGCTGACAATATATTCCGTCACCTTCGTGGAATTATCAATCACGGAAGTCATAAGCGCCGCCATGAATTCTACCGGATAATAGTATTTTAAATAAGCCGTCTGATACGAAACTACCGCATAACACGCTGCATGGGATTTGTTAAACGCATACTTTGCAAAGTCCATCATGTCTTCGTAAATCTGATCCGCAACCGCTTCCGGTATTCCCCGGCTGACACATCCGGGAACTCCCTCCTGCTCATTTCCGTATACAAAGTTAGCTTTCTCTTTCTCCATAACAGACTGCTTCTTTTTGCTCATGGCACGGCGCACAAGATCACTTCGCCCAAGTGTGTAACCGCCCAGTTCACGAACAATCTGCATAACCTGTTCCTGGTATACAATACACCCGTAAGTCGGTGCTAATATCGGCTCAAGCAAAGGTGTAGAATACGTCACTTCACTTGCACTATTTTTTCCTTTGACATATTTCGGAATAAAATCCATCGGTCCCGGGCGATACAGGGAAATACCCGCAATCACATCCTCCAGGCTCTGTGGCTTGAGTTCTTTCATGAAGCTCTTCATTCCCGCACTTTCCAACTGGAACACACCGTCCGTCTTGCCGGTTCCGATGAAATCAAGCACTTTTTTATCATTGTAATCAATGGATTCCATATCCAGGTCGATATTTCTGCTCTCCTTCACCAAATCGACGGCGTCCTTGATTACGGTCAGCGTGCGAAGTCCCAAAAAGTCCATTTTGAGAAGTCCCAGTTCCTCAATGGTCGTCATGGTAAACTGGGTCGTAATCGAACCGTCAGAACCTCTGGAAAGAGGAACAAACTCATCCGCCGGTTTTTGACAGATTACAACACCCGCTGCATGCATGGATGTATGTCTCGGAAGTCCCTCCAGCTTCCGGCACATATCGAGAAGTTCTTTGACCTGCTCGTTGGAATCGTACAAATTTTTCAGTTCCGGATTGATGGTAAGCGCACGGGCGAGTGTAATATTCAGCTCATTTGGAACCATCTTTGCAATCTGGTCGGCAAACGCATACGGAAGATCCATAGCTCTGGCTACATCCCGGATGACACCTTTGGCCGCCATGGTACCGAACGTCACAATCTGAACCACCTTATCCGCACCGTATTTGTCGCGCACATAATCAATGACTTCCTGTCTGCGCTCGTAGCAGAAGTCAATATCGATATCGGGCATGGACACTCGTTCCGGATTCAGGAACCGCTCAAACAGAAGATTGTATTTAATCGGGTCAATGTCCGTAATTCGCAGACAGTAGGAAACGATTGCTCCCGCCGCCGAACCACGTCCCGGTCCTACCGGAATTCCGTTTTCTTTTGCATAGTTAATAAAATCCCAGACAATCAGGAAATAGTCCACATAACCCATGTCGCGGATGGTATTTAATTCATAATCAAGGCGCTCTCTCAGCGTTCCGTCATCCTCCGGATAACGCTCCTTCAATCCATCCAGACAAAGTTTATTCAAATATGTCCAGGAATCATAACCTTCCGGCACATCGAAATGCGGAAGCTTTGTCACGCCGAACTCAATTTCCACATTGCAACGGTCCGCTATTTTCTGGGTGTTTTGAAGCGCCTCAAGGGCATACGGGAACAACTCCTTCATCTGCTGTTCACTCTTGATGAAATATTGTCCGCCGTCGTAGCGCATACGGTTTTCGTCCGTCACCACTTTTCCGGTCTGGATACAGAGCAAAATATCGTGCGCCTGCGCATCCTCTTCTCTTGTATAGTGCACATCATTGGTTGCGACAAGCGGAATATCAAGTTCCTTGCTCATGCGTAAAAGCGCCTGGTTGACCGTCTGCTGTTCCGGGATTCCGTGATCCTGAAGCTCAAGGAAATAGTTTCCTTTTCCGAAACACGCCTCATATTTCAATGCACATTTTTTCGCCTCTTCAACAAGTCCCTTTTCTATGTAACGTGGCACTTCACCTGCCAGACATGCAGAAAGCGCAATGATACCCTCATGGTATTCCCGGAGAACTTCCATATCTACACGCGGACGATAATAGTAGCCTTCCGTAAATCCTTTGCTGACAATTTTCATCAAATTGGCATAACCGGTGTTGTTCTCAGCCAACAAAACAAGGTGATGATATCTCTCCTCACCACCGGTCGTCTCTTTATCAAAACGGGAATTCGGTGCCACATATACTTCACAACCGAGAATCGGTTTGATACCGGCTTCCTTCGCCACACGATAAAAATCGATGACGCCGTACATAACGCCATGATCGGTAATCGCACAGGAATCCATGCCCAGTTCCTTTACCCGATTGACACATTCTTTAATTTTATTCGATCCGTCCAGCAGACTGTACTCCGTATGGACGTGGAGATGTGCAAATGCCATAGCCGCTTCCCTTTCTTTCGTAATCTCACTTCAATATGACAATAATTATACCACGGCACAACACCCTAGTAAAAGAAAAAAGAAAAAGAGCAGCAGGAATTTTTTCCTGCTGCTGAAACACACATATTTCTTATATGTTACTTATTGCTCACTAGCATACGTTTTACTGTCTCATCATCAATTCCCGCTATCTCCTGCGCCTCCTGACTTGAAAACCCACGCTTTATTAATACCATGAAAACTTCTGCTCTTCCTTCTGCTCTTCCTTCTGCTCTTCCCAATTCAATGCCTAATTTGCGACCTTCTTCCAGCCCCTGCTCACGACCTTCTTCCAGTCCCTGCTCACGACCTTCTTCCCGGCCTTCCTCTAAACCTTCCGCTCTGGCAGCTCTGCGCACCACTTCTCTTATCTCTTCATCTGTCATATCATATATAATCATTTGCTGCGCCTCCTGTTTTTCTTTTTTTAAAAAATCTGCCAATATTCCTTCCCGAATGCTCTCCTCTGTCGCTCTCTCAACCGCCATATCCAGATTGCAGTCTTTTTGATAATGCCGTACTTTTTCAACCAACTTCACATAATCATCCAACGGCTTGCAGGCTTTCTTCAGTTCTTCATTATATCCGGGATTAATATTTAACTGCAAAACTTTCAATTCCAGATTCGGCTCTCTTCCCGTTTTCGGGTAATATAAATCCGATAACCGCATCTCACAGCGTTCCGGCTGTTCTTCCATTCCATTGTATAAAGTGACAAAAAACGGTTCCGGTATTTTCTTCGCACTGCCGTAATAAATCTCGATATCCCCTACCAACTTTTGATAATGTCTGGATACATAAAATAAGTCCCTAAGTGGCATATTTGGATTGACCGTCGACTGATGTTCGAAAAGATAAAGCTCCGCATCAATGAGAATTGACAAATCATTTTCCATATTCATATAAATCGCATTGTGCAGCGTCACAATCTCAAAATTTTCTGACTCATTATAGTCGGTACCACGCACAGCGTTGTACAACGACAGCGCCCTCTCCTTATCATTAAATATCGTTGCAAACAGAGTACTTTTATAATCTCTTCGCACGTGATAAGGCTCCAAATCTGCACTTCCGCGCCTTCTTCCGTTTTTCTGCAATATGCAGTTTTCATCAATTTTTTTCATCATTTCCTCCGTTCCGGCAGAGGAAACATATAAGCCATATCCGAATCCAAACCGGCTCTTACCGATTCGCACCACGCTCCGTCCCACTGCCTTTATTTAATTAAAATTTGAAATAAAAGCATTTGAGATCTTGAAATATCAGAATTGATAAAAGACAGCCGAAGCCGAAGATTTCAGATATGCTTTTGCTATTATTGTAGATGTGAAAAATGCAAAAATCAACCCCCTCATTTTTGCATTTTGAGGGGGTGAATTTTGTATATATTGCACAAAAACTATAACTTTTTGATTTTCGCCTTTGCACCGACACCTTTTTTCTTCAGCATCGACTTGTAAGCTTTCAGCTTCTTCTTCGGCACTTTTATCGTCGCATTTGATTTGATATTCTTAAATGCATTTGCTCCGACTTTCTTTGTCTTGAGCTTTGTTGTTTTGATGGTGATGTTTTTCAGCTTTTTACAACCCGAGAATGCATTGGCTCCGATT
>JAFTWX010000018.1 GCA_017465095.1 Lachnospiraceae bacterium | reverse complement strand
TCACCAAACATCTCCACAAATCGGGATTTGATGAGATTGTCAAGTTCTTCTAATTCTGTTCCTCTTTGTTCTATGGCTCTGTTGACTGTATCTAATATATCTACAATCTCTGCTTGTCTTTCTAATGCAGGAACTTCCATTTCCACATTTTTTAAATAGCCTGCCGATATATTAGGTTGTGCCCCACCAACACCATCTTTAACAAACCTTTCTTTTTGACTTTTAAAGAAGTAATAAAGATACTCTGGTATTACTTTTTCACTCTTCTTAAATGCTGCACATGCTTGATTTGTGCAGGCATCTATCTTCAAAATTGATGTAGCTCCTATTGTTGCTCCATACATTGCTATCAACACTGTGTCTGACGTATACATCTTTGCTGAAGAATTATTCAACCCTTCTTCTGTAATATAGTCTTCTGCCTCGTATAGGTACTCACATTTCAAATCCCCTGTTTTTATCCAAGGAATAGAACCTCCATAATATTCAGGATGACTTTTTGATGGTGTTCCTCCAGAACCCACTTCAAAGATTTCTCCTAATTTATATTTCATCTCATCATCTCCACAAATCTAAATTTATTTCAAACCAAGTAATTTTTTAAGTTCAATTATTTCGTTCTGTATTTCTGTTTCAATTTGCTCGATTTTTCCAATAATTACTTCTGTTGATTCGTACTCTACCTTTTCATAGACTACTTCCTTGTATTTATTAATCGATAAGTCATAGTCATTTGAAATGATTTCCTCTACCGGAACCATAAAGCTCTGTTCGGTTCTTGCTCTTCCTTTCTCCACATCAAGATTATTGAAGCGCTCTACAATATCAGGTATATCACAATCAGCGATTTCCTGCCGCTTATCATCCAGACTAAATCCATCCGCTTTCATATCATAGAACCAAACATTGTCTGTTCCACCGGAGCCTGTCTTTGTAAAAATCAAAATTGCCGTTGATACTCCAGCATATGGTTTGAATACACCACTAGGCATAGAAATCACTGCATCTAATTTATTATTGTCAAGTATTTCTTTTCGTATCTGCTTATGTGCATTACTACTACCGAACAAAACACCATCCGGAACGATAACCGCAGCCCTTCCACCTTTTTTCAAAATCCTTAAAAACAGAGCTAAAAATAGTAACTCTGTCTTTTTCGTCTTAGTAATTTTAAGCAAATCGGCAGAAACCGCCTCATAATCCAAGCTTCCTTTAAAAGGCGGATTCGCCAGTACAAGAGTATATTTTTCATCGTCTGTATTTTGCTCAGATAAACTATCACGATATGAAATATTCGGGTTGTCCACACCATGCAACAGCATATTCATTGCACCAATACGAAGCATTGTTCTATCCATATCATTTCCATAAAACATGTGGTTATTAAAATGATTCCTAAGCTTCTCATTTAAAAACATGTCTGCATGATTATCCCTCAAATATTGTTGAGCTTCAATCAAAAATCCTGCACTTCCCATAGCCGGATCAATAATAATATCTTCCGGCTCTGGTTTTACTAAATCAACCATCATTTTGATAATGTGACGTGGCGTCCTAAACTGACCATTTGTTCCTGCGGTCGCAACTTTTGATAAAAGATATTCATATAAATCGCCTTTCGAATCTGCATCACCGAGTTCCAGTTTATCAATTCCATCTACGATTTTTGACAACATAGCTGCTGTCGGAATCTTAAAAATAGCATCTCCCATATATCTGGCATATGCAGAATCTCCATCTTGATGCAGGTTTTTAATAAACGGAAACACCCCATTTGCAACCACATCATACATTTCATCTGCCGAGCCAAGATTTTTAAATTTACTCCATCTGTATTTCTGACACTCACTCGGAAACATTGTTTCAAATGGTACTCCAAGGAAATTAGCCTCATTCTCTTTCGTTGTTTCTACATCATCCAACTGCTTAATAAACAATAAATATGTAAATTGCTCAATAACATCCAAAGGATTAGTAATACCGCCTGTCCAGAATGTTTCCCATATTCTATCAATTTTATTTCTGATTTCTCCTGTAATCATAATGTTTTTCCTTCCTTTTTCACAGCCATACGAATTATACAGCTTTTATCATTTACCAAATTGAGTCCTATATCAATTTTAAAACCTCATCAAACAGCCATCTGCTTAATGAGGTCCCTACCTTAAACCACTATACCGAATCCCCTCATTCGCATTTTGTATTCTCATGCAATTTCTATGTAAAATTATACTGCAAATTGAATTTATTGACAATGCAACACACATCATTTATCGGAATTTATCGGAATTTTCTTGCACAATTTTTCATGCTATGCCCTACCTTTTTTCTGTTTTTGTAGTTTGGTAGGGGATATTTGGGAGGCTTTGTCCTACTTATTAATACTTTTCTTTATTTGGTTGGGCAAAAAACAAATAAGGCGCCCCACTTTATTTGGTTTTTTTTGCTTCAGTAAGGCAAGTTTTTGTTTTTGTGCCCTACTATTTTTCAATTTCTCTAGTTTAGTTGGAAATTCTTTTGAATTTTACCCCTACTAAATCATTTATTCGGCAAATTAGTTGGGAACCAGCGAACAAAACTCCACAAGCCCCGGACACCGAGAAATCCAACAAAAAAGCCGTCCATTCATATCACCATGAATGGACGACCTCTCAACTTAATTCAATTATTTTCCAATCTTCATTGTCAGCTGAATCCGCTTCTTCTGAAGGTCGACGGTCATGACCTGCACTTCCACGATGTCGCCGACGCTGACTGCTTCCAGCGGATGCTTGATGAAGCGGTCGGTCATCTGTGAAATGTGAACAAGTCCGTCCTGATGCACTCCGATGTCCACGAACGCACCGAAATCAATAACGTTGCGGACCGTTCCTTTCAGAATCATACCCGGTTTCAGGTCTTTGAGATCCATGACATCGCTGCGAAGGATCGGGGTCGGCATATCGTCACGCGGGTCACGGGCCGGCTTTTCAAGTTCCTTTAAAATGTCGGTCAGTGTCAGTTCGCCGATACCGAGCTGCTCTGCCATTTTTTTCTTATCTTTGATCTTTCTTTCCAGGCTGGAGATTCCCTCGGAAACGGTTCCTCCTTTTGCCGCATCGCCGGAAGGAACATTGCCGGAAGCTGCCTTTCCGTTGGCAGAATCCGCTCCGGAAGCCAGACTCACTCCGCCCATAGCCTGCGCAAGGGCTTTACCCATGGCAGTATTGGTATTGCGGATGACGACCTGCTTCTCTTTCTTTGCCGGTTTCTTTTTCTCCGGCGCCGCCGGTGCCTTCTTCGCTTTCAGACGATCCTGGGCTGCCTTCTTCTGTGCTTCTTTTACATCCTCCATCGTGAGGCCGGTAAGTTCCAAAAGCTTCTGCACCGCTTCATAGGACTCCGGATGCACACTGGTGGCATCCAGCGGATTGTCTCCGTCTGTGATTCGCATGAATCCTGCACACTGTTCGTAAGCCTTCGGACCGAGCTTTGCCACTTTCAAAAGCTGTTTACGGTTTGTAAATCGGCCGTTCGCCTCTCTGTATTCCACGATATTTTTGGCAATCACTTTTGAGATGCCGGAAATATGCTCAAGTAGGGATGCGGATGCTGTGTTCAGATCCACACCGACTTTGTTTACGCAATCTTCCACGACACCTTCCAGTGCCTCGCCGAGTTTTTTCTGGTTCATATCGTGCTGGTACTGTCCGACACCGATGGACTGCGGATCGATTTTTACAAGCTCCGCAAGCGGGTCCTGCAGACGTCTTGCGATGGATGTTGCACTTCTCTGTCCCACATCGAAATTCGGAAACTCCTCCGTTGCGAGCTTGGATGCGGAATAAACCGAAGCTCCTGCTTCATTGACGATAACATATTCCACCTTTGTATCCAGTTCCTTGAGCAATTCTACGATGACCTGCTCCGACTCGCGGGAAGCGGTTCCGTTACCTACGGAAATCAGGGATACGTTGTATTTCTTAATGATTTTCTTTAACAGTTCTTTGGACTCTTTGACTTTATTTTGCGGTTCCGTCGGATAGATGACAGTCGTCGCAAGCACTTTACCTGTCGGATCTACCACCGCAAGCTTACAACCGGTTCGAAACGCCGGGTCCCAACCAAGCACCACACGACCTGCAATCGGCGGCTGAAGCAGAAGCTGCTCCAGATTTTTACCGAATACCGTGATGGCTCCGTCCTCCGCTTTCTCGGTCAGTTCGTTGCGGATTTCACGCTCGATGGCCGGTGCAATCAGACGGCTGTAACTGTCTGCGATTGTCTCCTTGAGCACCGGTGTTGTCTCCGGATTCTCCGCTGTGATTGTCTGTTTTTCCAGATAACCTAAAATGCGATCCACCGGTGCTTCCACTTTGACAACAAGCATCTTTTCTTTTTCACCGCGGTTTAAAGCAAGCGTTCTGTGACCGACTACTTTTTTGATCGGCTCTTCGTACTCATAGTACATCTCATAAACGCTCTGCTCCTTGGCATCTTTGGCGCTGCTGACAATCTTACCCTCCTCAAAGGTCATCTTACGAATATAAATACGATAATCCGCCTCGTCGGAAATCTTTTCTGCGATGATATCTTTGGCTCCGTCAAGGGCTTCTTTTGCCGTTGCTACCCCTTTTTCCTCATCCACATATTTCTCTGCTTCCTGGGCAAGAGATGTGGTGATTTCCTGAGCAAGAATCAATTCTGCCAAAGGCTCCAGACCTTTCTCCTTTGCAACGGATGCTCTTGTTTTTCTCTTCTGCTTGTACGGGCGGTAAAGGTCTTCCACCACAACAAGCGTTTCCGCTGCCAGAATTTTTTCACGAAGTTCATCGGTCAGTTTGCCCTGCTCTTCGATGTTGGATATTACGCTCTGTTTTTTCTCCTCTAAGTTGCGGAGATAATTCAGGCGCTCATATAAGTTACGAAGCACTTCGTCGTTGAGTGCACCCGTTACCTCCTTGCGGTAACGGGCGATGAACGGAATAGTATTTCCTTCATCAATCAACTTTACGGTAGCTTCTACCTGTTCTTTCTTTATGCCTAATTCCTGTGCAAGTTTTACATTGATGTCCATGTTGTTCTCCTTACATTTATTCTGCCGCTCCGGCCATCAGATAGATAAGCGGAGAGTTCCAGTATACGGTAACCTCATTACAAGAGAAACTCTGCTCATTATCCACGTAGCATTTAGCCGCAGGCGCGTCCGCAAGCACGTTCTGTGCATACGGGTCTTCCAGATTGCTGTTCGGTCCGCCCACAAGCATACCCGGCATCGTGCTCTTTAAGAACTGGGACGGTCTGTGGTGTGTGCCAACCGGTGACAGACTTCCGTATCCGGTCAGGAAACAGTAAGATGTCGTGTTGTTACCGAACAGATAGTGCATCTGCTCTTTTGCAATTTCTTTGTATGTATCATTTCCGTTAATTTCATCCATCATGAGCAGAAGCATACCGTTGTTGGCAATGGTCATATTACTTCCCCAAGGGAACACGCCGGTAATACTGCAACCGTACGCATCCGCACCGGCATTGTCCGCAATGCTCTTGCATCCGTTTTCCATGTAAGTCTTCATCTCGCCGGCAAACGCCTTGTCTGCGCCGGATGCTGTCACGTATGCATACGCACCGTAATATCCCACATCTGCCCAGCCGAGTCCTGCAGACGCATCCGCAAACTCAGTTGCTTTTTCTCCGTATGCATTGTCGCCTGTTGTTTTGAAAAGCTCTGCATACGCCCACAGACGCTCGTCGCTGTCATTTGCATCCGGATATTCACCGGTTACGATTTCGGTCGGATTCTTAAATCCTTCCCCGTTGTCTGTGTTGCTTTCCAAGTAAGCAACAGCGTCTTTTGCTGCCAAAAGACATTTGTCCGCATAAGCTGCGTCAATATCTTTGTAAACTCTTGCTGCCATCGCCATAACTGCTGCGAAATCTCCGGTTGCACAGTTGGAAATCTCAGTTACAACAAGTTCTTCCGTCTCTTCCTCAGGCATTACAATACCAGGGAAGTTTGTGCAGGTTACTTTGTGGTATACGCCGCCGCTTGCAGCATCCTGCATTTTGAACAGCCAGTCTAATTCATATTTTGCTTCATCTAAAATGTCCGGAATTCCGTTTCCGCTTTCCGGAATGCCCACTTCGTCGCCGAATGCGCCCGGATAACTTTCATATGCAAGCATAATATCCGCAACAGCCTTCGCTCCGGAAACCACGTATCTTCCGTAGTCACCTGCGTCGTGCCATCCGCCGGAAACATCAATCTTGTCACTTGTTCCGAAAATAACAGCGTCTGTATTGTGACATACGCCGTGAGCAAAATCTCCCGCCAAATCAGAAGAAAGCTCTACGCCGCAGCGCTGCATGTATAACATTTTCACTGTATCATTAAATGCGTCGGCATAGATATCATCGCCGACCGCGAACTCATAAGACTCTGCGCCGTCTGCGCCGATCACTTTGTAAGTGCCTGCATCTTTGACATCGCTGAAATCTCCGGTCGCTTCTTTTTCACCGGTGTTGGCGTTGTCTTTGGCTTCCGTCATAGCTCCTTCAAGCACCACATCTCCGTCCGCATTTACAACCGTAAAGCTGTCGCCGATGGCATCGCCTGTGAAAACTGCGACTTTGCTATCTGCCGGCAAGTAACCGATCTGGTCCACACGCACACTCGGAGTCTCTACACCTGCAGCTGCTCCCGCGCGGTTGCTCTCGTCGATACAATAAAGTTCAAAATTATCAAAATAAACACTGTGCTCCGCAATATCTGCAGCCGTATCACGCACAAGTCCCATGTTAAAGCAAAGACGAGGCGCCGGATCGCTGGCTTCCTCCATGGTAAACTGGATGTTAAAATGCTGCATTTCCGGTGTCAGCGCAATCTCCTCAAGAGAATATGCATGATAATCTCCGCCGTTGATCTGGATGCGGTACTGCACATCACGCTCCACACTGGAAGCTGCATCAAAAGACATCTCGTACACGCATCCCTGCTCCAATCCGAAGCCGTCGTAATAAGCCTGCACACCGTGTTCTTTTGTGCCGATCATCGTAATCTTTGTCTCAAGCTGTCCGTCGGCATTTACCTCGATAGTGCCGTAACCGCCCTCGCAGTAAGTCATCCAGTCTCCGAGACCGCCGGCAAAATCTCCGTTTTCAATCATGTTAAAGCCCATGAGCGACTCCTGCTGTTCCGGTTCTTCTTCCGCCTCTTCCTCCGCAGGCTCCTCTGTGCTCTCCTGTACTTCCTCTGCCTCATCTGTTTCTTCCGTGACCTCCACAGTCTCTTCCGTCACGGTCTCCTCTGCCGCCTTTCCGCCGCAGGCAACCACAGACAACGCAAGTGTCATGCACATGATAATCGATAGCAATTTCCTCTTCATAAATCCTCTCCATACTTTCTGTTATATTTTGCGGTTTGTCTCATCAAAAACATGCCCGCAACCAAAAGTTTCTACCTCTAAGTATAATCAAAAAAAAGGGTTTATTCAATGCTAAATTCATGGTATTATGAATGTAATCAAACAAAGGAGAGATATGATGGAGCAGAATACGGAGCAGCAGGATTTCCAAGCTTATCTGGAAAGCTCATCCCCTGAGCAATACGCAGAAAAACCGCAACAACCGAATATCTTCATGATACTGTCCCTGATCATGGGCGTCTTGACATTTATGTCATGTGCTTTTATTTTCTTTGCCATGATTACAGGCGGTCTCAGCATTCTTTTCGCGATTTTGTCCAAGGGCGATCATCCGAAGATGAATTACGCTGCACGTGCCGGAATCACAGCGTCTGTTGTGGGACTTATTTTTTCCGTCATTCTTACATCCTCTGTTTTTTATCTTGTATTTAACAGCAGTGAATACAGGGAGATGCTCAACACTACCTATGAATCCATGTATGGGCAGACCTTCGACGAGGCGTTGGAGGAAGCATACCCATCCTTGCAGGGAGGTGGCATAGATGACACCACAGATTAACGGATATGCAGGTGCATACAGCTACGGCTTTCAGCCGACGTCATCCGTCGGCGCTTCCGGATCCATCAACAAAAATCCGGGAGAATCCGATGTACAAAAAGTCGGACGCGCTTCTTCACCTGCCGATTGTCAGACTTGTAAAGAACGCAAATATCAGGACGGATCCGATGAAATGGTATCCTTTAAAGCGGCTGCACATATTTCACCGTCAGCAGCAGCTTCCCGCGTGCGCGCTCACGAGCAGGAGCATGTCGCCAACGCATTTAAAAAAGCTGCGCAGGGTGACGGCAAAGTCCTTCAGGCCAGCGTGCGCCTGAAATCAGCCATCTGTCCGGAGTGTGGCAGATCTTACATTGCCGGCGGAGAAACCGCCACCAAAATCCAATATTCAAACGAAGAAAATCCATACCAGAAAGCATTAAAACAGCAGAATGCCGATGCTCTCCGCGGTATGAATTTCGAAGCCGCCGTGTAGGCCGGCAGACAGACGGAGCTAACATGAACTATTTAAAATCATCCTCTGCCCTCAAGGCAGATGCCCGGGCAAAACTACTGGGCAAATATCAGACAGCAGTTTCGGCTTATGTCCTCATGGATTTGATTCTTTCCGGTTGTCTGACTCTTTTGGAGTTGACAGTCAATTTGGAAACCCCGTCCGGACTGCTTATATATTATGCTGCAAACTTTATCATCGTACTTTTGTCCGCCATCTTCGTGGTAGGACAAAACCACTTGTATCTGAATATTTTCCGTGACAAAGAATTCCGATGCGGTGATATATTTATCGGATTTCACACATGTGCGGACCGGGCACTTTTTGCCTATCTGCTGATTTTGCTGAAATCCGTATTGTGCGCCATCCCTTGCGCGGTCGCCGCAGCGGCTATGATTGTTACCGAAAATTATTATTTGTCCCTGGCAGTGGCCGCCGGAGCAGTTTTCATGCTCATCTCGGTGACACTGATTCAGCTGGATTACTCACAGGTTCTGTATCTGGTGCTGGATTATCCGGACGAAACACCGACTCAGCTCCTTGCACACAGCAAGCGCCTGATGAAAGGACATCGCGGAAGCTATTTTTATCTGATTGTCAGCTTTGCCGGTGTCTTTTGCCTCGGTCTTATGACCTTCGGTTTGGGAATGCTCTGGATTCATCCGTATTTTACAGCGACAAAGACCGGATATTATTTGGAACTTCTCCAAAAAGAAAATACGAAAAGTGAATAAAAAACAACAGCGTCGTAAGATTGTCAAATCCTACGACGCTTCTTTTTTCTTATTACTTTTCAACTCTCTGCGCTTTCATCTTTTCACGGAGCATATCTCTTGCATCAAGCGCTCTCTCTTTCACACGGCCGTTGACACCTTTCGATGTAATCACCGTGCTGAGCACTTTGAGGGACAAATCATACTGCTCACATTCCATAGCCAGAATGGCAATGAGGTAGTCCATCGTAATCTCATCCATTCCGCACATCGGAAATCCTTCCGTCTGGCGGGCAGCCAAAAATCCTTCCAGCGCATTTTTCAAATACTCTTTTTCCATGCGCTCATAGGCATCTTTTTTCGCTGCATATTCCGGCGCTTTCTGATCAAGTGCCTCAGTCATTCCTCTCATAAGCCATCCTGTTTTGAGACAGATATATGCTTTCTCGCTGGCTTTGGCACGTTTTACAATCGCATTGGCCAATGTGAGTTTATATCTTTCCAACGCCTCCTCGTGGGTGTAAATTTCACCATCCATCGGATGCGGATGATAGTTGGCACAGATATTGGTACGAATCAGATTCAGCTGCATGGATGTCATGTATTTAAAATAGCGGCTGAGAGCTGCATACCCGCAGTGCGGACATGCAATCGTCTCGTACTTCATCATGTCAATATTTTCATACTTCGGACGAAGATCCATGTCAGTTCCGAGCATACGGATTTTTCCGGCGCGGATGGTCTTAGCTTTAAATTCCTGGTCGCAGACCGGACAGGTATATGTCTTGTCAAAAAGCATATCCGCTTCTTTTACTTCCGGCGGAACTTCTTTTTCTTTTGCCTGTCCCTTTTGTTTACTATCATTTGTTTCATATAGAGTTGCATTTTCAAGGTTACCGAGTCCCAATGCACCTAAGCCGGATAACAATCCCATATCTACTTCCCCCTATAAACTACTTTATTTCGGCAGTTTGAAAGAACTCTTCAGCGATACGATGCGGTTAAATACAAGCGCATCCTCTTTGGAATCCTTATAGTCCACTGCAAAAAATCCATTGCGGACAAACTGGAAACTGTCGTAAGCCCCGGCTCCTGCAATCGCCGGCTCAATATAACAGTTTTCAAGCACCTGAAGAGAATTCGGATTCAAATTCAGACTTCCGTCCTCATTGTACACACCCATTTCCTCATCAATCAGGTTTTCATAAAGACGAACCGTCGCCTTTACAGCCTGTGATACCGGAACCCAGTGAATGGTTCCCTTTACTTTACGCTCACTGAAGCCGGAACCTGCTTTGGTCGCCGGGTCATATGTGCAGTGTACCACAGTTACATTACCGTTTTCATCCTTCTCAAATCCGGTACACTTTACAAAATACGCATGCATGAGACGCACTTCATTGCCCGGGAAAAGACGGAAGTATTTCTTCGGCGGCTCTTCCATGAAGTCCTCACGCTCGATGTAAAGCTCTCTTTCAAACGGAACCTGATGCGAACCAAGCTCCGGATTTTCCATATTGTTTGCTGCATCCAGCATCTCCGTCTGACCTTCCGGATAGTTGTCGATCACTAACTTAATCGGATCCAGAACTGCCATCATACGGGATTTCTTTAATTTGAGATCCTCGCGTACACAGTACTCAAGCATCGCATACTCAGCGGAAGAGTTGGCTTTTGAAACACCGCAAAGCTCAACAAAACGCTTGATGGACTCCGGTGTGAAACCGCGTCTGCGAAGTGCTGCGATGGAGACAAGTCTCGGGTCATCCCAGCCGTCCACAATTTTATCTTCCACTAACTTTTTGATATAACGTTTTCCGGTCACCACGTTGGTGAGATACATCTTTGCAAACTCAATCTGACGCGGCGGATTCGGATATTCCAGTTCTCTTACAACCCAGTCATAAAGAGGTCTGTGATCCTCAAACTCCAGCGTACAGATGGAATGTGTAATGCCCTCAATGGCGTCCTCAATCGGATGCGCAAAATCGTACATCGGATAAATACACCATTTATCACCTGTATTGTGATGTGTCATATGAGCCACGCGGTAAATA
Source organism: Lachnospiraceae bacterium (assembly GCA_017465095.1). Classification (GTDB taxonomy): domain Bacteria; phylum Bacillota; class Clostridia; order Lachnospirales; family Lachnospiraceae; genus SVFI01. The sequence continues at coordinate 29,602 of JAFTWX010000018.1, read as the reverse complement.
ATCGGGTCTCTCATATTGATGTTTGGTGATGTCATATCAATCTTTGCACGGAGAACCTTGCTTCCGTCCTCGTACATTCCGTTTTTCATATTCTCAAACAGCTCCAGATTTTCTTCGATGCTTCTGTCACTGTACGGGTCCTTTTTGCCCGGCTCCTTCAGCGTACCGCGGTACTCACGGATCTGCTCCGGAGAAAGATCGGAAACGTAAGCTTTTCCCTTTTTAATCAGCTTAACTGCGCCTTCATACATCTCGTCAAAATAGTCGGATGCAAAGAACAGACGGTCTTCCCAATCTGCACCGAGCCACTGGATATCTGCTTTGATGGACTCAACAAACTCAATTTTTTCCTTGGTCGGGTTCGTATCGTCAAAACGCATGTTAAACTTTCCGCCGTACTGCTGTGCCAGACCGTAATTCAAAAGAATACTCTTGGCATGTCCGATATGAAGATATCCGTTCGGTTCCGGCGGGAATCTGGTATGGACGGTGTCATAAACACCCTCCGCCAAATCTTTATCTATTTCCTGTTCAATAAAGTTTCTGGAAACAACTTCCTTTGCTTCAGTATTTTCCATCATGTCTTTGTTTTCCATAATTGCAAACCTCTTTATTTTAAATTTCCACCCCTAATAATAACACAACTGTTATAGAAATTAAAGGTTTTCTTTTTCTGCAAGGCTTCTTTCAATGCGCATGTACAAATAAGAAATGGCAAGGGCAATCACTCCCACCACAAGGAAGGAAATCACCCGGTCCGCAGACTGTGCATCGGCAAAATCCACAAGCAGAAGTTTACCGCAGACAAACAGCGACATACAAAGCCCGTAAATACGCACACTTTTTACTTTCAGCAAGAATCCTGCACCAACCGATGCAATGGCAATGATCATGAGAAGAATGCTCACCACGATCGGCATATCAATACCGAATGCAAACACCATGTAAGTGTAGAAAATGCTCAGCGCATGTGCTCTGCATGTAACAACATTTTCTTTTTTTGTGCCCGCGGTCTCTGAGAATAACAGCATGAGAAGCGCTGATTCCGCCAACAAAATAATCGTCATGGAAATCCGGCTCGGATCATACATCTCAAAGGCATTGCCGAAAAGACCGATTCCGTTAAACGCCCACGCAAAACCGACAAGGTACTTGGTATAGTCGTCCCTGTACACATCCACCTTGGTAAACAACGCAACACACAGCAGAAGAAATACCATGGAAAGCGGAACTGCAATGGCCATCTGTTCAAATCCGAACAGTCCAAACGCCCACAAAACAAACATCACAAGAATTTCATGGAACACCTTGTCATAGCTTGCACAGAAAATCGATATTACAATCGCTGCGAGCAGCACGTATTGCATATTGGAATCCGAGTGCATATTGGCAAGGAAAATAAAGGCAGAAACAATCGCCACAAGTTTATTGGATATACTGAACCCGCCTTTAAAGAATACCGGAAGCACATGATAAATCACGTAAATCACCGATATTGCCACAAGGAATGCACCGTTTGTCATACTGCTGCCCACAAGGGCAAGAAAAGCAGCCCAGCAGTGTACACCTACCCAGTTCAGCTCCGTTTCACGGTACAGCCAGACAGCTGCTGCATGTATGAGCGCAAGTGCGACCGCTGCCAAAACATAAAATTTCTCATCCCACACAATGAATGTAAGGAGGATATGAAGCACAATCTGTCCGGTAATAAAAAATCCCTTCAGACTGCCGTTCATCTCCGTCTTGTAGTAAATCACATAGTGAATCAGAAGCATAATAGCAACAAACACAAAAATCCATCCTGCTGCCAACTCGGAAATCCAGGCTGTAACTACGAGATAGCACGAAGCCACGGCATTGGCCATAGAGTGCACATTGCGCACAGCCCTGTCGTTTCTGCCCACCGGCAGAAGCAGATAGAGTGTGTTGACAATCAACAGAATGACACACGGAACAATAAATTCTGTCTGCGACTCAAACTTATCCAGCGGCATCAGCGACACATAACATCCCAAAATACCGATCATGCGGAGGGACGCCGACTCCCGCTTGCGGCTCAAAAGCAGTGCAAAAACCGAAATCGCCACCGTCGCCAAAAGCGCTGCCACCGAATTCATAGTATGTAAATACAGATAATTCAGAATCGTCGCCGTGTAAAGCACGCAGACTCCGATTCCGGTCACAGCCTGGGCAAAACGCTCCAAATGCTTGCGAAGCACAAGCTCCGAAAAAGCAATGACAACACCTGCCAGCACATAGAAGAAAATTCCCTGCTGGAGATTGTCCATAAAGTTCAATCCGAATATTACAAGGGAAGCGATGATGAACAGCGCTCCGACAATACTGAGCACAACCGCACCGATTCCGAATTCCATATCTGTCTTTTTCGCCGGTTTATTGTATGTATACTGCTGCGGCGGAGCTGCTGCCGGTGCAGCTTTGACCGGTTCTTCCAAAGTCGCCGGCTCTTCCTGCGTCATCGGTTCTTCCAAAGTCACCGGCTCTTCCACCGGTACCGTGGCAGTCTCCGTCATGGTTTCCGCAAACGGCTCGGCAACTGTCGTCGGTGTTCCGATTTCTTCCGCCGGCTCCGCTGCAGGAGCAACTGCAGCATCTGCCTCATGGCGCTTTTTATAAATCTCATAGTTGCGGTAAAGATTCTCCGCATAGTCGTCAATCTTTACCTGTTCCCGACAGAGCACATCCTCCATCTTTTTCAGGTAACCGAGGAATGCCTCCTCCGTCGTTTCCTGTCTCTTTTCTTCGATAAACACCAGTAATTCGCCGATCTTATCAATCTTGACCGTCTGTATATTTACCGGTGCCGGTTCTTTTTTCTCCGCTGTCATGCTGTCATCATACGGTTCCATCCCGAGATGAGCTTCGATGCGCGACAGACGCGCTCTGAGTTCTTTATCTTCCATACGTTTTCCCCCTTATTCCGGCTTTTCATCCGTACACAAATATTTCTCTTCAAACAATCCTCTTGGCATCGGCTTATCGAAATAATAACCCTGTACCAGGCGCACCTGCATTCCTTCCAGTACTTTGTACTGTTCACGGGTCTCGATACCCTCAATACAAATGCTGACCCCGATCGCTCCTGCAAGCTCTGCCACCATCTTAATAAACGACTGGGAATAGGAATCCTCAGCCAGATCTTCCACAAAGCTCTGATCCACTTTGATGACATCCAGCGGAATTTCACGGATATGATTCAGGGAAGAATATCCGGTCCCGAAATCATCCAATGCAATTCTTACGCCATGTTCCCGGATCTTATTCAAAATCTCCTTCATGCGCTCCATATCGTTGATTGCAAGACTTTCCGTCACCTCCAGGGTGAGATTTCTCGGGTTGATACCGGTCTCATCCAGGGTTCGCTTTACAATCTCCACGATATCCGTCTGCAGAAGCTGCACAACCGAAAGGTTTACATTTACTTTATATTCCGGATGACCGTGGTCATTCCAATATTTACATGCCCTGCAGGCCTCACGCATCACATGGTTACCGATCGGATTGATAAGCCCCAGATATTCTGCCAGCGGGATAAAATCCGAAGGCGGAATAAATCCGAAGGCAGCGGAATTCCAGCGAACAAGCGCCTCCGCTCCGGTACACGGCGTACCCTCTTTCTGAATATCAATAATCGGCTGATAATATACCTCAAACTCCCGGTATCCGTCCGTCGTGGCGTTGCGCATATTTTTTTCCATATCGAGACGTTTTCCCGATGTGGTACTGATATTGTCTGAGTATGCGGCCACACGGTTTTTACCGGTTTTCTTTGCCTCGTACATGGCAATGTCCGCCTTTTTAATCAGATCCTGCACATCCTCCCCGTTTTCCGGGAAATAGCAGATTCCCATACTCATGGTACAGTAATAATCCGCATCCTTCAAAAACCACGGTTTCGCAAAAATCGCTTTAATTTCCTCCGTGATTGCTTCAAAACGTCCAAAACTCTCCGGCGGTACAATAATGACAAACTCATCGCCGCCCATACGGTAGCAGCTGTTCTGGATTCCCTCAATGCGCTGCAGATTGTTGGAAATGGATTTCAAAAGAACATCGCCGTACTGATGGCCCAAACCATCGTTGATATGCTTGAAATCGTCCAGATCCAGATATAAAAGCCCTCCCGGTTTGTTCTCCTGTTTCGCATGCTCAATCTGAAGTGCCAGATCCCTCTCGCAGCACATGCGGTTGTAAAGTCCTGTCAAAAAGTCCGTGTACGCCTGCTGCTCAATCTTTCTCTGATACAATTTTTTATCGGTTATGTCATAAAGGGCACAGAAGGCAACTTTTCTGCCGTCCACCCAGTTAATATATTTGTAGTGCATGTCATACCAGCGTTTACGTGCCAGGTGATGGAGCTCGTAAAATCCTTCCCGCACCCCGATCGGTCTGGCCTCATCCAAAAGCTGATTCAGTGTTCCGTGAGCCAATTCCTCCTCAAAATTGCGTTTCAGAAGGTCGTTGACAAACAACACTTCACCCGTCTCCATATCCGTCACATACACACAACTTCCCACCATATTGAGAATTTCCGTCAGCGACTGGTAGGAGCTTGCCATGGAATTGCGTGCGATACGTCTGTCCAGCATGCTTTGCAATATCTTTGCCACATCGCTTGCAAACTTCACATCCTCCGCACGCCATATCCTGTTTTTGGTTTTCTCCGCAAAAAACAGATACATGGCAATCTCGCCGCGAATGCGGATCGGCAATGACATAAATGCCCGGATATGCTCTGCTTCCATCTCATTGCGCATGTTTGGGGACAATACAGTCCCTGCGGATACCACAAGATTTTTGTCGCTCTGCAAAAAGCCAAACTGCCCGGCTGTTTCCCTGCGGTCTTTCTCCATGTCCGCTGCATCCGCAATGACCGCAATACTGCTGCCGTCACGGGAAATTTGCAAAAGCTGCGCCTGTTCCGTTTCCAAATACGAAGCCGCAGACAGAAGCACGTTCTCCGCCAACTGCTCAAACGGCTCATTTCCCACAAGGAGCTGCACGATATGTGTCATCGTTTCCGTGCGTTTCAGCGCCTGTCCCATCTCCGTCTCCGAATACTTGCTGCGTCGGCTCTGGGCCTGGGCCTCATCCTTGAGATGATATGCCACACTGATTTCCGTCATCCACATGCGCATTAAATCCAGCGCACGGTAAAACTTATCTTCCGTCGTAACCTTGGAAAACCCGGTGGCAATTTTTCCCGATTTATCCAAATGTTCTATGTCTAAAACACAACAAGCAAGCCAACATAATATTGGCTTGCTTTCTACTTTTACTGCAACCGCTGCAACTTTCACATTGGAGTATTCCGTATCCTCGATGATCTGGTCCTCCATCGCCGATGCGCAAATGCGGTCATACATTCTTATAAGGTGCTGTTTGCCGATAAGCTGCAACAATTTCTCTGCATCCTGCTCGTGTCCCGATACCGCAGTCAGCTCTTTTCCGTCTCCACTGACGCTGTATATGCAAATATTTGCCAGCTCGGCAAAACCGTCCTGCATTTTCCGGATGCTTGTTGTATCCATGATGTTGCGAAACATTTTGCTACCCGCCTTACATTTTTGTATTTATGACTCCACGCTGTAGTTCGGAGCTTCTTTTGTAATGTGAATGTCGTGTGGATGACTCTCTTTTAAGGATGCTGCAGAAATTTTAACAAATCTGCCTGTCTCCTGTAACTGAGGAATCGTTTCTGTTCCGCAGTAACCCATACCGGAACGGATACCGCCTACCAGCTGGAATACAGTATCTTCCACGGTTCCCTTGTATGCAACACGTCCTTCCACGCCTTCCGGCACAAGCTTCTTCGCATCGGACTGGAAGTAACGGTCTTTGCTTCCGTTTTCCATGGCTGCGATAGATCCCATACCGCGATATACTTTATATTTACGACCCTGGAACAATTCAAATGTACCGGGTGCTTCGTCACAACCTGCAAAAATGCTTCCCATCATGCAGACACTACCGCCGGCTGCGATGGCCTTTGTCATATCGCCGGAGAATTTGATACCGCCGTCCGCAATAATCGGAACACCGTATTCTTTTGCTACGGAATATGCGTCCATAATCGCGGAAATCTGCGGAACACCGATACCTGCAACGACACGTGTCGTACAGATAGATCCCGGTCCGATACCGACCTTAACCGCATCTGCTCCCGCTTCGATCAATGCTTTTGTACCTTCTGCTGTCGCAACATTACCTGCGATTACCTGAAGATCCGGATATGCTTCCTTGATCATGCGCACGCAGCGGAGTACGTTCTCGGAATGTCCGTGTGCGGAATCGAGAACAATCACGTCAACCTTTGCATCCACCAGTGCTTTTACACGGTCCAGAACATTGGCTGTAATTCCGACACCGGCTCCGCAGAGAAGTCTTCCCTGGGAATCCTTTGCAGAAAGCGGATATTTGATCTGTTTCTCAATATCTTTGATTGTAATAAGTCCTTTTAAATTGAAATCGTCATCGACAATCGGCAATTTCTCTTTTCTAGCCTTTGCAAGAATGGCCTTCGCTTCATCCAGTGTAATACCTTCCTTGGCTGTCACAAGACCTTCGGAAGTCATGCACTCTTTGATTTTCTTAGAAAAATCTGTCTCGAATTTTAAATCACGGTTTGTGATAATACCTACGAGCTTTTTGCCCTCCGTAATCGGAACGCCGGAAATACGGAACTTCGCCATAAGGTCGTCCGCATCCCTCAGTGTATGCTCCGGTGTCAATGAAAATGGATCTGTAATAACTCCGTTTTCAGAACGTTTAACCTTGTCTACCTCTTCTGCCTGTGCTTCGATCGACATATTCTTGTGGATGATACCGATACCACCCTGTCTTGCCATAGCGATCGCCATTCTGTGTTCTGTTACTGTGTCCATTCCTGCTGACATCATAGGAATGTTCAATTTGATTTTCTTGGTTAAGTTTGTGCTGAGATCCACCTGATTCGGGATAACCTGCGAATATGCAGGAACCAACAGCACGTCATCAAATGTAATGCCTTCACCAATAATCTGACCCATCTTCTTTTCCTCCGTCTCTTCTTCATTTTAGTCTACAATTCTATCTTAACTTATCGGCAAGTTTATCAAACTTAACCGATTCCGTCAATCCTTAAATACCTTTCGCGGTGAAATCATGGAAATCTGCTCCAAAAGCGCATCGCTCACTTCCAGCTGAATCAGCTCCAGTGTCTTTTCCACATGAACCACCAAGCCGTACACAACCCCTTCTCCGGTTCCGGAAGTGTAATCCCTTTTGGCATTTACCATCTCTTTGTAACGCTCCAAATGCGGGGATGCAATCGGTGCAAAGAGCTCCATCTCTGTCGCCAGATCGTATTCTGCCACTTTTTTCCGTTTGCTGCGGTTCATGATTTTGTCAATGGACAACTGCTTGTCTACCAGTAAATATTCATATTCGATGCGGAATATAAAGGCTGAAAAATATGCCAGGGCAAAAAATATCAGCGCTGTCCCTACAAAAAAGAACCCTTTGGATAAAACATACAGCATAATCTGCATGACTCCCATAAAAATACAGGCAAAACGCAGCGCTTTTCCGATTGGAGAATTTTTTCTCTTTATTAAAAGTTCTACATAAGTGTCTGACATTTTACAGTTCTCCTTTACAAAACCAAATACACTTCTATGATATTACAAATTTTATTGTTTTTCAAGCCAAACAACGAAAGAACTCTCTGTGTATTTCTGTCAATTTTCTTCCAGAGCTTCCACCATGGCCCGGGATGCGTCGGCTGCATTTTCACCGTTCAAATACACATCCGCAACCGCCTCCGCAAAGGTCTCACCGTAAGAAATCCCGCCATCCGGCTGCAAACCGCGGGCATAGAGGGAGATACTCTCCCGGAATTGTTCCACGGTTCCGGTATTTCCGTATGCTTCCTGCCACAGGCCGTAGGCCCTCTTCTCCAGTTCCGCCGCCACCGTCTGATTGTCCGCAAGGGAATCCGTCACGTACATGCTGTATGCATCCGCATTTTGCTCCGTAATGTACCAGGCTTCCTCCAATCCGTACTGATCCATGGCGTAAACGTTCAAAAGCTGATGCCCGAGTTCATGCACAACAATGGATGAAATATCCGTATTCTCCGGCCAATATCCGTCTGCCACCTGTCTTTCGCACTCCGCAAGCATTTTGCCGCGGTCAAAAAATTTAGCCGCATTCAGTATAATCTCATACTTTACCACATAAGGAAATTCCCCGTCGGTTTCATGGATGATGAATACCTGATTTCTGGTCAATGCCGTGTAAGACGCACTCTGTCCGTAAAAATTGCCTACCGTAAAATTCGTCAGCGTCCCGTGAAGCTGCGGATAGGTTTCATACATATAAGAAAAGGCTCTTCGCACATCCTCCGCCGTCGCCTCGTCCATCTCGCCCAGATTGACTGCACAAAGGCCGAACTCTTTCTCCATCTCCAGCTCGATTTCTTCCACCTTCGGATTGGAGTATTTTTCTCTTTGCAGCTCCCCGTACTCCCGGATGGCTTTTCTTGCCTCCTCGGGCGAGGATATGTAAGAATTGTATTTCCCGTCATATTCCACCGCGGTCTCGAGCCCCTTTCGAAGCTGCCGGGCCGACCATGCCCCCTCAGCTTCCCCGCCGTCCGCATTCCCTGCAGATTTTCCGGACAATAGGAAAATCAGCATTCCCGCAAGAATGCTGATCAGCAGTAAAAGACCGCATGCGATAAAAAGTAACTTTTTGTTCCTGTTCATATTTCGCAATCCTTTGTAATATCGTTATTCTTATTTTAACATAAGAAATTCTATAATCGCTTCCTCCGTCAATTCTACGGAATCGTCAACAGAATCCGCCGTCACAGCATAAATTCCGCCGTTTTCCGCATCCGCAGCATAAACCATTTCTTTGTAAGTCGTTCCGTCATCCTCATAGGAAACATTGTAAAAATAATAAGTAGTGCCTTCGATTTCTTTTTCCTGCACAGAAAAATCCTTTTGTACCTCCTCGGACATCCAATCAAACATCAGCTCCACATACTGCTTCGCTGTCTCATATCCGTCCTCTTCCGGAATCATAAGACGACAATCCACCTCCACTGCGTAATCGTCCGTCAGGAAATATTCGCTGGCCGTATCATCCAAGTTGAACTGTCCCTGTCCGTAATAGCCTTCCGGAACACGGAATGTGACTGTGCTGTCACCGATTGATAAAGTACTCTCTGTCTTAATTTCACCGCGGTTGGCAATCGACTGCTTCTCCAAAAGCGATTCCGCATCGGTGTCCGGCTCATCGGTCTCCACCGCACCGGCTGTAATCTCATCGAACATACGCAGTATATCTTCGTCCGTCACAGTTTCCGATTCCATTGCAATCTGGCCTGCCATACGCTTGGAGCCGTCGCCGACTCTTGTATACACGACATAGCACTTCTGTCCGCCCAGCTCCATCACATAATACAGATAATCTTTTCCGTTTACGGTCTCCTCTTTGACGTCCTGCAAAATACTTCCGCCTGCATCGGTTGTACCGGCGGTCAGTTTATCCGGATTTGCCGCTGCTTCCTCGTATGTCCCGTCCACTACTTTGAGCTTCATCTGGAACACATCGTCCATGTAAATGACAGGACCGATGCCTTCTGCGTGAAAGCAACCGTAATCCTCCGGCACTGCCACCTTGAATCCGCCGATTACAATGGTAATCGCCGCTCCCGGCGCCATCTCCTGCTCCACTTCCTCTCCGAGAAGCGAGGACTGCGTCTTTTCTTCCGTCACATTTTCGCTTGTTTTTCCGTCCTTTTCGGCTCCGAAAAACAATGCGGCAAAAATTGCCACCATGCAAAGCACCAAAACAGCCGATAATCCTATGATAATATATAATTTCTTATTGCTTTTCTGCTCCATATTTCCCTCCGTTACTGTTTCACCGCATCCACAACCACACGGTATCCCTCTTCCACAAACTGCTGCAGAGTCACTGCATACTGTGCGCCGATTTCCAATACAATCCGGCTGTCATCCGGCACAATAATTGAGATTGTTTCCGACGAAGCGCTTCCGACTACGGCTGCTGCGTACACCATTCCTGCTTCCTGGCGTCCCTCCTCGGACACAATCGTCACCTGCAGCTGTTCTTCCGAAACCCCTGCCGTCTCTTCCAAAGTATCTGTCTCTTCTCCGGATGCTTCCTGGGCAAAACTGTCCTCATCGGTTGCACCTCCCTTGGAAGTGTCCCCGGTCGCAAGCTGCGCCAAATCGTCATCTCCCTGCATGTCCTCCGGCAGTTCCTGTGCAGGCGCTTCCGCCTCTGTTTCAGCCTCAAACTGCATCTCCTGTCCGTCCTCACCCGGCTGCGCTTCCTGCGTCGGAGCGCTCTCCTGTGCCATCTCTTCCGGCGCACTTTCCTCCACAGCAGATTCTTCAAGGACGGCCTCCTCTGTCGTGTTTGTAATGGTTGCATCGGTCAAAACGATTTCTTCCGCAGCCTCGGAAGCTGCCTGATCTTTTTCGCCCGATTTGGTCAGCATATAAACCGGAATAATCATTACAAGTGCAAACAGACACGCTGCCACCGAAGCAATCGCCCGATAATGCTGATAACGGATTTGTTTCTTTTTCTTTCTTTTTTTCTTTCCGGACTTGATCGGAACCACATTGCCCGTGCCCCGCTCATCCGAAGAGGAAACGGCGTCAATTCCCGCCTCAATGCGCCCCCACAAATCCGGAGCCTGCGCATTCAGATACTCTCTATACTCTTCCTCAAAATTTTTACTCATATCCACATCTCCTAAGTTTCTTGATCGCACTTTGATATCTCCATGTGATCGTCCCCATCGGGGTATTCAAAAGCTCGGCAATCTCTTTGAAGGTCATATCCGCCACAACCTTCAGATTGATTACTTCCCTCTCTTTTTCATTGAGCATGGCAAGAGCCTCCTGCAGCGAAAGGTCGGAAATTACCTCATCCTCCACCCTGCTTCCGGTATCTCCGGCATAAATGCTCTGTCCATAGCTGTCCGTATCGGATTTATCTCCGGCGTCCTCCATTTGATCATTGAGCTCTTCCCGCCTGTGTTTGCGCAAAAAGTCAATAGACATATTCCGCGCAATGCGCACCATCCACGCCCTGTGTCCGTTTCCCGGCTTATACGACGCCGCAACCGTCCACAGCTTTATAAAGAAATCTGCGCTGACATCCTCTGCGTTTTCTTTGTTCTTTAAAACATCCATGACAATGGCATAAATGTATCCGATGTACTCCTCGTATATGATACGAAGACCGTCTTTGTCGCCATCTGTCATCTGACGGATGCATTCTTCAAATTGTAAGTCCGTCACTGTCAGTAACTCCTTTCTGACACCTAAAATACGAATCACACTTCGCTTTTTATGGTCATTTTTCATAAAATGTTCACAATTTTATTCCGTCCACGGATAGTCTCCCTCAAAGACTGTAGTGGCAGGTCCCGTCATGTAGACCAGATTGCTCTCGCGGTCCCACTCAATCTCGATTTCACCGCCCAGCACTTTCACAAAAACATGATTTCCCGTATGCCCGTTCAGCGCACATGCAACCGCCGTCGCACAGCAACCGGTTCCGCATGCAAGGGTCTCTCCGCTTCCGCGCTCCCAGACACGCATCTCCACATGGGAATCGTCAATTATTTTTACAAACTCCGTGTTGGTGCGATTCGGAAATCTCTCGTGATTTTCAAAGAAAGGCCCGATCTCCTCAATCTTCATATCCGCAACATTGTCCATAAACACCACGGCATGAGGATTTCCCATGGACACACAGGTCATGCGGTATTTTTTGCCGTTTACATCTATCTCCTCATCTACTGCCTGTTCACTATCCGACACAACCGGAACCGCAGACGCAGTGAGCTCAGGTTCTCCCATATTAACCCGGACTTTGGAAACTTTTCCGTCCTCCACGGTCAAATCCAAATATTTGATCTTTCCGAAGCTCTCCACAGCCACCTGTGTTTTGTCCGTCAGACCATGGTCATATACAAATTTGCCCACACAGCGCATACCGTTACCGCACATTTCCGCCCTGCTGGCATCTGCGTTGTACATTTCCATCTCAAAATCCGCAATTTCGGACGGATTGATAAAAATCACACCGTCGGATCCGATACCGAAATGGCGGTCGCTGGCTGCAAGAACCAGCTGCTCTTTATTTTTAATGTGCTCCGATGCGCCGTCCACGTACACGTAGTCGTTACCGCATCCCTGCATTTTTGTAAATTTCATCTCATTTTATCTCCTTTTTTGAAAACTGACAGACCTATTATATCATTTTTCACATATTTCGCCACATAAAATTGGCGAATTGCGCATTCCTCCCCGTCATGCTATACTTTCGTCAGCAGATTGAAACACGTGCTAAAGGAGGAAAATCATGAAAACATTTTTAAAGGTAATCGCCATCGTACTGGCTGTCGCTGCGGCTATATTTTTTATACCGCGCTTTATTTTACAAAACGGTATCAAAAATATGCCGGACGCAAAACCGGCTGTAGACATCAGCGACTTGTCCCTGCAGGAGGAAAGTACATACGAATACGAACAGGGGGACGTCATCGTACAGCTTCCTACCTACTATAAAATCAGAGAAGTCAGGGAGTTATCCAGCATTGTCTGCGAAGCACACACCAAAAACAAAGAACTCATTCTTATTTACGAACCGTTCGAGCAGGTAGCCGATAAGATTATGCCGGGCTTCTCGGATGAGTACAAAAAGCTCATGGCTGAATACGAAGCCGCAAAACCGCCGTTTCCTTTAAATACCTTGGTCGAAGAGGAATATGACCTTTTCAATGTCATCTGGGGTATCTATTCCGCTGACAAAAACGATTACAATTTCTGGAATCTCACCGATACGATGATGTTAGGATACCGGTTGACTGCCCGCATGGAAGCCGACAAAACCGGAATGTCATTCAATTATTTTTACCAGCGGGACGACATCTGTGCCATGGTCTGCGAAGATCCGGACGCACCTGGAACCTATGTGGTACTTGTTTTCCAAAGAGGACATTACGACAATGTCTTTGCTTTTATTCTGAAAACAAATGATGTCGACGATATCACAAAGCTTCTCAACGGTTACAAAATCACAAGAAGCATCCTGGGGTAATATTTTTGCCGGCTCTTTCATACATTGTATAAACGTTTCCGCAAGGAGCCTGTTATGCACTCCAAAACAAAGATCGTCGTACTCCATATGAAAGAGCTGGTTTACACCGGAATTTTCCTGTTTCTCGGCATTCTGTTTCTCGTTCTTATTATTCTGATGTTCGGATCCGATGACAAGAACCCGCAAAGCGGAGCAGGCGCCGAAACAGCAGCTTACATACCGGGCATCTATACCACCACACTCATGCTGGGACAAAACAGTGTCGAGCTTGAGATTGTCCTGGACGAAAATAATATCAACTCCATACGACTTGTGCAGCTGGATGATGCAATCACAACCATGTATCCGCTCATTGAGCCGTCTCTGGAGTCACTGGCAAATCAAATTTATGATTCCCAGTCCCTGGACAATATTACGTATTCCGACGACAACCGGTATACGAGCAGCGTCCTTCTTGACGCCATCCGCACGACCATAGAAAAAGCAGCCCCTGAAACGGCCGAAACCGTTCAGACGCTGCCAAATTGATTTTTATATTACATTTCTTCCAAAACCTCGAGCCAGATTCTTGCGGATGCATCCGAAGGCATTCGCAGATCTCCTCTTGGTGATACACCTACCGTTCCGACTTTCGGTCCGTCCGGAAGACAGGAACGTTTGAAGTGCTGGGAGAAAAATCTCTTATAAAATGTCTTGAGCCATTTCAAAATCACTTCGCTCTCATATATGTCCGCAAAGGCGCAAACCGCCAAGCGGTAAATCTTGTCCGGCGCAAAACCATAACGGAGCAGATAATACAAAAAGAAATCGTGCAATTCGTAAGGACCGACCAGGTCCTCTGTTTTCTGCGCAATCTTGCCGTCCTTCGGCGGCAAAAGTTCCGGACTGACCGGAGTGTCGAGCACATCCAAAAGTACCTGACCAAGCGTCTCATCCGCGCAGTTTTGCGCGAAATGGCGGACAAGATGACGGACAAGCGTCTTCGGCACGTCGCCGTTTACGCCGTACATGGACATGTGATCGCCGTTGTAGGTCGCCCATCCGAGCACAAGCTCTGAAAGGTCGCCGGTTCCGATTACGATGGCGCCCTGCTGATTTGCAATATCCATCAGCACCTGGGTTCTCTCACGGGCCTGGGCATTTTCGTAGGTCACATCGTGTTTTTCCGCATCCTGGCCGATATCTTCAAAATGCTGTGTCACGGACTTTTTGATATCTACTTCCAGAAGCGTGACGCCGAGCGTCTTTGACAATTTACATGCATTGTCATAGGTTCTGTCCGTCGTTCCGAAGCATGGCATGGTGACCGCAATGATATTTTTTCTTGCAAGACCGAGCATATCAAAAGCCTTCGCAGCGACAAGAAGCGCCAAAGTGGAATCCAGCCCGCCCGAAATACCGATGACTGCTTTCTGCCCACCGATATGTTTCAGCCGTTTTTTCAGTCCGAGCGCCTGCAATGTCAAAATTTCCTCACAGCGCTGCGCTCTTTGCTTCTCATCCTCCGGCACAAACGGAGAAGGAGAAACTCCTTTTTCAAGTTCTGTCTCCTGATGAACCAGCGCCACCGGAACGGTCATATATCCATCCCCGGTTCCCTGTGCAGATGTGGTACTTTTGCGCCGTTCACCGCAAATTTTATGAATATCCAAATCCCCGTAAAGAATTCCGTTTTCAAACCCCGGGGACTGTGCAACCATCTTTCCGTTTTCCGCAATCAGGTTATGGCCCGCAAAAACAAGATCCTGCGTAGACTCTCCCTCTCCTGCATTGGCAAATACATAGCCGCAAATCTGTTTGGCACTGGCCGAGCTCACAAGAAGTCTGCGATGATCCGCTTTTCCCACCATTTCCGGGGATGCAGCCAGATTGACGATTACCGTTGCACCGTTTGCCGTATGGGAAACGGACGGCGAATCTGCCACCCACAAATCCTCGCAGATTTCGGCTGCAATTTTCAGTCCCGAAACAGCATCGGATTCAAACAGCAGGTTTGCTCCGAACGGTATCTCCATCCCGTCAAACTCGGTCACCTCCGGCTCTGTATTTCCCGACACAAACCATCTGCCCTCACCGAATTCTCCGTGGGACGGAATGTGACATTTCGGCACAAATCCAACAAGTTCGCCGCAATTAATCACCGCCGCCACATTGTAAAGCTTATTTCCTTTTTCAAACGGAAGACCGACAAAAATAACCGCATCGATTCCGTCACTGTAATCCACAATATATTTCAGACCCGCTTTGGCCGCTTCCAGCAGCTGTTCCTGCAAAAACAGATCCTGACAGGTGTAACCGGTCAGACAAAGCTCCGGAAACGCGATAATCTTTGCACCGCTCTCCTCCGCCTCGTCGATTCCTTTGCAAATCTGCTCCGCATTATAAAACGGATCTCCGACTTTTATTTCCGGCGTAACCGCCGCCACTTTTATGAAACCATGCTGCATAAAGATTCCTCCTATCTTTTACACTGCTTCATCAGGTCCTTCAATTCCTCCACGGAAAATTTGTAATTTGTATTACAAAAATGACAATTGACTTCAATCTCTTTTCCGTCGTCAATCATTTCCTGAATATCCTTCGCCCCGATGGAAATGATTGCTTTCTCAATCCGGTGTTTGTCACAGTTACAATAAAACTGTGTCGGCATCTTGTCCACAATCTCCATATCCAAACCGTCAAGCAACACCTCTAAAATCTGCTCCGGCGATTTTCCTTCGTCCAAAAGGGAAGTCACGCTGCTTATCTGAGCGAGATTTTCTTCCAGCTTTGCAATGACTTCTTCTTCCGCAAACGGCATAAGCTGCACGATGAAACCGCCCGCCTGCTTCACGGTATTGTCCTTCTCCATCAGAACCCCGAGGCCCACCGAAGACGGAACCTGCTCCGACGTGGCAAAATAATAGGTCAAATCCTCCGCAATCTCGCCGGTCTGAAGCACCGTCTGTCCGCAGTAAGGCTCCTTCAGGCCCAAATCCTTAATGACATTCAATATTCCGAGACCGAGCGCTCCTCCGACATCCAATTTCCCCTGTGCATTGGGCGGAAGCATAACATCCGGAACAATGGCATATCCCTTGACATTTGCCTTGGCATCTGCCGTCACCGTAAGCCCCTGAATCGGACCGCTCGCATTGATCTGCAGCGTCAGCAAATCACTCTCCGACTTGAGCATGCTTCCCATCATAGCTCCGGCAGAAAGGAGTCTACCCAACGCCGCCGTGACAACCGGCGAGGTCTGATGGGCCTTTCTCGCTGTTTCCACCATATGTTTGGATGTAACGGCAAAGGCACGGATCTGTGCTTTTGCAGCCGTCGCTCTCACAATATAATCTGACATAATCATTTCCTCTTCTCTACGCTGCAGCTCACCGCCGCATGTTTTTTATTTCCCGTTCTCCCGGGCCACCACACAGATTCTCTGGCTGGTTTCCGTCACCGGTCCCCGGGTATCCATATCGACAGCCTCCTCGAAGATAAGGCCGCTCTTTTCCAGCATGTCCTTCATCTGTGCAAGGGTATATCCTCTCTGCAGATGGGTCTCCGTATATTTGCGGTACAGCTCCGGTTCTTCCTCCACGAAGATGGTCAGATCATATTCGTTGATTCCGTCCTCCTCATCGTAAAAGTTTTCCCAGATAAAGCTGCAGTCATCCCTGTTTTCTGCAATCACTGTATCACCGATGATCTCCCTGTACTTGTAATCCGTATTGAAATCAAAGACAAACAGACCTTTCGGGTCCAGATAATTGTTCACCAGACGGAATACCTCCGTCAGCTCCGCCTCGTCCAAAATATAATTGACGCAGTCGCAGCAGCTGACACAAGCCCGGACCGTCCCGTAAAGTTCAAACTCCCGCATGTCCTGAAGGAGATACAATATCTCCGCATCCTGTGGCATTTTTTCCCGCGCAGCGGAAAGCATCTCCTCGGAATTATCCACTCCGATCATATCGTAACCGGCCTGTGCAAGGCGCACCGTCATATTTCCGGTGCCACAGCCCAGATCACATAGAATTCCCGTGTCAATTCCGTTTTCTTTTAATTTTTTTATATAAAACTCCGCCCACTGTTCATAAGGAACATTATCCATGAGTTCGTCATAGACCCGGGCAAAACTTTCGTAGCTTACGTAATCTTCTGCCATTTCTATCTCCTAGAAAATCGCTCCCAGCGCACCGAACAATCCTGCACTGGCTGCGCCCATAATGATACCGGCCAAAAGAACACCGAGCATAACCGATGCCACCGTTGACTTGAAATCCATATCGAGAATACTTGCCGCCAGCGTACCGGTCCATGCGCCTGTTCCCGGAAGCGGAATACCGACAAAGAGCATAAGTGCCCAAAACAGCCCTCTTCCTGCCTTTTCCTGCAGTTTTTCTCCGCCTTTCTTTCCTTTTTCCAGACAGAATGTAAAGAATTTTCCGATGACCGGTTTGTCTGCACCCCATTCCAACACTTTGCGGGCAAACAGATAAATAATCGGCACCGGAAGCATATTTCCGATTACTGCCACAATATAAGACGGAAGCAGAGGAAGTTCTATTCCCGGCAACTGTGAAATCGGAATTGCACCACGCAATTCAATCAGCGGTACCATTGAAACAAAAAAAACATAGAGATATTTTGTAAAAACAGACATGACTTAAACTCCTTTTTCTTTCATATATTCTTTCACACAGGCAAGAAAAACATCCATCTCCTCATCCGTTCCGATGGTAATTCTATTATATTCTGCAATGAGCGGATTATTAAAATGACGCACAAAAATGTTTTTCTCGCGAAGCGCTTCGTAAAGCTCGGCACCGGAAATCTCCGGGTGTTTCGCAAAAATAAAGTTGCTCATAGAGTCCGGGAACTCAAATCCCAGCGCAGAAAGCTCACTCTTTACACGTTCACGGGTCGCAATAATTTTGGCTGTCGTCTCTTTGAAATAAGCATCGTCTCTCACCGACTCCACACCCATGACAAGGGACGGACGATTCATCGTATAAGAGTTGGTAGAAAATTTCACATCGTTCAAATATTTGATCAGTTTCTTGTTTCCCATGGCAAAACCGATACGCATTCCGGCCATGGCCCTGGACTTGGAAAAAGTCTGTACCACAAGAAGATTTTCATAGCGGTCAATGAGCGCAAGCGCGCTTTTTCCGCCGAAATCAATGTACGCCTCGTCCACAATCACTACCACATCCGGATTGGCTTTTACTATCTCCTCCACCGCATCAAGACTCTCCAAAAGACCGGTCGGTGCATTCGGGTTCGGGAAAATAATTCCGCCGTTTTCTCTCTTGTAATCCTCCGGATTGATATGCCAGTCTTCCTGAAGCACAACGGCCTCGTACGGAATCTTGTAAAGATCTGCCCACACATCATAGAAGGAATACGTAATCTGCGGAAACAGAATCGGTTTGTCCGAATTAAAGAAGGTCTGGAATGCAATCGCAAGCACATCATCCGAGCCCACTCCCACAAACACCTGCTCATCCGAAAGTCCGTAGTAATCCGCAAGCACATGGACAAGACTTCCCGCCTCCGGGTCCGGATATAACCGAAAATCCGCAAGCTTCAAATCCTTCATCGCATCCTGCACGCCTTTTGCCGGCGGATACGGACACTCGTTCGTGTTCAGTTTAATCATATTCGGTTTGTTCGGCTGTTCTCCCGGTACATATGGGACAACACGCCTTACATGACTTTCCCAGCTCATGATTTTTCCTCTTATCTTTCTGTCATTTTTTTATGATACAAAGAGACTGTGTCTCTTCCATACTCTCCACATCATACCGCTGCACAATCCATATGCCAAGCGGGTTTTCGGCAAAGAATTTCT
Organism: Lachnospiraceae bacterium; assembly: GCA_017465095.1. Classification (GTDB taxonomy): domain Bacteria; phylum Bacillota; class Clostridia; order Lachnospirales; family Lachnospiraceae; genus SVFI01. The sequence goes on along the minus strand of JAFTWX010000018.1, from coordinate 10,611 downwards.
CCCGGTTATCAATGGTATTCTTCGCAAGGGCAATCACATCCGGTTCTTTCTCCGGATACATTTCAAAATACGTCACCCACTGCTCATTAAACGCCGGCGTGGAAATCGTTGACGGCGAAACAAACGCACACTGTGCATACAGGTTGGATATTCCCTCCGTGCCAAGATAGAGCAGTCGTTCTTTTCCTTCCGTAGCCCGGTGTATCGTTTCGTAATCATCCGTAATGCGGTTGTAATCCTCTTCCGTCACAAAAATTCCCGCAAGAGGGCCTTCCTTAATCTGCATGCGCTCTTCCAATATATTGGACGGGCCGTACTCGGTAATACGCACATAGTACCCTTTGCAGAATACAAGACTGAGAACAAACAACGCCAGCACCGCATATGCTGCCCGCTCCCAATTTTTGCTGATAACACTTGTTTTTTTATAGAGCAGCCATCCGCCGGCAATCAATCCGAGTCCCAGATAAGAACTGCTGGAATCCGGTCCCACATTGGAAAAGATCAATATCGCCGCAAAGGCAACCAGCATCTGGAACACCGGTCCCCAGAAGAGAAACCGCATCTCCTCCTGCTTCTCCTTTCGCAGGCCGGCAATGCTCCACACAAGTGCAAAAAAGAAAAACATAAGATAGCGCACTTGGAAATGAAACGGTCCCATGGCAATACCTGCCACATTGGCAAAAACCACCAGCGCCGAGGTAACAAAAAGGAACACCGACAAAAACAAAAGCGAGATTTTATATTTTCGCTTTAACACAAAATAAAGAACAGTTGTTATTATTATGCACGGTACAGACAATATCAAAAGCTGCTTACAGACATTCAGCCACTGTGATACATACAGCATTAATTTCGTTTCCATCGTAAACTGATGCGTTCCGTCCATGAACACCATCGGAATACTTTCTATAAATTCGGTCACTCCCATGGCGGGCAAAACATAAACAAAGAACAGCGCAGCCATCACAGCACAGCCCAATGTCATAATCAGCACTTTATTAAATTTAGTTTTAACTTCTCCTTTGTGTAGCACCCACATACTGACGACAAGCGCCGGGTACGAAAGCACCATGCCCGGATATGCGAGAACCGTCATAGCCAGCACGATACCCATCCAAAAGGCATATCTGTTTTTTCCGGTCTGCACTTCCCGCTCCAGCAAAAGAAGCACGATGGTCATGCCCCAAACCTGCTGCATGGAAAAGTCAAGGCTGATCAGCCACTTTGGCAAAAGGTTGAAATAGAGAAGTGCAAGCAGCACCGCCCAGTTTGTATCCGCTTTTTTTCTCAGGCTTTTATAAACCGCAACCGTCACACCTGCATGAATCAAAGAGGCAACTACGCGCAGAAACAAAACCGTGCCATTCGTTGCACCTGTTATTTTATCAAACACCCATAGGAATATCACCGGCAAAAAGGAAGACGTCTGGTGCACCTCCCACATATCAAGAAACATGCGGTCACCCTGCAGAAGACGATACGGCATCGACACTGCATACCCTTCGTCAATGTCAAATCCGGTAAAGCATTTGATGATCGCTGCAGTCACCGAAAGAACGAGCAACAATACACATATGAACTTGTCCCATTTCTGACCTGCCAAACGCATACCAAATTTCCTTTCCAAGCTTACTCAAACTATCAAGCATTATAGCACACCGGCCTAAAGTTTTCCATATGCAACAAGCAATCGCCTTATAATTCTTGCAATTCCGGCCCCGAGACATACGATTCCCGCCAAAAGAAACGGAAGGGACACCGGTTCCGGCGAATCAGATTTTGAGCCATTTACTTCCGGAGCTTCTTCCGGGAGTTCTGCCACACGGTCCTGCTCCGGCACCTCTGTCTCAGTTTTCCCTATATTTTCCCCTTTATTTTTCGGCACAACGAAAGTTTTCCCCGATGCGGCTTTCCGCGGTATTCTGTTTTGGGATACGGTTTCCGCCTTTTGATTTTTCTGCTCCGGAGCTTTGCTTTCTTCCTTTGCCGGCTGCTTCTTTTCCGGCGGCTGTGCAGACTCTTTTCCTGTCTCATCTTTCTTCTCCGGCTTTGCGACAGGTTGCTGGTTCATGACAGGCTGCGACGGCTGCACGACAGGCTGTGACGGTTGCTGGGGATCCGGCTGTTGTACCTCCCCTCCGATAATTGCACTGTCCTCCACAATTACGGCTCCGTCCGAATCTCCGTACACTGTGCACGGCGCCGAAAAGCAAAGCATCGCCGCTGCGAGCAGACACAGACTTCCTCTTATTTGTTTGTTTTTCATAGATCTCCTTTCTCTCTGTTTGATTTGCGTGAAATTTTGCGATCGAGCGACCGCGTGAATTCATAGATTTGAATATCTGAATGTAAAGAGCATGATAGCACAGATTTTTTTATTTGTCACTCACTTTATTTCGCATCCGCCTGTTTTTGGCGTACCACAAGAAGTCTGCCCCGGCCGACAGACACTGTTACCTCGCTTCCCACGAAGGAATTGCTGACTCCCAGCGGGAAATCATCCGTAAGACAGGCATGCTCTACCTCATACTCTGCACCGCGGATACACACATCCTCCGCCTGTCTGCCGTAGGAAAAAACCGAAAATATCCCCTTGGTATCTGCCGGAAAACAAAGCACCGACAAAGCGCTTTCCTGACCGGTTGCCTCCCCCGAAAGCAGATAGACATCTGCCTCATCGCTGCACAAAACGCCTTTTGCTCCGCGCATCGCCAAATATGCCAAAGTCTGGATATTGGCCAGCGTGTGATCCAGTCTTCCGCCCAATCCCCCGATCAGGATAAAATCGGTATATCCCTTTTCCAGACCGAGCTTTACTGCCAGCATCATATCCGTATCATCCTTCTGCTTCGGATATACCTGCACATTGGCCCCTTTCGGAACATATCCCAGGGAATCAAAATCACCGATGACCGCATCCGGTCTGCAACCAAATTCCTGCGCATAACCGCCGTCCGCCGCAATCACAAAATCCTCCGGGTTTTTATCAATTCTGTATTCTGTTTTCATGGCAGCAACAATGTAACAGATTCCCATAGGTTCCTCCTAGAACACAAAACTTGTCAAAAGCATATAACAAACCGTCCCCGACGCAATGGACAGGAACATATTCCGCTTCCACACATGTAATATTGTAATCAGCCCGATGGACAAAAGCTCCGGCAACGCATGGTTTCCCGTCAAAAGACTGCAGTCCTTGAGACAATAAATAACCAACATCCCGAACACCGCCGGCGGAAGTGCTTTGCCCAAATACTGAATGAAGGCCGGCGTCTTTTTTCCTTCCGGAAACAGCCAAAATGCAATGGCCCGCGTGAAAACCGTCACGGCAATGACAATACCGATTGTGATAATCTGCTGAAGAAGTGTCATTTACGCCACCTCCTTTTCCAAAAAAGGCTTTGCCAGTGAAAGCACGAGAAAAATCACGCACATGGCCGGCACAAGGAACTTTTCCGCGCCGAACAGCACAAGACACAACACCGACACGCCAAGCCCCAGCAGGGAAGAGAAATGTTTCTTTTCCTTCAGCCAGCTGTCCAGGAAAATCACCACAAACAGAGCTGTCATAACAAATGCAAGCCCATTCGTGTCAAAGGTCAAAAGCGAGCCGAGCAGAGCTCCACACGTGGCGCCCAGCACCCAGTACGACTGGTTTAAAACCGTTACCCAAAAGTAAAACCATCCTTTGTCCACCCCTTCCGGAACATCCACCGAACAGTTGATGGAAAAGGACTCGTCGCACATACCGAAAATCAGATACCATTTCTTTTTTCCCACATTTTTATATTTGGACACCATGGTAATGCCGTAAAAAATGTGACGCGCGTTTACCATAAGCGTGAGAAGGGCCGCCCCAACCGGATTAAAGCCGCTAAGGAGCATCGAAGCCGTCACAAATTCCATGGAACCGGCAAAAATAAGCATGCTCATAAAAATCGGGTACAACGCCGAAAATCCCAGCGCACGCATATAAATCCCGTAGGAAATCCCAAGGAACAAAAATCCGGTCAAAATCGGAATCGTATATGGAAATGCTGTTTTAAAAGCTTTTCTGATCATTTTCTCTCTCTTCTTTCTCATCTGTTGTCAACTGCAGGCGGTCACATCACTCCCCATTATAGCAGAAAATCACCGCTGCACCTATCATATTTTTATTTTCCCGGTCATACATTTAAAAAACATATTGCGAGGTCCTTTTATGAGCTTAAAAGAAATTTACATACAACAAAAAAATGTCATATGGACGATTGGCTTTCTCGTACTCGGCATCTCCGCCTTCTTCTTTCTTGCGCCGCGGACGCTCACCACAAGCAGCAATGTCTCCGGCCGCAACCTCCCGATCTACTGCGTGGAAACATCAGAGCCCAAAGTAGCTCTCTCCTTCGACGCAGCGTGGGGAAATGAAGACACGAAAGAAATTTTGGCCATTCTGAAAAAGCATGACGTCCATGTCACTTTTTTTATGACCGGCGGATGGGTGGAAAACTACCCGGAAGATGTGAAAACGATTCTGGCCGCAGGCCATGATCTGGGCAACCACAGCGAAAACCACAAAAACATGAGCCAACTGTCAACCGAAGAATGCAAAGAAGAAATTATGGCTGTGCATAACAAGGTATTGGAGCTGACCGGTTATGAAATGTTTTTGTTCCGCCCGCCCTACGGCGATTATGACAACGATGTCATAACTACTACGGAGGCATGCGGATATTATCCGGTGCAGTGGGACGTGGACTCTCTCGACTGGAAAGACTACGGCTGCGACTCCATCGTCAAAACAGTCTGCGAGCACAAGCACCTGGGCAACGGTTCCATCATCCTCTGCCACAACGGCGCCACCTACACCGCCGACGCCCTCGATGCCATGATTACCGGTCTGAAAAAACAGGGCTACGAGATTGTTCCCGTGTCGGAGCTTATCATCCGCGAAAATTATCACATGAACGCAGAAGGACGCCAGATTGCAGATTAGCAACCGGCGTCCTTGATTATATCTTGTATAACATATTTATTTTACTCTGAACAGCTCGTACCGCTTATATCATCCTTTAGGCAACCGGAACCGTAAACACTTTACGAAATTACGGTCGGTTTTTGCATTATAAGCATTTCGTCCGTAATAATGATATTGATTTACAGTTGCTTTTCTGAGTTTGCGATTTTTAACCGTAAATATAACATACTTATTACGGTCTTATTTATTATATTGTTGAAAACAAACGTAAAACCTCTGAAAAATTACGGTTATATTATAAATGTTAATAGATTCAACCGTAAATCAAGGAAATACATACGGTCTTATTGGCAAAAATCAAATACTTGACCGTAAAAACCCTAAAGCTGGTTAGAGAATCCCGGTTTGCCAATAAAAAACATTATATTTCTTCTGTCTACTTCTTTTTCATCAGCATCTGCTTTCTGTCATAAGCATTCCTAAGCTTTTCTTCAAATTCCTGGCGGTTCTTGTGTACAATGGACGACAGAATCAGTCCGGTAAACACGGAAAGAATCGCCGCGATCAGCACAAAGCTGCACACAATCAGTGTCGGGAACCTTCCGACCATTCCGGTCCGGAAAAATTCAAAAAGTACCGGAACGAAAAATCCGATGGACACAGCGCTCAAAACAAATGCGATCAACGAGAAGAACGAGAGCGGCTTGTAGTTTCGGAACAGATGAACAATCATGCGGAGTACCCGGAATCCGTCCCGGAACGTGTTCAGCTTTGACTCGCTTCCCTCCGGGCGGTCTCTGTACTCGATCACCACGTTGTCAATCTGCATTCCCATCTCTGCTGCATGGATGCTCATCTCTGTCTCGATCTCGAATCCGTTGGATAACACCGGAAATGTCTTTACAAACTCATAGCTGAAGGCACGATATCCGGTCATCATGTCCTTGATATTGGCCTTAAAGAGCAGGTTGATGCTTTTTCTGACCAGTATATTTCCAACATTGTGGAACGGGCGCTTGTTTTCCTTGAAATAGGTGGAAGACAAACGGTCGCCGATGACCATGTCGGAATTTTCTTCAAATACTTTGCGCACCATTTCCTTCGCGCAATCCGCCGGATACGTATCGTCTCCGTCCACCATGATGTAACACTCCGCGTCAATCTCGCGGAACATTCTGCGAATTACGTTTCCTTTGCCCTGTTTACGCTCATAACGCACGATTGCACCGTTCTCTTTTGCGATACGGTCGGTTTCATCCGTGGAATTGTTGTCATAAACGTAAATACTTGCCTCCGGAAACTCCTTGCGGAAATCCCGAATCACTTTTGCAATTGTCTTACTTTCATTATAGCAAGGAATCAGTACTGCTATCTTGTCCATACAACTACTCTCTTTCTTGTGCTGTCACGCTCTTACGTCCCGAAATAGGAGAAATGCATGTAGTCACAACGATTTCCCCAAATTCCCTGGGAAAAACCGTATTTTTTCATAATCTTTGCCACTTCGCCGTCCGTCGGGATAGAATACGGGTTAACCCCCGGCTGATACAGTTTTCCGCTGATTATGACACCATTGTCAATCAGGTAATTTTCTTCCCAGTTGATGTCGATGGCCAGACCGCAACAGTGCTCAGACCGTGACGTGTCACCTCTCCAGCTGTATCCGCCTACATTTTTAATCGGGAATTTTTCTTTTCCCTCGTAAATTTCTTTAAAAATCTGCTGTACGGTATCTGCGATATTTTTGTGTACCGTAAGCGTTCTGGTCTTTGTGACTTTCGTCACGCCGTCCGCAGCAAAATCCCACACCTGAATCTTGATTGTCTTCATGTGGAGTTCCGCCTCTTCTTTTGAACCGTATTTTTTGTAATAATCCAGTCCGAAAATACGCTGGGCCTTCTGCTGGTACGTCTCATCTCCCGATGCCAGGCGGTTAAAGGTCGCACTCAAAATGCCGGAATACGGCGAGTATTTTTTCTTGCCTTTCACCTTACGGTATGCGCGGATCTTATAGAAATAAGTCTTTCCGTTTTCCTGACCGTCAACATAAGCCTCTGTCGCCGCACCGTTTTTAATGTGTGCTGCTTTTTTATACTTTCCGTCCTTCTTTGTACTGCGATATACATAGTAGCCGGAAGCTCCGGTCACTTTTTTCCACTTAACAAGAGCTGTGTCTGCAGACTCAACGGTGACCGTTCTTATTTTCGGTTTCTTCAGCGACGCTTTCGCAGCCACAACCGCCGAATAGTCACTGTACACCCGCTTTCCGTTTACCTTGCGATATGCGCGGACTTTATAGTAATAGGTCTTTCCCGTGGTACGTTTTTTGTCTGTATATGTTACGGTTTTGCCCTTTTTAATTGTGGCAATCTTCTTGAATCCGGAATTTTTTTTCGTGGAACGGTAAATCACATAACCGTTCGCTTCCGTCACTCTCTTGTACGTAATCTTAATTTTGTTATAATTTGTGGATTTGGCCGATGTAATCACCGGAACCGTCAGCTGCGGTATCGCTGCACTGATATCGGAAAATGCGCCGTATACTTTTTTACCGGCAGCATCGACAGCGTAAGCGCGCACTTTGTAATAATAGGTTGTCCCCGTTGTCAATCCCGTGTCCACATAAGAAGTCTGTGTCTTAGCCAGCTCCTTAATCATCGACATGCTGTTTTTACTCGTCCCACGGTAAATCTCATAACCGGCAGGCCCGTACAATGCAGCAAACTTAATTTCCAATGATGTATATGTCTTTGATGTAACTGACACGCCTGTCACCTTGTCTACTGTCAACGGTTTGTTCTGTGTATCATTGTCGGACACTGCGGCTCCTTCACTCGCAACCGGAGTCGCCGCCGGATTTTTTACAGCGTCTTCTGTATCGGATGTCCCTTTCGGGTCAGCCGTTTCCTCTGTATTTATCTCAATCTGATTATCGGACACCTGCACCGTCACATCCTGCGCAATCTGATTTTCAGATACCGTCGGCGCCGCCAAAATCATAGCTGTATCGCTAAACAATGATGTAAAAATTATGCCTGTGAGCAGCATCCATGCAGCTGCTTTTTTTCCTCTTATGTTCATCATATATATTATCCTCCGCTTTTTCCATTTTACAATGTGGGCGCAACTTCGTCAAACATGATTTTATGCTTTTGGGCGGGCAAAAAAAATCAACGCATTGACGCCATACTTTAAATCAGCTATTATTATAAAGTATGGTACTTTTACAATAAAAAACAAAGGACTGAAACAATGAAAAAAGCTATTATTATCGGAGCCGGTCCGGCAGGTCTTACCGCTGCCTACCGACTTTTAAAAGAAACAGATATTAAACCGGTTATTTTGGAAGAAACCAAATATATCGGAGGAATTTCCCGTACGGCGCAGTACAAAGGAAACCGCATGGATTTGGGCGGTCACCGCTTTTTCTCGAAAAACGAGGAAGTGAACGAGCTTTGGAAAGAAATCATGCCTCTCCAGGGCGCACCGGCCAGCGATGACCTTCTCCTCGGACGTGAAGTCACCCTTGCAGAGGGCGGACCGGACCCGGAAAAGGAAGACCGTGTATCCCTGACACGTACCCGCGTCAGTCGCATTTTCTTCCTGCGCAAGTTTTTTGACTATCCGATTTCCATGAAGCCGGAAACCTTTATCAACATGGGACTTTGGCGCACCATCAAGGCCGGATTCGGATACCTGTATTCCTGCGTGATCAAAAGAAAAGAAAATTCTCTGGAAGATTTTTATATCAACCGTTTCGGAAAACCGCTTTACAGCATGTTTTTCGAGGACTACACCGAAAAGCTCTGGGGTGTTCATCCGAGCAACATCGCACCGGACTGGGGCGCACAGCGTGTCAAAGAGCTCTCCCTGGGAAAGGTGATTCTCGAATTTTTTGCAAAATTGTTCAACCCGAAATATAAAACCAATTCCACCTCCCTCATCGAGCAGTTCCTCTATCCGAAACTCGGCCCGGGACAGCTTTGGGAGAAAATGGCAGACGACATCCGCGACATGGGCGGCGAGATTATATTCAACGCAAAAGCGACCCGCGTCATGCAGGAAAACGGAAAGATTTCCGGCGTAGAATTCACAAAAACCATTTCCGGCGAGGAAGACTCCATGGAACAGCTGACTGACGAAAAGACAGTTTATACCGGAGATTATTATTTCTCCACAATGCCGGTCAAGGATCTTGTGATTGCCATGGAAGATGACGCTCCGGCCGATGTACACGACATCGCAAAAGAGCTTCCTTACCGCGATTTCATCACCGTTGGACTTCTTGTAAACAAACTGCTCATTAAAAACCTGACAAAGATGAAGACCGTAAACAACATCGTTCCGGACTGCTGGATTTACATCCAGGAGCGGGATGTAAAAATCGGACGTCTTCAGGTATTTAACAACTGGTCCCCTTACCTTCCTGCCAAAAACGAGGATACGGTCTGGGTCGGACTGGAATATTTCTGTAACGAAGGCGATTCCATGTGGAACATGCCGAGAGAAGAATTCATCAAGTTTGCCATCAGCGAACTGGTTAAGATTGATATTATCTCCGAGGAAGATGTGCTGGATGCCACACACATCCGCGTAAAAAAAGCTTATCCTGCATACTTCGGAACTTACAAACAGTTCGACAAGGTACAGGATTACCTCTCTTCCATCGAAAATCTTTTCTGTATCGGAAGAAACGGCCAGCACCGTTACAACAACATGGACCACTCCATGCTGACCGCCATCGAGGCTGTCAACGCCATCAAGGCCGGAAGCACAGACAAAACCCTGATTTGGAATGTCAATACAGAGAAAGAGTATCACGAGACAAACGAAAGTCAGTCATAATTGTAATTTGGATTTCATTATAAAAATGATAGATAAAAGCGACAGCAGATTGCTGTCGCTTTTGTGGCTCTTTGGGTTTATTTCTTTGTTTTCGGTTCCCCGTCTATATTTCTTTTTCTGTGGCTCTCCAGTTGCGATTCATACCGCTTGTATTCCGGTTTTGGCATTTTGAACCGTAAAAAATCCGGGTTTTTACGGTCTAATATACGGTTTCTACTGATACCACCGTAAGATTAGCGGGCCCTTACGGTTATCATTCCAATTTTGCAATTTCAAACCGTAAATGTGATGGGAGTATTACGGTCATATTAGCAGGAATGGAAAAACCACACGTAAAACCCCTGAAAAATTACGGTTTAATTCCGGATATCGCTATTTAAACCGTAAGACAAAGAAATTATTACGGTTGATTTGTAAAAATACATAATATAAACGTAAGAGCGTAAAAGGAGTCCGGTGCCCTCGTCATAATATTCTCCCGTCTCATCAGTCAGCTGGCGCACATCTCCATGTCCGTCGGAGAGATAGAACCTAAATCTACTTTCGCCGTTTTCTGACTTTTCTTCCCTTGAAATAATTCCGTCACCTCTGGTGTAAATCACCTTGACTTCCTTGTTTTCATCAAGTTCTGCGATTACCTGCGCATAGCCTCCGGAAGTATCCATGACATAGCAGGTTCTGCCTGTCTCTTCCCATGTGGTGGTTATTTCACCTGTCGTTTCATTCACAGACTTAACCGCTCTGCTCTCTGTCTTGCTTAACCGGTTCCCTTCGCCGTCATAGGTGTAGGTTTCATATTCTGTTGT
>JAFTWX010000002.1 GCA_017465095.1 Lachnospiraceae bacterium | reverse complement strand
TCTGCCCGCAGCAGATTAAAATATCTGAGGCACTTTCCGATTTTGCGGTGAAAATGAAATAAAGTTTTGCGGAAAAAGGAGAATAAAAATGAAAACCAGAATGAATAATCTTGTACAGTGGATTCAAGTATCAAAAATCCGTACCAAAACGATAGCTGTTATTACAGCGGTTGCAGCAGCGGTAGTGCTTCCGCAGCTTGCGCATACGGCGGGAGCGGCTCTTGGGGCAGGAAGCAGTGTCGGGGAGATGTTTCTTCCGATGCAGTTTCCGGTGCTCTTTATCGGAGCTTTGATGGGACCGGCTGCGGGACTTGTGACAGGGATCCTTTCGCCGGTGGTAAGCCATGCATTGACCGGAATGCCGGTGTCAGCCATGTTACCGTTTCTTATGATTGAACTCGGAGTTTACGGATTGACAGCAGGCTGGATGAAAAATGAATTATGTAAACCTGTTTTGCGTGTGCTTACAGCACAGATAGCCGGAAGAGTAGCACGCAGTCTGGCTATGGTCGGGGCATTTTATCTGCTCGAAAGTTCATTGCCGCTTCGTGCAAGCTGGAGTTATATCACAGCCGGCGTGTGGGGCATTGCAATTCAGCTCCTCATTTTACCGGTGCTTCTTACCCTGGTGGAAAAGAGCAGGGGATAAAGATGGGGACAAACATGGAGATGGAAACGGATTTGCAGAGAGCGTGCCGGATGCTGACAGAGCATAAGGCGACCTGCGCGTTTGTTCTTGGCGAATTGGTTTACATAAGTAAAGAACGGGGTGTGCAGCCGTTGCTTGTTTGTTACGATGAAAAAAAGATGTCGGCGGGCTTTTCGGCTGCGGATAAGGTGGTAGGTAAAGCGGCGGCATTTTTGTATGTGCTGCTCGGTGCAAAAGAGCTTTATGCGGATGTGGTAAGCCGTCCGGCGCTTGCTGTTTTGGAACAATATGGAATCAAGGTGTCATACGGTGAGTTGACCGATGCCATCCGAAATCGTACAAACACGGGATTTTGCCCGATGGAGACAGCGGTGCTTGCCATCGATAAGCCGTCAGAGGCCCTGGCGGCGATCAGAAAAACAAGAGCTGCCTTGCAAAAAGACAGTTTAATGAAGGAGAACTAAGATGAAAAAAGAAAATTACAAGGCATTATTACCGATCGGGGTATTTCTTGTCCTGTATCTGGGACTCGGTATTTTGTTTGAATATGTGCTCAAGATTGAGATGGGATTTTACAATATTCCGATTGTAGTTATCTTCCTTGTGGCGCTTTTGGTGGCGTGTTTGCAGAACCCAAAGTTGAAATTTGATGACAAGCTGGAGATTATGGCCAAAGGAGCCGGAGATAAGAATATCATGACTATGGTGCTTATTTTTCTTACAGCAGGTATTTTTGTCGGCGTAGTCGGAAGAAGCAGTGCGGAGAGTGTGGCGTACTGTCTGCTTTCCATCATTCCGTCGCAGTTTGCGGTTCTTGTTCTTTTTGTGGTAAGTGCCTTTGTGTCGCTTGCCATGGGAACGAGTGTGGGAACAATTACGCTGATTACACCGATTGCGGTAGCAATCGCAGGCAGTACGGGATTTGATGTGGCATTCTGCGTCGGGTCGGTGGTCGGAGGTTCCATGTTCGGAGATAATCTCTCGTTCATTTCCGATACGACGATTGCAGCCTGCAACGGCCAGGGATGTGAAATGAAGGATAAATTTAAAGAAAACTTTGGTATTGCGCTTCCGGCGGCAATTGTAACCGGCGTGATTATCACGATAAAATCCCTCGGAACCGATGTGGGCGCGGCGACCGTGCCGGAGTACAATTTGATTCAGGTCATTCCGTATCTTCTTGTACTTTTGGGAGGAATCATCGGTATGAACGTATTTGTCGTTCTCCTGATCGGAATTGTGACCGGTTCTGTGATTATGTTAGCATCCGGTGCGGTGGAAGCGACAAGCATTCTCGGCAATATGGGGTCCGGTGCTTCCGGTATGTTTGAGACGGCGATGGTGGCCATTCTCGTGTCGGCAATCTGTGCTCTGATCCAGGAATACGGCGGGTTTGCAGCATTGCTTTCGCTTATCAAACGGACATTCAAAGGGAAAAAGGGCGGACAGCTCGGCATGGGGCTTTTGGTCGGCGCTATGGACATTGCGACCGCAAACAATACGGTGGCCATCGTGATGGCAAATCCGATTGCAAAGGAAATTGCAAAAGAGTATGATATTTCACCGAAGAAATCTGCATCTATTCTGGATACATTTTCGTGTGTTTTTCAGGGAGTTATCCCGTACGGTGCCCAGATGCTTGTTGCGGTATCTGCGGCGACAGAATTGGGAGCTAATATATCGGCATTTAAAATTATGCCGAATCTGTTTTATCCTTATATTCTGCTGATTAGTTCCCTTGTTTTTATTTATCTGATTCCGGAAAAGAAAAAATAACATATGAAATTATAAAAAGGCTGTCCCGAAAGCGTTTGGGACAGCCTTTTTTGCTGTAGCATCAGTAGGATGCCACTACGTCATCAGTCTTCTTTTTCCGAAGGAAACAGGAACGGACCTTCGTCGCCGGTAAGAATATCTTTGCAAGGGGTACATTCACAATCGACGTATGTATCGCCGACTTTTACCGTTGCGCCGAACTCTACCGGAAGATCAATCTGGATTTTCTGTGAAATGACAAAATCACATTTTCCGTTTACTTTTCCGGTGCATTCCTGACAGGTGTTGTTGATGACGGCGCTGCCGCGGCATTTTACGGTTGCAGGTCCGGTGACCGCGTAGGGGCTGATGGAAACCGGAAGACAGACAGTAGCAGATTGTGAGCCGACGGTCGGGCAGGTCTGGTTGTTGCAAGTCATGTTTTCGCTCATAAAACTCTCTTTTCGTTATTTGGTTACTTCATTATATGAAAAAACAAAGAAAGTAGTGCATTTTTCTTCCTTTTTTCTTTTCCGAAAAGCACATACATGTTATACTTGATGTAGTTTTGAAATTTTTACTTATGGAGGAAAAAGGATGGAAGGTACATTTTGGTCGCTTGTGCCGCCGATTTTGGCGATTGCATTGGCGTTGATCACGAAGGAAGTTTATTTTTCACTGCTTGCAGGTATCTGTGTGGGAGCATTGCTCTATGCGGATTTTGCTGTGGGAGTAGCGATGGAGACAACGGTAGGAATCATGAGCACAAAGGTGGCAGATAATATCAGTATTATTATTTTCCTTGTGCTTCTCGGAATGCTGGTGGCTCTGATGTCCAAATCCGGTGCATCCAAGGCATACGGTGAATGGGCGGTAAAAAATATAAAGTCAAAAAGAGGGGCGCTGTTTGCAACGGCCGGACTTGGCACCTTGATTTTTGTGGACGACTATTTTAACTGTCTGACGGTCGGTACAATCATGAGTCCGATTACAGACAAACAGAAAATTACGAGAGCGAAGCTTGCTTACATTATTGATGCTACAGCAGCTCCGATTTGTATTATTGCACCGGTTTCCAGCTGGGCAGCGGCTGTCAGTTCCTCTCTTCCGGAAGGAACCGGACTGGATGGATTTGTGCTGTTTTTACAGTCCATTCCTTACAATTATTATGCATTGTTTACATTGCTGATGGTATTTTTGATAATTATCTGGGATTTTGATTTCGGTAAGATGAAAAAATATGAAGAGGCATTCGGGACAAAAGTGACCGGCGAGACAGATGAGGATGCGGATGCATACAAAGCAGTCGGAAACGGTAAAGTAAAAGATTTGATTATTCCGATTGCACTGCTTATCGTGTTCTGTATTTCGGCGATGCTTTATACTGGCGGTATTTTGGAAGGAGCCAACATTAAAGATGCATTTGCAAACTGCTCGTCTGCATATTCGCTCGTTATCGGGTCGTTCTTTACGATGATTGCAACGGCACTTCTTTATTTGCCGAGAAAGGTAATTACATTCAAACAGTTTACAGACTCTTTGGCAGAGGGCTTCAAGGCGATGGTTCCTGCTATTTTGATACTTACATTTGCATGGACGCTGAGCGGAATTTGCGGAGACGAATATTTAAATATCGGTAGTTATGTAAGCGGTCTCGTTTCCGAAAGTAACATTCCGCTGGCGATAATTCCTATTATTTTCTTTGCTGTGGCTTTGGGACTTGCATTTGCAACCGGTACTTCATGGGGAACGTTCAGCATCCTTCTTCCGATTGTGTGCACGATTTTTGCTAATGATGCGACAACACTTATGATTCTTTCCATGTCAGCGGTTATGGCAGGAGCCGTGTGCGGAGATCATATTTCACCGATTTCCGACACGACGATTCTTTCTTCTACCGGTGCGGGATGTGACCACATCGAGCATGTAAATACACAGATTCCGTATGCGATGATGATTGCAGTTATCTGCTGCGTATCTTATCTCATCGCAGGCTTTGCAAACAACGGATATGTCGGACTTGTGATCGGACTTGTGCTGACAGCGCTTACTCTGTGGATTATCAAGACAAAATCAAAGAAAGAGGGCGTTAAGAGTGCAGCCTAATTCAAAACAGAAAAAACAGGTGCAACAGTCCAATTGCGATACTTGTATCAATTATGTGTACGATGATGATTACGAATGCTATTGCTGTGAAATGAATCTTGATGAAGATGAAATGGCAAAATTCCTTGCCGACAGCTTCCGGGATTGTCCGTACTATCAGTTGGATAATGAGTATTTGATTGTACGGCATCAGATGTAAAAAAGTATTTTTAATGCAGAGTTTGTGGCAGGTAAATATTTTTCTGCTAAAGCAATCTAAGAATTACTAAGAGCCCGAAAAATTGTGAAAAACAGTCAACAATTTTTCGGGCTCTAACTAATTCTAAAGTTGCTTTACAAGAAAAATATTTTATTTAAGATTTTATGAACTATATTTTCAAGTGCGCTTTAGCGTGCTAAACTTAAAGAGATAAAAAAGAGTTAGACAAATTGATTTAGATGAGGAGTATGATTCTGTGAAAAAGTTTATAGCATTAGTTTTAGCATTGCTTTGCGTGATTGGTATGGTTGGGTGCAATACTAAGAGTATGAACTACATTATTGAAAACAAGCCAAGCGTAACAGGAGTTGTAGAAGAAGTACATGACGATTATATCATAATGTATTCTGAGACAGCAGACGGATATCCAAATGGCTCAAGGTGGTCAGTATCATTAAATATAGAAAATAAAGACAGTTATACAGACATTGTTGTTGGTGACGAAATTGTTTTCTATTATGATGGAATGGCTATGGAAACAGACCCACTACAAGTAGGTACAGTATATGCCATCACATTAAAAACTCCAGCCGATAGAACTGTAAATGAAACAATCAAAGAAACAGATGTAGAATCTTCTGAAGAAGTCATTGTTGGCGGGGATTTAATTCCAATGGTCATGGTAAATGGTGAATTATATCTTGATACTGGACATGAAAGTACAGTAGAAGCCCGTTGTGGTGTAATGGATGGAGAGATTACATCAGAAATAGACGGAAGTGAAAAGCCAACCGAAGATAACCAATCCAACTTTGGTACAGGATTTGGATATCAGTATGGTCCACAAGAAGGTACTATTGAGATTAATATGAATGGCAAATGGTGGATATTTGCAACCGAAAAAGCTTTAGCAAGTAGTCAAATGATGATAGACCCAGTTGTACCAATAACAATAAAGAATATTTTTACTGAAGAAGAAGCAGCTCTTACTGTAAATGAGGACATTCGATTTATATATGATTTACTATTGAGTGATTCATGGAACGCTGATGGTACAACCGATTGCATGAATAATATTGAAATTACAATCAATGGAGCAACATACAAATATCATTCTGATTGCGGTACATTCAATGATAAAGTAAAACAACAATATTTATCATTAGATGATGTCACCAAAGAGAAAGTAAATGCAATTATAGCAGAGCATATTTCTCTCACAGAAACAGAAGTCCCGGTAGAATAGACAAAATACCGATGTTCAAAAGGCTACCCAGTCGAGATGATTGGATAGCCTTTTTAAAGGGAATTATGTTGTGGAAGACAGACAAGACGCAGTCCGGAAGATGCGATAATATATTATTTGGGTTGATAGGACCATTAGAGTTACTTGAACTTAAAAAATGTAAAAAGGGAGAAAATATCACATGTTCGAGGTGCGGTGCACCGAGTTTGATATTTTCTCCCTTGTTTTTTTACATTTTTTTGTTCTTAGTAACTCTTGTGGTCCGTAAGGCAAACAAATAATATATTCGTCGCATCTTCCGGACGTGATGCATCTGTATTACATAACATCATTTCCTACAAAATCTTCGCCAAAAACGCCTGCAACCGTTCACTCTGCGGGTTGTCAAACAGCTCATTCGGCGTGTTTTCTTCTAATATCTTGCCCTCGTCGATGAACATGACACGGCTGGCCACTTCCTTGGCAAATCCCATTTCGTGGGTAACAATCAGCATGGTCATACCGTTTTGGGCGAGATCCTTCATAACCTCGAGTACTTCGCCGACCATTTCCGGGTCGAGAGCACTTGTCGGCTCATCAAACAGGAGTACGTCCGGATCCATGCAGAGTGCACGGACGATGGCGATACGCTGTTTCTGACCGCCGGACAACTGGCTTGGGTATGCGTTTGCTTTGTCTGAAAGACCGACACGCTCCAGATAGCCCATGGCAAGCTCAGTGGCATCCTTTTCGGAGAGACCGCGGAGCTTCATCGGAGCAAGTGTCATGTTTTTCAAAATAGTCATATGAGGGAACAGATTAAAATGCTGGAACACCATACCGATTTTTTGACGATATTTGTCGATGTTCATGTGCTTGTCGGTAATATTCTGTCCTTCGTAGTATATTTTGCCGTCGGTAGGCATTTCAAGCAGATTCAGAGAGCGGAGGAACGTAGATTTTCCGGAACCGGAAGGTCCGATGATAACTACGACTTCACCTCTGTCGATGTCGGTTGAAATATGGTCGAGTACGAGACCGCTGCCGAAAGACTTACATAAATCTTCTATATGAAATAAACTATTATCGCTCACTGCTGCGCAACCTCCTCTCGAGAAGTTTTACAAAATGAGACATCACCATAACGAGTGCCAGATATATGAGAGCAACAGCAATCAAAGGCATAAATGCTTCATAGGTACGGCTTCGGATAATATCTCCGCCTCGGGTCAAATCCATCAGACCGATGTATCCGCAGATGGATGTTTCCTTTAAAAGTACGATAAACTCGTTGGCGAGGGCCGGTAAAATGTTCTTGAATGCCTGTGGCATGATAATATACCACATGGTTCTCGCATAGGAGAAGCCGAGGCTTCGTCCGGCTTCCAACTGACCGCCGTCGATGGACATGATTCCGGAACGGACGATTTCAGCCACGTAAGCGCCTGAGTTAATACCGAAAGATAAGATGGCAACCACGACTTTATCCATGTTGGAGGAAGCAAAAATAACATAGTACATAATGAGAAGCTGTACCATGGCAGGTGTTCCCCGCACAACCGTCAGATAAATGTTACAGATTACATTCAAAAACTTGAGTTTTCCTGTTTTGTCATAGGTGGACCGGATGATCGCAACGATGAATCCGAGTGCGATACCGATTAAGGCGGCGAACAGCGTGACAAGCAATGTCACACCGAGACCTTCCACCAGATACATATAGCGGTTGTCGTCTATGAAATTGTTTTGAAAACTGGCAATAAAATCATTCACGATAGTTCCTCTATTTTCTTACGATAATAACCTGAGTAGCAGTAGTATAAGAGTCAGAGAAATCGATACTCTTCAAACGGTCTTCTGTCACAGTCATACCTGCAACACCGATATCAGCTTTGCCGGACTGTACCGCGTTGATGATAGAGTCGAATTCCATGTCTTCTATCTGAAGTTCATAACCTAATTTGTCGCAGATGGCACGTGCCATATCCACGTCGATACCTACGATTTCGTTTCCTTCATAGTACTCATACGGTTCAAAAGCAGCATTGGTAGCCATGATGAGAGTTCCTTTGGAACGGTCAACATCAGCCGGTGACTCATAAGGGCATGTTCCCTTTGTATCATCGCCGATGTAGTTAGCTACAATCTGGTCAAGGACAAGCTCTTCTTTGAGCTGTGCAAGAACACCGTTGATCTGTTCTGTCAGTTCTTTGTTATCCTTTGAGATAGCAATTGCATATTCTTCCAAAGCGAAATCTTCTTCGAGAATCATAAGATCGTCATTTTTCGCAACAAAAGCTTTTGCAGGCTGCTCGTCGATAATTACACAGTCTACTTTACCCTGTTTCAGTGCCTGAACAGCGTCATTTCCTTTGTTGAAACGCTCGATGGTGGAAGCCGGAGTGTTTGCATCTTCCGGCTCTTCGTAGTCGGAAGCGTAGATATCACCGGTAGTACCGAGCTGTACACCGATTACTTTGCCCGGAAGGTCATCCACCGAGAAAACTGTGTTTTCCGGAACTTTGTTTCCGCAGGCTGTTACCATAAGCGTCATACCGCAGACTGCAGCAAGACTGACTAATTTTTTCATGTTTTTCATGTTAGTTCTCCTTCTTATTTATATGTATTTACAAAGTCTTTGTTTAGTATAGCAGAAGGATAAATTTAATACAATATTGATAATTGAAAAACTATTCAAAATAGATTACAATTTTAATATGTGTAAGCATACAATTTTCAAAAGAGGAAAGGGGAAAGCGTATGATTTATAAGTGTAGAAACTGCGGAGCCAATGCCATCTACTCGCCGGAGAAGCAGTCCATGTACTGTCCGTACTGTGACAGTGTCGACTGTGAAGAACTTTCGCCGGGACAGGGGATGCAGATGTGCGGAAACTGCGGTGCGGAAATTAATCCGGGAGATTATCGCTCCGTTGTGAAATGTGAGGCGTGTGATTCCTATATTATTTTTGAGGAAAGAACGACCGGAGAGTATGAGCCGCATCTGATTATTCCGTTTAAAATGGGAAAGAAGCAGGCGCAGGAGCTGTTAAAGAAAGAATTCGGAAAGAGACCGTTTCTTCCGAGTGACTTTTTGTCAGAGTCCAAGCTTGACAAGATAGAAGGTATGTATGTTCCGTACTTTATGTATGATTTTGACTGTGATTATATGTTTCGGGGAACCGGTCATGTCGTTCGCAGATGGAGAAGCGGTGACTATGAGTACACGGAGACATCCAATTACCGGTTAGAACGTGATATGAACATTAACTTTGAAAAGGTTCCGGTGGATGCGTCCATCGCCATGGCGGATGATATCATGGATCTTTTGGAACCGTACAGCTATGAGTTGTTGCAACCGTTCGATACCAAGTATCTGTCCGGTTTCGCGGCGGAGAAGTACAATATGTCTTCTTCCGAACTGGAACCGCGGGCGATTAAGAAGGCCAAGGTGGATGCGAGAACTTTGATGGAACAGACACTTACCCGCTATTCGTCGGTGACAGACCGTCAGGACAATATCAATTTCCAGACGAAAGCGGACAATTATTCTCTTCTTCCGGTTTGGAATTACACCTACATATACAGAGGCAAGCCGTATCCGTTCAAAATTAACGGACAGACAGGAAAGATGAGCGGTAAACCGCCGATTTCCATTCCGAAGGTAATCGCTTCGGGACTCACGGTGTTTTTATCAATTGCAGCAATCGGCGGATTGTGGAATTTGATTATGGGGGTGATTTAGGATGAAACAATATTTTAAAAGATTTTGGTTCTGGTATGTTATCATCGCCATCATGTTAGTGGTTTATCTTGTGGCAAGATTTACCGGCGGCAATTCCGGACAGGAATATGTCCGCACCAACACAGAGTGTTTAACTGAGGAGAGAGTGTTTGACTATGCGGACAAATTGTCTGACGCAGAGGAAGACGATCTCCGGGCACTGATTGCAAAAAGAGAAAAACAGGTCGGATGCGACATCGTGCTGGTTACCATCGATGATCCGGAGCTTCGTTCCGATTCCAAAATGATGACATATGCAGATTATTTCTGTATTGACAACAAGTTCGGATACAATCGGCCGGTGGGGGATGCCATTATTTACGTGGATAACTGGAACGGCGGTTATGTTTGGATGAGTACCAGCGGAAAAGCGGAGGCAAGATATTCGTCGTCTATGATTGACAGTCTGATTACGTATGCCTGCGATGTGGTAAACAGTAATCCATACAAAGGATATGAGCGTTATGTAAACCGAGTTTACAGAGATTTGTCCGCAAATTCGGTGATGGGATCTTTCCGCATTAATTCTCTGGCGATTTTTGTTGTGGCGTTGGTTGTCACTGTCATCTATTTGATTGCCGGGCTTTCCGGCCATAAGGGCAAAAAGACGACCACGGCTTCTACCTATGTTGCGGGCGGGAGACCGGATTTGCGCAACAGCAACGACACCTTTATCAACAAACATGTCAGCAAACGCAAGATTGAGAGCAGCTCCGGCGGCTCCGGCGGCGGTGGCGGTGGCGGACACCATACAACAGGTGGTCATTCCTTTGGCGGAGGCGGCGGTCGCCATTAAAATTAAATCATAATTCAAATGCCATATTAAGCGCTTCAGATATTGTATAGCTGAGGCGCTTTATTGTTTCATCGATATCCTTTCCGGTGACGTACATATTGTTGAGGTCGTGGAATGTTTTTTGGACTTCCGGCTTGTCGGTGTCAAATGTGTCGCCGGGAAAGCCCGGGAGTTCCATAACGCTTCGCACGATAGTGGCTGCATCCACCACGGTGGGAACACCGATGGCGATAACGGGAATGCCGAGCGATTCCTCGGTTAAAGCGTTCCGGTGGTTTCCGACGCCGGAGCCCGGGAGAATTCCGGTGTCCGTCAACTGAATGGTGCTGCTCAACCGGCGGATGTTACGGGCAGCAAGGGCGTCCACCACGAGCATGAGTTTCGGTTTTGTCTGTTCAATAACACCTTTTATGATTTCAGCAGTTTCCATTCCGTTTTGCGCCATGACACCCGGCGAGAGACTGCTGACAGAATGCACTTGCTTTTTGTTATAAGCGGCTTTTCCGTATTCCCGCAGAATATGTCTTGTGATGCAGAGGTTGTCAATGACGTAGGGACCGAGAGCGTCAGCGGTGACGTCCCGGTTTCCGAGTCCGACCACGAGGATGGAGGTCTCCTTTTTCAGAGCAGGTACCATGTAGTGGAGCTGATGTGCCAGTTCGGCAGCGATCTCCCGATGATACCCCTCGTCGGGACCGGCCATGTCGGGTGCCTCGATGGTAATATAGCGCCCCATGGGCTTTCCGATGGCTTTAGCACCGTTTTTTGTGGTAATAAAAACACGTGTTATTTGTGTGTTGCTCTCTTTATGATAGGTTTCCTGTACTTCCACACCGTGAATCGGTGAATGGACATCTTTGTTTGATGTCTGAACACTTTCGTGGGCTTCCAGTGCCAGATCGGTTCGGATTTGTGAAGAATACATGCTGTGCTCCTTTGATAGTTAATCTGCCTACATTATTTGCAAATTTCGCAAGAATTATAAGATAATGTGAAAAAGAAGCAAAAAAACTGTTTTAATCTATTGACAAATGAATTGCAAACATTTAATATAATATGCGTGTGTTTACATTAGACTGTCCGTGTCCGGCGTAATGTGACACGAGAAAACAATTAATTTAAACATTACATGGGAGGTGTAGATCTTGGCTAACATCAAATCTGCAAAGAAAAGAATCTTAGTTACACAGGTAAGAACAGAGAGAAACAAAGCAATCAAATCCGGTGTTAAGACAGCTGTGAAAAAAGTATATGCAGCTATCGATGCAAATGATAAGGCAGCAGCAGCTGAAGCATTAAAAAATGCTACAACTACGATTGATAAAGCTACTTCAAAAGGTGTTTATCACAAATCAACTGCTTCAAGAAAAGTTTCTCGTTTAGCAAAAGCCGTTAACAAAATGGCATAATAAATCAGAAATGGTAAAGCATTCGGGTCCCGTCAGCCCGGATGCTTTTTTGTTTCGGTATAATTCGAAGCCCCTTTGCATAGCTTTAGATTAAGAAATGTGAAAAGAGGCAGAGCGTGTCGGGTCGTAAATGGTATGGGATAAGATTTTTACAGTCAGGGCTTCTGTTTATCATGGCAGGAATCCTGTTTTTTTTATATGATATTCCGTGGTCGTGGATCCGTATCCAATGTCCAATCTTGTTGTACGGGTACGAGGATGGGGTGCATCCGGGCAGCGTGATCAACCGGAGCGTGATGGAACATATCCCCCTGTATGTGTATGCGGGATGTGACAGCAATGCAGTCATCGCGGTGGAGAGCAGACTCTCGGCGGAGGACGTTTTACTGGCGGAAGGACGAGATGAAGAACAGGAGTTATTTAATATAAAAATGGCGGAGGAAAACAGCGCTGCCCGTGAGAAAGAGGGGCAGGAGGAAAAAACGGAAAACGATGTAGCCGAAACAGAGACAGACGAGCCTGCGGATGCAGCGCCCGGGGCGGTAGTGTCTGCTTTGAATTTGGAACAGTACAAAGACATGGACCGCCTGATATCCGATTTTTATGTGGTGGACAAAAGCACATATATTACGGCGGAAGAACTAAATGTTGATAAGTTATTAAATTTTGATTTAACAATAGAGAAAAGCAAGGAAAAACCGCAGATTCTCATATATCACACACATTCTCAGGAGGGCTACAAAGACTCGGTTGCAGGAGATAAAACAACCACCGTGGTCGGAGCAGGGGAATATCTGGCCCGGATTTTGGAAGAAGAATATGGGTTCGGCGTGCTTCACCACACAGGAGAATATGATGTGGAAAACAGAGATTATGCGTATGCAAATGCGGTGCCGGATTTGGAACGTATTCTTTCTGAGAATCCTTCCGTTGAGGTTGTGATCGATCTGCATCGTGACGGTGTGGCGGACGGCACACACCTGGTGACGGAAATCGACGGAAAGCAGATGGCGCAGTTTATGTTCTTTAACGGCATGAGCAGATTGAATTCTGTCGGCGAGATTGATTACCTGCGAAATGACAACCGGGATGGAAATCTGGCATTTTCCTTTCAGCTTCAGGTAAAATGTAAGCAGTATTATCCGGGGCTTGCGCGAAATATTTATCTGAAAGGGTACCGTTACAATATGCAGTACAAAGCAAGAAGTCTGCTTGTGGAGCTCGGCGCCCAAACGAACACGGTGGAGGAGGTCTATAATACGGTTCCGTATCTTGCCCATGTGCTTGCCATGGTCCTTTCCGGAGATGGCGGCTTGGCGGTCCCGGAGGAAACCGATGTAGAAGAAAGATAAACATAGCATTTTTTGCATGGTTGTGATATAATTATACGAATGTTCAGATTGTTCAAAAAGTGGTGATAAACAAATGATTGGTTTTAACGTACCGCCGTATGTGGGGACAGAGCTCACATACATAAAAAAGGCAATTGAAAATCATAAAATAAGCGGAGACGGAGAGTTTACGGCCAAATGCAATACATGGCTGGAAGAAAGAACCGGAGCCAACAGGGTTCTGTTGTCGACATCCTGCACCCATGCGTTGGAGATGGCTGCTCTTTTGGCAGAAATCAAGGCAGGCGATGAGATTATCATGCCTTCCTACACCTTTGTATCCACGGGAGACGCATTTGTTGTGAGGGGCGCAAAGCTTGTGTTTGTAGATATCCGTCCGGACACGATGAATATTGACGAGACGAAGATTGAAGATGCGATTACAGAGCGTACCAAAGCCATTGTTGTGGTACACTATGCAGGGGTGGCCTGTGAGATGGACACCATCATGGATATTGCGGGAAGACACAATCTCCTTGTGATTGAAGACGCAGCTCAGGGTGTACTGTGTTCTTACAAAGGCAGATCTCTTGGTACCATCGGTGATTTCGGTTGCTACAGTTTTCATGAGACGAAGAATTTCAGCATGGGAGAGGGCGGAGCACTTGTGCTCAAGGATACCGCTTTTGTGGAAGAGGCTGAGATTATCCGGGAGAAGGGGACAGACCGAAAGAAATTCTTCCGCGGGGAAGTGGACAAGTACCAGTGGGTGAATTGGGGGTCTTCTTATCTGCCGAGTGAATTGAATGCTGCTTATTTGTGGGCACAGCTGGAAAAGGCGGATGAGATTACCGACGACCGCATGCGTTCCTACGAAAGGTATAAGTCCGGGTTTGAGTCGCTTGCACAGGCAGAACGGGTACAGCTTCCGTATGTTCCGAAGGAGTGTCAGCACAACGGGCATATGTTTTATCTGAAATGTAAAGATTTGGATGAAAGAACAAGGTTACTTGAATTTTTGAAAAAGAATAATATCCTGGCGGTATTTCATTACGTACCGCTCCATTCTTCGAGAGCGGGAAGACGCTTCGGAAGCTTCCACGGGGAGGATATCTATACGACGGCAGAAAGTGAGAGACTGGTCCGGATGCCGATGTACTACGGATTGACCCGGGAAGATCAGGATTATGTAATAGAAAAGGTGCATGAATTCTATGGAAAAAAATAAACCGAAAATACTGGATTATATTCTGCTCCATTTGTTGCTTGTGTTTTACTCGGCGGGAGCGATTTGCTCAAAGCTTGCTGCGGGGCAGGAACTGTTTTCTTTTAAGTTTTTTGTGTTTTACGGGCTTGTTTTGGTGAACCTGGCTTGTTATGCAGTGTTTTGGCAACAAATTTTAAAGCGGATTCCGCTGACGGTGGCATTTGCAAACAAAGCGGTAACCATTGTCTGGGGACTGCTGTGGGGATTCCTCTTTTTCGGAGAGGCGATAACAATCGGAAAGGTAATCGGAAGTCTGCTGATTATAGCAGGTGTTCTGATTGTGGTGACGGATCATGAATGAGATACAATGGTTTGGAATCCTGTTATTCCTTTTTTCGGTGTTTATTTCATCCTGCTCACAGATTATTTTGAAAAAAAGTGCGCAGGTGACTTACGATCATTGGATACGCGAGTATC
Source organism: Lachnospiraceae bacterium (assembly GCA_017465095.1). Lineage (GTDB taxonomy): Bacteria > Bacillota > Clostridia > Lachnospirales > Lachnospiraceae > SVFI01. The sequence continues at coordinate 59 of JAFTWX010000002.1, read as the reverse complement.
TGAATGTGTGCGTGATAAGTGCTTATACTATTTTTTTGCTGTCGTCCTTTTTGACGATG
>JAFTWX010000017.1 GCA_017465095.1 Lachnospiraceae bacterium | reverse complement strand
ACAATTCTTTTTTAGAATTTTCAGTGTTGCATTGCTGTTTATTTGTCAAGGTTCTGTTGCTTTGGTAACTCTTAGAGAATACCGACGGAGAAGGAGGGATTTGAACCCTCGCGCCGCTATTAACGACCTACTCCCTTTCCAGGGGAGCCCCTTCAGCCTCTTGGGTACTTCTCCAAATGTGCTGAATGTCTTTACACTATTTATTACCATCGCCGGAAACAATGTTTCCGAGCGGAGAGGGTGGGATTCGAACCCACGCGCCCTTGCGGACAAACGGTTTTCAAGACCGCCTCGTTATGACCACTTCGATACCTCTCCATTCGCTCACTTTTCGGTCAGCGCAAGGATTATTCTAGCAAATGATTTTGGTTGTGTCAACAACTTTCTTTAAACTTTTTTGAAAGTTTTTTTATTTTTTTATTTTTTTCAAAAAAGCCTCTGAAATCACTAAATCTTCCGGGGTCGTCAGCTTAATATTGGTGTAGTCTCCCTCCACCAGTTTAACCTTTCTCTCTGTCATATATTCTACCACCATAGCATCATCGGTTATCTGGATCCCCCGATCCAAAATCTCTTTTTCCTTATCTAATAATGCGCCATATGCACCGTGCACCAATTCAAAATCAAAAGATTGCGGTGTCTGAACAGCCCACACTTTACTTCTGGAAGGTGTTTGAGCGCAAAAACCATCTTCATCGGCAATCTTAATCGTATCCTTGACCGGAGTTCCGATTACGCAGGCAGCGTGCACAAGCGTCTCGCCGATCAGCTTGTGTATCATATCCGCTGTCACAAACGGACGGGCACCGTCATGTATGAGCACCACATCAATGTCGGCATCTTTTTCTTTCAATGCCTGTAAGCCGCAGGCAACAGAATGATAACGCTCTTTCCCGCCGGGAACGACTGCGCATATTTTTTTGAAACCGTACGCATCCACAATCTCTTTCCGGCAATATTCAATTTCATCTTTTCCCGTGACAAGGACAACCATATCCACTTCGCTCTGCTCAAACGCATTCAGCGCATAATATAAGACGGGCTTCCCATCCAAGAGCAAAAACTGCTTTGCCGTCCGGGTACCCATCCTTTTTCCCTGTCCGGCAGCAAGAACAATTGCCGCCGTCATCTTTTTCTTTTCCATATACAATTATCTTTCTCCCAGTTTTAAATTAGGAACTGCATTCAATGTGTAATCGCTTCTCACTCCTGCCATGTATTCGTAATATCCTGCGACAGCAATCATCGCAGCATTGTCCGTACAATACACAGGCGACGGACGGTAAAACGCAATCTTCTTCTCCTCACAGGCTGATTCAAACGCTGCCCGAAGAGCTGAATTGGAAGCCACGCCGCCGGCGATAGCCAGTTTTGTAAATCCGTATTCTTCCACTGCACGCATGGCATGATCCACCAAAACATCTGTAACCGCTTTCTGAAAAGACGCCGCTACATCCGGCGTATTGATTTCCTCACCCTTCATCTCGCAGGAATTGAGATAATTCAAAACAGCCGATTTCAAACCGCTGAAACTAAAGTCATATACATTATCGCCCACTTTGGCACGCGGAAAAGCAATCGCCTGCGGGTTTCCTTCTTTTGCCACACGGTCAATCTTAGGACCGCCCGGATAACCGAGACCGATAGCTCTCGCCACTTTATCAAAAGCCTCTCCCGCTGCATCATCGCAGGTCTTTCCAACAATTTCATATTTCCCGTAATCTTTTACAACCACAAGGTGTGTATGTCCGCCGGATACAACAAGACACGCGAACGGTGGCTCAAGTTCTTTATGTTCTATATAGTTTGCACTGATGTGGCCCTCAATATGATGAACGCCGACCAATGGTTTCCCCAGTGCGAAGGCAAGTGCTTTCGCATGAGCCACTCCCACAAGAAGCGCTCCGACAAGTCCCGGGCCGTATGTCACAGCAATAGCTGTTATGTCATCAAAAGTAACATTCGCCTCCTGCAGAGCCTGATCAATCACCTGATTGATTCTCTCCACATGCTTTCTGGATGCAATCTCCGGAACTACACCACCGTACAACGTATGAAGATCAATCTGGGAAGATATCACATTAGAAAGCACTTCTCTTCCGTTTTTGACAACCGAAGCCGCCGTCTCATCACAAGAGCTCTCTATACCTAATATCAGCACATCCTTTTGATCTGTCATCGCATTAATCTTCCTTCTGTCATTTAATCATTTTCGACCAATTTCCAGCCGTAAATTTTATAATGTTCGTTCTCATCCTTACGCAAAATGAAAACTATGTTGGAATTGTAAAGAATTTCATTTTGCTTGATTCCATAATTACAATACAATCTTGCCCACTCGAATCCATCCTCCGAAAATGTTTCCACATCCACGCTGGAAGAAGGATTGTAGTTTACAATCGTTCTCTTATATCTGTTAAATTCTTCAATATCATACTTCAGCGAATCGATATAGTCCGCCTCTGTCTGATTTGCCGCCAGTTCTGCATCGTAAAGCTCGCGCGCTCTCATACCGAGAGCATAAATGTCATCCTCGGTCAGTTCTTCATTATAGAAGCACTGTGTAATCTCACTGTAATATTTGACAACCTCTCTCGGTGTCGGCGGATAATTAATACTCAAATCTCTCGCAAGCACCTGTTGCACCGCCGTCATTACCTCAATTTCCGGGACAGCCTCCTCCGGCTGCGACACAGGCCGATTGGATAAATAATAATAAAATCCAACAATCAACAAGATTAAAACAACAAATATAATAACGCCTTTATTTGTCGAAAATCTTTTCATACTCTGTATCGCCTCCTTTCCGTTGTCTCTTCCATCCTTGAATCTAATACGCAAGATGTACTATTCTTCTTCAAAATCCAATTCTATCGTCTGCCCGTCCTTCGCCGTAAGCGAATGTTCAAAAATCTTTTTTACCTGCGGCAAATACTGATCGGGCCACGGGAGTGACGGGCTGTAGTGTGTCAGCCACATTTGTTTCACACCTGCAACTTTCGCAATCTGTGCCGCTTCATAAAATGTCATATGCTTATGCTCTTTTGCCTTTTGCTGTTTATCCTCTTCCCCATACATGCCTTCGCAGATAAACAAATCTGCACAGGCTGCATGTTCCTCTATGGATTTGGTCGGTCTCGTATCTGTACAGTAGGTAACCTTCAATCCTTTTCGCGGAGCCCCCATCACCATATCCGGTGTGTAGGTTTTTCCTTCGTATTCAACCACGCTTCCCTTTTGCAAAGGATTCCAGCATTGCACCGGAAGCCCCAATGCTTTCGCCTTATCCACCTGAAACTTTCCTGCCCGGTCTACCAGCATATTGTATCCGTAACAGATTACATTGTGATTGACACGAAAAGCTTCCAGACGGTAATCTCCCATATCAATCTGTTCATACGGTTCGGTAAGCTCACGGAACTTTATTTCAAACGGAAGCTCCGGAGCAATCACGCGAAGAGCACTGACCACCCGTTCCAGACCCTTCGGTCCGATCATCAGAAGCGGTTCGGTCCGCTCAGCGTTACCCATGGTCAAAAGCATTCCCGGAAGCCCGCTGATATGATCCGCATGATAATGGGTGAAGCAAATTACATCAATCGGCTTCGGACTCCAGCCCTTTTCCTTCATTGCAATCTGGGTACCTTCCCCGCAATCAATCAATATGCTCTTTCCATTATACCTCGCCATCATGGATGTCAGATAGCGGTACGGAAGCGGCATCATCCCGCCGGTTCCGAGCAGACATACATCTATCATTCTCTTTCCTCTGTTTCTGTCATTTAAAGCAGTTCGGTATTTTCCGTCTCCGTAACCGGAATGCGAAACATACGAATCCATTCTTCATAACAATCCTCGCACAGATCAAAACTATGCTTTATTCCGTCCCTCTTTGAAAAATATCCGAAGCTTTGTTCCCCTTCAAACACCGCATCCTTGAGCAGCCCGTTTTGCACATTCAGCTGTTTTTCACATCGGTTGCATATTACATGTGTCAACTCACGGCAATCATTGTACACCTTCATTTGTTTTCCTCCTATACCCAAACTGTTATCATTCTCTCAAATGGAGTTATCCAAATATAGAGTACCTCAGTAACCTTTGCGTGACCAGTGGTAATAAATGTTAGCACAAGCTAACGTTTCCACATAATATATGCATCCTCCTTCGGGGAGGTGTAAAAATCTTTTCTTACACTTTCTTTTTTAAATCCGCAGGTCTCGTACAAGCGGATTGCTCCGTCATTGGAAACTCTAACTTCCAACGTATACGCCGTGACGCCGAGCTTCACGCCGCAATTCACCAGTTCCTGCATCAGCTTCTGCGCCACACCGGATCTTCTTCTGTCCTCACGGACAGCCACCTGGGTAATATTCCCTTCATCCAAAACCCGGTACATGCCACAGTACCCGATGACCTCCGACATTTCCTCCGCCACCATGTATGTGTACGACGTCTGCGCAAGCGCATCGAGAAACGCCTGCCTGCTCCAAGGCTCAGAAAAATACTTTTGTTCCAGTTCAGAAACCTGCAACGCATCTTCTGCCGTCATCGGACGAATTTTATACATCTTTTTTTCCTTCTTTTTCAAGTCGTTCTCTTTCCGCCTGGGATAACCGCAAATAATCCGGTCTGTGATCCGCCGCCGGAACAAAACGGCCTTCTTTATAGTAAGTCATTGCTAACGTCGCAAGGGCTGCTGCATTTTGTCTGTTGCAGCACGGAGGAGCAAGTTCATAATCAACCTCTGTTTTTGCGCGCAGCACCTCTTCATGGACCGGAACCCCGTCTCCCAGATAGATGACAGGTCTTCCCATTTCATTGATCTTTGCAATAATTTCTTCCACCGAAACTGCACATTGCGGCTCAAGAACACAAAATTCAGTCTGATCTCCGGAACGTTTAAAACAATACAGGCCGGTATATACCTGACCGCGACGCGCGTCCATCATCGGGCAAATCACCCGTTCTACCCCGTACAACTGAAACGCCATAGCGTCCAGTGTAGGCACCTCAATAATCGGTTTATCAAGAGCCTGACCCATTCCTTTGGCAGTGGCAGAACCGATCCGGAGTCCCGTAAACGAACCCGGCCCCTTTGCAATGGCAACAGCATCCAAACCGGCCAGTTCAAACTCTGTCATCTGCGTAATCTCCGCCAACATCGGCAGAAGCGTCTGGGAATGTGTTTTTTTGTAATTGACACTGTATTGTGCCAGAATCGTATCACCATCCAGAATGGCTACACTCGCCACCAATCCGGAACTGTCTATCGCTGCAATTTTCATATTATCTGCCTTCTTCAACAGTAATTTTTCTGTATTCAAACCCTTCTTCCGGGTTCTTCTCTATCGTGACAACGCAGGTATGCGCCGGCATGAGCTCTTCAATCAAACCTGCCCACTCTACCAGACACACGCCGTTTCCGAAGAAATAGTCTTCATATCCGATCTCTTCCATCTCCTCCGGATCTCCGATACGGTATACATCAAAATGATAGAGCGGAATTCTCCCCTCATCATAAATCTGCATAATGGTAAAAGTAGGGCTGCTCACATGCTCCGAAATCCCAAGTCCTTTGGCAAACCCTTTTGTAAACACGGTTTTTCCTACGCCGAGATCTCCATGCAGTGCAATAATATCACCCGCTTTTGCCTCTTTTCCTATTTTTTCACCGAGCGCAAATGTATCACGCTCATCTCTGCTCTCATATATCATGCACATCACCTTTATTTTATCACAAAGCCCCGAAACTGTACACTATTGTTTGAACTTAACTTTTGCCGGATCCATGTATCTGCAAAGGATTTCCAAAAGTACCTGCGTTTCATTTCCGAGATCTGCCCGCGGAAAAATTGACGCATTGACTTTTGATGTATAAACAATCACGCTTTTTCCGGTAGAAACTGCCTTGTGCATATTTTCCCAGCTCTGCATCTGCGTCGTCTCGCCCTGCGAAACATAGATTCCGTCCTTCGTAAATGAATAATGCAACGGCTTTTTGAATGCTTCGTTGGTCAGCGCCTGTCTCTTGGCACTGAGAAAAAGATTCCAAGGAAGATACACAATAATAACAATACCTGCCAAAAGGTACAGAATCCCTCCGCCTTTCACAAAAAACAGGATACACATAAGTCCCAGCACCGTCGCCAAAGGCCCCGTCAGACTCATATAAGTATGTCTGAGCATATAGTCATAGAGCACCGATGCACTCATATGTACATCCACCTCATATAGTACGTCTTCTTTATTTAATACAACTTCTTGTGGCTGCGTAGTCTGCTCCATAAGAATGCCTCCGTTTCATTTTGCAATAATTCCTTCACATTGATTTATCATATTATACCCAAAGAAAAAGTGCAAGCCATTACGCCTGCACTTTCTGTGAAAAATTTATTAATCGTGTCTGAGTGCTTCAATCGGACTCATTTTTGCAGCTTTTCTTGCAGGATAAATTCCGAAGAAAAGTCCCACGCCGGTGGAAAACAGCGTTGTAATCAAGATAGTAACCGCTGTTACCTTCGCCGTAAATCCCATCAATCCGCAAACCAAGTTAGCACCGACTACTCCGAGAATGATACCGATCACACCGCCAAGCAATGTAATAATAGCCGACTCTGCCAGGAACTGCAGCATAATGGACGCCGTTCTGGCACCGAGAGCCTTTCGGATACCAATCTCTCTTGTACGCTCGGTAACGGACACAAGCATAATATTCATAACTCCGATACCGCCTACCAGAAGTGAAATCGCCGCCACGAACACAACGAACACCGTAATCAAATCGATCACCTGGGTAATACTCTTCATGGAGTCATTGAAATCCTGCATCTGAATCGCATTGGAATCCATCGACAACTGATATTTGCTGCGGAGCAGTCGCATGATAGCTCCCGCCGCATCGGTAGCATATTGCGGACCGTCGGTAAATACATAAAAGCTTGAAAAATCTTCTACATAGTATCCGAATGCCGATCCCATGGTGGTCAGCGGAATTTCCATCTCCACCTCATCGTAGTACATAAGCAGTCCGCTCAGCGCACTTGACGCATTATCCTGTCGGATACCGATAATCGTACATTCGACGGACATACCGTCAACAATCGTTTCAAAGCTTTCCCCGATTACATCCGTTGTTCCGAACAGCGCAATCGCGCTGCCCTCGCGGATGATACAAACCCGGTTACCCGACTCGTAGTCTGATTTATTAAAATATCTTCCTTTTACAATCGGCTCTGTGTAAATGTATTGCTGCGCAACTGTTCCGCCATATACATAAGCCGTAAATTCACCCTTTTGACTGCGGGCACTTCCATATGTCTGGTAGCTCGGGCTAACTCCCTTAACATGCTCGATTTTTTCTTCGATATCAGTAAAATCTTCTGTGGTAAAACGGACGGATTCCTCCACCGTTTCTCCCATCATACTTCCGGAATAGAAGTACAACTGGCCGCCGGCAATTTTGTTCAGCTCCTCGTTGATCTGGGCCGAAACACCGTTACCGATGGAAATTACCATAATCACGGAAGAAATACCGATGATAATACCGAGCATAGTCAGAAGAGAGCGTCCCTTGTTGCTCTTAATATTCATAAGAGCCATTTTTACATACTCTAAAAACTGTGTCATAATTATCCCCCGCTAACTATTCTTCCGTTTCCTCTGTCTCCGCTCCCATCAGAGCCGCAGAATCCATTTCTGTTGCAGGCATTCCTTCCACAATGGTTCCCGTCACATTGGTAACAACCTTGTCGCCTTCTTTCAGGCCGGAAAGAATCTGAATATTTTCATCATCGCTGATTCCCGTCTCGATATCTCTTTTTTCGATGATACCGTCCACAAGAACGTAGCAGAATACTCCGTCACTGGAATAGTTAACCGCCGCACTCGGAATAAGCAAAATATCTTTTTCTTCTGCTGTCTGTACGGAAACTTTTGCTTCCATACCGAGAATAATCTTATCATCCGGATTATCGATATGTACATTCACATCCACAACCGATGCGCCCGATCCGTTTACGGTTGCAATACGGCTGATGCTGCTCACGCTGCCGGTATACTCATTTCCGTTGATTGTAATCTCTGCCTTCTGTCCGACCGCAAGTTTCTGTACGTCATATTTTGTCACGGAAAGCGTTACTTTTAACGCATTGGCATTGTGGATGGTAAACAGCTGGACACCCGGTGCCGTCGTCTGACCTTCCACGATTGTCACTTCACTGATGATTCCGTCAAAATCTGCTTTCACACCTTCTCTTGCCGACGCAAGCTGATCCGCAGCGCTGTTTTTCGCAGACTGCGCTGACTCTTTCACCAGCGCCTGCTGCGCTTTATTCAGGGATGCTGCAGGGTCTCCTTCTCTCGTCACTTCATACTCTTTCATCAGAGCTTTGTACTCCGCCAAATCCCCGCTGCAGATTTCAAGCGACTCCTTCAACGCATCTATATCATATTTTTTCAGCTGTTTTGCTACTTCTTTATATTTCTTCTCTGCCTTTTTCAGCGATTTGGCAGAAGATTTGTCTCCCGGATTCGCAGCCAGAGCTTTGGTCAGCTTTTCTATTTTAGCAGCCAGCTCCGCCTGTTCCTGCGAAAGCTTTGTCGCTTCATTCAGCTGTGACTTTGCCTGATTCACGCAATCTGTATAATGTGCCACGTATTTCTTGGCATCTTCGTAATTTACTGCAGCTTCCGCCGCTTTTTTCTGTGCACTGTCGATGCCCACAATCGCCGCATCCGCACCGTATGTACTGATTTTTGTCTCAATCTCCGCCTGGCTTAAGCTCTCCTCCAGTTCCTGTGTGTCATATGTCACAAGAACTTCGCCTTTTTTTACGAACTGTCCCTGCGCAGCCGACAAGGTATCAACCTTCGCAGTCACGTCCGCAAAATATGTTTTAATCTCCTCGGATGCCACCGCCCCGGAATTTTCTACGGTCTGAGCGATATCACCGCGAAAAGCCTTTGTCACTTCCACCGGTGTTCCCATCCCCATCATCGCTGAAGACATCTTTGCAATCATGATAACGATAAGTACGACAATCAGGAGCGATGCCGCCACCGTAAATATCACCCACGGTTTCACTTTCTTCGTTTTCTTTTTTGTCTTATCTTCTATCTTTAAATCAATTTCCGGAAATTCCACAGCATTTCCCATTTTATTCTTCTCTTCCATTTTCATAATCCCTTTCCACTTTTCCATCCATGATGCGCACAATACGCTTCGCCTGCATGGCAATGTCGTTGTCATGTGTAATCAATATTACGGTTCTTCCGCTCTCATGCAATTCTTTTAAAACATTGATAATCTCTTTGCTGGATGCGGAGTCCAGATTTCCGGTCGGCTCATCGGCCAGAATCACCGGCGGTGCCTGGGCAATCGCACGCGCAATGGCCACACGCTGTTGCTGACCTCCCGACATTTCCGAAGGTCTGTGACTCATTCGATGGGACAATCCCACGATTCCCAGCGCCTTCTCGGACAACTCATGTCGCTCTTTCTGGGCAACACCTCTGTAAATCAGAGGAAGTTCCACATTTTCTCTGGCCGTCAGATTCGGAATCAGATTAAATCCCTGGAAAATAAATCCGATTTCCCGATTGCGGATATCCGAAAGCTCATCATCTTTCAGACTGGAAACATCTTGTCCGTTCAGTATGTAGGTTCCTTCCGTCGGAACATCCAGACAACCAATCATGTTCATGAGAGTGGATTTTCCGGAACCGGATTGTCCGATGATCGCAACAAATTCCCCTTTATTGATCGTCAGACTCACATGATCCAAAGCTCTCACTTCATTTTCACCGGGATTGTATATTTTACTCATATCCCGGATTTCAACCAAAGCACTCATATTATCCCCTTTCCTTTCGAACAAAAAATGCCCTTGTTGTATTATTCAAGTAATACAGTAATACAACAAAGGCTATTTGTCAACGCTTAATCAATAAATATTTTATTAAGATTTGTTTAAAAATGTTCCTTTGATGATCGGCGAAATGCGTTTATACACAAGGAATGTGATAACCACACTGATCATGGCTTTGCAGAATGTGAACGGAAGGTTGAACTTCAAAAGCGCTTCCATCAGCGTATCCACGCTCGGATTAATCGCCTGATACATACCCATAATTACCTGCTCCGGCATTCCCATCACATTCATGTAAAATGGGTAAACCAAAAAATAATTGGACACAACACCGAACAGTGCCATGGCAACTGCTCCTATCAGAGATCCGATCAAAGCTGCTTTCTTTCCTTTTTTCACCTTATAAAAGATGCCTGCTGTTCCTACAAACACAGCGCCCAGCAGAAAATTGCTCAGCTCGCCGACACCGCCCGTCGTAGTGTGAAGCAGATTAAACAGATTTTTAATCAGGCAAATTAAAATACCCGAAAGCGGTCCCATGGCAAATGAACCTATGAGCGCCGGAAGTTCCGAAAAATCCAGCTTGATAAAGGACGGCATAATCGGAATGGAAAAATTCAGCGCCTCCAGAACAAATGCTATCGCCGACAGCATACCGATCATTGCAATTTTGTAAGTTTTGTTTCTTGTTGTTTTCATGGTTTCTCTCCTTTTCGTGACTGTTCTGTTCTAGCGGAAAGATGCAAAAAGCCCCGAATCCTGAGATTCGGGGCGTGTGCATACCAAGATAGTTTCCGCTTGGTCTCAGACACCTTTCAAAGCATGTCGCTGACAAGCGGTCTTTTCTTTCTTCTCTCATCCAGACTTTACTGTCGGTTCCGGAATCACACCGGATCAGCCGGTTACCCAAAAGCAACCGGGTCGCGGACTCATCGCTTTCGCGCATCACCGCCGGTAGGGAATTTCACCCAACCCCGAAGAACGTAACATTATTTTTACGTTTTGGATTATACTACGGTTTACTGTATATTGCAACACCTATTCATTCGTTACATCCGGATCGTACTCTAATATATCGCCCGGCTGGCATTGCAGCACTTCACAGATTGCCTCCAGCGTCGAAAAACGGATGGCACTGATTTTCATTTGCCCTCAAGTGTTCCTCCATGTAGACGAGACACCGGAATCCGGTCGAATGAAATAAACGTTTTTTGCAATTGACAACACCCTTTAATGCTTGTATACTAAACTCAGTTGTAAAAAGCATAATAATGCTTGTCCAACATATAATAATTAAGAGAACATAGAACACTAAATGTTCTTCAATAGTGAAAGAGAAAAGCTAGCGATGTTCTTGGTTTTACCAAGAAAGGTTCACTAGCTTTTCTTTTTTAGTTTTGATAGTTTTCTTTAAAATCCAAACACAAAACACATCTTTTAGAATTTGTTTCTGCAAAATACTCATTAGGATATGTATTAAATAAATACTTGCATGCATCCCGTAATTCATCTACCGACAATACATTTATGTTTTTCAAAATAGTCATTGCCGTTCTACGACAACTACTTTCTTTCATCATCTGCTCTTTAACTTCCTCATAACATGTAAATTCAGAAATATTGCGCAAAGTCTTTGCCACATTATTGGCGATAATTTTATCGATAGAATTGTGCTCCTCAATATAAATCCCTAGTTTCTCTTCTTCCGGAACCATCTGATTCTTCACATATTTAAAAACCGGAATAAGCCTAGTCTTCCCTATTCTTTTTAGTCTTTCCGAACACATAGCCTCAGCATCAAAATGTTTATTATCAAAAATAATGTCCTCAAATATCTGGCTCTCTTCCAGTAATCCATATCCATATTTGTTCAAGATATTTTCCTTATATCCAATTGCAATTGCTAAAGGTTTTGATGAAAAATCAAAATTTGACAAATCATCAATCCCAACAATAATTGATTCTGCATCTGATGACGCCATATTCTGATCTACAATGGTCTTAACAACTCTTCTTGTTTCTCGAACTTTTAATGGTGAAATTCCAGGAACAATTTCTGACAATTTATCAAATACCAAACCATAATTATCAGTTTGGACTTCTACAAACGGAATCTCAACAGCATTCTTTGTCGTAATTGTTCTTTCTATTTCAATCAAATCTTTTTCATCTTTCTTATAGCTGATAAATATAAAATGCTTTCTAATATCTTCCAACTGCTCATCAGACAAGCAACTCAAAAAATCTTCTATTATCTCACGAACATCCTCATCAGTAAAAGAATACCCCAAAAAAATAATTGGAGCTTCTGCAAATAGCGTAAGCATTTTGGCAATAATTAATTTTCTAGTAGACCTAAAATGTTTGTAATCATCCTGCGTAATAACTATAGACTCCGCATCTGTAGCACTTCCATGTATCTTATATATTTCTGCAATATTATAACTATCCGCCGAAAACAACTCATGCTGACGTACAAAAACCTGGAAATCTTTAGGAAAAACTTGATCTTCAAGAAATGTATCATAATTAGTTGTTATCACTGCCGAAATTTTATTTTTCAACTTTTTAAACTTCTCCAACTCTTCTGTCAATTCCGGAGAACGATTAAGTTTTTGCTTTTTAAAAAAATCAGCCAAATACATTTTATATGGCGATATTCCTCTTCTGACCCAACTCGGATTCTTTTTATTGCCCACATTCAGCGTGATTTTCCTGTCAAAAAATGCTTTATTAAATTCATCTTCTATCAAACTCCCCATATAAGCATTGGTCTCAAATTCCGTCATTTTATTGCGCCTACAACTATCTATATGCTTCTGATATTGAAATGAATCAGGCTCAAATTTTGCAAAAGACATTTCCAATAATTCTGGCCACGAAGGATACTTATACAAATATCTTTTTGAAACACCAGAACCCACAAACAATACCGGCATTCTGTTCGCTTTTACAATTTCATCTAAAATTCCCATATATACTTCCTTTCCCTTTTATCTCATACCTTGTATTATATTACATGTTACGCAGTCTCTTCAGAATTCTGTTTTATTTCCGCAACCACATCCATAATACGTTTCGCTGTCCCCATATCCTCTTTAAACAAAGACGTAATACTTCCAACAGAACGGAAAGGCTCCTGCATCAAAACTGCATTGTCATCAATATTTCCATTTGCAACAATATAATCTACAATTAAATTTACAAAGCGAATCTGATTAACATTCAAACGCTGTTCTGTAAGGAACTCGCTAAAAGCTTCGTTTACTGCACTTCGCTCTACCCCAACTATTCTGCGAACCAAACGTCCTATCGGAGTATCTCCATATTCTTGTTCATACTCTTTCTTTGTCCCAAGTTCTCCCAAAGCAATTTCTCCAGTGCTTTCAAATCTGCTTCAGACAATTTCTTATTATTACGCAACTTATAAACCGAAAGATTATTTCCATGTTCTTTCAAATAAAACTCAACTTTTTTACGATAATTTTTCAAGTCACCGGAATCATAAATTGGTTCTCCCTCTACAGCCACAACAATCTCATCCGTAAAATTGACATAGTATATTTTTCTTTCTACCTTATCAATGTATTGTAATAAATCACGCAATGCTTCTCTGACAGCATTCAACTCCACGACATTCGTTGCATTCCAAAATTCTTCTGTCTGTACACGTTCAATCACTTCTTTTTTCTCACGCACTTGCGAAACACTTGGAACCTTCGCAGATAGCAATTCTGCAGTTTTTACAACAATCCGAATTGGCGCTTTCACACTTTTGCTCTGCAACATTCCCAATGCAATACTATACATTAAATAATCAAACCTTCTGGCAAGCTCATTATCTTTTTTAGGTTTAATCAACGGCGAAATATGTTCCTTTATATTAGATATCTCAACCGTTTCCAAATTATTCCAACTGGATATGTCGCGGAACAATTGCACATATCTAAGGTGATGTTTTACTTGAAAACTATCATCATTTAACTCAATTACCGCATGATGCAATTCATCGACCAACTTTGCCCTATAAGAAATATGTGCATCATCTTTCATAAAAATAGAAGACTGAAGTTCGCGACAAATCAATGCCTTTGTATTGAACGTTTTCTCTGCTAATGTTTCCTGAATACCACTTTCTCCACCATTTTTGTTTACCCGGAAGAATTCAAAATTATTGCAAAAATCAAAGATTAAAAATCTCTCTTTATCAACACTCTCCCCAAACAAATTCGGACAAAGTCTTGTCCCGCGTCCAATCATCTGCCAAAATTTCGCATAACTTTTAACCTTTTTGAAAAATACCAGATTCAATATCTCCGGAATGTCGATACCCGTATCCAGCATATCCACCGACACCGCAATTTGCGGCATTTTTTCTTTCGTAGCAAAATCATCAATTAACGTATCGCAATATTTGATACTATAGTCAATCTGCTTGATAAAATCTCCGCCATATTCCGGGAACAATTTTGTAAATCTCTTAACAATAAACTCTGCATGCTTACTATTTTTTGCAAAGATAATTGTTTTTCCAAGCTTGTCTCCACCTTCGATTTTTAATCCTTTTTCAACTAGCTCTTTTAACACTTTATCAACCGTGTCCTGATTAAATAGCCACGTATTTACGGCCGAACTCGAAATATCCTCTCCAACACTTTTGTCATCCTCAAATGTTTTTTCATATTCTTCTTTTTCATCTTCCGACAAATCTTGATAATGAAGACCATCTTCCATAACCTTAGTCTTATATTCCAATGTAGAATAAGACACAAGATAACCTTCTTCTACCGCTCTTTCCAATTCATATGCAAATGTCGGAACACCTCTTTCTAGATCAAATATTCCATATGTATTTTTATCAATCTCGTTTTTCGGTGTCGCAGTCATACCTAGCAACATCGCATCAAAATACTCAAAGATTTCCTGATACTTTTTGTAAATAGAACGATGTACTTCATCGCAAATAATCAAATCAAAATGAGCAGGAGTAAATAACTTTTCTCCATATTTATTCTTTGTCTCATCAATTGCATTCATCATCGTCGGATAAGTAGAAAAGATCATTCTTGAGCTTTCCGGATCATCCTTGCTATCACACAGATTACAGCAAGACAAATCTTCCAGCAAATTAGAGTAGTTATTTTTTGCCTGCTTCACCAGCGCTGTTCTGTCTGCCAAAAACAAAATATTTTTGACATAGTTATGCTTTCTCAGCACATCAACAATACTAATACTTACTCTTGTCTTACCGGAACCGGTCGCCTGAACAAGCAACATTTTTCTATGCCTTTTTGAGATTGCATCACAAACAGCCGTAACAGCTTCTTTCTGATACGGACGGTTTGTAATCTTATCACTAATCTCTATTTTTTCTAATGGTTTGCGCAGCTTACGTCTATCAACTTCAAGCTGTAACTCTTCCTGCGTAAAAAATCCCGAAACATCACGGCGTGGATATCCGCAAGCATCGTTCGTATAATTAAACTCAAATCCATTTGCAGTAAAAATAAGCGGACGCTGTCCATATTTATTTTGCAGACAATCTGCATAAAGTTTTGCCTGTTGACTACCGACAATCGTATCCACTGATGTTTTCTTTGCTTCAACAACCGCCAACGGCAAATTATCTTTTCCCCACAACACATAATCTACATAACCTATCCCTGTAGGATTCGGCATTCCGGTTACAGGTTCTTCAATTGTACAATTGGAACCGATTATCCAACCGGCCTCTTTTAACTGCACATCAATGTATCTTCTACGCGTATCTGCCTCGGTTTCTTTATTAATATGAAAAGCTCTTGTTTTATTATTTGCTTTACGAACTTGTGACATCTGCTTACGCAGTTCTTCATTCTCCTGCAGTATTTGTTCAAGCTTTTTGTCTTTACTGCTTAGGTTATCATAAAGTTTTTTTAATTCCTCTGCTTTCACTCGCTTTTCGTCTCCAGTAGCAAGCAAAGAAGTATCAAACGTTTTTTCTTTATAATCTTTCGAATAGGAATAGTCAATCCAATCACAAAATTCAAACAAATCTTTTAACGCAATAATTGCTTCATCACGTTTAATAAGACTATTGGTATGTACTGCTACATTTCCAAGATGAATCGTATATTTAAGCAACGGAAATAATCGTGGTTCAATAATACTCCGAAACGTAGCCTCATGAATCAAACTAGAAACATTATCACGGTAAGGAAGTGTTAAATCCTCATCATGCGTATACACAAATCGAACCGCCAATTCCAAAGCACGTCTTGCCAAAATCGCACATGTAGCCGGTGAAATTGAAATACTATTCTCCGCTTCTACCGCCTGCGCAGCAAACCCCGCATATTCTTTTTTACTTAACAGATAGTCAAAATTAGTTGCCATATCTGTTCCCCCTTTTTAGCATTGGATTATTTAAAGTGCATATTAACTCAAATTTCAATTTGGTGACTTGGTTGACAAATTGCTCAAACTCTATTTGTTGCTCCATCGTGTCAGGTAATAGTATTGTCATTTGCTTTAAATGAGATGGTCCAAAATGCATCTGAGCAATACCTCGCATCTCAGCCATAACCTGATGCTTGAAATAGTCAGTTTTAAGGAACTCTCTAAAATAACCCAAAGTCATCACTTCCCGATTCGGTTTAAACCTAATAATCCCTGTATTAAGGCAATATTTCTTATCTTCCTCTACTGTAGTAACCTTCTTATCAAACTTTTCCGGAGCAATCGCAGAAGAGACTACTAAAATATCATCTTTGTCACACATAAAATGCGCATATTTTCCATTTGCCAATTCATCAGAAATAAACCTATCACTCTTGTAGCCAAATGAAATTTGATTATCATTTATATTTGACCCTGTTAGAAGAATCGTTCCCTCCAAAGTAAAATCAATAGACCTTACCCCTGGCCCCTCTTGAAACCATACGTAATCAGTCAATGGAACAACTTTTCCACGTTCACCAAACATCTCCACAAATCGGGATTTGATGAGATTGTCAAGTTCTTCTAATTCTGTTCCTCTTTGTTCTATGGCTCTGTTGACTGTATCTAATATATCTACAATCTCTGCTTGTCTTTCTAATGCAGGAACTTCCATT
>JAFTWX010000001.1 GCA_017465095.1 Lachnospiraceae bacterium | reverse complement strand
CTTCCCGAGCGTGCCAGAGAAATCCGGCTCCAGGAGATTATGGCGGAGGCGGCCCGGATCTGCGCCGAGGAAAATGTGCAGACCATAGGCGGTCACACGGAGGTGTCATCCCATGTGGAGACGGCGGTTATCAGTGTTACTGCTTTGGGAACGGGACGGGAAAACGAACCGTGTGAGGACATAAAAAAAGAAAATATCACAGGATACGATGTGGTAGTCTCCGGATACATCGGGGCGGACGGGGCAAGCCTTCTGGCTGTGCACAAGGAGGAAGAACTTTTGGAGAGATTTCCTCTTTGGCTTGTGGATGAGGTGAAAAGTTTTCGTGAAAAGCTGTCAGTAGCATCCGCTGCGACGGTGGCGAAAAACCACGGAGTGCAGGTGATGCACGACATCCGGGAAGGCGGTATCTTCGGTGCGTTGTGGGAGATGGCACAGAGAGAAGGAAAAGGTCTTACGATTTGGCTGAAACAGATTCCGATGAAACAATCGGTCGTAGAGATTTGCAATTATTATGACCTCAATCCGTATGAGCTGTTGTCCGAAGGTTGTCTTCTCATGGCAGCGAAGGATGGGGAGGCGCTGACAGAAGCACTTTTGCAGAGAGGAATCGAGGCTGCGGTCATCGGGAAAATAACCGACAGCAATGACCGCATCATAGAAAACGGCGAGGAGATCAGATACATGGATATTCCGAAGCCCGATCAAATCAGAAAATTTTTGTAATACAAATAAAAAAGGAATGGAGAAAAAAATGAGAGAGAGAATTTTAGCAATCATCGAAAAAAACAGCCGTATTGACATACGGGAGCTTGCAGTAATTATGGGAGAACCGGAAATTGATGTGGCCAACGAATTAAAAAAATTGGAAGAAGAAGGCGTTATTTGCGGTTATCATACACTCATCGACTGGGAAAAAACCAGTATCGAGAAGGTTTCCGCACTGATTGAGGTGCGCGTGACACCGCAGAGAGGACAGGGATTTGACAACATCGCAGAGCGTATTTACAAATATCCGGAAGTAAATTCCGTATATCTGATCTCCGGCGGATATGACCTTTTGATTACGCTGGAAGGCCGTTCTTTGAAAGAAATTTCACAGTTTGTTTCCGACAAGCTTTCCACACTGGAATCCGTTCTCAGTACAGCGACTCATTTTATTCTCAAAAAGTATAAAGACCACGGAACAATCCTCGACAAGAAAAAAGAAGATGAAAGGATGAAAATTACCCCATGAGAGACCCATTAGCAAAACAGGTAGTAGAATTAAAACCATCCGGAATCCGAAAGTTTTTTGATCTTGTGGCAGAAATGCCGGAGGCAATTTCCCTCGGTGTCGGCGAGCCGGATTTTGACACGCCGTGGCATATCCGCGACGAAGGTATTTACTCTTTGGAAAAGGGAAGAACCTTTTATACGTCCAATGCCGGATTAAAAGAGTTAAAACAGGAAATATGTAATTACATACAGAGAAAACTGGACATTACTTATAATTATAACAGTGATGTCATCGTGACCGTCGGAGGATCGGAGGCGATTGATATTGCCCTCCGCGCCATGATCAATCCGGGCGAGGGTGAGGAAGTTCTCATTCCGCAGCCAAGCTACGTGTCCTATGAGCCATGTGCGATTTTGGCGGGTGCAAAGCCGGTTATCATCGAGCTGAAAAACGAAAACGAGTTCCGTCTGACAGCCAAAGAGCTGGAAGATGCCATCACAGATAAGACCAAGATTCTCGTTCTTCCATTCCCGAACAATCCGACCGGAGCCATTATGGAAAGAAAGGATCTGGAGGCGATCGCGGAAGTTATTGAAAAGCATGATTTGTTTGTAATTTCCGATGAAATTTATGCGGAGCTTTCCTACAATGAGGAGCATGTTTCCATTGCATGTCTTCCGGGTATGAAGGAAAGAACCATATTGATTAACGGATTTTCCAAGGCGTATGCCATGACCGGATGGAGACTCGGTTATGCATGCGGTCCGGCAAATATCATTACACAGATGGTGAAGATTCACCAGTTTGCCATTATGTGTGCACCGACTACCAGCCAGTATGCGGCGGTGGAAGCGCTCAGAAACGGAGATGAGGATGTGAAGGAGATGCGCGAGGCGTACAATCAGCGTCGCCGGTTCCTTATGCATTCCTTTAAAGAGATGGGGCTGGAGTGCTTTGAGCCGTTCGGTGCATTTTATGTGTTCCCGTGTATCAAAGAGTTCGGAATGACCAGTGAAGAGTTTGCGACCCGTTTCCTCAACGAGGAGAAGGTGGCGGTTGTTCCGGGTACTGCGTTCGGTGACTGCGGCGAAGGATTCCTTCGTATTTCCTATGCATATTCACTGGAGAATCTGAAGGTTGCCATTGACAGACTCCGTCGCTTCGTGGAAAAGCTTCGTGCGGAAAAACAATAGAGTAAAGGTGATTGTATGAATATTATTCTTCACCAGCCGGAAATTCCGGCAAATACGGGAAATATCGGAAGAACCTGTGTGGCGACGGGTACAAGCCTGCACCTGATTGAGCCGCTGGGCTTCCGTCTGAATGAAAAAGAAATCAAAAGAGCCGGAATGGATTACTGGGACAAACTGGATGTGACCAGATATGTCAATTTTGAAGAGTTCAAGGAGCGCCATCCGGACGCCAAAATATGGATGGCCACCACGAAGGCAAAACATGTTTATACCGATGTTGCGTTCGGGCCGGATGATTTTATTATGTTCGGCAAAGAGAGTGCGGGAATACCGGAGGAGATACTGGTAGATTATGAGGAAACCTGTATCCGTATCCCGATGCTTTCGGACATCCGTTCTTTAAATCTTTCCAACTCTGTGGCGATTGTGCTCTATGAGGCGCTTCGTCAACAAAATTTTGCATCCATGCAGATGACCGGTGAGCTGCACCGGTTGCAGTGGAAATAGAGGAAAACATATGTACATTATAGTCGGATTGGGGAACCCTACCAAGGAGTATGCGCATACCCGCCACAACGTAGGATTTGACACCATTGACCAAATTGCAGATAAACACAATATTGCCGTAACGGAAAAGAAGCACAAGGCCGTTTACGGGAGAGGATATATTCAGGGACAGAAAGTGATTCTGGCAAAGCCGCAGACGTTCATGAACTTAAGCGGCGAATCGGTGCGCAGCCTCATAGATTATTACAAAGCGGATGAGGAATCGGAGCTCATTGTGATTTACGATGACATCAGCTTGGAGCCGGGACAGCTTCGAATCCGGAAAAAGGGCAGTGCAGGCGGACACAACGGAATCAAAAATATTATTGCACATCTCGGACATGATACTTTTGTACGTATCAAGGTAGGTGTGGGAGAAAAGCCGAAGGGATACGATCTGGCAGATTATGTCCTGTCGCATTTTCCGAAAGCAGAGCAGGAAGCGATGAATGATGCGTTTGCAAGAGCCGGTGAGGCGGTGGAAGTCATTATGACAGACGGGCCGGATGAGGCCATGAATCGTTTCAACGGCAAGAAATGAGAGGCGTAAGTGAAAGCGTTTACTGAGCATTTAAAAGAATTTTCTTTTTACGAAGATGCAGAAAAACAATTGAAAAAAGGGAAAACAATCGCTGTATCGGGCTGTGCATCGGCGCAGAAATGCCAGATGATTTACGGACAGGGAAAAGACTATCCGTACAAAATTATCATGGCTTCCGATGATGTGAAGGCGAAGGAAATTTACGAAGATTATCTGTTTTTTGACAAAAATGTCGTACTGTTTCCGGCCAAAGACTACATTTTCTTCCAGGCGGATATCCGCGGAAGGGAAATGACAAGAGAGCGAATGATTTGTTTCCGAAATATATTATCCGGCCAGCCGTTGACGATTGTCACGACGCCGGATACTTTTATGGCACCGGTTCTTCCGATTGAGACGCTGCGGGAGAACTGCATCTCTATCAGCATGGGAAGTGTTGTGGAGGAGAGCGCCATGGCACAGAAGCTTGTGCGCATGGGATATGAGAAAACGTACCAGGTGGAGACGCCGGGGCAGTTTTCCGTGCGGGGCGGAATCATCGATGTGTTTGATCTGACGGAGGAGAATCCGTACCGTATTGAACTGTGGGGCGATGAAGTAGAGTCCCTTCGCCGTTTTGATGTCCTGAGTCAGAGATCCATCGAGGGACTTCGTGAGCTTACCATCTATCCGGCGACGGATATGATTCTTACAAGTGTCCAGCGCAAAAACGGACTTGCGGCGATCCGGAAAGAAGCGGAAAGCATGGCACAGACGCTTCGGGAGCAGAAAAAAATAGAGGAAGCCCACCGGATAAAAACCATGGCAGCGCAGCTTGCGGAGCAGATGGAAGAATTCGGTGTTATGGCGAACCTCGATAGCTATATGCGCTATTTTTGCGAGGAGACGACCGGATTTTTTGATCTTTTCGAGAGGGAACAGCTTCTTCTTGTCATAGATGAACCGCTGCGGGTTTATGAGCATTTGGAGGCAGTAGGCCTGGAGTATAAAGAAAGTATGCTCCAGCGTATGGAAAAAGGATATGCACTCGGCGGGCAGGCGGCGCTTTTGTACACACCGGAGCAGGTGATTGCGGCGATAAACAGCCAAAGACTCCTTGTTCTTTCCGTGCTGGATACGAAGCTGAAAATGCTGGAGGTGGATGAAAGCTATCACGTGGATGCGAGAAACATTAACTCGTTCCAGAACAGCTTTGAGCTGCTACTCAAGGATTTGAAACGATACCATAAAAACGGGTACCGTGTGATTTTGCTGTCGCCGTCCCGGACAAGGGCAAAGCGACTGGCGGAGGATATTTATAACAGTGACCTGAACTGTTTTTACAGCGAGGATAAGGACCGGGAACTTGCCGGCGGTGAAATTATGGTTATGCACGGACAACTTTCCAAGGGATTTGAATATTTGTCCCTGCGCATGGTTGTCATTACCGAGAGTGATATTTTCGGAAAAAGAGCAGCGCGAAAGGCGAAACGCAAGCGCTATGAAGGACAGAAAATACATGATTTCACCGAGCTGAAGGTCGGCGATTTTGTTGTGCATGAAAGTCACGGACTGGGGATTTACCGCGGAATCGAAAAGGTTTGCGTGGATAAGGTCGTAAAAGACTATATGAAGATTGAATACCGGGACGGCGGAAATCTTTATGTGCTTGCCACCGGCTTTGACGCGGTGATGAAGTATGCGTCATCGGAGAGTCGGGCGCCGAAACTGAACAAGCTCGGAACCCAGGAATGGACGAAGACAAAGACGAAGGTAAAGGGAGCGGTATCGGAGATTGCCAAAGACCTCGTGCAGCTCTATGCGGTCAGACAGCAGAAGGAAGGTTTTGTTTACGGACCGGATACGGTTTGGCAGAGAGAGTTCGAGGAGCTGTTTCCGTATGAGGAGACACAGGATCAGCTTCTCGCCATTGAGGCGACGAAGCGGGATATGGAAAGCCGTCGGATTATGGATCGCCTGATTTGCGGTGACGTGGGATTCGGAAAGACAGAAATCGCCATCCGCGCGGCGTTTAAAGCAGTGCAGGAAGGCAAGCAGGTAGTTTTCCTCGTGCCGACGACCATCCTGGCAAAGCAGCACTACGATAATTTTGTGCAGAGAATGAAGGACTTCCCTGTGACGGTGGAAATGATGTCCCGTTTCCGCACACCGGCGCAACTAAAAAAGACGACAGAAGGACTGAAAAAAGGTCTGGTGGATATCGTTATCGGTACCCACAGAGTATTGTCCAAGGATGTACAGTTTAAGGATCTGGGACTTCTCATTGTGGATGAGGAGCAGCGTTTCGGCGTGGCACACAAGGAGAAAATCAAACAGATGCGGGAAAATGTCGATGTACTGACACTCACGGCAACGCCGATTCCGAGAACCCTCCATATGAGTCTGGTGGGAATCCGCGACATGAGCGTTTTGGAGGAAGCACCGAACGACCGTATGCCGATTCAGACCTTTGTTATGGAATACAATGAGGAGATGGTCCGCGAGGCCATCACAAGAGAGCTGGCCCGTGACGGACAGGTGTACTATGTCTATAACCGCGTCAATTCCATCGCGGAGATGACGGCGAGAATTCAGGCGCTGGTTCCGGACGCCAATGTGGCGTTTGCCCACGGACAGATGAAGGAGAGCGAGCTGGAGAAAATCATGTATGATTTTGTCGAGGGGCAGATCGATGTGCTTGTCTCCACGACCATCATTGAAACCGGACTCGACATACCGAATGTCAACACCATGATTATTCATGACTCCGACAATATGGGATTGTCCCAGCTTTACCAGCTGCGTGGCCGTGTGGGAAGATCTAACCGGACTGCCTATGCCTTCCTCATGTACAAGCGGGATAAAATGCTCAAGGAAGTGGCAGAAAAAAGACTGCAGGCAATCAAGGAGTTTACAGAGCTCGGCAGCGGATTTAAGATTGCCATGAAAGACCTGGAAATCCGTGGTGCGGGAAATCTTCTCGGGAAAACCCAGCACGGGCATATGGAAGCAGTCGGTTATGATTTATATTGCAAGATGCTCAACGAAGCGGTGAAAACCATGAAGGGGCAGAAGCAATCCATTGATTTTACAACAACCATCGATATGGATGTGGATGCATATATTCCGGAGAGCTATATTGTCAATGAATATCAGAAGCTTGATATTTATAAGCGCATTGCAGCCATTGAAAGCCGCGAGGAGAGCGAGGAGATGAGAGGTGAGCTGATGGACCGTTTCGGCGAGATTCCGCGCAGCGTGGAAAATCTGCTCCGCATTTCGCTAATCCGCATGTATGCCCATGACCTGTATATCACGGAAGTGAAAGGAAAAAAAGACGGTATCACCTTTATCATGGATCCGAAGGCGCAGATCCGGGTGGAAAACATTGAGATTGTACTTGCCAATATGGAAGGAAAACTGAAATTCAGCGTCAAAGGAATTCCGACGTTCTATTACCGGTTGAAGCCTACCGGGGTGGTGCAGCGGGATGAAGAGCAGATGCTTAAGGCAGCAGAACAGACGGTTATGGAGATGCGCGCAAGGCTGTTGTAGGCAGAAAACAATATTTGGCAGAAATATTTTGAATTTCAAACTAGACGAAACTGCGTTTAGCATATACAATAGGGAATAGGTTTACAAAGAAACAAATGAATTTTTATGAGAGGTATTTTTATGAGAGATTTTGTGATTTCAACAGAAACCAATTCCGACATGTCACAGGAGTTTTTACAGAGCAATGATATTCTCGTAATTCCGCATTATTACAATGTGGAAGACGATATGTACGGCGATGGAAATGAGCTGACAATCGAGGAATTTTACAATGAGATGCGTGCGGGCAAAAAAGCGGGAACCGCAGCAAGCAATCCGGCTGTGATTGATGAGAAATTTACCGAGGTTGCAAAACAGGGAAAAGACATTCTCCACATCAGCTTTTCATCCCAGCTTTCCTGCGGATGCCAGAATATCATCAACGGCGGAAATGCCATTAAGGAAGAGTATCCGGACATGACAATTGAAGTAGTAGATACATTGTCCGCGACTCTCGGAGAAGGAATTCTTCTCCAGATGGCAGTTAATATGAAAAAAGAAGGAAAAACCATCACTGAAGTGACAGAAAAACTTCGTGAAGTTGCTCCGCATCTGAATGTTTTGCTTACGGTGGATGACCTGGATACTCTTTACAGAGGCGGACGCCTTTCCAAAACATCTGCCATTGTGGGAGGTGTTATCGGAATTAAGCCTATCATCTCAGTCGATGCAGAAGGTAAGCTTGCAGCAACCGGAAAAGCAAGAGGACGTAAGAAAGCGTTTAATATGCTTCTCGAAACAATGGAAAACAATCTTGGTTCCTATAAGGACAAACAGGAGTTTATCGGAATTATTCACGGAGATGCGATGGAAGATGCCCTTGTTCTTAAGAAAATGGTTGAGGAAAAATTCGGTTATGACAATTTCGTTATAGAACCGATTGGACCGAGCATCGGTGCCCACACAGGTCCGGGAGCTATCGGATTGATTTTCCTCGGAGAGACGAGATAAGATTTTGATTAGTAAAATATCTATAAAAAAAAGGACCTACAAGGCAGAAGTCTTGCAGATCCCTTTTTTGTGCAATATTCCCAAATACGCCATGCCCATTCATAGCCCTTCGGGCTATTTCATGGACGGCTGTCGCCGTATATGTCTAAAATAGAAAAAAGCTGGAAGTGCACAAGTGCTCTCCAGCTTTCTCTATTTTATCCATGCATGGCTTGTAGCTTAACCAAAGTAACGTTTCAGAAGTCCTTCAAATGCCTTACCGTGTCTTGCTTCATCTCTGGCCATTTCATGAACTGTGTCATGGATTGCGTCAAGATTCTGCTCTTTTGCACGTTTTGCAAGGTCGAACTTACCTGCTGTAGCGCCGTTTTCAGCTTCTACACGCATCTCAAGGTTTTTCTTTGTAGAGTCTGTCACAACTTCACCGAGGAGCTCAGCAAATTTTGCTGCGTGCTCAGCTTCTTCCCAAGCTGCTTTTTCCCAGTAAAGACCGATTTCCGGATAACCTTCTCTGTGAGCAACTCTTGCCATTGCGAGATACATACCTACTTCTGTACATTCTCCCATATAGTTTGCACGAAGATCTTCGATGATGTCTTCGCTGACACCCTGAGCCACGCCTACTACGTGCTCTGCTGCCCAAGTTCTCTCCTCAGACTGCGCTGTGAATTTCTCAGCCGGAACGCCACACTGTGGGCACTTCTCCGGTGCTGCATCTCCTTCATGAACATAACCACATACCTGACATACAAATTTCATAGTTTTTTTCTCCTTTTCTTATTTTCCTATAGTTTTTGTTTTTGGTTTCAATTTACGATATTTCCATCGGTTTGGAAAGTAGACAGTCTTTACAGGTTCCATAAAAATAAGTCACATTTCCGTCGATCTGTCCCGGGAAATTCCGGCCGGCTGATGCATTGATATGATCAATGCTGTCCATCTCCAAGTCGATGACACTTCCGCAATCCTTACATATAAAATGATAGTGGAGAGAAGTATCCGCATCAAAGTGGTCGACACCGTCGCTCAGACGTAGTCTTAAGATCTCGCCGAGATCGGAAAGAAGGGTCAGATTCCGATAAACTGTACCGAGACTGATGTGAGGATAAATTTCCCGAATGTTTTGATAAACAACATCAGCAGTCGGATGATCTTTTCTGGTAGCTAAAAATTCTTTGATCGCTTCCCTTTGTCGGCTGTATTTTAATGTTGCCAAATGCTGTCCTCCTTTCGTTGTATTTCGTAATCAGTAACGATTACTGTTATTATAATATCACATAAAAATCAAAAGTCAATAGGTTTCTATAAAAAATTTATAAAAACAATAATAATAATGAAAACTTCATAGACGAGATGATTTTTCAAGGCTATAATAATCCTAAATGTTGGAAATCACGCTGTATGGAGGCGATGAAATGAATCACGAAAAAAAGGGAATTACACTGCGGACCAGGCTGCTGATAGCTTGTGGTGCACTTGTGTTGCTTCCGCTGTTATTGACTTTTTTGTCTTTTTGCGGAATTCGATTTTATCTGATGCAGGTCAACGGAGCGCATGCAGATATTATTACAATCGCACAAAATATAAGTAGAACATTCTTTTTTGATATGGCGGTTGCGATTGTACTGATTATGATAATTACGGTTTATGTGTTCCGCGGATTGATTCAAAAGTGGTTTGTGGACCCGATCAGCCGGATGAATGACGCTATGAAGCATATTGCAAAAGGAAATTTGGATTACCAGATGCAGTTCGATTACGGCGGCGAGGTCGGCGAGTTGTTTCATAATTATGAAGAGATGCGTTTGCAGCTGAAAGAATCCATGACGGAGGCAAATGAAAATGAGCAGCGCAGCAAAGAGCTGATCAGCAATATTTCTCATGATTTGAAGACACCGATTACTTCCATTAAAGGATATGTGGAAGGAATTATGGATGGCGTGGCCGACACACCGGAAAAAATGGATAAATACATCCGGACGATTTATAATAAGTCCAATGAGCTTGATCGTCTGATTAATGAGCTGACGTTTTATTCCGGAATTGATTGTGACCGGATTCCGTATCATTTTCACCGGATGAATGTCAATGAGTTTTTCCAGGATTGTGTGGAGGAAGTCGGTCTGGATTTGGAGTCCAAAAATATCACCTTTGACTTTTCCAATTTTGTGGAACATGACACACAGATTATTGCAGATCCGGAGCAGCTTCGAAAGGTCATCAGCAACATTGTCGGAAACAGTGTAAAATATCTGGATAAGGAAGACGGACGGATTGATATCCGCATTTTGGATGAGATTGATTCTATCCGCGTGGAGATTGAGGACAACGGAAAGGGCATCAGCCAGCGGGATCTGGGACGTATATTTGAGCGTTTTTACCGCACGGACTCCTCCCGGAATTCCACCAAGGGCGGAAGCGGTATCGGTCTTTCCATTGTAAAAAAGATTATAGAGGATCACGGCGGGTATATTTGGGCTACCAGCAGAGAGGGAGAAGGAACCTGTATGCATTTTGTGATCAGAAAATATAGTGAGGTAGAGAGTAATGAGTAAGATATTAATTATTGAAGATGAAGAAGCTATTGCGGAACTGCAAAAAGATTATCTGGAAATCAATGAATTCGAGGTAGAGATTGAAAATGACGGGCAGAGGGGACTTACCAAGGCGCTTTCTGAGGATTTTGACCTGATTATTCTTGATTTGATGCTTCCGAAGGTGGATGGTTATGAAATCTGCAAGAAGGTCCGCGAGGAAAAGAATATTCCGATTATCATGGTTTCGGCAAAGAAAGATGACATCGACAAGATCCGGGGACTTGGTCTGGGCGCAGATGATTATATGACAAAACCGTTCAGTCCGAGCGAGCTCGTGGCCCGTGTGAAAGCACATTTGGCCCGTTATGAGAGACTGATCGGAACCAGCCAGAGACAGAATAACATGGTGGAAATCCGCGGAATCAAGATTGACAAGACAGCGAGACGCGTTTACGTGAACGGAGAGGAAAAGGTATTTACGACCAAGGAATTTGACCTTTTGACATTCCTTGCAGAAAATCCGAACCGTGTATTTTCAAAGGATGAATTGTTCCGCGAAATATGGGATATGGAGTCCATCGGCGATATTGCGACAGTCACTGTGCACATCAAAAAGATTCGTGAAAAGATTGAGGATGACACCTCCAAACCACAGTATATTGAGACCATCTGGGGCGTGGGGTATCGGTTTAAACTATGAAAACACAAATAGTATATGAAGACAATGAAATATTGGTAATTTACAAACCGGAAGGTCTGGCAGCGCAGTCGGCGCGGGTGACGCAGGCGGATGTGGTCAGCGAGATCTGCGGCTATTTAAAGAGTCCGTATGTGGGACTGGTGCACCGGCTCGACCAGCCGGTGGAAGGGCTTATGGTGCTTGGAAAGACCAAGGCAGCAGCGGCGAATCTCAGCAGTCAGGTGACTGCAGGCAATCTTGAGAAGATGTATGTGGCGGTGGTAAGTGATGAGACCGGGAAGACAGAGACGGATGCCACGCAGGAACAGTGGACAGAGCTGACGGATTATCTGGAAAAAGATGCAAAAGCGGGAAAAGCCCGGATTGTAAAAAGCGGAGGACAGAAGGCGACGCTTTTCTATCGCAAATTAAGTACCGGACCTGACAACACGGCGCTTTTAGAGATACGTCTTATCACAGGCCGTTTTCATCAAATCCGTACGCAGATGTCCCATGCGAATTTGCCACTGCTCGGAGATGTAAAGTACGGGTCCGAGAAGTCGCAGAAGTTGTCGGGAGACCGAAATGTGAGAAGCGTGGCACTTTGTGCGTACAAGCTTTCGTTTTTGCATCCGAAGACAAAGAAAGAAATGAATTTTGAAATTCGGCCGCATAAGCCAGTTTTTAACAGCTATGATTTTTAAAGAAAATACCTATACTAATTCCGAGTGAATCAGGTAGGTGTTTTTTTATGCAGAGATTTTTGGAGTGTAACAGGGAAAAATTTGTATTTGCAGCGGTTGCAACGGGGCTTTTTTTGGTGCTGCGATTCGTGGTGCCTCTTATGTATCCTTTTGTTATCGGCGGACTTCTTGCGGCGTTTCTTTATCCGGTGGTCCGGTTTTTGCACCGGAAAACCAAAATCGGAAAAGGAATCTGGATGCTTGCGCTTCTGACCTGCCTGTTTCTTTTGCTCTTCGCGGTCCTGGGACTGGGAGGATACGGAATCGTGGAAAAAGGGTATGCCCTTTTCGGAGAATATGAAAAGTATCTTGTGGTCGTGGAAGAAAAGGCCGGATTTTGCTGTGACTGGCTGGAATCAAGGCTTCACTTGGAGAGAGGGTACTTGATGGACACAGTGAAAGGAACCCTCGAGGAGGTTACCGGAGAGTGGACAAAGAAGGTGATTCCAAGCATTTTCCGGGTTTCGTTCACCGGGATGAAAACGGTTTTTTCCGTGGGCGCATTTGTCATCTTTGTGTTCCTGTCCGCAGTGTTGTTTGTAAAAGAGTGGGAGGAAAGTTCCGGGGGCATTTTTTCCTGCTTTGGAAAGTATGTGCATAAGGTTGTGGATTTTTTGAAAATATTTCTGGGTGCTCAGCTGAAGATTATTTCCGTGATTGTCGTAATATGTGTCATCGGATTTTGGGTTTCGGGAATAGAAAATGCGTTTGGGCTGGCAGTCCTGACGGCGGCGATGGATGTATTACCTCTGGTGGGAACCGGTATTATCATTGTTCCGATGCTGCTCTGGAAGGTAGTAAATGCGCAGTATTATCCGGCGTTTCTATTGCTTGCAACGTATATTTGTTGTATGATTGCAAGAGAATATCTGGAACCGAAATTTATCAGTGATAAGACAGGTATTTCCCCTGTTTTCATACTTTTGAGTATCTATGCCGGAGTGCAGATTATGGGATTTGCAGGCATTTTTTTGGGACCGCTTTATGTACTTCTTCTTCAGATTTGTTATGAAGAGATTGTGGTGCAAAAGGCATTTTGTGCGGAAAGGGAGTAGACAATGAAAAAAACAGCAGCTATTATCATGCTTATGATTTTACTTGGCAGCGTGCTGACCGGTTGCGGAAACAGCGGTGATGAGCTTGATCCGAGGGATCTTGTTTATCGTCATGAGCGCCTTGACTGCAGCGGAGATGTAACGCATTATGCGATATTTGAAGATACGATTTATATGTGCAGCCGGGAGTGGTCGGATGGCGACGGGGGTATCGACCGACGGTTGTTTTACAAATGCAATGCGGACGGCAGCGGGCTTTCGGAAATCTCTGTTGAAAGTCTGTGCCGGACCGATGAATGGCTGTTTGACATGGAGGTTTCCGCCGAGGGAAATCTTCTGCTTTTGTTTTCCGCTTACAATGAAAATTTGGCACAGGATACATATATATTCCGCATGGTGTCCGGGGACGGAACGCTGCTTTTGGAAGAGGATGTAAGTCAGTGGCTGGACATGGGCGATGAATATATTCAGAGCATGAAGGCGGATAAAGACAACAATCTGTATCTGCTGACGGAAAATAATATTTACGTGGTTGACCGGGACGGAAATCTGGCCGGGCAGATAGCGCTGAAGCAGCTTGCAGAGAATTTGATACGCACGGGGGACGGAGCGGTTTTTGCCGGTTTTACTTCTGAATCCGGATATACACTCAGGCAAATTGATCCGGAGGAGCCTGCTTTTTCCAAGGAGTATCATACAACGCTTTCTTATTACAGCAGTTTTTTCATCGACGGAGATGAGACCTGGGATTTCTATTACAGCATGGGTGAAATGTTATATGGTTATGACCTGGATGATGCTGTTTCAAAGGAAGTGGTGGACTGGGTTTCAGGCAATGTCAATACAAATTTTGTTGGAGATATCCGGATGCTCTCCGGAGACCGTTTTTTGGCAATTTACGGAGATACTGTATGGGAGGAACCGCACGGAATCTATCTGTTTGAAAAGATGGACCCGAAGGATGTAAAGATAAAAGAAACGATCACTTACACTACGCTTTACCCGGATGAGGGGGCAAAGGCAGAGGCCTATCGGTTTAACAAAAGCCAGGACAAATACCGGGTGGTAGTGAAGGATTATTCCTTCAGTGAAGATCCTCTTTTGGACATGTACAAGGATTTGAAGGCAGGACGGTGCGGAGACATTGTTGATTTGTCCGGGACCGCTTCGGAGAAGTATGTGAATATGGGACTGTTTGAGGACCTGTATGAGTGGATGGAAGATGACCCGGATGTAAAAAAAGATGATTTTGAGGAGCATTTGCTCAAGGTCATGGAGACGGACGGAAAGCTTTACCATGTTTCGCCGACGGTGGGAATCAATGTGCTGGTTGCAGGAGCTTCGGATACAGATACCAAAAATGCTCTCACATTTGCGCGGATCGATCAGATGGAAGAAGGCGGCGCAAAAGCTTTTTACCAGGAATCCAAGATGTCTGTATTATCAAATCTGGTAGAAATGAATTACGAGGAATATGTGGATTGGCAAAATGGCCAATGCCACTTTGACGAAGATGTGTTCTTGAAGGTGTTGGAATATGCAAATTCCTATCCGGCGGAGGTTGTCTGGGATGAAACCACCGTAGATATGACGACAAAAATCCGCCGGGGCGACATTTTGTTTGCGCAGGTATACAGCGCAAGCGTGGCGGATGTGCAGCTCTATGAGAAGATGTTTCAGGGAGACATTGTTTTAGCCGGAGCGCCTTCCGAAAGGTATGCGGGCCCGGCTATGAGCATGAACCGGGATCTTGCCATCTGCAGCGCATCCGAGCATAAAAAAGGTGCATGGGAATTTTTGAAACGCTTTTTGTCGCGGGAATATGCTTCCGGACAAATTGTGGATGATATGCTTCCTGTTCCGATACGCAAAGACAGCATGGAGGATATGATAAAACGATATACGGCAACAGAGCCTTACACCGATGATTTCGGCAATGACATCACACCGGTTTCTTACGAGTGGGGATATGAGGAATTGACACTGCAGGTTTCCCCGCTTACGGAAAAGCAGATGAGTGTTTTTACGGATGCGGTGGAGAGAGTTGATCACAAATATGTGTACGACAGTGATATAATGACTATCATAACAGAGGAAACGGAAGGCTATTTCGAAGGAGAGATATCTGCGAAGCAGGCGGCCGATCAAATACAAAAAAGAGTTTCCGTTTATATGGAAGACTACAGATAAGGAGGATAAAGCGTGAGTTTTCAGTCAGTGAATGAACTTGAGCAGTTCAATTTTCAGGATGCACAGATAAAGAATTTTTCGGTTTCGGAGGGACTTGTTTCTTTTGAACTTGAGGCGGTGATCGTCAAGGCACGCAATTCACAAAATGCCAATTTTACGGATAGCTATGCGGGAACGCTTTCCATGCGTCTTTTGGGAGGTAACATCCAGAAGGCAGTGAAGGAAGGATACAAATATTACGATGCAAACGACGTGCTTGTGGAGGAGGTGCCGGACACACCGCTTTCGGATGCAGAGATTGCAGCTTTGATTAAAGGAAGCAAGGATTATTATCTGTTTGATGTAGTCAAAGTGGATGATGCTCAAAACACCACCGGACATTTTCTGTATTTGTTCGGCATTGATGCGGATGAGGAAACCTCCTATTGGTTTCAGATAGAATTTGACAAATCAATTCTTGAGTGGGAAAGATATATGAACAGGGTGCAGACGAATGGATAAAGGGACAAAAAAAGGCGTCATTATTATAATGACAATCCTTCTGGTTATTATGGCCGGTTTGGGAGTCGAAGAATTTATAGAATACAAAAATAAATTTGTCTATGCGGAGCATTTGGATGATGTCGTTCTCTCGGTGGATGAGAAAGATATCACATTAAGAGAGCTGGGCTACTATGTTTACACGGTGGAAATGCAGATTGATAAGCAGGCCCGCCTTTATAATCCGGAGGATCCGCTGGATTACTGGAATACCCGTTTTAATAATGGAGTAGATGGTGCGTACATATCGGAAATGGCGCGGGAAGCAGTATTCGGAACATGTGTCTGTGATTTGATTTATGAGCAGATGGCGTTGGAAGCAGGCTACGAGCTGACGCCGGAAGAGAAAGATTCAGTGAAGGCGACGGCGGAAAAACTGTATGCAGGGATGTCTGAGGAGCAGAAAAGTACTACCGGTCTGACTCTTGAATTGACGGTGAAAGCCGGAATGCGCAAGGCACTTGTTTTAAAATTTGCCTCGGAATATTTTGAAGGCGTGGATTTTACGGGGTACTCCGGATACAGAGAGGAGCTGGTATCATATTCCGGAGCCTATTACAAGGAAGAAATTCTGCCGAAGCATGAGGTGAAGTATGAAACGGATATTTATGATGAAATGAAGCTCGGAAGAATCACAACGGGATATGTTGTCGATTATTAATCGTTTATTTGTAAATGTGTCACAATTATTTGATAAAAAAACTGTGAATTTTTTCAAAAAAAGGTATACAAAATGACTTTTGTAGGGTATACTATGTATAGTCTCAGGTTCGCCTGAGACCCCCTCATAATCCGAAAGCCAATCCCCTCGGCTTTCGGATTTCCCCTTTTATAGGGGATTTTTTTATTTGTGAAAAAAATTTTAAAAAGGTGTTGACAACTATTCTTGTCATATGCTATCTTATAGTCACAACAAATGACAAACATAGTTGTCAATTTGTAAAACAAGCTTGTCAAAATGAAAAAGTAACTTGTCAACAAACAAAATTCGATGAAACGGTATACGGGATAGAGTAAAAGGAGGAGATCAGATGCCACTCTACAACAAACTGAAAGAGTATCGGGCGCGGATCGGCGTTAATCAGCAGGAGATGGGACAGCTGGTGGATGTATCGAGACAGACAATCAGCCTGATTGAACGGGGAGATTACTCTCCGTCGGTAACACTGGCAATTAAGATTGCCAAAGTATTTGATGCAAAAGTGGAAGATATATTTGAGTATGAGGAGGATGAAACAAATGAGTAACGTGGAGAAAGAATTAAAAAATAAAATGGTAAACAAAGAGGAAGAAAACAAGCAGCAGAATAAAAAGGCCGGAGGAGCATTTATCCTTGTGCTGATTGCCAGCGCAATTCTGGGTGGATTTATCGGGGCAGCAGGTGTGCGAACAATGGACATGGACGGGGCAAGTGATATGACAACAGTACTTGCGCAGTTTTTCACAAACGGAATCGGTGTTGCAGCACCGTTTCTCCTGATTGCATTATTTGTTTTTGCTCTGATTTACAGCGTGGTTATGTTTTCAAAATGCAAGAAAAGATGGGCAGCGGAAAAGGATACAAACGATGATATTTTTGATGAACTGGACCGTAAACTGAATAACATTTTAGGCGTTATCCAGATTTATACCGTGCTCAGCTATTTCCTGTTTTCCGCAGCATTTTATTATGCGATCCATGTGAAAGGCACCGTTTGGTTTTTGATGGCTCTGCTTGTGTTTATTGCAGATATCGTACTTATGGTGGTTTACCAGCGTAAAGTCGTTGACTTTGTAAAGAT
The DNA here is from genome assembly GCA_017465095.1 of Lachnospiraceae bacterium. Classification (GTDB taxonomy): domain Bacteria; phylum Bacillota; class Clostridia; order Lachnospirales; family Lachnospiraceae; genus SVFI01. The sequence continues at coordinate 11,956 of JAFTWX010000001.1, read as the reverse complement.
TATGAATCCGGAAAAGCAGGGTAGTGTTTATGATTTGAAATTCCAGGAAAAATGGATCGAAAGCTGTGATGAACTTGAAAAGCAGATGATTTGGCAGTGTGGATTCAAGGCCTATCAGGTGACGAGCAATATGTGCGTTTTTCTCTGGGTTGTATTTACCTGCGGAGCTATGTTCTTAAAGATCAGCCTTTGGCCGGTAGCAATTGTTTCACTGTTCTGGCTTGTGCTTACGGTTACTTATCTGGTAGAAGGCAGAAAACTGGAGAAAAAAATGTCCGAAAAATAAAAACCCGTTGCAGGAACGAATGGCGTGATGTATGATGTTTAATACAGAATTGTGAAATATGTCACGGAGGTATAGGATATGGATTTTTTAAATAAGATCGGGACGAAAGCGGGAGAGACATTCCAGACAATAAAAGAGAGCGATGCCACCAAAAAAGCGAAAAATTATGCCGAAATTCCGGGGCTTTCCCTTCAGGTGGGAAAACAGGAAGGTATCGTAAAAAAAGCATATGAAGAAATCGGAAAAGCGTATTATAAAGCAAACAAAAATAATCCGGATTGTGCGTATGCAGACCAGATGAAGATTATCAAAGAGGCCCTTGATAAAATTGCGGAATTAAAGGCTGAGATTGAAGTAAAGAAAAACTATGATCCTTCTGCAGATGAGGAAGTTGCAGAGGTCATTGAGCCGGAGGAAACATCGATAGTCGTAGAGGGCAAATAAGGCAGGGGAATTTGTTCCTATGAAAGGAGAGATAAATAGTGAAAGAATATAAGTTGGTTTATTTAAACAAAGGAATTAAATTTTCGAGAGAAAAAGATTTGGATCAGGCAGAAGAAATCATTAATGAGTACGTTATGCAGGGCTGGGTACTTCAGCAGATTGTTTCGCCGGATGACGGTATCGGAGCCATGATTGGTGTATTTTACAGAGAGTAAAAAAGAACCCTATTGTCAATATTGTTGTGACAATAGGGTTTTTCTTTTGGGGTAATCGATTTCTAAAAGTTCTTATACGCTTTCTTTGTTTTTATATTTTGTAATCGCAGCCTGAATACGGTCATTTGGATTCAGAAGATCACTGATGGAAGCATCGTGATTGAGTGTGTCAATCAGGTATGCGATATATTTGCTCAGATCACAGTCGATGTAATATTCTCTGTTGAGAAGTTCCGGTGTCTGATAAATCAGGTTTGTAGTAAGAACTCTGTGAATCAGACCTTCTTCATAAGCTTTGTCGAAGATCTCGAGACCGTTTGTGAAAAGTCCGAAGGTAGCGCAGATGAAAACACGTTTTGCTTTGCGCTGTTTTAATTCCTGCGCTACTTCAAGCACGCTTTCGCCGGAACTGATCATGTCGTCGATGACGATAACATCTTTGCCTTCTACGCTGGTACCGAGGAATTCGTGTGCAACAATCGGATTGCGTCCGTCTACAATCTGTGTATAATCACGTCTCTTGTAGAACATACCCATATCAAGACCGAGTACGTTGGCCATGTAGATGGCACGGCTCATACCGCCTTCATCCGGGCTGATAACCATCATGTGATCGGAATCAAGTGTTAAATCCGGTACGTTTTTAAGAAGTCCCTTGATAAACTGATAGGTCGGTGATACCGTCTCAAATCCGTTCAGCGGAATTGCGTTCTGTACACGCGGATCGTGTGCATCAAAGGTAATAATATTGTCAACTCCCATAGCGGTAAGTTCCTGAAGTGCAATTGCACAGTCCAAAGACTCGCGGGATGTTCTCTTATGTTGTCTGCTTTCATAAAGGAAAGGCATAATAACAGTGATACGTCTTGCTTTACCGCCTACAGCTGCGATGATACGCTTCAAATCCTGGTAGTGGTCATCCGGAGACATATGATTTTCATGGCCGCACAGAGAGTAGGTAAGGCTATGATTGCATACATCAACTAAGAGGTAAAGGTCGGTTCCGCGAACAGACTCTAAAATAACACCTTTGGCTTCTCCGGAACCGAAACGAGGTACCTTTGTCTGCAGGAGATAAGAATCTCTCTGATATCCGTTGAATGCAAGACTGTCTTTATGTTCGTTTTCCCGGGCAGTACGCCAATCAACGAGATACTTGTCAATCTTCTCGCCGAGCTCCTGACATCCACGGAGCGGAATGATACCCAAAGATCCTACAGGAATGGTTTCTAAGTTGCGCATTTCTTCACGTTTCGACATGATGAAATATCCTCGCTTTCTATTGGTGATTAAATTTTTTGTATTTCCGGATATCCTGTCCGGTAAATTTAAGAAAATCAAAATTGCTGATCATGCGGGAAAATACACGATCCGAATAATATTCTCTGAGTTCTTCAATGGAAAGATTGCTTGAGACAATCGTGGATTTCCGATGAAGATGGCGCTCGTTCAGGCAGCTGAAAAGCTCGGAAGTGATGAACGAATTCACAATTTCCGTGCCCAGATCATCGATAATCAGCAAATCGCACCCCAGCAGATCATGCTTAAATTGTGCAAGAGCCTCTTTGTCCTTGTTGCGGAACGTGAACTCTGCAATTTTGTCGAACAGAGCACCGGCGCTGAAATACATGACACTGTATCCCTGCTCCAAAAGTTCTTTTGCGATGCAGCAGGATAAAAAGGATTTCCCGGTACCTACTGTACCACAAAAAAACAGATTGCGGTAGTGGGAACCGAACCCTTCAATGAAATTTCTTGCACTTTGCACAGCTTTTTCAAATTTTAAGCGGTCTTCTCCGTCATAATACTCCATAGAAAGGTGATCGAAGTTCTCCGTTTGGAGTAAAGTCATGAGTCCGGACTGCTCGTACAGGTGTGCAATCATCTTTTGCTTCATGCAACGACACTTGCTTTTATCCGGAAGATATCCGGTGTCCTGACAATCTTTACAGGTGTAAACCGGTTCCAGATAATCGGCCGGATAACCGTTTTCAGTCAGAAGTTTCGCTTTTTTTTCGGAAAGAGCGTGAAGCTCTTTTTTCATCTCGTCGAGTGCGCTGCCATCGCCCAGAAGCATTTGTTTTCCGCGGGCAATGCAGAGAGAGGAGATGGAATCGGATATCTCTTTGTATTCCGGAATTCGCGCGAAAATCTCTTTCTTTCGATCTTCCAGTACGTGGCGGTTGGCGGTCCGGATCCGGTCGTATTCGGTTATAATGGCTTGATATTGGCTGTTTGTAATCATCAGTTGCTGAATAATTCCTTTTCTAATTGATCGTAGTCATAACTTCTCTGTCCGGAGAAACTGTTGAACGTGTTGACCGGCTTGGAAGTCTGTTTGACCGCCGGGCGGTTGCTTTTCTCCCGGTGGAATGCTTCTTCCGCTTTTTTGACATCATTTAAGGAATGGATTCCGGCTTTGTGCCACTTGGAAAGAATTCCTTCCGTATATTCAAATCGATGGCTGTCCACGGCGAGTACGGTTTTTTCGCAGGCAGCGAGAATCACATCCTGGGAAAATCCATACTGCTTGTTCCATTTCTGGATATAATCAGCTTCCTGCGGGGTCGGATCATTCTGGCGTCCGAGGGCTTTCATTACCGTATAGACAAGTTTGTCATAGCGGGTAGACCGAAGCTTGGCTTGACGAACGGTTGCAATTCCTTCGGTTGCCCAGTTTACGGCAACTTTTTCTATGTAGCGCATCTCCCTTTTGCCTTTACCGACACAATACTCAATCAGATAATCAATGAGGTCGGTAGAAAGCTTAAGCTCCTGATAGATAAACAAAAGTGACTTGATATCAACAGCGGACAATGTCCGGCCCAGGTAGGTCTCTGCCACAAACAGAAGCTGAGCAGCTTCCTCGTTCTTTTTAAAGGCGGACACATCATCCAGCGAGTAGCTTGGTTTTTGGAAGACAGGTGCAGCATTTTCTCCGGCAGACGCAGTCTTTTTCTGCGTTTCTTTGACCGGTGTCTGCACAGAAGGAACTGCTGCCAGCGTAGCTTTCGGCATCGGCACAATCTGTGCTTCCTTCGGCTTTGCGGATGCGGATTTCATATGAAGTGCACAGATTTCTCCCCGTTCATTGTAATCCAGCTGAATCAGGTTTTGCTTCTCCCAGTAGGTGAGTGCGCGGGTCACATCTTTCTCCGTGTGATTAAACTTATCTGCGATGTCGGAAATACTGGTCGGCAGATTGGAGCTCATCATGCGGAGCAGATAAAGATAAATCTTAATCTGCGCATCGTTGGCATCTTTCATGTATTCGTCGATAAACTGATTGGACACGACGGTCGAATCAGATATGTTGTCTTTATAAATCGTCAGACGGCTCATTTTTTTCCCTCGATTTCGGTTTTTCTTTTAGCATATGAATTATAGCACAGACATTTCCAAAAAGAAATAGAAGTTTTTTTGCAAACCCTTGAAAATACTGGGTTTCCGGGAATTGTGGACAATGTGGAAAAAGTGGATAACCGGGGTGAAAATAATTGACATAATTGTGAAAATAACGAAATTACTAGGTATTTGCATCTGCGTTATGTAAACTAAAATATCCACATAAAAAATCGTGTATATCCGCGACTTTTTATGTGGATATTGTGGATAAGTTTATATACCGAGCAGGTTTTCGCCGATTTTAAACACATCTCCGGCGCCCATAGTTATCAACAAATCATTTGGCTCACATTTTTCTAATAAAAAATTTTCAATGGCATCAAAAGATGAAAAATAGTGGCAACTTCCGCCTAATTTTATAATTTCCTCCTGCAGGGTCTTGGAACTGATTCCGAGATTGTCGGTTTCTCTGGCGGCGTAAATGTCGGCCAGAACAACTTCGTCAGCCTGACACAGCGCCCGGGCAAACTCCGGAAGGAGAGCTTTGGTCCTTGTGTAGGTGTGAGGCTGGAATACGCACCAGGTTGTTTTGTGCGGATATTTTTTTGCAGTTTGTAAAGTCGCTGTAATTTCTGTCGGGTGATGCGCATAATCATCTATAACAGTAGTTTTGCCAAGCATTCCCTTGTACTGGAAACGACGGTCGGTTCCGCTGAATGCAAGAGCTCCCTTTTGAATGTCTTCTGTTTGTCCTCCCAGAAGAACAGCGATGGCAATGGCTGCAAGGGAGTTGGAAACATTGTGCTCGCCGGTAACATCGAGAGTTACGGAGAAAGATTCTTCCCCGTCGTCCGTTTTCCTGTGGAATGTGTAGGATGGACGTGCCATCTCATCGTAGGTAATGTCCGTGGCGTACACGTCAAAGGAAGGATCGCATCCGTAAGTCACAACGCGGCATTTGAGATTTTCGGTGATTTCCGAAATATCAGGGATTTCACCGTTGATCACAAGTGTTCCGTCCTCCGGTAAAAGCTCGGAAAACAGACGGAAGGAACGGCGGATGTCTGCAAGATCTTTAAAGAAATCCAAATGATCGGCATCGATATTTAAAATGACGCTGATCTTTGGGAAAAAGCTGAGGAAACTGTTGGTATATTCACATGCTTCCGTAACGAAAAGCTCGGACTGCCCGATGCGGATGTTTCCGCCGATGGTCTGCAGGATACCGCCGATGGAAAGGGTCGGATCTGTGTCCATCTGAAGAAGGATGGATGAGAGCATGGAAGTTGTCGTTGTCTTTCCGTGGGTTCCGCTGATGGCAATCGGCGTGTCATAGTTTTTCATGAGTTCGCCCAAAAGCTCGGCGCGCGTCATACATGGAATATTTTTGTCCCGCGCTGCTTTCAGCTCCGGATTGTCCGGGTGGATGGCAGCTGTGTATACAACAACGTCCGGGCCGGCATCAATGTTGGAGCCGCGCTGGCCGTAATAAAGAGTGGCACCTTTTTCTTCCAGCTGTTTGGTCAATGCACTTTCCCTGGCATCGGATCCGCTGATGGTAAAACCTCTCTGTAAAAGTATTTCGGCAAGACCGCTCATGCTGATACCGCCGATACCGATGAAATGGACAAAAGCAGGTTTGTTAAAATCAATTTGATACATATTTGCACTTCCTGTTCTCTTTTTTCTTACAATAATTTTTCATAATTATATAACAAAGGGGTTGTCCCGTGCAATACAGGGAGGGATATGTATTTTTTAATTTTAGACATAATTTACAAAAAGAGTAAAAATTTTACAAAAATCCGTGGACAACAATTTGTAAAATGTTCATAAAACATAAAACGTCGGAACAAAATTTGTGCAATTTGCACATAGATGCAAGAAAAAAGTCAGAATTTATTTGTAAAAAATATTCACTTTGCCGTTGTTGTATGCTATAATTCAATTAGCGTCTGTATTTGTCTGAATAAATAGACAACTGCGACAAAGATTACACGAGTAAGGGGTGACATTATGATTAAAAAAGAGATGATTGCCATGCTGTTGGCAGGCGGTCAGGGCAGCAGACTTGGTGTATTAACTGCAAAGGTTGCAAAACCGGCAGTGGCGTTTGGGGGAAAATACAGAATTATCGACTTCCCGCTCAGTAACTGCATAAATTCCGGAGTTGATACAGTAGGTGTTTTGACACAGTACCAGCCGCTTAGGCTGAATACCCATATCGGAATCGGTATTCCGTGGGATTTGGATCGTAATATCGGAGGTGTTTCCGTACTTCCGCCGTATGAGAAGAGCAAAGATACGGAGTGGTACACAGGTACCGCAAATGCGATCTATCAGAATATTGAATATATGGACAGCTTTAATCCGGATTATGTACTTATTTTGTCCGGTGACCATATCTATAAGATGGATTACGAAGTAATGCTTGACTATCATAAGGAGAAAGGTGCAGAGGTTACACTTGCTGCTATGCCTGTTCCGCTTGAGGAAGCAAAACGTTTCGGTATTCTCATCACAGATGAAGATCGTAAGATCAATGATTTCGAAGAAAAACCGGAAAATCCGAGAAGTAATCTTGCAAGTATGGGTATTTACATATTCAATTGGAAGACACTGAAAGAGGCGCTTATTGCAAATGCATCTCAGCCGTCTCTTGACTTCGGTAAGCATGTAATTCCGTATTGCCACGGCAACGGAGCTCCGTGCTACGCTTACGAATTTAACGGTTACTGGAAGGACGTAGGAACACTTAATTCTTATTGGGAAGCAAATATGGAGCTTATCGATATTGTTCCGGAGTTCAACTTGTACGAAGAGTACTGGAAGATTTATACCAAGAGTGATGTGCTTCCGCCACAGTATATTTCTGCAGACAGTGAAATCGAGAAATGTATCATCGGTGAGGGATCACAGATTTACGGTAAAGTATATAATTCTGTTATCGGTTGTGGCGTAACAATCGGCGAAGGTACGGTTGTCCGTGATTCTATCATTATGAATCATGCAGAGATCGGTGCCGGATGTGAACTGAATAAGGCCATCGTTGCCGAGCAGGTTCAGATCGGTGATAACGTAAAACTCGGTATCGGTGAAGAGGCAGAAAACGAGACGGATCCGCATATTTACAATCATGGACTTGTTACAATCGGTGAAAAATCCGTAGTTCCGAGCAACGTATCCGTTGGAAAGAACTCCGTAGTATCCGGTATAACAGTGGCAGCAGATTACCCGGACAACTATCTCCCGAGCGGAAAAACTTTGGTTAAGGCAGGTGACAAGGCATGAGAGCAATAGGAATTATTTTAGCCGGCGGAAACAATCACAGAATGAAAGAGCTTTCTCAGAAGAGAGCTATTGCAGCAATGCCGATTGCAGGAAGTTACCGCAGTATCGACTTTGCGCTCAGCAATATGACAAACTCACGCATTCAGCGTGTCGGTGTATTTACACAGTACAATGCCAGAAGCTTAAATGAACATTTAAGTTCATCGAAATGGTGGGATTTCGGTAGAAAACAGGGAGGTCTTTCTGTTTTCACACCGACAGTTACCAACGAGAACAGCTCATGGTATCGCGGAACAGCAGATGCTATCTATCAGAATCTTGACTTCTTAAAAGAGAGTCATGAGCCGTATGTAGTAATTGCTTCCGGTGATTGTGTATACAAGATGGATTACAACAAGGTACTTGAGTATCATATCGCTAAGAAAGCAGATATCACAGTAGTATGTAAGGATATGCCTGCAGGCGAAAACGTAGACAGATACGGTATCCTTCGCATGAATGAAGAAAGCCGTATTCAGGATTTCGAGGAGAAACCGATCGTGGCGACTTCCAATACGATTTCCTGCGGTATTTATGTAATCCGTCGTCGTCAACTGATTGAGCTGATTGAAAAGACAGCAGAAGAAGGACAGTTCGACTTTGTAAAAGATATCTTAATCCGTTACAAAAATCTCAAGAGAATCTACGGATACAAGATGCAGGATTACTGGAAGAACATTGCAACTGTAGAAGATTATTTCAATGCAAATATGGATTTCTTAAAACCGGACATCAGAGATTATTTCTTCCGTCAGTATCCGGATATCTACTCTAAGGTAGATGATCTCCCGCCGGCGAAGTACAATGTCGGTGCCAAGATACGCAACAGCTTGATTTCAAGCGGAAGTATCATCAATGGTGTGGTAGAAGATTCCGTAATCTTCAAAGATGTATTTGTGGGAAATAATTGTACGATTAAAAATTCAATTATCTTAAATGATGTGTATATCGGCGACAATACATACATTGAGAACTGTATTGTGGAAAGTCATGACACGATCCGAGCTAATTCATATCATAAAGGGGAAGGCGATATTAAGATCGTAGTTGAAAAGAATGATCGTTTTGTGATTTAAGGTGTATTAAGGTTATACGTAAAGGGGGAAAGGCTATGAACATTACGGATGTTCGCGTGCGCAAGATTACAAAAGAAGGAAAGATGAGAGCGGTTGTTTCCATCACCCTTGATGAAGTTTTTGTTGTGCATGATATCAAGGTGATCGAAGGCGAAAAGGGAATGTTCATCGCAATGCCGAGCAAGAAGGCGTCTGACGGTGAATACAGAGATATCGCCCATCCGATCAATTCAGAAACAAGAGATATGATTCAGAAAACCGTACTTGATGCATACGACAAAGCGATGCTCGAGCCGGATGAAGAATAAGGTTTTTGGAGAAGGGTTACAATAGCGGAAGAGCTGTGCGTTTTAGGTGCATGGCTCTTTTGCATTTGGTTGGCTTGAGGAATATATATTTCCGGAAGAGCGCTTTCGCTTGCGTGGAAACGTAGCGGACACTAAATTCATGGTAGCGCAGCTACCATTCATTAAGTGCCGACGTTTCCAAGCATCTTCCGAAAACATATATTCCTCAAGCTTTTTGCATTAAAATAATGAAAGCTATGAATAACAGGACATCTTGTCTCTTGTGTATTGTATATATTGTAAAAGCGGACGATGAGGAAGTATAGAGGTAGTCCGAGGGCAAAGAGGTATGTTGTATATAAGGAGAGGAGAACTGTTTTTGCGTGTGGGGCGTGTGTTCACGCCGGTACTTAATGAGTGGCGGCTGTGCAGCCACGAATTTAGTACCCGCTGCGTGATAAAGTCGAGCGGAAGCGTCCCCATACCGAAAACATTCTCCTCTCCTTAAAGGTAGAACATAATTTTCGTGCCCGAGGCTACCACTATACTTCCTCTTTACAGCTATGTTATAATATACAAATCAAAACACATAGGAGAGGAACATATATGATCTCATTTGAAAGCGACTATATTGCAGGTGCGCATCCGAAGGTGCTTGCGCGTCTGATGGAAACAAATATGGAGTCCCTTGGAGGATATGGGACTGACAAGTATTGTGAGAGTGCAAGAGAGAAAATAAAAGCAGCGTGCGATTGTCCGCAGGCGGATGTCCATTTTTTGGTGGGTGGAACACAGACAAATGCAATTGTGATTTCTTCTGTCTTAGAGTCTTATGAGGGAGTGATTGCAGCAAGGACCGGGCATGTGAGTCTGCATGAGGCCGGTGCAATCGAATATACCGGACATAAGGTTTTGGAAGTGGAGCAGCAAGACGGAAAAATAGATGCAAAAGCGCTGAATGATTATTTGGATGTATTTTATGCAGATGAAAACCGGGAGCACATGGTATTTCCGGGCATGGTTTATATTTCTCATCCGACAGAGTACGGTACGCTTTATAATAAAAAGGAACTGGAAGAGATTGCGGATGTTTGTCATCGTTTTGATATATCTCTTTACCTGGATGGAGCAAGACTTGGATATGGTCTGATGAGCAGAGAGACAGATGTGACGCTGGCTGATATTGCAAGGCTTTGTGATGTTTTTTATATCGGCGGAACAAAGGTCGGAGCGCTTTGCGGGGAAGCAGTCGTATTTACCAAGGGAAATACACCGAAGCACTTTATGACAATGGTGAAGCAGCGGGGAGGCCTCCTTGCGAAGGGGCGCGTGCTGGGTGTTCAGTTTGATACGTTGTTTACAGATGATTTGTATTTTGAGATCAGTCGGTATGCGATTGATATGGCGGAGAGACTGAAGAAGATGTTGCGTGAAAAAGGATACAGATTTTATTTGGAATCACCGACAAACCAGCAGTTTGTCATTGTGGAAAATGGGCAGCTGGCAAAGCTGAAGGAGCAGGTTGCGGTCAGTTTCTGGGAAGCCTATGATGAGAATCATACTGTAATCCGGTTGGCGACCAGCTGGTCTACGACAGAGGAAGATATGGAGAAGTTGGAAGAAGTGTTGTGACGGAATAGAAAATGAAATTTGAATTTTCATAATATCTACTTTGAGTGGGTGTAATGAGGCTAGCAGTTGGTTTATAATGTTTTTGAAAGGAGCAGTACATTATGAATCAAGAAAAAATTGGTAAATTCATTTCAGAATGTCGAAAGGAAAAGCAACTAACACAAGAACAATTAGCAGTGCAATTGGGTGTTACAAGTAAGTCTATCTCCAAATGGGAGAACGGAAACTGCTTACCAGATGCTTCGAAGTATAAATCTTTATGTGAGATATTAGGGATTACGGTTAATGAGTTGTTTTCGGGGGAAAGGTTAAGTTCTGAAACTGAAAATGAAGCGAAGGATTACTTAGTGGATTTGTTGGCTAGTAGAATATATGATGTAGATTGTGGTGTGAGTTATGAAGACTTCAAGAACGCTTTGCTCAGGATGTCAGAAACAACAGTAATGTTATCCAAATTCAAAAGTAAAGAGGATGCGGTTGAGTATTTGGTAAAGGAAACGAGACTTTCATTCGAAGAGTGCTCTAATGCATATGATTTTTACTTTAACTTGTATAAGGTTAAGCACTTGTAACTTTCAGTCTTGTGGAGAGACTGAAAGCACACGAAGATTTGAATTTGTAAAATGGTTTAGAAGCTCAAAGTTTCGTATTTATGTGATATAGATGAGGGAATGTAAAATGGAAGAACAGGTAAGAAAATTAGTTTCTTTTCCAGCGGAAGATGGCCACATTGAAAGTGTTTTAGTTGGAGTACAAGAAGTGAAAGTGTCATTTCAAGATTGGAGAGGAAGAAAACTCGTAATTCTTTTTCATGATGTGGAAGAATTTCATGGTATTGATAGTAGTGAACAATGTATATTAAATCAAGATATTGGTGAGTTCATCACATGTAAGCTGGATAAGGAGTTCAATGAGTATCGTTTTGTCGGAGCGTGGGATAAGAATACTTTTCTAAAAATTAAAGGTAAACGGATGGAAATATATGAAGTTGGAACAACAAAATACGTTGATGCCGCACTATTTGAACTAGACTTAAGTTTTATAGGAAATCAATTACCAGAAATGGAATAGTGCCAGATAGATAAATCCCAATTTGTCGAACACATGAAACTTTCAGTCTCACGGTGAGATTGAAAGCACGTATGAATTTGAATTTGAAAGAGGTTTGTTATGAAGAAAATTAAACTAACAGCACTTCCCTGCTTATGTGTAGATGTCTTTGATGGTACTGATATAATCAGACCAGGAGGAGAAGCACTGAATTTTGCTGCACATGCATCACGCTTTAGGGGTATTAATGTTACACTTCTTGGTGTTGTCGGGAATGACAAATATGCAGAG
>JAFTWX010000016.1 GCA_017465095.1 Lachnospiraceae bacterium | reverse complement strand
TGTATGTTCCTGTTCGTCAGCTGCGATCATGCAGGCGATGAAAGCGTAAGCGAAGAAACCGCGGCTGAAACGGTGGAACAAGCAGCATATTTTTATAAAATATGCAAACTACAGTCCCGGAATTTCGATTTATCGGAATCGGGTGCTGTGTGGGATTACCGGGACAGCATCGCTGTGGACGGAACGATTCAGATCAAACTGGTCACAGACAGTGAAAGCTACTGTCTCATTTTCGATGAGGATGGAAATGAGGTGCAATATCAAAACATAACGGCAGCATCAGAGCATATTTTGTCAAACGGGGAAAATACGGTTTTGGATTATTATTGTCTTACGGACGGTTCCATCATTTGGGAAACTGTGAATCTGACTGAGCAAACGGTTCAGCTTGTAAAAACCGATGAAAACGGTTCTGTAACGGCAGAATCCGAGCGAATACCGTTTGATTTTACGGTTTCGGAAAATTCCGAGTCCGTTTCTTTCATGATTCCGTTTATTCCGGTGAACGATGACTATATCATCTTTTATGATAATTCCAATTATATGGGTTTCTACGTTACAGACAAAGATTTGGTCATGCGTGGTCCGTTTACCACAGCTTCGCCGGTAAATCATGCTTATCAGGTATCAGACGGCACAATCGTTCTTTGCTGTGATGATGGGACTGTCCTGTGTTACGACCCGAACACGGATGCTGTTTCATCGTCGGCACTGCACACGGAAACCGATGCGTATCGCCGCGCGGAACAAATCATGTATACCGACAGCGGTATCTATCTGATTGGAGATACCGGAATCCATATGCAAACGCAGGGGACGGAAACGTTTTTATTTTCATGGGATGCGTCGCTTATTTCCAAGGATGCGGTGGATATTCTTGCCGTTCTGCAGAATGACTGCTTTTTGATTGGCTATCGGGATGCGTTGACCGGGACGTATGTTCCTGCAATCCTGATGCCATCCGACGAAGTGAGTACCTTTACACGTCCGGTCGTGACCGTTGCATCGTACAATTGCGGATATAACGAATCGGCGGTTATCAACGCGGCGATTACCTCTTACAATCAGAACAACACGGCGTATATGATTGAATACACCAATTATGATACCATACAGGTGGACGGTACCTATACCAATGAACTGGCAAAACACAATGCACGAAAAAAATTGCTTGAGGAAGATTTGCTGACCGGGGTTTGTTATGATGTGTTTATTCTGGGGTCATTGAACGCGCGGGACTATTTCTGCAATCTGTTTGAAGAACAGAATCTCCTGTGTGATCTGACGGAATTCTGCGACGGTATCGGATTGACGGCCTGCGTGAAAGCTTCGGTTGAAAATAACGACAGAATTACGTTTCTTCCGCTTACATACGGGATGTCAACCTTATTGACAACGACGGACGTTTTACCTGACGGTGAGGGGTTAACATATGCAGTGCTGACGGAAATTCTTTCCGGATTGCAGGAGGGACAGTCGCTGTTTGGAAATGATGTTTCCGATGAAC
>JAFTWX010000015.1 GCA_017465095.1 Lachnospiraceae bacterium | reverse complement strand
CATCCGATTCCGTTGTTCCGCAGGCAGTCATCCCCGTCAGCATTGTCGCAACAAGTGCAACGGAGCATGCTTTTGTTAACCATCTCTTTTTCATAACTATGTACCTCCTGTAATTTATTTTTGTTGTTTCTTTCTGGGTCTAGTGTATTCTAAATTGCTGTAACCGTAAATGGAAATAGTGGAAATGCTCGGATGTATAAATTTAAAAAAACACACCCGGCAGCGGTTCCTTCCAGAGACTTCCAAAAGTCTTCCAAAATTTTTTTGATTTTTTTTAAAAAAAGTGTTGCATTTCCTTTTTACATGTGATAATATACATCTTGCGTTGAGGAACACAACACAACACAACACGGACCGCTAGCTCAGTTGGTAGAGCACCTGACTCTTAATCAGGGTGTCCAGGGTTCGAACCCCTGGCGGTCCAGTCAAGTACCATTTTTAAGGACACAAGAGCCTTGGGGATGGTGCTTTTTTTGTTGTCTTTTCCGCTAAAAGTACATAAAAACAGAATTTCGCAGCGCGGCATTTTCGCGCGCGAGCGGATTGCGAAGCAACAACTTCCACTCTGGGAGCTGCTCATTCTAAATTTACACATCTTTTAGATTTTCTTACCATTTGATTAATTGCATTTTAAATTCATTCAGGCAATAATAGTTTCAGTTGAAACAGATTTTTATATGGAGGAAAATCTATGACCACCAACCCCGATAACAAAAAACCGCAAAAAGTGCTGGCTACTTACGTGATCATCGCACTGGTTGTCACTCTGGTGCTGAACATCTTCGTAATGCCCTGGCTGATGGAACGCAGTGTCAAAGAGACCAGCTATCGTGACTTTCTGATGAATCTGGATGCAGGTCAGATCAAAGAAGTCGAATTTGATGCAGAAAGCTATACGATCTATTACACAATCGAAGTCAATGAAAGAACTCAGATTTGCAAAACCGGTATCCTGAACATGAGTGACGAACTGATTGAACGTCTGTATACCTCAGGTGTGGATTTCACCAGTGTAATACCCACTCAGTCATCTCCTCTGATGAATCTTCTTTTCGGGTTCATCCTTCCAATGGTGATTTTCGCAGCAATTGGACAGATGCTGTTTAAAAAGATGAACAGCAATATGGCCGGCGGTGCAATGTCCTTTGGCAAGAGCAATGCAAAAGTATATGTAAAATCTTCCACCGGCATCAAATTCTCCGATGTGGCCGGCGAAGATGAAGCGAAGGAGCTTCTGACCGAAATCGTTGATTATCTGCACAATCCGGAAAAATACCGCGAAATCGGCGCCTCCATGCCCAAAGGCGCTCTGCTTGTAGGCCCTCCCGGAACCGGTAAAACGCTGTTGGCAAAGGCAGTGGCCGGTGAAGCGGACGTTCCGTTCTTCTCCATCTCCGGCTCCGAATTCGTGGAAATGTTTGTCGGCATGGGCGCTGCGAAAGTGCGTGATCTTTTCAAGCAGGCAAATGAAAAGGCTCCCTGTATTGTTTTCATCGATGAAATTGATACGATTGGTAAAAAGCGTGACGGCAATTTCTCCGGCAATGATGAGCGGGAACAGACCTTAAATCAGCTGCTCACGGAGATGGATGGCTTCGACGGCTCCAAAGGTGTTGTCATCCTGGCAGCCACCAACAGACCGGATTCTCTGGATCCTGCGCTGCTGCGCCCCGGGCGTTTTGACAGGCGTATTCCGGTTGAACTTCCCGACCTGCAGGGCCGCGAAGATATTCTGAGAGTTCACGCAAAGAAAATTAAAATTGCGGATAATGTAAACTTCCGTGATATTGCAAAAGCAGCTTCCGGCGCTTCCGGCGCAGAGCTTGCAAACATTGTCAACGAAGCCGCGCTGCGCGCAGTCCGCGATGGCCGTCGTTTTGCAACACAGGCGGACATGGAAGAAAGTATCGAAGTTGTTATTGCCGGTTATCAGAAAAAGAACCGTGTGCTTTCCGAAAAGGAAAAGCTCATTGTTTCCTACCATGAAATCGGCCATGCACTGGTCGCTGCCATGCAGACCAACTCCGCCCCTGTTCACAAAATTACGATTATTCCCCGCACCAGCGGTGCTTTAGGTTACACCATGCAGGTAGAGGACGGTGAGCATTTCCTGATGTCCAAAGAAGAAATCGAGAATAAGATCGCTACCTTTACCGGCGGCCGTGCTGCTGAGGAGCTTATTTTTCACTCTATCACCACCGGCGCGTCCAATGATATAGAACAGGCCACCAGGCTTGCGCGCGCTATGATTACCAGATACGGTATGAGCGATGAATTTGACATGGTTGCCATGGAGCATATTTCCAACCAGTACCTCGGCGGTGACGCATCGCTGGCATGTTCTGCGGAAACTCAGACTCAGATTGACCAAAAAACCGTAGAGGTTGTCCGCGCCCAGCATGAAAAAGCATTAAAAATCCT
>JAFTWX010000014.1 GCA_017465095.1 Lachnospiraceae bacterium | reverse complement strand
TGGCAACAGTTTTGCTGACACGACCGTTGTTTGCCAGATTTTTTAGGGAATCCAGGGAAAAGAGCAA
Organism: Lachnospiraceae bacterium; assembly: GCA_017465095.1. Taxonomy (GTDB): domain Bacteria; phylum Bacillota; class Clostridia; order Lachnospirales; family Lachnospiraceae; genus SVFI01. The sequence goes on along the minus strand of JAFTWX010000014.1, from coordinate 1,543 downwards.
GTGAAGCTTTGTCATGTATTCGCGAACAGCGCTCTCAATTTCTTCAAAAGAGAGATTCTGCGCGATTAAATCTTGTAATTTCTCAATAATCAGAGCACTTTCGGGGCCGGTGGAAAGCGTGTCAAAAACGGTTGCTTTTTTGTCGGGGTTCTCTTCCAAAAAATCCTGAACTGCAGTGCATGCGGAATTATAGCTTCCGGAGAGCCCGCTGGTAATGGTCACGCAAAAAGCACCGTCACAGCCTTCAAAGCTTTCCTTCCAATCCGAAACATTGGGGCAGGATGTACGGGAAGTCCCTTTGTACTGGCGCAGGTCGGAAATCATCTCATCAACATCGAGGGATAAGTCATCAACATATTCTTTTTTATCGGTTATGATTTTCAGCGGAACGGTAGCGTACGGCGCACCGGGGAGTTCCAGCAGGTCAGATGAAGAGTCGGAAATGATTTTATAAGTCATAATAACCTCCAAAGTATCGTTATCAAAGTCATATAATCGGTTTTTAAAAAACCGATAGTGAAATTGTATCAGTATATTTTATCCTTGTCAAGGGATTCTCATGCAAGAAAGTGTGATGAGTGCGAGATAATAAGGTTGGCTCGGCGGTCAAATTGACAGATATCAAAATATGTGATAAAACAATTTTATGGAAAAAGATATGAAGGGTCTGTTCGCAGAAAAAGTCGAGGATTTCCGTTTGCCGCGATACAATGAACTGCCGAATGTAGGACTGTACTTAGAACAGGTAACTAAATATATAAACGGATTCATTGTGCCCTTGGGATGCGCGGAGCTTACTACTTCCATGGTGAGCAATTATGTGAAAAAAGGGGTGATTGCGCCTCCGGTAAAGAAGCAGTATTATGCGGAGCAGATTGGTTATCTGCTTTTTATCGGAATTGCAAAGAGCATCCTTTCCATGGAGAACATTGCCCAGTTGTTTGAGATGCAGAAAGCGGTGTATACCACGGAGGTTGCATACAATTATTTATGCTCCGAATTTGAAAACATGCTTCGTTTTGTGGTGGGAAAAAAGGATTCCCTGAATAATATTGAGACAGTTAAGGTGGAGGCGAAAACGGAAACCAAAATGATGCTCAGGAGCGTGCTGATTGCGGCGGCGCATACCATCTATTTGAACAATTGCTTCGATATCAGGAAGCAGAGACTTACAAGTGAGAAGTAAGTTCGGATAGTGGATATGAGGAAAGAATGGAAGGCATGATGGTATGATTACGAGTAATTCCAATCCAAAGGTAAAACAGGTAATACAGTGGCAGTCCAAGGCGAAGGAGAGGCGGAAGGCAGGAATTTTTTTGGCAGAGGGCTTTAAGATGTTTGAGGAAGCTCCGTTAGAAGCCTTGCGGGAAGTTTATCTGTCGGAGGATGCCCAGGAACGGGCAAGGAAAGAGCCGGAGATTTGGGGAAAATTGAAAAAAACGGGGTATGAGGTTGTGGCGCCGGAAGTATTTAAAAAAATGTCGGATACCCAAACTCCTCAAGGAATTCTTTGCGTGATAAAGCGTCCGGAGTATACCTTGGA
>JAFTWX010000013.1 GCA_017465095.1 Lachnospiraceae bacterium | reverse complement strand
GTTTAAACAGTGCAATGTATACGCAAAAGAAGCCTGCAGAGATTGTTTCGCAAAGTTTTATTGCAGCGGCGGATGTGCAGCCAATGCATACAACTTTACAGGAAAGATTGACGGGGTGTATGATGTAGGATGCGAGTTACAGCGCAAAAGAGTCGAATGCGCGATTATGATAAAAGCGGTACTGAGTGATTAGGAGGAATGAACAATGAAGAAAAGTACAGGTGTCATTGGTCTGATCCTTGCCATTGCAGCGATTGTCGGATTTGGTTATATTGCCATGTTCGGTATAGGTGCAGGAAAGACCGGATCAGCAGCAAACATTAAGCAGGGTCTTGACCTTGCAGGTGGTGTCAGCATCACGTATCAGGTAGTGGGAGATGAAGAACCTTCCATGGAAGATATGAACGACACTATTTACAAATTACAGAAGCGTGTGGAAAATTACAGCACAGAGGCGCAGGTATACAAGGAAGGTACCGATCGTATCAATATCGAGATTCCGGGTATTTCCGATGCCAATGCAGTTCTGGAAGAACTCGGACAGCCGGGTACATTGTATTTCATCAGCGAGACAGACAGTGAAGGAAATGCGAACTACGGAATCACGGTTTTGGATGATGGTTCTTATGACTATGGACTGTTAAAGAGTCTGGATGAGTTAAAAGCAGACGGCAGTATCGTTTTGGACGGTACCATGGTAGCAAGTGCGCAGGCGGGTGCTTATCAGGAAAAACAGGGCGCCAGCACAAGTGAGTATGTGGTATCTCTTACATTTACACAGGAAGGTACACAGAAGTTTGCAGAAGCTACTACCAAAGCATATCAGAGCGGCGAGACCATTGGTATTTACTATGACGGAAAATTTGTTTCCGTTCCGAATGTAACAGAACCGATTACCGGCGGACAGGCACAGATTACAAATCTGACAGAGTTTGAAGAAGCAGATACCCTTGCTTCTACCATTCGTATCGGTGGTTTAAAACTGGAACTGGAAGAACTTCGTTCTAAAGTAGTAGGTGCGCAGCTTGGTTCGGAAGCATTGGAATCCAGCTTGAAAGCAGGAGCAATCGGATTTGGTATTGTATGTCTGATTATGATTGTTGTATATCTTCTTCCGGGATTTGTAGCAGCAATTGCGCTTACTTTATATGTTATTTTGACTTTACTTGCATTAAATGCATTGAATATTACACTTACCCTTCCGGGTATTGCGGGTATTATCCTTTCCATCGGTATGGCGGTGGATGCCAATGTTATTATCTTTGCCCGTATCCGTGAGGAACTGGCAACCGGAAAGACAGTTCAATCGTCAATTAAAATCGGTTTTGACAAAGCGATGTCTGCTATCCTTGACGGTAACATTACGACTTTGATTGCAGCGGCGGTATTGGGTCTGAAGGGTTCCGGTACAGTAAAGGGCTTTGCTATCACACTTGCTCTCGGTATTGCGCTGTCTATGTTTACAGCACTTGTGATTACCAAAATTTTACTCAACGTATTCTATGCAATCGGCTTGAAGAGTGAAAAATGGTATGGTCAAGCAAAAAAGATGAAAACCATCGATTTTGTATCAAAGAAAGCAGTTTTCTTTGCTATCTCCGGAGTGCTCATCATTGTGGGTGGTGTATTCCTCGGTATGAACAAGGCAAATACAGGTAATATTTTGAATTACAGTCTTGAGTTTATGGGTGGTACTTCCACAACGGTTGCATTCAATGAAGATATGTCCATTGAGACGATAGATGCAGAGGTTGTGCCGGTTATTGAGAAGATTACCGGAGACAGCAACGTACAGTCACAGAAAATCAACGATACGACACAGGTTGTGTTTAAAACAAGAACTCTTACAGTAGATGAGAGAGAAGCGTTTGTACAGGCTATGACAGATAATTTCGGTGTTGCCGAAAATGAGATTGAGGCGGAAACAATCAGTGCGACTGTCAGCAATGAGATGAGAATGGATGCGATTATCGCCGTTGTCATTGCAACAATCTGCATGTTGATTTATATTTGGTTCCGTTTTACGGATATCCGTTTTGCGGCCAGTGCGGTGCTTGCGCTCGTACACGATGTACTGATTGTACTTGCATTTTATGCAGTTGCCAAAGTTTCGGTGGGAAGTACATTTATCGCGTGTATGCTGACCATTGTCGGTTACTCCATCAACTCTACGATTGTTATTTTTGACAGAATCCGTGAGAACCTGAGAGAAGCAAAAGATGATGCGTCTCTGAAGAATTTGGTAAATGACAGTATTACACAGACACTTACCAGAAGTATTTATACAAACCTGACTACTTTTGTAATGGTATTTGTCCTTTACATTATGGCAGTGTCAAGTATTCGTGATTTTGCCCTTCCGCTCATGGTAGGTATTTTTGCAGGTGCGTTCTCATCCGTAGGTATTACAGGTTCCCTGTGGTATCTCATGCGCGCTAAGATTGGTAAAAAAGAAAAAGCAGATAAAAAGAAAAAATAATAGAGAAAAGTCAAAGTGCCCCTTGCGTTTGCAGGGGGCATTTTGGTATACTATATTAGTAAAGGGTTTTCCAAGTACAAACTATATTGGAGGGAAGAAAAATGACAGTTTTAGCAATCGTTTTGGCTATTGTGGCCTGTGCACTTGCTTTCTTACTGTATCGCGAGAAGCAGGGCGGATCCAATCCGAAGGATTCGGTCAAAACTGTAACCAAAGGTATTCTGGACAGAGGCGGCGTTGGTCCGGTTCTTGCTGTGACGGATAACAATGAGATTTTGTTTTATAACAAAGATTTCGTGCAGTTGTTCCCGGAGGTTATCAATTCGACATCCATTTCTGCGTATCCGGAGATGATGCGTCTCTTCAAAGATGAAGAGTATGTTTCCGAGGTGCTTTCCAAAATTTATGAAGTGCGCCAGGAAGTTATCTCAGAAGAAAATGTGCAGGGTAAATTCGTGTGGCTTGTAGATATTACCGGTCACTATAAAACAAATAAAAAGCTGACAGAGTTAAAGGAAATGGCAGATGCAGCCAATAAGGCGAAATCCAACTTCCTTGCAAATATGTCCCATGAGATTCGTACACCGATCAATACCGTGCTCGGTATGGACGAGATTATTCTCAGAGAAGCGACAGATGTGCAGATTAAGAGCTATGCGGAAAATATCCGTGATGCCGGAACGACGCTTTTGTCTCTGGTTAACGATCTTCTTGATTTCTCTAAAATCGAGTGCGGCAAGATGGAAATTCTTCCGGTCGAGTATGAGATTGCCAACGTGCTGACAGAAGTCATCAATATGATTGAGATCAAGGCGGCGAATAAGAAACTGGAATTCAAGGCCATTGTTGCGGAAGATATGCCGTATCTTTTGTTCGGTGATGAAATCCGTTTGAAACAGGTTATTACGAACCTTCTGACCAATGCTGTAAAATACACAGAGGAAGGAAGTGTTATCTTAAAAGTAGATTGGAAAGAAGCGGGAGATTCTTCGGTTTCCCTCATTGTTTCCGTAATCGATACAGGTATCGGTATCAAGGAAGAAGATTTGAGCCGTCTGTTTGTATCCTTTGAGCGTATTGAAGAGAGACGTAACCGTAACATCGAAGGAACCGGTCTCGGAATCAGTATTACCAAAGAGCTTCTTGAACTCATGAACAGTAATCTGAATGTAAGAAGTGAATACGGCGTAGGTTCTACCTTCTCCTTCACTTTGAAGCAGGGTATCCGCGATCGTAAGCCGATTGGTAAGTTCCGTGAGAAATATGCATACAGCAATGAGAAGAGTAAGAAATACAGAACTACATTCGTTGCTCCGAATGCAAAGATTCTTGTTGTCGATGATAACTCCATGAACCTTTCGGTTGTGGAAGGACTTCTCAAGAATACGACGATCCAGGTGGATTGTGCCAACAGCGGAGCGGCTGCGCTTGAGCTTTGCGGCGATTTGAAGTACGATATTATCTTCATGGATCATATGATGCCGTATATGGATGGTATTGAGACGATGAAGAATATCAAAGCGATGACAGACGGTCCTAACATTGATACACCGGTTATCGTCCTGACAGCCAATGCGGTTTCCGGAGCGAAGGAAATGTACCTGGAGGAAGGATTTGTGGATTACATGTCCAAGCCGATTCAGGGTAAACGTCTGGAAGAGAAGATTGTGGAATTCCTTCCGGAAGATAAATATGTCATGATAGAGTACGATGACATGGAGAAGAAACTGTATCAGAATCTCTGGAAAGCGGTAGCAGATGATATCCTTTCCGAGTATCAGTTCAAGATTCTTGACATTCCGATGGCGGTAGAGTCGGCAGAAGGTGACAAAGACTGCGTGATCTTCCTGTTTGAATCCTTCCGTGACAACGTGGAAAAGAACAAAAACGACATCGTATCTTCTTACGAGAAGGAAGATTATCCGAACTATACGATTTTTGTACATGCGCTCAAGAGCACATCCAAGATGATCGGTGCACAGAATCTTTCTGAGATGGCACGCAAGATGGAAGAAGCAGGTAAAGCAGGCGAATTTGAATACATAAAAGCAAATTACGATGCGATGATTACAGAGTACGATGCAGTTGTAGCAGAAATTAATGATTATTTAAGTACCAGATAATTGTTTCTTAAGATTTACAGTAGAATCTTGTAAAGAGGTATAAAATATGCCACCATATAGGTGGCATATTTTTTTGACAAAAGAAGACAAAGGAGCATATCGGTGTTTCAACTGACGAGGAGACAAAAGAGAAAAATAAAGGCATATATCAGAGCCTATACTGCGAGATTGATTGCGCTTTGTCTGGTGGTGGGAGTGCTTGTCGGAGGTTTTCTGCTTGTCCGGGCAATCGTCCGGCTTGTAACCGGGGACGAAGCGGCGATGGAGACCGTGGCGGATGAAAAGGTAGAGAAATGGATTTTAAAAAGGGAAAAAAGAGTGTACGAACAACCGGAGTTTGAGGTACATTTGCTTCCTCCTAACGCATATTCCAGACCGGGCGAACCACTGGAAAAGATAGAGTCCGTTTTTGTACATTATACGGCCAATCCAAACACGACGGCAGCGCAGAACCGCAATTATTTTGCCAATCTGGCGCAGACAGGTGAAACATCCGCCAGCGCACATTTTATCATCGGGTATGACGGCGAAATCATCCAGTGTATTCCGCTGTGGGAGATTGCTTATGCGGTAAAAGGGCGTAATTATGATTCAGTCTCCATTGAATGTTGTTATCTGGAAGAGAGCGGAAAGTTTACAGAAGCTACTTATGCGTCGTTGATAAAATTGACCGCGTGGCTTTTGGGAAGATATGAGCTGGATGAGGAAGATGTGCTCCGGCATTATGATGAGGGCGGTAAAAATTGTCCGAAGTACTATGTAGAGAATGAAGAAGCATGGGAACAATTAGTCCGTGATATTGGACAGTATATAGAGGATAATGGTGTGTATGATGACACGGGAGAAATGGGTCGTAACGACGAAAAAAGCGGATTTTAATAAAATGGCAGAGCGTTTCCATATCAGTCCTATGCTTGCGAGGATTATCCGGAACAGAGACGTGATTACGGAGCAGGAAATGGATTTCTATTTGAACGGAACGCTGGAAGAAATGCATGCGCCCCGGCTGATGCACGGTATGGAGCAGGGAGCGGAGTGTCTTCTTTCGGCAATACGGGAAGGACGACATATTCGCATAATCGGGGACTATGACGTGGACGGCGTGTGCGCATCCTATATTTTAAAAAGAGGAATGGAGCGCCTGGGAGGACGGATTTCTGTCGCAATTCCCCATAGGGTTACGGATGGATACGGACTGAATATACATTTGATAGAGGAAGCATATCAGGATGGGGTTGATATGATTGTCACCTGCGACAACGGGATTTCTGCTGCGACGGAGATTTCTGCTGCGAAGGAAAAAGGAATGTCGGTAATTGTTACGGACCATCACGAAGTACCTTATGAAGAAACGGATGGGGAGCGCAGAGAGCTTCTGCCGCCGGCGGATGTCATTATCGATCCGAAGCAGCAGGCGTGTACTTACCCGTTCAAAGGGATTTGCGGTGCACTTGTCGCTTATAAGCTGGTTCAGATGATGTGGGAGCTGGCCGGGGAAGATGCCTCTGTTCTGCTTCGGGAACTATTGGAATTTGCAGCTATCGCTACGGTGTGCGATGTAATGGATTTGCTGGATGAAAACCGAGTTGCAGTAAAGTACGGATTAAGCTATATGGCAGACTCTGCCAATCTAGGTCTGCGGACACTGATTGATGCCTGCGGACTTTTGGATGCAAAAATCACCGGCTATCACTTGGGGTTCGTAATCGGACCTTGTCTCAATGCCACAGGCAGGCTGGACACGGCTATGAAGGCGTTGGCGTTGTTTGATACCACCGATGCGCGGGAGGCCTGTGTACTGGCTGCCGAACTGAAAGAAATGAATGAGAGTCGCAAGGCAATGACGGAGAAAGGTGTTGCGGATGCGATTCGTCAAGTGGAGGAATGTGGCTACGAAAAAGATGATGTGCTTGTAATTTATTTAAAAGAATGTCATGAGAGTATTGCCGGGATTATTGCCGGACGTTTGAAGGAAAAATATTATAAGCCCGTGTTTGTACTCACGGACGGAGAGAACGGTATAAAAGGGTCCGGACGTTCCATAGAAGGTTACTCTATGTACGAAGGTCTTCATGAGGTAGAGGAACTTTTGGACAAATACGGCGGTCACAAGATGGCGGCCGGACTTTCGCTCAGCCCGGCAAATCTTGCGGAATTTCGTCGGCGCATCAATGAACAATCAAAGCTTACCGAGGATGATTTTGTACAAAAAATCCGGATTGATATTCCGATGCCCCTTCCATATGCGTCCATGCAGTTTGCGGAGGAACTGGCGCTGCTGGAGCCGTTTGGGAACGGAAACCACAAACCGCTGTTTGCACAAAAAAATTTGAAGGTGCACAATTGTATGGTGCGGGGGAAAAACAAAAATGTGGCCGGATTTGTGCTGGAGGACGAAAGCGGATATCGCGTAAACGGAATATATTTCGGGGAAGCAGAAACCTTTGCAGCACAGGTAAAAGAAAACGGAAATCGCATTAATATTACATATTATCCGGATATCAATGAGTTCCGCGGGAACCGGTCGCTGCAGATTGTGGTGACGCATTATAATTTCATGCAATAAAAAATTGTTTGAAACTCAAAGTATTTTCTGTTATACTGTCATTAGCATATGGTATAAGGGTTTATTGTATAAGGAGACACAAGCTATGATAGTTGAACCAAAAGTAAAAGGATTTATATGTATTACAGCGCATCCGGAAGGATGTAAGGAAAGTGTGAAAAGACAGATTGCATACGCAAAGGCTCATGCGAAGGAGGGGTGTCCGAAAAAGGTGTTGGTAATCGGTTCCTCCACAGGATACGGACTTGCTTCCAGAATTACCGCTGCTTATGCGGGCGGAGCGGCGACGCTCGGTATTATGTTTGAGAGAGAAGCGGCCGGAAAGCGGACGGCAACGCCGGGAATGTACAATACAAGAGCATTTGAGGAGTTTGCTGCGAAGGATGGCCTGTATGCCAAGACAATCAACGGTGACGCATTTTCCAAGGAGATTAAGGAAGAAACCATCCGTACCATCAAAGAGGACTTAGGTAAGGTAGATATGGTTGTGTATTCGCTGGCAGCGCCGCGTCGTGCCATGGCGGACGGAACGGTGTACCAGTCAACGCTGAAGACGGTTGGCGAGGAGTTTTCCGAAAAAACATGGAATGTGGATAATAATACGGTATATACAGCTACCATTCCGCCTGCTACTGAGGAAGAGATAGAGAGTACGGTCAAGGTCATGGGCGGTGAAGACTGGATGGATTGGATGGATGCCCTCAAGGAAGCGGATGTGCTTGCCGATGATGTGATTACGGTGGCGTATTCTTATATCGGGCCACAGCTTACATATCCGGTATACAACAACGGAACCATCGGTATGGCAAAAAAACATCTGTATGAATCTTCCTGCAAGATTGCGGAAAAATACAAAGATGCGGGAGTGAAAGCTTATGTTTCCGTGAATAAGGCGTTGGTGACACAGGCCAGCAGCGCAATTCCGATTGTGCCTCTTTATTTTGCGATTCTTTATAGAGTCATGAAAGAAAAAAATATTCATGAAGGTTGTATAGAACAGATGGTGCGCCTGTTCACGGAAAAGCTTTTTGCCGGAGAAGTTCCGATGGATGAAAAGGGGCAGATTCGTCTCGATGACTGGGAGATGAGAGAGGATGTCCAGAAAGAGGTTATGGACATCTGGGCGCAGGCAACCACCGAAAATATCTGCGATATAGCGGATGTGGAAGGATATTGGGAAGATTTTTACCATATGTTCGGGTTTAAATTCGATAATGTGGATTACACAAAAGATGTGGAAATATAATTACAGAAAAAACAAGCCGGAGCATTTTTGCTCCGGTTTGTTTTTTATGAATTCTTATGAGGGGGAGATAGTGAGTTGTGGTTCAACTATCTGTATTACACTATAAGGATAAAATGTGAACAAATTGTGTTTAAACTATAAAAAGAAAAGAAAATCGGTTATGCGTTGGAAAACAGGCGCAAATGTGGTATTATAATTTATTAGGAAAAATGCATTGGAGGCATGAAAAGTAATGGCTTTTTTAAAGAATCTGCTGGAAGAAATCACATATGAAATATTGCAGGGCTCTGTGGAAAAAGAAGTATCTGCTGTAGTGTACGATTCACGTAAAGTTACGGAAGGAAGTATGTTTATCTGTATTGAGGGTGCAGTTTCCGACGGACACTCTTATGCTGCGGATGTGGTGGCCAAGGGGGCATCGGTTCTTGTGGTGACAAAGGATATCAGAGAAGATATCAAAGATGTTATGACAGATGAGCTTACGATTCTTTTGGTGGAGGACTCCAGATATGCCATGGCTTTTATCTCAGCTGCATATTTCGGGCATCCGGCGCAGAAACTCAAAGTGATCGGTGTGACCGGTACGAAGGGAAAAACGACAACCACATATCTTGTGAAATCCATTTTAGAACAGGCAGGCCACAAGGTGGGACTGATCGGTACCATTGAGACAATCATCGGTGATACACATATTCCTGCCAACAATACGACACCTGAGTCCTATATTTTGCAGGAAACATTTGCCCGCATGGCGGAAGAGGGCTGTGAGGCGGTCGTTATGGAAGTTTCCTCCCAGGGATTGATGCTTCACAGGACCCAGGGATTTCTGTTTGATATCGGTATTTTTACGAATATTGAGCCGGATCATATCGGACCGGCCGAACATAAGGATTACGAAGATTATATGCGCTGTAAGGGATTGTTGTTTCGCCAGTGCCGTGTGGGAATTGTCAACGCGGATGACGAAGATTACAGGAAGGTAATCGCAGGGCATACGTGCGAGATTGAGACGTTCGGTTTTGCGGAGGATGCCGACTACAGAGCATCCGATTTGGAATTGTTACAGGGACCGGGATTTTTGGGAATTGAATTTAAGGCAAGCGGTCTTGTCGATATGGCGGTCGAGGTGCATGCACCGGGCCGGTTCAGTGTTTACAATGCCCTTTGTGCCATTGCAATCTGCCATCATTTCGGTGTGACAAAGGAGCAGATACAGACAGCGGTTCTGGACGCAAAAGTGAAGGGACGCATTGAGATGATAAAAGTATCCGATGATTTTACGCTTATGATTGATTATGCACACAATGCCATGTCGCTGGAGAGTTTGCTGACGACACTGAAAGAGTATAATCCGAGGCGCCTTGTCTGTCTGTTCGGATGCGGCGGAAACCGTTCCAAGCTTCGCCGTCTGGAGATGGGAGAAGTCAGCGGAAGACTTGCGGATTTGACTGTGATTACATCGGACAATCCGAGAAATGAAGAACCGCAGGATATTATAGATGACATTAAGACCGGAATTGCCAAAACAGACGGCGCATATGTGGAAATCATAGACCGCCGGGAAGCGATTGCCTATGTCATCGACCACGGACAGCCGGGAGATGTGATTGTTCTGGCAGGAAAAGGCCACGAGGATTACCAGGAAATCAAAGGAAAGAAGTATCCGATGGATGAGAGAGTAATCATTGCGGAGATACTTGAGAGCAGAAAATAAAAGATATGCAAAAGAAATACGCAGATGTAATTATAGATATTTCACATGAAAAGGTAGACCGGCCGTTTCAATACAAGATTCCGCAGTCACTTGCAGATGTTTTAAAGATCGGAATGTGTGTACAGATTCCGTTCGGCATGGGAAATAAGCTTCGGACGGGGTATGTGGTCGATATGACCGATGAAACGGATTATCCGGAAGAAAAGATAAAAGAGATTGTGCGGATTGATGCCGGGAATGTGCCGATGGAGGCGCGGAGCATTGAACTTGCGTGGTGGATGAAAAACCGTTACGGCGGAACGATGCTCCAATCCATGAAAACGGTGCTCCCGGTCAAGCAGGAGATGAAGCCTGTTATGCAAAGAGAGGTTTCGCTGAAGGTTTCACAGGAAGAAGCGTGCTCCTATTTGGCCCAGGCTCTGGCAAAGCATCAGTCGGGAAAGGTACGGCTTTTGGAGTCGCTGCTTGGAGGTGCTACCGTCAATTATTCCGTGTTGACGGGAAAACTTTCCATATCCCCGCAGACCATCAAGAGCATGGAGGCGCAGGGGATACTTCGCATCGATTCTTTTCAGGAATACCGCAATCCTATCCGCTTTCCGGAAGGGGCAGAGGAGAGGAAAAAGCTGACAGAGAGTCAGCAGCTGATTGTCGACCGTTTTTTAAAGGACTACGACGAAGGAGTCAGAACGCCTGCGCTTCTGCACGGCGTGACCGGAAGCGGCAAGACGGAAGTTTATATGGAATTGATGGAAGGAATGCTGGCGCGTGGAAAACAAGCCATTGTGCTGATTCCGGAAATCGCGTTGACGTACCAGACTGTGGCGAGATTTTACCGCAGGTTTGGGGATGTGGTATCCGTTGTGAATTCCAGACTTTCCGCCGGTGAGAAATATGATCAGTTCCAAAGAGCCAGAGACGGTAAGGTCAAGGTGATGATCGGACCGAGAAGTGCCCTTTTTACACCTTTTGAACATTTGGGACTTATCGTGATTGACGAGGAACACGAGCCGGTATATAAAAGTGACACAACACCGCGCTATCATGCGAGAGAGGTTGCAATCCGCCTGGCAGAGATGACAGGTGCAGCGGTCTTTATGGGAAGCGCTACGCCGTCTTTGGAAGCAAATTTCAAGGCGCTTAGCGGTGAATACCGAAAATATGTGCTTTCTGACCGCATCGGAGAGGCTGTTTTGCCCCGGGTGACACTTGTGGATATGTGCGAGGAACTGAAGGCGGGAAATATGAGCATGTTCAGCAGAAGCATGCAGGAGCAGATGCAGCAGACCCTTGCAAAGGGAGAACAGGTGATGCTGTTTTTAAACCGCCGGGGGCTGGCGGGATTTGTATCCTGTAAATCCTGCGGATATGTGCTGAGGTGTCCGCATTGTGACGTGTCCCTCTCAGAACATAAAAACAAAATGATCTGCCACTATTGCGGATATGAGGCGCCGAAGGTGACCAAGTGTCCGGAGTGCGGTTCAAAATATATATACGGTTTCCGGGCGGGAACGGAAAAAGTGGAAGAAAAAATAAAAGAGATGTTTCCAAAAGCGCGTGTTTTGCGTATGGATGCAGATACCACCCGAAAAAAAGGAGATTACGAAAATATTCTTTCGGCATTTTCACAGGGAGATGCGGATATTTTGATCGGGACCCAGATGATTGTCAAAGGACATGATTTTAAAAATGTGACCATGGTGGGCGTGGTCGCGGCGGATCTTTCCCTGCATGCATCGGATTACCGGGCAGGAGAGAGAACCTTCCAGCTGCTTGCACAGGCGGTGGGAAGAGCCGGACGCGGACAAAAGAAGGGCGCTGCGATTGTGCAGACCTACCAGCCGGATCATTACAGTCTGCAGCACTGTGTGACACAGGATTACGACGCATTTTATGCGGAAGAAAGTGCTTATCGAAAGCTGATGGCATATCCGCCGGCTGCCCATATGATGGCTGTGCTTTTTTCGGGGAAAAACGAACAGATGACGGAGCAGTGTGCGCAGAGTGTGGCGGGGCAGCTCCGGCAGCAATGGCCGCAGAGTGCAAAAGCAGAACTTCGGATTATCGGCCCGGCGCCGGCCGGAATCGGTAAAATCAATGACCATTACCGCTGGATACTTTATTTGAAGTGCGCTTCGGATGAGGAATTGATCTGTGCCAAGGATGAGGCAGAACAGATGATAAAAGAAAAAGAAGAGATGTTTCGTTATGTATCGGTTCATTTTG
>JAFTWX010000012.1 GCA_017465095.1 Lachnospiraceae bacterium | reverse complement strand
CATGGCTTAAAAAGTGCGGAAAAGATGTTCTCGGATTGAAGTGTGAGCCGTACTAAAGATTTCCTATTCTTGTGAAATTTATTGACGCGACGGACAAGCTGTCCATACAGGTGCATCCGGACGACGCCTATGCGCTTCCGAATGAAAATGATTACGGCAAAAATGAAATGTGGTACATCCTCGAGGCGGAGGAAGGCGCATTTGTTTATCTGGGCTTTGAAAGGGATACGACCGAGTCGGAGGTGCGTCAGCGAATTGAGGACGGAACCCTGGCGGATATCCTGCATAAGGTTCCGGTAAAGGCGGGAGATTCTGTTTTTGTTCCTGCGGGAACCGTGCATGCCATCAATGAGGGCGTGCTGATTTTGGAAATCCAGCAGAGCTCCAACTGTACCTACCGGTTATATGACTACGGCAGAAAAGATAAGAGCGGAGCGGAGCGGCCGTTGCATCTTCAGAAAGCCTTTGCCAATATGAATTTTGCCGCAAGTCGTGAGGCGGGAAAACCTCTCGGGGAATGGCAGATCGGAAAGGGACATGAAAAACGTCTTTTGGAGCAGTGTAAATATTTTTCTGTATGGGACTATAAAGTTACGGATTATGTGGATCTGGTCATGGACGATTCCACCTTCTATTCGCTTGTGGTAGTTTCCGGGGAAGGAACACTGGAGACGGAAAGCGGCAAAAAAGAAATGAAGGCCGGCGAAAGCTTTTTCCTGCCGGCGGGAAGAAGAGTTGTAAAGGTACAGGGGACATGTCATTTTGTGCTCAGTCATATTTAGGAATTTTTGACGCCGGATTTGGCGGATTACTTGTTGTTTGTGCCGGGAAATGATATACTGTTTTAGTTAGCGATTGTTTGATAGCAGAAGGGAAATGCATGAAAAAATCCGGAACGAATAAAATTGCATGTTTGCTGTGTGCATTTGCGCTGATAATTGCTGTTACAGCCTTGGGTGCAAGGCCGGCCTATGCTTCTGACGGGGAGGATTGTGTCAAAATTCTTCTGGTGGGCAACAGCCTGACAAAGTATGGGGAGCACAAAAAGGGGCGTACGGTGCAAAGCCATCTGGAACGGATGGCGAAGGCTTCGGGCAAAGATGTTCTGGTGAAAACCATCGCCCACGGCGGAGCAAGACTCAAACAGTACGCCGGAATGACCACGTCAAAGAAGAATTATAAAGACGAATTTTTGGATGCTCTCGGCGCCGAAGATTGGGACTATGTCATTTTGCAGGAGTACAGCAAAACCCCGTATCTGGAGTTTGAACGGGACACGCTTCCGGGACTGAAATGGTTGAAGAAACAGATTCAAAAAAGGCGCCCGAAGGCGACGGTGCTTTTATATATGCCTCACGGTTATCCGTATCGCTATAAAAACGAGGCCGGGGAGAAAATTCTTCTTTCTGCCTACGACATGGAATGCTATACCGGGGCGGCCCATGCAAGGCTGAGGGAGCAGTTCGGAATCGATGTGATTCCGGTCGGAGAGAAGTTTCAGAGAGTTTCCCTGCTTTATCCGGAAATGGAGCTTTTGGGAGATGACAGCTGGCATCCGACGAAGAAAGGATATTTTCTTGCAGCCGGTTGCATCTATTATGAAATATTCGGGGAGACGCCGAAACTGAAAAAGTCGGTGTACCGCAAGGCGGGACTGACGAAAAAAGAGGCGAAAACCCTTATGGCTCTCATGGGGCAGGAGATAGAGTCACTTACGGTACAAAAAGATCTCCGGGTGGGCGAAAGTTTTTCTGTGGAGATTGAAGGCGCAGACGCAGCATCTTTGGAATATGTCTCAATGAGTCCGCAGGTTGCGTCCGTGAACCGGGAAGGCGTTGTCACGGCATTGCAAAGAGGTATGGCGGTGATTGTGGCGCGGACCCACGACGGGCAGCAGGCCTATTGCACGGTGTTTGTTGACATGAAGAAACCTTCCGGTGTGAAGGCGGTAATTTCAAAAAAATATAAGAAAAAGATGAAGGTGCGCATCACATGGGATTATGTGGAAGGAAGTTCCTATCATGTGTATCGCTCTTCTTCGAAAAACGGATATTATAAGTTTCTTGCCACAGTGGCAGGATGTGAATATACAGACCGGTCCGCCGGAAAAAATAAAACCTGGTATTATAAGGTGATTGAGGTGGACGGAGAGACGGCCTGCGAGCGCAGGGCGTCAAAAGCAGTAAAGGTGGTAGCGAATGGAAAAGATTGAACTTTTTGTGCCGGGCAGGCTTTGTCTGCTCGGAGAGCATAGCGATTGGGCGGGACTTCACCGCGTCATCAATTCCAAGGTCGTTCCGGGACAGGCGATTGTAACGGGTATCGAACAGGGAATCTATGCAGAAGTGGAAAAACATGAAAAATTTATCGTACAGAGTGATTTGCCGAGCTACCATGACGCATCGTTTTCCTGTGAGATGGATTCGGAGAAGCTTCGCAAAGAGGCCAGCGCCGGCGGATTTTTTTCCTACGTGGCAGGTGTGGCTTCCTACGTGAATGAATGTTACAATGTAGGCGGACTCAAAATTACGATTACCCGCATGGATCTTCCGATGAAGAGCGGACTTTCCAGCAGCGCAGCCATCTGTGTGCTCGTTGCAAGGGCATTTAATCAGATGTACCGTCTCAGTCTCAACACCATGGGAGAGATGAATATCGCATTTATCGGTGAGCAGAGAACGCCATCCAGATGCGGAAGACTTGATCAGGCATGTGCCTACGGTGTGCGCCCGGTGCGTATGACCTTTGACGGAAATGAAGTCAGTGTTAAGCCGATTGCCTTTAAGAAGACGCTTCACTGGGTGATTGCGGATTTGAAGTCCCACAAGGACACTGTGAAGATTTTGTCGGATTTGAATAAGTGCTTCCCGTTTGCACAAAATGAGAAGGAAGCTTTGGTGCACGAGGCGCTCGGAGCGGACAATCAGATGTTTGTGGAGCGCGCGGGACGTTATTTGGAAGAGGGAGACAATGAGGCGCTGGGAGCTCTCATGAATGAGTTCCAGGCCAATTTTGATAAAAAGGTGGCACCGGCCAGTTTTAAAGAATTGGAGGCTCCGGTGTTGCATTCTGTCTTAAATGATAGTAAAGTAAAAGAGCTTGTTTACGGTTGTAAAGGCGTCGGCTCCCAGGGAGACGGAACGGTACAGTTCCTCGCCAAAGATGAGAAGTGCCAGCAGGCGCTGATTGACTATTTGAACCGGGAACGAGGTATGGAGGCGTTCAGCCTGACACTTCGCCCGCAGCAGGCGGTGACAAGAGCCATCATTCCGGTGGCGGGATTCGGGACGAGATTGTATCCGGCGACCAAAGGAATTAAGAAGGACTTTTTCCCGATTCTTGACGCCGACGGATTGTTCAAGCCGGCGATTATGGTTCTTTTGGAGCAGCTCGATGCTTCGGGTATCGAGGAGATTTGTCTCGTGATCGGTGAGGAGGAAAAGCCGATGTACGATGCGCTTTTTTCTCCGCTTTCCGAAGAACACAGAAACAAGCTTCCGGCGGAAAAACGTTTTTATGAAGACCGTCTGATCCGCATCGGCAAGAAGATTCGCTATGTGTATCAGAAGGAACGTCGCGGTTTCGGCCATGCGGTGTATCAGTGCAGAGAGTTTACCAAGGGAGAACCGGTGCTTCTGCTTCTCGGTGATATGATTTATGAATCCTTCGGACCGAAGAACTGCATGAAACAGCTGATTGATGCCTATGAAAAGACAGGACTTCCGGTGATTTCCATGCATTCCGTGCCACTCTCCGATGTGGTGCACTATGGAATCATGCACGGACAGTGGGAGAACAAAGAGGAGACGCTTCTCAAACTGGATGCTTTCTGTGAGAAACCGTCCTGTGAATATGCGGATGAATTTTTGACCACCCGCCGTAAAAATAAAAGAGACCAGTATTACGCTGTGTTCGGCCAGTACATTTTGACAAAAGAAGTGTTTGAAGTGCTGGAAAAGGATATTCTTGAAAATAAGACAAGCGGCGGAGAAATCCAGCTGACAAGTGCTCTTGATAAGGTGCGCGAGCGCATCGGTATGATGGGGCTTTTGATGAACGGAAAGTCATACGATATCGGACTTCCGGAAAAATATAGACAGACTCTTACGGAGTTTGGAAAAGGAAAAGAAAGTGAGAACTGATATGAGTGATCCAAGCAGCAAAGTTCTTTCGGTTGTAATCCCTTGTTACAACGAGAAGAACAACATTGTCGAAATCGTGAAAAAGGTAAAACAGTCGCCGGTTCCGAACAAGGAAATCATTATTGTGGATGATTGCTCCACAGACGGAACAAGAGACGTTCTGGAAGCCGAGGTGCGTCCTCTGGTGGATCAGATTATTTATCATGAGACAAACGGCGGTAAGGGAGCAGCGCTGAAGACCGGTTTTGCGGCGGCAACAGGAGATGCGGTTATCATCCAGGATGCGGACATGGAATACGATCCGATGGAGTATCCGAAGGTGGTCAATGCGGTTTTGGAAGGAAAAGCGAAGGTTGTTTACGGTTCCCGTTTTAAGGGCCAGAAGGCAAAAGGATATCTTGCCAACCGCCTTGCCAACAAATTTTTGACGATGCTTTCCAATATCTTCACGCACCAGAAGCTGACCGACATGGAAACCTGTTACAAATGTTTTGCCAGAGAGGTCATTCAATCCGTAGATATCCAGGAGAAACGCTTCGGTTTCGAGCCTGAAATTACGGCCAAGATTTCCGATATGCGCATCCGCATTCACGAAGTCCCGATTTCCTACTATCCGCGTACCAACGCAGAGGGTAAGAAAATCGGTGTGCGCGACGGAATCCGCGCAATTTATTGTATTATCAGATATCATTGATTGGCGTTTTTGGTATTGTGGGTTTCTTCTTTTCTGCGCCGTGGGTTCCCTCTTTTCTGCGCCGTGGGCATATATGAAAAAAGTTTGTTAAAAGGTCCGTGATTTTTCAAAATCCCGGACCTTTTTTGGACAAAAATTTCTATATGACCAAATAGTGCTGAATCCACTCTATAAAGCTAGATTTTGCAACAAAATTTGGTCCATTTCTTGCCTTTTTTTCTTATATGCCCACGCAGAAAGTGCCCGCGTGCCACGCAGAAAAGGATGCATAAAATGTGCCATAAGAAAAAGATTGACTTATGCGAAGGAAAGTGCTTATATAAAAGTCACAGTACAACAATTTCATATAGCAAATCAAAGGAGGTAACAACAATTTACAAAAAAATGTTACACAAAGCAGAACTGCTGGATGCGGAGATTCAGAGTCTCGAACAGCAGATCAAAAAAATGCCGCCGGGCAAATTGGTAATTACCAGAAACGGAACAAATTACAAATGGTTTCAAGCATTGAAAGGTCAGAAAATATATCTTCCTAAGAAAAAAAGAAATCTTGCAAAACAACTTGCTCATAAAAAATATCTAAGCTTGCTTTTGGAACACAAAGTTCAGGAAAGGCGGGCGATACAATTCTATCTCAATCATTATAAAATCCCGGAAAAATTAATTCATAAAAGCTGTTCCGGCAATGTACTCAGGTCCAAGTCGGAAGCAATCATTGATATGATGTTGTTTATGAGTAAAATCCCGTTTCGGTATGAATGCGCCCTCTCGCTGGGAGAAATCATCTTATACCCGGATTTTACCATTCTTCATCCGAAAACAGGGGAAACCTATTACTGGGAACATTTCGGAATGGTTGACAATTCTGATTATCGACAAGCTGCATTCTCAAAATTACAACTCTACATAGAACATAAAATTATTCCTACACAAAATTTAATAGTCACGTTTGAAACACAAGAATGCCCTCTCACATCGGATCAAGTTGAAAAGGTGATACAGCACTATTTCTGCGAGAAATAAGTTGAGAACGGCGTTCCGCAAACTTATATAGCAGGAAAATGCATGCGCCGGGAGAATTATGCGCCGTGGGCATATGGAAAAAATAATTCAAAAAAGGCCCCCAAAAGCAAATGTTTTGGCGTGATTTTGAGCGACAGATAGCTTGTTTGGACCTATAAGGAAAAACAGCTGAAAAGGATCCGGAAATTCTTAGATAATTGGATCTTTTCGACACATTTTTCGCCATATGCCCGCACAAAACTGTGAAAAAACTGTGTATTACCATATACTGCACATTGCATTTTGACACAATCTGATGTACACTTATTAAGGCTATGCACAATATGTGGTAAAAGAGGAGATACTGTCAGATGATGAGAAAAAGATTATACAAAGAATGCAAGAGAGGATTGGCGGTGCTTGCAGCAGCGGTTATGATTTTGCAGTCGCCGCTTGCCTGCGTGAGTACATATGCGCAGCAGGGGACGCAGGTTTCTGCCAATGAAACGGGAACTGGTACGGTTTCCGAAAACGAAGTGATTTCGCAGAATGATGTGCAGGACAGCGCGACAGCGCCGGCGGACCTTCTGCTTGGATATGCATACATCGAGCACGCACAGATAGATGTACAGGCCGGATCACAGCAGGAAGAAACCATGCAGAATATTCTGGTTTCCCTCGGAGAAGGAACCATCAATTGGAAGGAAGCGGGACTTACGCTTGTACATGAGGAGTCCGGAGAGGAAACAGTGATTCCTTACACGGATGCGGTTGACAATGTGCTCCGGTTTGCATTTGAAACCAAAGACATGAAAAAAGGTGTTTACCGTGTGGCAAAAGTTGCATATACATACGCGGAAGATGAAGTGACGAAATCCGGAGAAATCGTCTTTGCGAATGTTCCGGACATGGAAAATGTCTGTTTCGGTCTCGGTGCGGAGAATCCGATTCCGAGTTATGAGTTCACACAGTACGACGAAAATGCCAATGTAACGTCAGGGGCAGAAGATTTAATCGATGTGGAAGTGGTTCAGCTGACCGGTGCGGATGAAGGCGCAGAAGCTTCTTCAAAGATCGCAAACGCAGTCAAAGTTACAAGAAATAAAAAGAACGCAGACAGCACGGTTGTCATGCTTGATCCGGGACACGACGCATCCCATGCGGGAGCCCGTGCCAACGGATTAAAAGAGGAGGAATTAACCCTCAAAGTAGCAAAATATTGCAGAGATTATCTGGAAGACAATTATAAAGATGTTGTGGTATACATGACGAGAAGCAGTGCGGCTTGTCCGTATCCGGGAACGTCATCGGGAGATTGTAACGCATCCCGTGTGGACGCAGCCAATGCCAAGGGGGCTGATGTGTATGTCAGTTTGCATTTTAACTCGACCGCAGAGGCGGCTACATCAGCCAGTGGTGCGATTGTGTTCTATCCGAACAGCAACTACAACAGCGTGGTCGGTGCAGCAGGATCTGAGCTTGCGTCAGCGATTATCGCGCAGCTTGCAAAATTGGGACTGAGAAACGGCGGAATCAGAATTCGTAATTCAGAGAACAACAGTACCTACGCCGACGGTTCTTTGGCGGATTATTACGGTGTGATTAAGAGAAGTAAACTGCACGGTATCCCGGCGGTTATTGTGGAACATGCGTTTTTGAACAATACAAGTGATGCGGCGTTTCTTGCGAAGGATGAGAATCTGAAAAAACTCGGAGAGGCGGATGCAATCGGAATTGCAAATGCCTATGAACTGACGCCGGGAACAACAGAAATTACCTCGTCGGCGATCAGCGTGACAGACATTGACGGTGCCAACGGAACCTTCAAGATGACGGTGACGGGAGTGAACCCGGTGGAACGCGTGGAGACGGTGAAGTTTAAAGTGTACCCGACGGCGGATAAAAAGAAGTCCCACATGTATGAGGCGAAGCTTACAGACGAGGCGACAGGTACCTATTCCGTAGTCGGAAACGTGTCGGAGCATGGAATGATGGCCGGTGAATACAAGGTCATTGCGTACGCATACACCACAAGCGGAAAAACAGAACAGTTGCGCTCTGTGCGTTTTGATATGCAGGAGGCAGAGCCGGATGCCAACGGAATGCTCCTCACATGCAAATCAAATTCCAGTGAGAAAAAAGTGACCATTACCCTGAAGGGAAATGCTAACGCTGCCCAGGTGACATTCAAGGTGTACAGCAAGGACGGCGGCAAAAACGATCTTAAAAAATATAAAGCGACAAAGAAAGCTAACGGCGATTGGAAGGCAGTTGTGAAAATCGCCGATCATAAGAGCATGGGCGATTATGTGGTTCAGGTGTACTCCAAGAGCCATTTCGGAACGACATCCAAGATAAAAACAGGAAGCTTCCACATTTACGGTCCGTCCGTGGAGAAAATCCAAGTGACAAAGCTGAATCTGACGAAGGGAACCTTCCGTGTGATTGTGCGCGGTGCAGATTCCAAGGCCGGCGTAAAAAAGGTGACGCTGATTATCAAAAATTCCAAGACGCGAAAGACCTATGCGACAAAAAAATCCAAATCCGGATATTACTATGCAGATATCAATATGAAGGATTTCGGTTACAAATACGGCAAGTACAAAATATATGCGCAGGTGAAGGACGGAAACGGTATTGATGAGGTTGTGAAGACCTACACCAAGCAGATTACCCAGCCGGATCCTGTCTTTACCATGAAGGTGAAGAGCAAACAGACAAAAATTTCCATGAAGGCTTCCAAGCTCGGTATTTCCGCGAACGTGAAAGGTGTCCGTTTTAAGGTCTACCATGTTTCAAAGACGTCAAAGAAGAAAACGTATGAGGCTAAGAAAAATGCCAGCGGTTCTTACAGCGCGACCATGAATGTTTCCGATTTCGGAAAGAGCGGAGATTACAAAATCATCACCTATGTAAAAGGTGCCAACGGCAAATACAAAAAAGTGGGAACCACCCAGACGGTAACGGTGGCAGATGTGACCGGTGGTAAGGTTACAACCAAGAAAAAGACAGACAGTTCCATGTATCTGGCAGTGTCAGAGATTGAATACAAAGGAAAAATCGATAAGGTGCAGGTGAAAATCTGGCCAAAGAGTAACAAGAAGGCGAAATACACCTACACGGCGAAGAAACGTGCAAACGGATCTTACCGCACGACGGTGAGTTCCAAAAAACACAAAGGAATCGGCGGTGAGTATGCTTATCGGGTAATCGTTCTGACAAAGAACGGTATTAAGAAGACGCTTCTGAAAGGAACGGTGATGCTGGGTGAGTCCACACCGGATACGGAAGGTCTCTACGCGATTACCGGCGCTTCCAACGTGACGGTAAATCAGATGGTTGCATATTATAAGGCCAACGCCACCTATCCGGCTTTTTACGGGGGTACTGATGCGCCGACGCTGAAAAAATTCTGCCAGCTCTATTATGATGAATGCGAGGCAGAGGGAATCCGCGCAGAAGTGGCGTTTGCCCAGGCTATGAAAGAGACGAATTTCCTGCGCTATGGAGGGGATGTGGATATTTCCCAGTTTAACTTTGCCGGAATCGGAGCGACCGGCGGCGGAGCCAAAGGAAATTCCTTTGCGTCCGTGCAGATCGGAATCCGTGCACAGGTTCAGCATCTGAAGGCTTATGCCAACAGTGAACCTCTCAAGCAGGACTGCGTAGATCCGCGTTTTAAATATGTGGAAAGAGGATGTGCTTCTTATGTGGAATGGCTTGGAATCAAGACCAATCCGTACGGAAAAGGATGGGCGACGGACCCGACGTACGGATCGTCACTCCGTCAGATGATAGAGACGCTGCTTGACTGCTAAAGACAGCGGAAAAGCCCAAAACGGCGGTAAGGCGGGACAAAGAAACATATTGACGAACCGCTACCGATTTCATATACTAAAAATAGTAGCTAAATGATAAAGCATACAATATTTTGTATGCTTTTGATTTGTCATAAGGAAACAGAGAATCGAGGAGATATTATGGGAAAGATTACAGTGGAGACATGTCATATCGAAGGGCTTAAGGTGATTACACCGACTGTATTCGGTGATGCCAGAGGATATTTCATGGAGACATACAATTATAATGATTTCAAGGAGGCCGGAATCGATCACAAATTTGTGCAGGACAATCAGTCTGCGTCAAAGAAGGGCGTTCTCAGAGGGCTTCATTTTCAGATTAATTTTCCGCAGGACAAGCTTGTGCGTGTAGTGAGCGGAGAGGTGTATGATGTGGCGGTGGATCTTCGCGAAGGATCACCGACGTTCGGACAGTGGTACGGGGTGCTGCTTTCCGCAGAAAACAAAAAACAGTTCTTTATTCCGAAAAATTTTGCCCACGGATTCGTAGTATTATCAGACTATGCGGAGTTTGCTTACAAATGTACGGATTTCTATCATCCGAATGATGAGGGCGGACTTTTGTGGTCAGATCCGGAAATCGGCGTGGAATGGCCGCTTCCGGAAGGAATGACAAAGGAAGATTTGATTTTGTCAGATAAGGATATGAAGTGGGGCGGTATCGCGCAGTACCGCAAGGACAGAGGCTTATAAAATGAAAAAGAGAGAACGATATAAAAAAATAATATCGGGCGCAGAAGTGCTGCTGCTTATGGCTTTGCATACCTATCTGTATGCGACGCTCTGGTACTCCTACTACAGTGCGTTGATACCGAAGCGTCTCCAGTTCTACCGTAGGGGTCACTGGGCGGTAATTGCCATGTACATTCTTGTGCTTTGGCTGTTTACCAAGCTGTACGGCGGATTTAAGGTCGGGTATCTGCGACTGTTTGATGTGATTTACTCGCAGTTTTTGTCGCTGTTTTGTTCCAATGTGGTGCTTTACATTCAGATATGTATGCTGACAAGGGACTATGTGACGCCGATTCCGCTCTTTGTCATGACGGGAATCCAGGCGTGCATCATACTTTTGTGGGTGTTCGGATGCAGATTTTTGTATATGAAACTGTACCCGCCACGGAATCTCCTGCTTGTGTACGGGGAGAAGACGCCGGTAGATTTTATCAATAAAATCAATGCCCGCAAGGACAAATATTTTATCAAGAAAAAGATTCACGTCAGCGAAGGGATGGAAAAGATCAAGGCGGCCATCGCCGAGTGCGAGGCGGTCATGATTTGTGAAACGGCATCGCATCCCCGCAACGAAGTGCTGAAATACTGTTTCATCCATTCGGTGCGCACTTACGTTGTGCCGAAGGTGACGGATTTGATGCTCATGGGTTCGGATGAAATTCATCTGTTTGACACACCGCTTCTCATGTCCCGCAATCAGGGACTTTCCGGGGAACAGGCAGCGGTGAAACGTCTGATGGACATTGTTCTCGGACTGATTGCCTGCGTCATTGCAGCACCGTTTATGCTTGTGATAGCAATTGCAATCAAGGTGTATGACAGAGGGCCGGTATTTTATAAGCAGATTCGTCTGACAAGGGATGGTAAAGAATTTGAAATCTACAAATTCCGCAGCATGAGTGTGGATGCGGAGAAGGGCGGAGCGCGCCTTGCCATGAAAAATGACAGCCGTGTGACACCGGTGGGAAAAGTCATCCGCAATCTGCATTTGGATGAGCTTCCGCAGCTGTTTAACATTTTGAAGGGCGAAATGTCCTTTGTAGGTCCGAGACCGGAGCGTCCGGAGATTTTTGAACAGTACAAGAAGGAATTGCCGGAATTTGAATTCCGTTTAAAAGTGAAAGCCGGACTTACCGGTTATGCGCAGGTGTACGGAAAATATAATACGA
Organism: Lachnospiraceae bacterium; assembly: GCA_017465095.1. Lineage (GTDB taxonomy): Bacteria > Bacillota > Clostridia > Lachnospirales > Lachnospiraceae > SVFI01. The sequence continues at coordinate 68,235 of JAFTWX010000012.1, read as the reverse complement.
CACCGCGTGATAAAGTGAAGCTGGATGTGGCTTACATCGAGCATTATTCCGTGTGGCTGGATCTTAAGCTTATGCTTTTGACGTTTAAGATTTTGTTCCAGAAGGAAAACACAGAGGGCGTTGATCAGAATCAGACGACGGCCCTGAAAGGGAAGAAAAACTGACCGATGGAAAAAGAAAAACTGTTAATGCTCTGTTACAGGGCGCCGTATCCGCTGCGTTCCGGAAGCGAGATTCGCATGTATCAGTTTATCGAAATGCTTTCCGAGGTGTATGACATTGATTTGTTTTACCTCAGGGAGCATGAGGAACAGGATGCGGAGATGGCACCTTTGTATGAAAAATGTCATAGTGTGGAGAAATTCCGTGTTCCGGTGCCGGTCCGCTGTCTGCAGACGGGCATCGGATACGTTTTTCGCGGATGGCCGTTGCAGCTTGGATATTTTTATTCGGCGGCCATGTATCGCCGGATCAAAGAGGTGATTTCCGGGTACGACAAGGTGCTTTGTATGCACATCCGGATGATGTCCTATCTGATGAAGCTTCCGACGAAGGTCAGGGAAGGACTGCATATTTACTTCGATGGAATCGACGCGATTTCCATGAACTACCGCAACGCCTATGAGACCTCGGGAGGAATCAAAAAGCTCATTAACGGTATGGAATACCGGCGGATGGAAACGTATGAGGCGAAGGTTTATGAATCGGTCGAGAAGTCGATTCTGATTTCCGAGAGAGACAGAGATTACATTACAAAAACGCTGGGGGTAAAGTGCAATCCGGCGGTGATATACAATTATGCCATTGACCACGGATATGAGAAGGGCGTCACGAAGGAGAAACGTACGGTGGCGTTCATGGGAAAAATGAATTATGCCCCCAACGTCGATGCGGTTCTTTGGTTTGCAAAAGAAATTTTCCCGGCACTCAAGGCCGAGTATCCGGATTTTGAGTTTCAGATTATCGGCGGGAATGCCACAAAAGAGGTACAGGCCCTTGGGCAGACGGACGGCATTTCGCTGCTTGGTTTTGTGGACAAACCGGCGGGATATCTGCAGGCGGCTACGCTTGTCATCGCTCCGATGATCAGCGGCTCCGGGTTGCAAAATAAAATCGTACAGGCTATGTATCTGGGTGCTCCGGTGCTTACGACACCGATCGGCGCGCAGGGACTTTTTGATGTCTCGCAGAAAGAGCTTATTATTGCGGACGGGCCGGAGGATATGATCCGGAAATTAAAGAAATATCTGGGCGATGACGCGAAAGAGGAGCGGGAGCTGATCGGAAGCTGTGCCAGAGCATATATAGAAAAATATTACAGCTATGAAGGCGTCAAAAAACAAGTTCTTGACTTTTTCGGCGCAGACAAAGTCTGAGGTATGGATATGAGTGAATCGGTATCACAAATGCAAAAACAGATACTTGAGATGATGGTGGCCTTCCGTGATTTCACAAGGGAAAGAGATTTGCCCATGTTTTTGGTCGGAGGAAGTGCGCTGGGAGCCTTCCGGCATCAGGGCTTTATTCCTTGGGATGACGATGCGGATCTTGCCATGATGCGCGGCGACTTCGAGAAGATGGAGCAGGCTATGGCAGAGCAGGGAAACCGCCTGAGTGAGTATGTGTACTCTCCGGTGGAGCATCACATTACACCGGATGCGCCGATTGGATATTTATATAAATTAAAAAAATGTGAGGAAGGATATGAAATCGAAATCAAGATTGATATTCATCCCATTGACGGAGTTCCGGGGAACTCCCTTTTGAAAAAAGTACAGATGCTTTCGGCACTTGTACATTACCTGGCGGTTTACCGGCTTCCTGTGAAAAACAAGGGAAAAGCTATCAACCGTATTTCCCGTATGATACTGAAATTGACACCGGATTTCATGTTCCGGTTTTATATCCGCACAAGTAAAAAAATATTTGCTGCGTGGGATGACGCATCGAGCAAAGAGGTATGCAGCTTGTTCGGGATTGCAGGCTATGCGACGGAAGTGATGCCGAGAAAATGGCTGATGCCTTTGCAGGAAGTGGATTTTGCGGGAGAAAAATTTCTGGCGCCGCGGGATTTTGATGCATATTTGTCCAGGTTGTACGGTGACTATATGACCCTTCCGCCGGAAGAAAAAAGAAAACCTCATCACGCACATCAGCGGGTGGTTGTGCAGCTTCCGGAAGAATTTGAGATTTGACAGGATATCCCATAGGAGAGAATTGTGCAATTCATAAAAAAGAGAGTAAGGCAACTGGCGAAAAAAATAATAGATTACAGCATCGAAGATGAGTATAAGGTATATCGCCTGAAACACACGCCTTTTTGTATGCGGAAACAATATACCGCAAAGTATCACGACTTGTATGAAAAGCTTCCGGTGCAAAAGGACAAGGTTATTTTTGATAACTACAAGGGCGGCGGCTTTGGGTGTAACTGTAAGTATGTGCTCTTGCAGATGTTAAGCCGGGGCATACCGGCTGATTATGTGTGGGTGCTCCGCAATCCCGGGGATGCTGCGATGCTTCCTGCCGGGGTGCGCACGGTTTCGTACGGAAGCGAGGAGGCCATGCGTGAATACGCCACAGCCGGTGTCTGGGTCAACAATTTCCAGATGGCTTACTATTTGAACCGGGGACTGTTAAAGAAACCGGAGCAGAGCTATATTCAGATGTGGCACGGGTCCTTCGGCATAAAAAAGATAGAAGGAAACTGCGACATTTTAAATGAGGACAAACCGTGGCTTGTGCTCGCAAAGAAAAATGCAGCTTACACGGACTACTGGATTTCCAACAGCTCCTTTGAAACGCAGGTTTACAAAGATGCCTTCTGGGGCGCAGGAAAGATTTTGGAGTACGGCCATCCGAGGAATGATCTTTTCTTCGGGGATACTGCATCCACTGCGGATAAGGTGAAAAAGCGGTATCAAATCGCAGATAAAAAAATCGTACTTTATGTGCCGACGTTCCGGGATCAAAACAGGTCACAGGTGGCCGGACCGGATGTGCGAAGCCTTCTGGACTGCCTTGCGCAGAGATTCGGCGGTGAGTGGATATTTGCCTTGCGCAGACATCCGCGTATGGTGAACGGCGAGGTGGACGGTTTCGATTTGACGGCAAAGGATGCGGACGGAGCTTCGGCGATCTGTGATGTGACGGATTATCCGGACATACAGGAGCTGTTGGCAGCGTCGGATGCGGTCATTACGGATTACTCCAGTGCGATTTTTGATTTTATGCTGACCGGGCGTCCGGGCTTTCTGCTTGCGGAGGATTATGAGAAGTATCTGGATTTGCGCGGACTTTATTATCCGCTGGAGGAGACGCCGTTTCCGCTGGCGCGTTCCGGGGCGGAACTTCTTGACAATATTGCAAACTTTAATGAAAATGAGTATGAGGAGAAATGCAGACAGTTTCTTCTTGAGAAAGGTTCTGTGGAGGATGGAAATGCATCCGCACGGGTGGCAGAGCTTGTGGCAGAACTGATAAATAAAGGTGAAAACAATGATTAATCGTTTGAAAGACAAATGCCTGACCGCGACGGTGACAGATTTATATTGGGAAAGAATTTTCCTGCACATGATGGTGAAGGTGGATATTCTTGACGAAAGCATTCGGGAAAGCGGAGAGCCTCTGTCGTTTTATATGGTGGACAGGGTGACCTATGATTGTCCGGTGAAATGTAAAGTGCTGGGAGAAGAAAACGGAGTTTACCATCTTCGTATCAATGTGACGAACAACGGCGAAAACCGTTGTATTCCGGAAGGAATTTACATCCTGGAGGTTTGTCAGAAGGATGTGGCTCTGGCGGATGCCCAGACGGACATTTCTGTTGTTCCGAAGCTGGAGGATTGTTCCCGGAATTTCCTTTATCGAAAGGGAATCCGTGTGTATACGGCAACATTTGCCGTGGAGGAAGGAACGGATGATTTGCCGTTCCAGATGACGACGATGGCGTCCCTCCAGATTGACATGTCATTTCCGGAACACGCCACGATGCGGGAGCGGATTCATCTGATCCAGGATTTGAAAGCGACGTGGTTCAGCAAGAAAAATATGATTCGCAATGCCTATCATTTTTTGCGCTTTGTTTATCGGAAAAGCAGACCGAAAACCGTGCTTTTTATGACAGAGCAGTCGGATAAAATTGCATCCAATTTGAAAGCGGTTTCCGAGCGTATGATGGAAAGAGGATTGGACAAAGAGTATACGATTCTGATATCTGCCAGATCTTCCAGTGAGAGAGGGCAGACGATCAAGAGCTGGCTTGATTTTACTATCAAGCTTGCCAGAAGCGGAATTGTATTTCTGGATGACCATGCACCGTGTCTTGACTGGCTGGAGCTGTCGGAGGATACCAAAGTAATACAGCTTTGGCACGCGGGCGCCGGATTTAAATCTTCCGGATACAGCCGCTGGGGGCACATGGGCTGTCCGAATGCAGTGTCCTGTCACAGACAGTACAGCTTCGGCATTGCCGGGTCCAAAAATATTGCGCCGTTTTTCTCCGAAGTATGGGGAATGAACGACGAGCAGGTGCTTGCTACGGGAATGCCGCGTATGGACGAGTATCTCGAGGAAGAACACAAACAGAAAAAGATAGAGGAAATATACGAAAAATATCCGATTTGCAAAGGAAAAAAAGTGATTTTGTTTGCACCGACTTACCGCGGTATGAACAAGAGAGAAGCTTATTATCCGTATCATCTGGTTGATTTTGAAGGGTTGTATAATGTCTGTAAGGATGAGTATGTGGTGCTCTTTAAAATGCATCCGTGGGTGCGTAAAAAAGTGCCGATTGCAAAGGAGTTCGCAGATAGATTCATCGATGTGGGCAAATACCCGAATATCAATGATCTGTTCTATGTGACGGACCTTTTGATTACGGATTATTCTTCCAATATTTTTGAGTATTCACTGATGAAAAATCCGATGTTGTTCTTTGCGTTTGACAAGATTCAGTATTCTTTCTCCCGCGGATTCCACAGGGAGTATGAGGAGTCGGCACCGGGAAAAGTTTGTTATACGTTTGAACAGCTTCTGGAAGCTATTTCCAAAAAGGATTTTGAGGAGGAGAAGGTACAGCGGTATGTAGATCATCATTTTGATTACATCGATACCCATTCTTCCGACCGTGTGATTGACTGGCTTGTGCTCGGAAATCTTCCGGAGGACGTGGTGAGCGATCTGAAACGTGTGGAGGAGGAAAACGCTTACAGAAGGAGCCTTGACTTTACATTCGGCGGAGAGAGAGTACCGCTTATGGAACTCATTGAGGAACGGAAAAAAGAAATGACAGAAATGAAAAGACGCCGCAGGTATAAATAACCTGCAGCGTTTTTTTATTTTCGTATCACTTTTTTGATTTGTTTTTTAACTCCCTGCCAACGTTTCATCAGCTTTTTATTGGAAGTAAAATGCTCTTTGAGTTTAGGTTTTGCCGTATAGACATCAGGGTTTACCAAATCCTTGTGATTTTCGTGCTCTTTGGTCTCCAGATCGTGAATGGCGCCCAAAATGAAATCGGAGGAGGATTTGACATATTGTTTGCGAAGAACTTCTGTCTCGGCAAAGTCAATGTCTGCAAGAGATTCTGCCAGCTCCGGTGCATAGCCTTTCACACGTCTTCCTTCCAAACCGAAGAGTTCAAGGACGGAGTCGATTTTATCTCCGGCTCTCGCACCCACAAAGAACTGTTTGTGGAAGATGATGGAGAAGCAGCATGCGTGGAAGGAGTTGGTGAAGATATATTCTGCATTCATCATATATCCCAGCCATTCCTCTACACCGATGTCGTATACAAGCTTGTAGTTTACGCCGTCTGCCAAATCTGCATGGTCCGGATACTCGCTCAGTTCGATGACGTCATAGCCGTGCTTTTTGGCATAGGCCACAGCTGTGCGGACCAGATTGTCCGCTTTTTCCATTGCCAGGTAGATTAAGATGTATTTCTTTTCCTTCGGCAGGATAGCCATTTCGTCGTAAAAATCTTTTTCCTGTAAGAAGACAGGGTCCAGAACGTGGGTTACTTCCAGCTTGGAGTTTTCCTGAATGTAATTTTGCAGGCTTTTTTCCCGCACGGAAATATAATCAATATCGCTGACATAATCAAAAAATTCTTTTGCCTGCTCCGTTGTGTACGGATTGGCGCCCTTGCTTGCTGCATAGGCAATTTTCTTTTTGCCGTCCATCTGCTTGCAGGCCAGGAAGAATCCCCGGTCAAATCCGTTGTTTGGATTGTATTTCCAAATAACGTCCGTCACGCAGATGTAACAGTCGAAGCCCGGATCTTCTTTTTCCAGAATCTTTGCAGTGTAGCACTTGTCTGTCCGCTCATAGTATTTCTTGATAAATTCTTCAAAGCGGTCAAATCTCTTTTCTCTTTCGTAGAACAGGGTTCTCCATTTTTTGAGAATGTTTTTCTGGATGGTAGCATCGGAATCCGGATAATCAATCTGATAAAACAGAGGATGTCTCGGGTCGAATTTGCCGTAGTAAACCGGTTTGTAATCCACGATGGTACTCTCAATGCCGTTTTGTTTTAAAAACTGCTGGAAGCACACTGTGTGAAGCGGCGAAGCAGGATTCAAAACCTTTGTGTGGGCATTGATGGATATAATTGCTATTTTCATGCCTGAAATCCTTTCGGTTCTTATTGTCTTATTATTTTACTTTCACCTTTTTAACTTTGCTGCAAGGGCTGAAGAACATTACTTTGCCGGATTTTTTGTATGCACTGACACGCACGTAATAAGTCTGTCCCTTTTTCAACTTTTTAAAAGTCGCTTTCTGGGACTTTGTATCGATTTTCTTTGTGATCGTGCTAAAGTCCGGGGTTGTGGAGATTTCCACACGGTAACCGTTTACACCGCCGACAGCTTTCCATTTGGCTGTAATCTTTTTCTTTCCTGCTTTGACAGAGGAGAGAGATGTCTTTTTGACAGATTTTATGCGGTACATATTGGAAAGAATCGTAGCCTGGTTACCCAATTTATTCTTTTTGTATGTGTTCTTCCGGATATTTGCGCTTGCGCCGCCCTCAATGGCGATCGGAAGTTCGTTTTTCTGGATTTTGTTGCCGTCAATATAGCCGGAAACTTTTGCTTTTTTGGTAATATAAATTCCGTATAACTTCGAGCTTGAGATGGTGTTTTTGCTGATGTCACCGAGAACCTTGGAGGATTCGCTGATGCGCATACCCATCTTTGCGGAGGACGTAATCTTGTTGCCGGAGATATTTCCGTTTACCTTAGCGGAGTTGGTCACAGCAATACCGTGAACGGTGCAGTTAGAAATTACATTGTTTGATATATCGCCCTCTACAACCGCTTTCTGCTTAATCTGAATACCGGAAAGCTTACTTTTTGAAATGGTGTTTCCGGTAATGTCGCCGGTTACGGTTCCTTTGTTGTAAATGTTGATGGAGTGCTCGCCGGAGCCTGTAACGGTGTTGTCTGCGATGTTTCCTTCCACGCTGCAATCGCCGGAAACCACGATGCCTTCCTTGCCCGGATTGGTAATGATGTTGCCTGTGATTTCACTTGCGGAGCTTCCGCCCTGGAAGTAAATGCCGTTGCACTGCGCAGAAACAATTTTGTTGCCGATGAGGGCATTGCCGGTGCTTTCCTGACCGGAGTGAATACCGTTGTATTTGCCGGATTTTCCGATGGAGTCTTTCTTGGTAATGCCGGAAACGGTAACCGTATTGTTTTTGATGGTGTTGTTTTTTGCGCCCTGTAAAATGAAACCGTAGCCGCCGGTAGTAATGTTGTTGCCTTCTACCAGTACGCCGCCCACATAGTAGTCGCCGGCAGGAACTGTGCTGTTATCCGCAGAGCTTTTGGTTGCTTTGGCAAATTTCTTTCCGGAGAGCTCAATGCCGCTCACGCTGGATGTGTGGCCGGTGTATTTTACGGAAATTGTATTGTTTTTAATGACGCTTTTTGTGTCAGGGCGAAAGGCTGCTTTGTAGGCCTGTTTTCCGTTTTGTGTTGTAGTAAAAATCGTGCTTGCGGAGTTTTTACAAGACTGGAAAATAATACCGCTTCCGCTGTTTGTTATTTTGTTTCCCGAGATTTCGCAGTTGTAATAGTTCAGAGCCACAATGGCGTGCTGCTCAATTTTGTCAAAGGTGTTGTTTACAATCTTAATATTTTCATGGTATGCATTCAGCAGCTGGGAGTGGGATCCGATACCGCGGGATACATTGGAGAAGGTACAGTTTTGGATGGTCACATTCTTCAGCATGGTTCCGTCCTGATAAATGTTCGGAAGGATGGAATTGTGGACTGCGAGGTCCAGCTGCAACGCCTCTCTTGTGCCGCCCTGTGTGGAGGCTGACATATCCTTGAAGGTACATTTATCCACCAGGAGATTATTGATGGCTGCCACTTCCACGAGATGGTCTGCGCATCCGCCGCCGACGGTGAAGTCTTTCATCGTCACATTCGTTGCGTGAGTAAGGCGCAGCGGAGTGAAGCTGTTTGCAGCGGAGGCAATCAGTGCACCTCCCTTGATGGTTACATTGGTAAAGCCGTTATATCCTGCACATGCTGCGGAAGCGGTATAGTCGGTTTTGCCGAGCATCAGCATATGGAAACTTCCGAATGCCGGATCTGAGGTCAGCGTTACGTTGTACATATCTAACGTGATGTTGCTGTCAAGAAAGATGGTCTTGCTGATTTTATAGGAACCGGCCGGAATCTTGACCGTATAAACCGTACCCGGGGAAGCCAGTTCTTTCGCCTGGGCCAGTGTCTCGTTGAGCGCGGTTGTGATATCGCTTCCGTTTGCGGCCGTAACCGTAAATGTAGTGCCGTTTGCTGTGTAGTAGGAAGCGGCTGTCGGTTCCGGGATAAGCTCCGGTGTGGCAGTTTTGGTCTCTTCCGGGGAAGAGGTATCTTCTGTTGTGACCGTATTGTCACTGATGCTTTCCGGTATCACTGCATCGGCTACCGTGTTGTCACTGACGGTGGCAGGAGATGCCGTTGCCGGTATGCTGCCGAGGGCCGAAGATGCAACGAGTGCTGTTGTCAGCAACCCGCAAAGGGTTTTGTTCCATATTTTTTTCATAACATAACCTCCTTGGATGTGAGTATCATATTTTTTTCCATGCTGCTGAAAATGCCGTGGGTGGCAATGGCAGCATCGGAAGGAAATTCTTTGTATGTGTTGTGGTAGCCGGGCAGATGGAACAGAGGCCATCCGATGATTTCGCAGGCGCTTTCTGAGGAGGTGGCAAATATGCTCTCTTTTCCCCGTTCGGTCACTGCGACGGCCACCGGGACGTCAATCTGCGAAAGGCGCTCTTTGGACGGGAGATAATGCTGCACATCGTTGAGCTCTCCTTTCAGGAAAGCGGTCAGATTCTGGTAGGTCCGTTTCATCTCTGCCATGGAGAAACTGCCTCCTCCGGTGGAACCTCCGGTGATTTTGGTAAATTCCGGGAGAACCTGTTTGTACTGGCCGGCATCGGCATATTCGTTGAGCAGTTTGTTCCAGGCAAGCAGTTTTTCCCGCTCCGCCGGATCGTAACCGAGCGACGGTTCGATCATCAGAAGTCCTTTTACAAGGTGCGGGTGCTGCATCGTCAGTTCAAGACCGATCAGGCCCCCCGCGCTGTTTCCGAGAATGTAAGCAGGTCCGAAGCCGACGGCTTCCAGGATGGACGCTGCGTCGTCTGCCTGTGTCTTTACCGTGTAGTCGGTATACTTCTCTGCAGTACTGTTTCCGTAAGATCTGCGGTCGTATGTGATAACCGTATAAAAATGTGACAGCCACTGCGCACAGGCATCAAAAAATGTGCCGTCACTGATAATTCCGTGGATCATCAAAAGCGGTTGTCCGGTGCCGTAGATACGGCAGGCAAGGCCGTCAATCACCCGTTCGGACGGAGAAACTGATGTATTCATATAATTGTGTCATTCCTCTCATAAATAATAATGTAATTATAACAGACAATGGCAAGGTAGGACAGTAAAAAATAGACAATGTGCCAAAAAATTAAAAAATAGATGATATGGAAGTCGAATTGTGCTATAATGAAACAAATTATGGTCAAAATAGGATAACTATGTTTTGGACGGAAAAGGGGGACGGCAGATGAGACTGGCAAAGTGGGATAATGCGAAGTTTATCTTGATGTATTTTGTGGTGCTTGGCCATATTGTGGGCGAATTCGGAATAGAGACCGAGTTCCTTGGCGGGCTGACCTATTTTATCTATTTGTTCCATATTCCGGCGTTCCTTTTTATATCCGGTCTCTTTTCCAAGAAGAGCGTAAGAGATTTGCGTTATGATAAGGCGCTTGCCTATTTTGTGCTGTATGTATTTATTAAATCATTCCGGCATCTGGTGCTGTTTTTTGGACTGGAGGAAGATACCAAGTTCTTTCTGTTCCGCGAGGGAAATACGCCGTGGTTTGCCATTGTTCTGATGCTGTGCTATCTGGTTACCATGGTGGTGCGCAAGTGGAACAAGATTTATGTTATGGTATTTTTTGTGGGTCTCGGTCTGATGATCGGATTCGACACGAAGCTGGGAAATATTATGGCGGGAACCAGATTCCTTACCTTTTATCCGTTCTTTCTTGCAGGATATTACTTTGATATGGAAAAATTGCAGCGCATCACACAAAGTATCAAGGCGAAGGTGGTATCTGCCGCGGTTCTTGCGGGTACACTATGGATGTGTTTTGCAGGCTGGTTTGACCGTTGGCCGATTGAGTTTTTGAAAGGCAGGGATCCATACAAAGAAATGCATCTTTTGGATGTGGGACTCAAATACAGAAGTGCCTATTATGTGCTTGTTATGCTTTTGGTTCTCTGTGTATTGACGCTGGTTCCGTCCGTTGAGAGTGCGGTCAGCAGGTGGGGCTCCAGAACGATACAGGTATTTGCCCTTCACATCCCGATTGTCAGTGTGCTGGCGGTCGAATATGAGGAAAGCCGGGCACTGCAAAACACCCTTGCGCCTTACGCGGATTTTGCGGTCCCGATATTTGCACTGCTGTTGACGATTGTTTTATCTTTAAAAATATGGGAGCCGCTTTTTAAGGCGATTATGAATCCGATGAAAGGAGATAACAAAACCAAATGAGTTATTTTGAGCAGTTTGAAAAATACGGAGAGAAGACAGCGTTTCTGGATGACAGAGGACAGAGTGTGACATACCGTCAGCTCGGTGAATTTGCAAAGGAGACGGGAGAGAAGTTGCAGAAGAGAACGCTGGCATTTGTTTTTTGCGAAAACAGTGTGGGCTCTGCGCTGGGATATCTTTCTTTCCTGAACAACAAAGTAGTTCCGCTGATGATTGACCGCAAGATTGATCAGGAACTGAGAGAGCATTTGATTTCGGTGTATCAGCCGGCTTATCTTTATTTCCCGAAGGATATGGCAGAGTGCTTTGAAGGTGTTTCTGCCCTGCAGGAAAAATACGATTATGTGCTCGGACGTACACAGTTTGACGCTGCCATTGAGATGGACGAGCGTCTGGCACTGCTTCTTACCACATCCGGTTCTACCGGAAGTCCGAAGCTGGTGAGACAGAGCTATACCAATGTACAGGCCAATGCGGAGAGTATTGCGCAGTATCTGGAACTGGACGATACGGAAAAGCCGATCACCACATTGCCGATGAACTACACCTACGGACTTTCCATCATCAACAGCCACATGCAGGTGGGAGCGACGGTGCTTCTCACGGACAAGTCCATGATGATGAAAGGTTTTTGGGATTTTATGAAAAATGAAAAGGCGACTTCCTTCGGAGGAGTTCCTTTTACCTATGAGCTTTTGAAGAAGATTAAGTTCTTCAAGATGGATCTTCCGGAGCTGCGTTATATGACACAGGCCGGCGGAAAGCTTTCGCCGGAGCTGCATAAAGAGTTTGCACAGTGGGCTATGGAGCGCGGCAAGAAGATGATCGTTATGTACGGTCAGACGGAGGCGACAGCCAGAATGGCATACCTTCCGGCGGAGATGAGTCTCGCTAAGTACGGAAGTATGGGAAAAGTGATTCCGGGCGGTAAGTTTCTTCTGATTGATGTGGAAGGGAATGTGATCGAGGAGCCGGAGGTTGTCGGGGAACTTGTGTATGAAGGACCGAACGTGACGCTCGGTTATGCGACCTGCAGGGAAGACCTTGCCAAGGGAGATGAGCGTGGCGGACGTCTTGTGACGGGTGACATGGCCAAGCGCGATGCGGACGGCTATTATTTCATCGTCGGAAGAAAGAAACGTTTCCTGAAAATTTTCGGTAACCGCGTGAATCTGGATGAAATCGACCAGCTGATCAAGCAGCAGTACGAAGGAATTGACTGTGCCAGCACAGGTGTGGATGACAAGATGAAGACTTATATTACCGACGAGTCGCTCACAGCCGAAATCAAGCAGTTTTTGTCGGCGAAGACCCATCTCAGCGAGTCGGCCTTCAGCGTAGTTTATATTCCGGAGATTCCGAAAAATGAAGCGGGCAAAACCCTTTATAAGGATCTTCCGGTCTAAAATAAAAAAAGAAAGAGGAAAAGAAAATGGAAAAAATTATTGAAATTTTAAGTGACTTAAAATCAGGTGTGGATTTCGCATCCGCAGAAGGAATCGTAACAAACAAAATCATCGATTCTATCGATATTGCAACACTTATTTCTGCCATCGAGGAAGAATTTGATGTTGAGATCGGTATGGAATACATGGACAATAAGAATTTTGACTCTGCAGCAGCTATCTGGGAGATGGTGCAGGAGTTGATGGAAGACTAAAGAACGTGCACACATTGCACAGGAAAGAGGAATAGAAAATGACAATTACTTCGCTTCCGTTTATAGCATTTTTGCTTGTTTTATTTGCGGTGTTTTATATATTCCCGGTGCGCCACAGATGGCTGGTTCTTTTGGCGGGCAGTATTTATTTTTATGTAGCAGCAGGCGCAATGAAGTTTTTACCGTTCATTGTGTACACCACCTTTGTGGTATGGATTTGCGCAAGGGCTATCGGCAAATTGTATGAGCAGCAGGATGTGAAGCTGGCCGAGGAAGGCCTGGACCGCAAAGAGAAAAAACAGATTAAGGAAGAGTACAAGAAAAAAGCAAAAAAATATCTTTTGCTCGCGCTTGTTTTATGTATCGGTTTTCTCGGATTTGTAAAATTCGGTAAATATTTTGTGGAGTATGCAAACCAGATCGCAGCGTGGTCGGGTTCCGGCAGACGATTCAGCGCAGAGTGGATTTTATTCCCGCTGGGCGTATCGTACTATACATTCTCTACGGTGGGATATATTTTGGATGTTTATTGGAAGAGATATGATTATGAAAAGAATTTCTTCCGGTTCTTCCTGTATTCCATCTATTTCCCGCATATTATGCAGGGACCGATTTCCCGCTACAATCTGCTGGGACAGGAGCTGAAAAAAGAGCTTCGCTATAACGGGGACCGAATTGTTTCCGGTATGCAGCTGATGTTGTGGGGATTTTTTAAAAAACTTGTCATTGCAGACCGTTTAAATCTGTTTTGTTCTACGGTATTTGACGGAACTGAGCGTTCGGGTTTTGTTTTTGCTGTGGCGATGGTGTTCGATGCATTCCAGATTTATACGGACTTCTCCGGATACACAGATGTGGTGCGCGGCGTTTCGCAGATATTCGGCGTAGAGCTTGAAAAGAACTTTAACCATCCGTTCTTTTCAAAAACGGTACCGGAGTATTGGCGCAGATGGCATATGACGCTGGGAGGATGGTTTAAGGATTACGTATATTATCCTTGTACGATCTCCGGCTTTATGAAAGAACTTAACAAAAAAACCAAAAAGTCCATGTCGGAGCGCGGAAGCCGTTTTATTACGGTGGTGATTCCGGTTTTCCTGACATGGGTACTTACGGGACTCTGGCACGGAACCGGAAGCACATATGTTGCGTGGGGTGTTTATTACAGTACGCTCATCACCATATCCGTTGCGTTCCATCCGGAGTTTGAAATGATTAATAAAAAGCTGAAAATCAATACGGAGTCTCAGGGCTTCCGCATATTCCAGATGGTGCGTACCTTCTGTTGCTTTATGGGCGGTCGTCTTTTGACAACACCGGGAAGTCTGCAGAACACCGGAATGGTAATCAAAAATCTGATTTTCAATTTTGATATTACGCCACTTGTGAACCGTCAGCTTTTTGAACTCGGAATGACGGAAAAAGATTTTCTGTTAATTGCGGGTTGTCTGGTAGTGCTTTGGTGTGTCAGCATGATGCAGGAACGTTTTTCCGTGCGGGAGAAGCTGGCGCAGCAGAATATTGTAATTCGTTGGATTGTGGTTTATGCAGCGATTTTCAGTATCATTATTTTCGGAATTTACGGACCGGGATATGATGCGTCTGCATTTATTTATACACAATACTAGGAGACAAAAATGAAAAAAGTATTGCGAAAAGGACTGAAGTTTTTCTGTTTTGTTCTGATTTTTGCTGTGCTGTTTCTGTGGCTTCAGGAATTGCTTCGCGGGAAATGGTTTGTCGGCGGCAAGGAAAATGCGGCGACGACATCCACGTACAGGGAGTACCGTAGTTTGGAAGAAGATACGCTGGATGTTCTTTTCATAGGGACAAGTCATACGTATTACGGGATAGATCCCATGAATTTGTATGAAAAAACGGGTATTACTTCTTATGCGCTCGGAGGACCGAGTCTGCGGATGGATATGGTATATTTGAGCTTGCGGGAAGCTTTGCGGACGCAAAAGCCGAAGGTCATTTTTTTGGATATGTCATCCATTCATTATCAGAAACCGATGGTGGAAGCCAGAATGCATATGGTTCTGGATGAGATTACACTGGACGGGGAAAAACTGGACTTTATCTTGAATACCGATGCAGAGGATCTCGGTACGCTCGGTGCGATTTTTCCGTTCTTCCGGTATCATGACCGGTGGAAGGGATTGAAAGAAACCGATTTTCAGTACATTTCCGGTGAATCACAGGATCCGCCTGTGAGAGGGCATAATGTCTCTTATTATCAGGTCCCGGCGACGATGAAGATTGGGAAAGTGAAGCAATCTTTCGCAGTTTCCGACCGCTTTACGGACTACTTTGACCGATTTGTGAAATTGTGTGAGGACGAGGGAATCGAACTGATTATTTATAAGATTCCGGCGCCGGGCTGGCATAAAAATATGTCGGAGGCGTCCCGTCAGCTGGCAGATAAATACGGATTGAAGTATTGGGAACTTTGTGAAGAAATCGATGCTATCGGTCTGGATTTGGAAACGGATTTTTGTGATGCGACCGACCATTTAAATCAGTATGGAGCTGAAAAACTGGCTACATATCTGGGAGATTATTTGAAACAAAACTATGATTTTGCAGATCGCCGCGGTCAGTGTGAACGCTGGGACAATGATCTGAAAGAGTATCATGAATATTTAAAAAAGGCGTGGGATACACGGTTTGAGGCGCCTGCGTTTGAGGCGGAAGAGGTACAGGAGGAATAATCCATGAACGTAGCATTAGTATTTGCCGGCGGTTCCGGTCAAAGAATGAAAACGACAGCGAAACCAAAGCAGTTTTTGGAAATATACGGAAAGCCGATTATCATATATACACTGGAAGTGTTCGAAAAGCATAAAGATATTGATGCAGTTGTGGTGCCTTGCATTGCCGGTTGGGAAGACTATTTGCAGGAACTTTTAGACAAGTTCGGCATCAAAAAAGTGAGAAAAATATTGACAGGCGGTAAGGATACCCAGGAATCCAAGATGATTGCACTCCGTTATCTGCAGACATTCTGCAAGGATGATGATATTGTGCTTCTTCATGATGCGGTAAGACCTCTTGTGACGGAGGAACTGATTACGGACAATATCAACAGTGTAAAGCAATTCGGCAATGCGATTACGGCGGTTCCTTTTACCGAGACGGCGATTACCAGTCAGGACGGTGCGAAGGTGGAGGATACCATTATCCGGAACACCATGTTCGTGGCAAAGGCGCCGCAGAGTTTTTATTTTAAAGATGTGTTTGAAGCACACAGCAAAGGGGAGACAATGCCGTACACGATCACCATTGACACCTGCTCCCTGATGACGGAACTGGGGAAAGAACTGCACATGGTTCCGTGCAAAACAACAAATATTAAAATTACAACACCGGAAGACTATTTTATATTAAAGGCTCTGATTGATTTGCGGGAGAGCCAGGATATTTTCGGTATGTAAGCCGGATTCCTTTGGAGGATGTATGAGACAGAGTCAGATTGTGGCAGACGATTTGGAACGGATTGTGTCCGAACCGATTGCATGGGACAAATTGAAGGGCAAAAAGGTGCTTATTTCCGGTATTAACGGACTTATTGCATCGTACATTGCCCGCACGATTTTTTGGTTGAATGATCAAAAAAATATGCAGATAGAGCTTTACGGCATTGCCCGCAGCGAAGAGAAAACCCGTAAAAAATGGGGTGAGATGCTGGAGCGGGATGATTTTCACATGATTTATCAGGATGTGACAAAGCCGCTTTGTGCGGAGGAAGCTTTTGACCTTATGATTCATGCAGCCAGTCAGACAGGTCCCGATCAGTTTGTGAAGGATCCGGTGGGAACCGCCATGGGAAATGTGCTCGGTGCGTATCATTTGCTGGAGTACGGAAGGCAGCATGGCGTTTCGCAGTTTTTGCTTTTGTCCACAAGAGAGATTTACGGAAAAGGAAATCTTGATTTCGTGGCGGAAGATGATTATGGCGTGATGGACCCGACCAGTGTCAGATCCTGCTATCCGGAGAGCAAGCGGATGGCGGAAAACCTGTGTGCCGACTATCGTCAGCAGTATGGCATTGATTGTCGTATCGTGCGTATTGCGCATACATACGGCCCGGGAATGCTCCTCGGCGACGGTCGTGTGGTGGGCGATTTCCTCGGCAATGTGGTGAACCGGCAGGATATTGTCATGAACAGCGACGGCTTAGGTACCCTTGCGCTCACTTATATCGGCGATGTGATCGCGGGGATATTTTATGCCCTGCTTCAGTTTGAAGATTTTGTTTACAATGTTTCAAATTCTGAGGAGACGGTGACGGTGAAGGAGCTTGCACAGATTTTGTGCGAAGAATTTGCCGATCGCGGGATTTCTCTTGTTATGAATATTCCGAAGGAAAAATCCTCCGGTTATCTGGCTTATAAGCTTGGCTTCCTGAAGTCGGACAAGGCTATGGCGGAAGGGTGGAGTCCGAAGGTCGATTTGCGTGCAGGTATGCAGCGCACCGTGAAATTTTTTGAAGAAATGAAAGAAGACTGTTAAGAAATGAAAAAATTTATTGCAAATGTGAAACGATATAAAAGTTATATGATTTACAGTGCGAAGGCGACGCTGAAAGGCGAGGTGGCGGGATCGCGCTTAAACTGGCTTTGGTGGATTCTGGACCCGTTTTTGTTCATGCTTGTCTATACATTTATGGCGCAGATTGTATTCGGGAAATCAGAACCGTATTTTCCGATTTTTGTGTTTATCGGTTTGAATATGTTTGATTTTTTCAACCGTACGGTGACAAGATGCGTGCGGTCGGTGAAGAGGAATAAGGGAGTGATCTCCAAGGTTTATCTTCCGAAATATATTCTCGTGTTGACGGAGATGCTTGTAAACGGATTTAAGATGTGTGTGGCGTTCGCCCTTGTAGTACTTATGATTCCGTTTTACAGAGTGCCGATTACCTGGCATATATTCGAGGTAATTCCGGTGTTTATTGTACTTCTCCTGTTCACCTTCGGAGCCAGCTGCATCGTGCTGAATTTCGGTGTGTTTCTCACAGACCTGGCCAATGTAATTACGGTACTTTTAAAACTCGTATTTTACATGTCGGGTGTATTCTATAACATTATGAAACGTGTTCCGGAGCCGTACAATACGCTTCTTTTGTACGGGAATCCCATGGCCGGCCTGATACAGTGTGCCCGTAATGCGGTGCTTAACAGCAGCCATCCGTATTATGATTTGCTTGGTATATGGTTTTTAATCAGTGTACTCCTTTGTATTTTCGGAGTTCGCATGATTGTAAAGTATGAAAATTCTTATGTAAAGGTGATTTAAAACATGTCGGAAAAAATTGCAATTGAAGTAAAAGATCTTCATATACGATATAAGACGGTAAAGGCGGAATCCATCAAAAAGAGTCTGCTTTCCCTCAAAAAGTCCCGGTTGGAAGAGTTTGAGGCGGTAAGAGGACTGAGTTTTTCCATCAAGAAGGGTGAGATTGTCGGTCTGATCGGTAAAAACGGAAGCGGTAAGTCGACCACACTCCGTTCCATTGCCGGTATTTTCTCGGCGGACGAAGGTTCCATTGATATCGGGGATAATACGATTTCGCTTTTGGCCATCGGTGTCGGCTTTAACAAAGAGCTGACGGGAAAGGACAACATTTATCTTTCCGGTCTTTTGCTCGGTTTTACCCATGAGGAGATTAAGGCAAAGTATAAAGAGATTGTCAAGTTTTCGGAGCTCGGCAAATTTGTCAATGCGCCGGTCCGCACTTATTCCAGCGGAATGTATTCGAAACTGGCATTTTCGATTACGGCGGTTCTGGAGACCGATATTATTTTGATTGACGAGGTACTCAGCGTCGGTGATATTAATTTCAAGAAGAAAAGTCTGAAAAAGATGAAGGAGCTCATCAACGACAGCGATCGTACGGTTATGATTGTTTCGCACAGTATCGAGACAATCCGTAAACTTTGTACCAGAGTTATCTGGATCCATGAGGGACAGATGAAGATGGACGGTGAGACCGAGGAAGTTTTGGCTGCATATCAGGAGTTTATGAGCGACGAAGTAGTCGATGAAAAGCAGGCGGCAAAAGTGAAAAGAGAAGAAAATCTGCTGAAAATGTGGGATGAACAATAGTTACGGGAGCTTGTGGATGAAAAGGAGCAAAAATTTAAGCGAAATTATATATTTGACCGCATTCGTCCTTTGGATGCTCATTGCTCTTTTGAAACTGACGTATTTCAAGGATTTGATTCCGATGGACGGAATTTCCCGCGCGGTACAATACAGTGTGCTTTTGTTGCTTTTGGTCAAACTCATACGGGATTTTGAGTTTTCAATCGGCAGCGCAATAGAGGTTTTTGTTTATTTGCTGTTTATGTTCATTGCTTACAGCGGAGGAAGGTTGGCCTTTCCGGTCAGTCTTGCTTTGATTTATTCGGCAAAAAACGTGTCTTTTGAGAAAATTTTAAAAGTAACACTTGTTATGCAGGCGGCTGTTTTTGTGGTTACGGTAGTGTGTTCGCAGATTGGTATTCTGGAGGATTTTATATGGGATGCCGGCAGCAGGGATAGACATGGACTTGGTTATACCCATTCTTTGCTGGGCAGTCATTTTGTGTTGTTTATGTCTTTGATTTTAGTTGTGCTGATCGGTAAAATGACCATTTGGGCAACCGCGCTTATTTTGGCGGCTAATTATTTGATGTATGTGTTTACGGATTCTAACGCTCCTCTGATTCTTGCTGCGGGATTTGTGGTTTTGGCGTGGATAGCGAGATTGCTTGAAAAATATATGAAACCGGTGCGGGGGTTGTCTTGGTTGGTTTCGGTAGTACCATTATCATTTTGGGGATTTTGTGTTTGGATTGTAAATACTGCTTCATGGGATTCGGTTATTCTTAATAAAGCAAACATTTTTTTGCATGGACGTCTGAGTCTCATGTGTGCAGCATGGGAAAATTACGGCATGACCTTATTCGGTCAAAAAATCAAATGGGTTGGAGAATCCACCGTGAAAAACAATCCGGATTTACTTTATAATTATGTGGACAATGCCTACATGCAGTCCATGTTTAATTACGGGATTCTGTTTGTGATACTTCTTTGCGTAGGTTTCGGTATTGTGTTATACCGCAATATGCAGAAGGGGAATTATTTGATGGTGGCTGCTCTTGCGATTGTGCTTGTCCATGGAATGATCAATCCGCAGCTGGTGGAACTTGCATATAATCCGTTTTTACTCCTGCTTTCCGGTGCTTTTTGTTTTGGTAAAGCAGAATGCAAAAAGGGGTAATAAATATGAAAACAAATTGGAAGGAAAAGATGAATAAGACAGTAAAAGTGTATGGTATCTATACACTTTTCTTTCTTATTGTTCTTTTCCTTTCTTTTTTGCCTTTTTTACAGGAAAAAAGATCACTTTTGTGGAATCCGGATGCGGTTGTCTACCATATTCCGATGGCGGAAGTGTTTGCCGATGCCCTTCGGCGGATTGCCGGCAGCTGGTCTCGGGGCGAGTTTCTGACCTGGGGATTTTATGATTTTTCCATCGGAATGGGAACGGATATGCTCCAGTACATTTCCCAGTGGTATATGGAACCGCTCAATATTTTGTATGCGTTCTTTGGTGTGGAGAAGGCGGAAATTATTTATGAAATGCTCATAATCGCGCGGCTCTATTTATGCGGTATCAGTTTTCTTTTGTTTTCCCGTGTGCTTCAAAAAAAGGATGCGGCGCGGATTATGGGAGCTATGGTTTACGTGTTCAGCGGATATACGCTGTTTACGGCGACGAAGGCACCACCGTTTCTCGGCAGTATGATTTTGCTTCCGCTCATTCTTTTGGGATATGAGATGATTAAAAAAGGACAGAGCAAGATGCTTTTTATCTTGATGGTTGCCAGCTCGGCCGTTTTCAGTTTTTACTTTTTGTTTATGAATTCGCTGTTTTTGGCGATTTATGTGTTGATTGATCTCTTTGCGGAAAGGTCCGGGGTAAAAGAGGCGGTCGGAAAGATTTTACGCCTTGTCTTTTACTATCTGATCGGGTTTTGTATGGGAGGATTTTCGGTTCTTCCGTTTGTGGGGGGATTTCTGAACTCATCCAGAAGCGGAGGACTTCGAAATGCTGCCTCTCTGTTTTTGTATGACGGAGACTATTATTTCAATCTGCTGAAAGCAGTGTTTGTGGCCCGGCCGGAACATTCCTACTGGCTGGTTCTCGGTTTTTCGCCGCTGGTTCTTGCAGCGCTGGTGGCGGTTTGGCTTGGGAAAGACGGCGTGGCTGTGCGGTTAAAAGCAGCCTGGATGGTAGGTGTGGCAGGTCTTTGTGTCCCTCTGTTCGGGCTTTTGATGAATGCGGGAAAGGTGGCCAATGAACGGTGGCTGTACGGCCTTGTTTTTGTGGCTGCACTTACGGTATGTGTCACGTGGGCGGATGTGATAGGATGGATAACAGGTGTTATTCCGGCTAAAGCGAATTTCTGCAGAAAAATTACGGCGCCGTTTCTCGGCGGAGTGCTCATGGCGACGCTGATTGCAAACGGTTACTTTTTGTTCGGCGATATAGGCAGTGATTTTGCCGGCGAGTTCCATAAGCGGGGAAAAGGATATAGCGTTTTGACCGACAATTCCAATATGGCCATGAAACAGATAGAGGATGATTCCCTTTATCGGGTGGACAGTACGAAAACGCCGAAAACCGCATCCAGCGCATGGGTTGCGCAGGATTACCGGGGACTTGTGACCAATGCTTCCGGCTACAGCAGTGAGATGGCGGACTATTACAGGTTTACGGAAAGTGCGTCGGTGATTACCGGATTCCGACTGACGGGCATGGATCAAAGTACGATACCGTCGACCCTTGCCGGGGTGAAATACTATACAACTCCAAGGGGGCAGGAGAGTAAACTGCCTTACGGATATGAAAAAATAACAGAAGATATTTATTGTAATAAAAACGCGTTGCCGTTTGGTTATATGTACGATTCTTATGTTTTACGGTCGGAACTGGAAGGCAGTATACCGACCCGGAAGCAGGAGGCGATGCTTTCGGCGGCGATTGTGGACGATGAACTGGAAGAGGATTTGCGTAAGGCAGGGATAGGCAAAGCGCAGATAGTATACGCTTCGCAGGAACTGGATTACAGCATACAAAACGGTGGGGATGTAACGGTTTCGGAGGATCTTTGCCGGATTGAAGTGCCGGAAAAAGGGGCAGGATTTGATCTGGTTGTGGAACAAATACCGGGACCGGGTGAAATTTATGTGCAGTGGAAAGGTTTGTCTCTTGTTTCGGATGATGTCAGCGCCGCCACCATCAATCTGTCGGAAGGTGACGTGGCGAAATCTTATATTTCGTATCAGGATCCGGGCAATACGTATTCGTCGGGAATGGATACGTACGCAGCCAATGTAGGTTATGGGACGGAGAGCAAACGCGAGATTCATGTATCCTTCACAAAGGCTGCAACCTATCAGGCGGAGGATGTGAATGTTTACTATTTGCCTCTTGACGGATACGAAGAGAAGGTGGCGAAGCTTTCGGAAGATAAGCTGGCGATCACCGGGTGGTCGGATACGAGGATAACCGGTGCGGCGACGGCGGATAAGCCGAAACTTTTGTGCGTTCCGATTATCTACAGCGACGGCTGGAAGGTGTATGTGAACGGAGAAGAGAAGGAACTTGAAAAGGTGAATCTGATGTACAGCGGCGTGATATTAAACGCGGGGGAACACGAGATAGAGCTTGTTTATGAATCGCCGTTTTTAAAATTGGGAGCGCTTGTGTCGTTGCTCGGTGCCGTTCTTTTTGTCGGCGTGGCAGTGACAGAGCATAAAAGGCGCAAATAAAGATTGTGTTGCAGGAGGTAGGTTATGCAAAAATGGGTGAGAGCAAAATTTCTTCCGCCGATCGGGCTGGGAGAAAACGGACAGAGAGTGACAGGATGTAAGGAACATATCGCGCTTTCAAGAAAAGCAGCCACAGAAGGTATGGTTCTTTTAAAAAATGAAAATGATAGGTTGCCTCTTGCGACGGGACAGAAGGTTGCGCTTTTTGGAAAAGGCTGTATTGACTATGTGAAAGGCGGCGGCGGAAGTGGTGATGTGACCGTTGCATATACAAGAAATCTTTACGACGGACTGAAAGAGCAGGAAGCGAAGGGCAAAGTGCAGGTTTTTGATGCGCTTGCACAGTTTTACCAAAAAGAGATGAATAAGCAGTATGAAGCAGGTGCGGTTCCGGGTATGACCGTGGAGCCGGAGGTTCCGGGGGAATTGCTTGCGGAGGCAAAGGTCTATACGGATACGGCGATTGTCAGTATTTGCAGATATTCCGGGGAGGACTGGGACCGTAAGCTGGAAAAGATTGAGACGGGAGACTGTCTTTTGACTTCCAAAGATTTTATTGAAAAGAGCGATGCCATTTTTGAACGGGGAGATTTTTATTTGACGGCGGCAGAAGAAAAGATGGTAGAGCTTGTCAAAGAGAATTTTGCCCATGTTATCGTTGTGCTCAATGTGGGCGGAATGGTGGATACGTCCTGGTTTGCAGGGGAAGAGAAAATAGAATCCGTGCTTCTGGCGCTTCAGGGCGGTATGGAAGGCGGACTTGCCATGGCGGATATTCTTTGCGGAGAGGTTTGCCCGAGCGGAAGACTGACGGATACCTATGCGGCGGATATTACAGACTATCCTTCCACGACTGATTTCCACGAATCGGTGAACTATGCGCAGTATACGGAAGATATTTATGTGGGATACCGGTATTTTGAGACGATTCCGGGTGCGGCGGAAAAAGTGAATTATCCGTTTGGATACGGACTTTCCTATACAACCTTTGATATTACCCGCCTGGAGGTAAGCCGTATACTGGATGAGGAAGAAGGAAAAGAGCTGACAGCCGGGGAACTGGCAGCAGATGTCATATATGTGTCGGCGGATGTGACCAACACAGGAAGTTGTCCGGGTGCAGAGGTGCTTCAGCTTTATTACGGCGGCCCGAAGGGCAAGCTTGGAAATCCGGCAAAGCAGCTTGGCTCCTTTGTGAAAACAAGGGTGCTTGCGCCGGGAGAGACACAGCGTATTGCCATGGAACTTCCGGTAGCGCAGATGGCGTCCTATGACGATCAGGGCAAGGTGGCAAAGTCGGCTTATGTTTTGGAGGAAGGCTCCTACCACATTTATCTCGGTGACAATGTCAGGGATACGGTGGAAGTGCTGACTTACGATATTACGGGTGGCGATGTCATAGTAGAGCAGCTTTCCGAAAAATGTCGTCCGTACCGGCTGAAAAAACGTATGCTTGCGGACGGAAGCTATGAAGACTGTGAGATAAGCGAATATCCACAGATTCCGTGCGTTTTGGACAGGCTCGGAATAGATGAATTTGAAGGTGTGATTCCGGATGTCATAGAGGAACCTCTTGTGCAGGGCTTATGCGGTTTTGAAGTGCCGGAGCGCATGCTCATGGAAGTGGTGCAGGGGAAAATGACGCTGGATGAGTTTATGGCACAGTTTTCCGTGGAGGAGCTTATTGCGCTGACTTGCGGACGCAGAGGAACCGGCGTGACCAATACAGGATCTATGGGAGCGTTAAATAAATACGGCGTTCCGACCATTAACACGGCGGACGGTCCGGCGGGACTACGCATTCATGAAGAGTGCTGTGTTCCGACGACAGCCTTTCCGTGTGCGACGCTTTTGGCGTCCACCTGGGATCCGGATTTGGTGGAAAAAATCGGACAGGCCGGAGCGAAGGAAGTCAAGGAGAACAATATCGGACTTTGGCTGACGCCGGGCGTAAATATTCACAGAAGTCCTCTTTGCGGGCGCAATTTTGAGTATTATTCCGAGGACCCGTTCCTGACGGGAACCATGGGCGCAGCTATGGTGCGCGGTATGCAGTCACAGCACATCGGGGCGAGCGTGAAGCATTTTGCCTGCAATAACAAGGAGACCAACCGGAAAGAGAGTGATTCGGTGCTTTCAGAGCGTGCGCTCAGAGAAATATATATCAAGGGATTTGAGATAATCGTGAAGGAGGCGCAGCCTTGGACCATCATGTCTTCCTACAACATCATTAACGGTGTGAAGGCTTCGGAAAACAAAGAACTTCTGACTGACATTCTCCGCGATGAGTGGGGCTTTGAAGGTATGGTGACTACCGACTGGTGGAACCACGGGGAACATTATCTGGAGATTAAAGCCGGAAATGATATCAAGATGATGAACGGTTATGCGGACCGTGTGAAGGATGCCTACGACAAAGGTGCCATCACAAAGGATGAAATTTATACAAGTGCAAAACGTGTGCTTGAAATGATATTGAAACAGGATTAGTTGTTATAAACGGAGCAGTGTATGAAGAAAAGTCGGATCAGACAAATTGCATATTGGCTTTGCGTTGTGCTGACAGTGCAGCTGTTTGGCGCCGGAGGGACTCCGGCGGTGGCCGGGACACTGTCGGGAGATACGCAGACGGTAACCGTCAGCGGGGCTGATGCGGGCATGTTGCAGACATATGGCAAAGGATATTTTGATGTCGCCGGAGAAACACTGGAGGAGGACAAATATCCGAAGGTTTCCATGTTTGCTTTGGAGGCTGAAGGTGCGTCGTCAGAGGTTCTTCCGCGGTCGTACCGCTCCGATTCGGTGTCGGTAAACGGAGTGGCAGTGAGCTATCTGCCTGATGGATTCCGTAACCAGAATCCCTATGATACCTGCTGGACATTTTCGGCGCTGGGAGCCTGTGAAGCTTCTTTGGTACGGAAAGGGCTGGCAAAGGGAAATATCGATCTCTCCGAGAGGCATCTTGCTTACTATTTTTATAATAAAGGTGTGACAGGGGATCCGAAAGGCGGTGCGTACGGAGATTATAATCTGCCGACGCAAAGTCACCTTGGTTCGGGGGAAACGTACTTGGATTTGGGCGGAAACAGTGCGCTCACTATGTGGCATCTGGTCAGCTGGTGTGGGCCGGTGGCGGAGAGCACGGCGCCGTATACCGGAATTTTGAATAATAAGACGGATAGTAGCGGACTGCTTGGAAAGGCTAATTCCACGCAGATGGCTTACGGAAGTGATGCCTGTCATGTGCAGAATGTGTATAAGCTGCCTCTCGGAAATGTAGGTGAAAGTACAGCAGAGCAGACGGAAATCAAAAAAATGATTATGGAATACGGTGCACTGGCAATAAGTTATTACGCGGACAGCACCTACGACAGTGTTGCCTATGACAGTTATTACAATGATTCAGAAACCGGAACGAATCATGCGGTGCAGGTCGTGGGCTGGGATGATGATTTTGATAAGAATCATTTTGAGAAAAACGGAGCAGCCAATCCGGCGCCGGGAAACGGTGCGTGGCTGATGAAAAACAGCTGGGGCGATGAGAGTGACTACAGTGCCCAGCCGGGATATTTCTGGTTGTCCTACTATGACGCTTCGCTCAACTCGTATCAGGATTCATATGTGGAAGGCGGCGAAACAGTATATTATACGGTGATGCGCTATGCGTATGTGTTTGATGCAGAGATGCCGGATAACTATGATAATATTTACCAGTATGACGGCGACAGTATGTCCAGTACGGTCAATTTTCTGTCTTCGGAACCGCTGGCGATGCGGTTTACGGCCGGAAGCGGCAACGGAATGTGCGAACAGCTTAGAAGTGTCGGAATCGGAGTGGCACAGACCGGGGTGTCCGGACAGATTGATATTTATAAAAATCTGACAAATCCGACCAAAGATCCGGTTTCGGGCGAAAAAGTGCTGACGCAGGATTTTGCGCTTTCCCATGCGGGATATCATACCATACCTTTGGAGGAAGGAGTTTTACTTCCGGATGGATGTGAGTACTCGGTGGTGTTCCGGTTTGATGAGGATACCGATGTGTATGCCAGCAGGGACTATAATGAGTCGAATGAAGATTGGATTGAGAGCAATCCTTTTTATACGATTATAACCGTAGAAAATCCGGATGTATGCTTTTGGCAGGGAACAAGCGGCAGATGGAATGACCTGGGAGACGGCAGTGACATGATTGCCCGTATCAAAGCTTATACGGACAATACGCAGACACCGGGAACCATGCAGCCGGCGCCGGAGAGCGGTAACACTGCTGCAACAGTGGATTCACCGGCGATGCTGACGGGACTTGCGCTGGATCGCGCGACGGCTACGCTCACCGATGGAAAATCTCTTCAGCTTGTGGCGACGCCGACATACTCGGCGGGACGAAAAACCGACTGGATGGTATACTGGAAATCATCGAATACGTCGGTGGCTACCGTAACTGATTACGGAAAGGTAAAAGCAAAAAAGCCGGGAAAGGCGACGATCACGGTTTATAACGGAGATATTCAGGCCAAATGCGTCGTGACGGTAACCCCGAAAAAAGTATCCTGGTCTTCGGCGACTTTGACGGGAACAAGTAAGATTGTTTTAAAGTGGAAAAAGACCGAGGGAGCATCCGGCTATCAGATTTACCGCGCCACATCTCCGGACGGAACCTATAAAAAGGTAAAGACCGTAAAGGGCAGATCTTCGGTGACGGCCACGTTAAATGCATGGAAAGGGTCTAAGGCGTACTATTACAAAGTGCGTGCTTACAAAACCATTTCCGGGAAAAAGGTATATGGTCCGTTTTCTTCCGTGAAAACGCTGGGACCTGCGAAACCGGCCGGTGTAAAAGCACAGGCAAAGAGCGGAAAGAAGATAAAGATTACGTGGAAAAAGGTAACCGGTGCATCCGGCTATGAAATATACCGCGCAACGTCACAGAAGGGTCGTTATAAAAAAGTAAAGACCGTTAAGGGCGCAGGCGGAAGAAGTTTTATAAATAAGTCTTTGAAAAAAGGAAAGATATATTATTATAAAGTCAGAGCTTACAAGACCGTTGGCGGGAAAAAGATATACGGACCGTATTCATCCGTAGTATCTGCGACATCAAAGTAGAAAAGAGAGAATAGAAATGGCAGTGAAATTGGCAAAAAAACAAAAGAAAAAAGAAAATGCGGGACAGATGATTGTTACCAGCTTTTTGGAGTATATCAGTGTACTCTGGGTGATTGTGATGGCATTTGCCCTCGCCCTTTATATGAAGGATGGATATTTTCAGATCGGAACGGCGAAGTATAATGCGTTCGCCCATGTGGCTGTGTTCGGAATGCCGGTTCTTCTTTTGCTTGTGATTCTTTATCTCATATTTACAATCAAAGAAACAAAAATTTCTCTTTCCGGCACAAAACAAATGTTAAAAAATCTGTCTGTGACGGACCGGTTTGTGATTGCATATCTGTTGTTTGCGCTGTTATCCTTTGTGTGCAGCGGGCATATGAAAGAATCGTTCTGGGGGTACAACGGTTGGTTTATGGGGCTGTTTTCCCAGATGGTATTCGTGCTGATGTATTTTATATTCTCGAGATTTTTGAAGGATTATCCGATTACACTGGGAGCGGTCTGCGCAGTGGCATTTTATGTGTTCCTGCTCGGAGTTCTTCACCGTCTTTTGATTGACCCGATCGGTGTCTATGAAAACTTGGAAGTAAAATACAAGAATCAGTTTTTGTCAACGCTGGGACAGGCTTCCTGGTATTCCGGCTTCATGATTACGATTCTGCCTCTTGGCATGTTCTTTTTTTGGTATTTTAAAAATTATGTTTTGCGTATAGTGACCGGTATTTTTGTGTTTGTCGGATTCATGACCATGGTGTCCCAAAATACAGACAGTGCGTATTTCGGATTTCTGGCAGCAACCCTTGTGCTGTTTCATGTGTCGGTGAAGGATGCGGGAAGCATGCGCCGGTTCTTCGAAGTAATGCTTCTGTTTGTGTTGGCGCCGAAGTGCATGCAGCTTTTATTGAAAATTTGGCCGAATGATATTATGTGGTGGGATACACTCAGCCGGATTCTGATTACGAGCAATAAGATGTGGTTTTGGGCTGTGCTTTGCATTGGAATGATTGTACTGTTTGCCGTGCTGCAGAAGAAAGAAAAATATCCGGCGGCGGTGATGTATAAACTCAGAACAGTGGCATATATTTTGCTTCTCCTCTTTTTGGTTGCATGTGTGTGTATTCTTGTCATGGGGGCAAACGGGTGGCTTCCGGCCGGCATTGCAGCATGGGTGCAGAAGATTCCATATTTGACATGGAGTAATTTGTGGGGAAACCAGAGAGGATTTACGTGGAGTTTTACGGCCAGTATGTATGCGGAAATGGGTCTGAAAAATAAACTGATCGGTGTAGGACCGGATTGCTATGCCATATACGCACATGGCGCGTATACAGAGATTTTGAAGGAACAGTGGGGCGGCTCCATCCTTACCAACGCCCACAACGAATGGTTCAATATGCTGATTAACACCGGATTGTTTGGGGCAGCTGCATATTTGGGCATCTTTGTTTCTGCCCTTGTGCGTTTCGTGAAACACAGCGACGGAAAACCGGTGCTGATCGGGCTTGCAGCTTGTGTTGCCGCTTACATGGCGCACAATCTGTTTTGTTACCAGCAGGTGCTCTGTACACCGTTTGTCTTTGTGTTTATGGCAATCGGAGAGTATCAGCTTCGGAAAAAAGAGAAATAATACCATAAAAGACCGGCGTTTTTTCCGTAGGATTTAAGAATATTTCCGGAGCAGATCCTCCAGAAATCGGTCGCGCTCTTTTTGCGACATATTGGTGTATTCGGTAAACGTGATTTTTTGTTCCGGCATGGAAGCGGAGCAGGCGGGACAACGGGTTTTGTGGCCGCTTTGCATGCGCACCGCGCGACAGGACGGACAATAGTGGATGTAAATCATGGCGAATTCTCCTTTGATAAGCTGCCTCTATTTTGGCATTTTACGGGAGGGACGGTCAACAAGAATACATCGACATTTGTCGCAAATAAAAAATATAATGCAATTTTTCGTAAATTGTATTAAAATAAAACATATTATGTGTATTTTTAGGAGGACAGGGATATGAGAACATATCTTGTGACAGGCGGAGCCGGTTTCATCGGATCCAATTACATTCATTACATGTTTAAAAAGTATGACAATGAAATCCGCATTATTAATGTGGATGCACTTACTTATGCAGGTAATCTTGAAAACCTGAAAGAGGTGGAAGACAGAGACAATTACACGTTTGTAAAAGCAGACATTTGCGATAAAGAAGCGATTGCTAAAATCTTTGCGGAAAATGATATCGACCGTGTTGTTCATTTTGCGGCAGAGAGTCATGTAGACCGCAGCATCCGCAATCCGGAAGTATTTGTGCAGACTAACGTACTCGGCACCGCAGTTATGCTCAACTGTGCCAAGGCAGCGTGGGAGCTCCCGGACGGCAGCTTCAAAGAAGGGAAAAAATTCCTTCATGTGTCTACGGATGAGGTATACGGTTCTCTTCCGGATGATGAAAATGCATTTTTCTACGAGACAACACCTTACGATCCGCACAGTCCGTATTCTGCCAGCAAGGCAAGCTCGGACATGCTTGTAAAGGCATATATGGATACGTACAAGTTCCCGGCGAACATTACGAACTGTTCCAATAACTACGGACCGTACCAGTTCCCGGAGAAACTTATTCCGCTTATTATCAACAATGCCCTGCAGGGCAAAAAGCTTCCGGTGTACGGTGACGGAAAGAATGTCCGTGACTGGTTGTTCGTGGAAGATCATGCCAAGGCTATCGATATGGTGCAGGAAAAAGGACGCCTGTTTGAGACTTACAACGTAGGCGGACACAATGAAAAACAGAACATTGAAATTATCCACATTATTCTTGATACATTGCAGGAGATGCTTCCGGAAGGCGATCCGCGCAAGGCGCTTGTGACTGAGGAACTGATTACTTATGTGGAAGATCGTAAAGGTCACGACAGACGTTATGCTATCGCTCCGGATAAGATTAAGGCCGAGATCGGCTGGGAACCGGAGACCATGTTCAAAGAGGGAATCCGCAAGACCATCCAGTGGTTCTTTGAAAACGAAGAGTGGATGAAAAATGTCACAAGCGGTGACTATCAGAAATACTATAGCGAGATGTATAAAAATTAAGAAACGCGAGGGAAGAAGGCTTGGCAGGTTTGTCAGGGTCTTCTTCCTATGTGCGTCATGGAGGTAAAATAGATGAAGGGTATTATTTTAGCAGGCGGCTCCGGAACAAGATTGTATCCGCTGACCAAAGCCATTTCCAAACAGATTATGCCGGTGTACGACAAGCCGATGATTTATTATCCGCTTTCTATACTGATGCTTGCGGGAATCCGTGAGGTTCTCATTATTTCCACACCGAGAGATCTTCCTACGTTCAAGGAGCTCTTCGGAAGCGGTGAGCAGCTGGGAATGAAGTTTTCTTATGCAGTGCAGGAGGAGCCGCGCGGACTGGCAGATGCTTTCATTATCGGTGCGGATTTCATCGGGGATGACAGTGTGGCACTTGTGCTCGGAGATAATATTTTTTACGGACAGAGCTTTTCCAAAGTGCTCCGCCAGACAGCAGAGCGTATTGAAAATGAAAAGGGCGCTACGATCTTCGGTTACTATGTAAGAGATCCGAAGGAGTACGGGGTAGTAGAGTTTGATGAAAACGGTAAGGCACTTTCCATCGAGGAAAAACCGGAGCATCCGAAGAGTAACTATGCGGTTCCGGGGCTTTATTTCTACGACAATGACGTAGTGGAAATCGCGGCGAATGTGAAGCCGTCGGCCCGCGGTGAGATTGAAATCACAAGCATCAACAATGAATATCTCCGTCGCGGAACATTGTCCGTGGAGACATTGGGAAGAGGATTCGCATGGCTCGACACGGGAAATCACGATTCCCTTTTGGACGCAGCGGATTTCGTTGCTGCGTTCCAGAAACGCCAGGGACTTTATATTTCCTGTATCGAAGAAATTGCATATAAGAG
This sequence comes from Lachnospiraceae bacterium, assembly GCA_017465095.1. Taxonomy (GTDB): domain Bacteria; phylum Bacillota; class Clostridia; order Lachnospirales; family Lachnospiraceae; genus SVFI01. The sequence continues at coordinate 36,605 of JAFTWX010000012.1, read as the reverse complement.
AGGCTTTATCACAAAAGAACAGCTCCTTGCGTTGGCGGAGCCGTTGATGAAGACCGATTACGGAAAATATTTGGTAGAGGTAGCAAATGGACTCTAAGCTGAAACTGCAGATGATTGCCATTGTCTCGGTTGTGATTCTTATGGTGCTGGGGCTTGTTCTCCTGACAAATCAGGATAACGTGCGAAAACAGCCGCAGCAGGTACAGACGATGGAGACAGCACAGGACAACAACATAATGCAGCCGGCCTCGTCCTTTGATGAAAAGTACGGGCTGGATCCTTATGCGGACCCGTATGCTTTTTTGCAGGATGAAACATTTTTCGACCGGGAAAAGGAGGAGGAAACGGATCAATCGTCCGCTCTTTCCCTTTTGGTATCTACCGTGCAGAAGGATATCCGTGTCCATGTGGTGGACGGAAACGGGGCGCTTGTGTCCGGACAGAATTTTTCGTTTAAGCTCAAAAAGGACGGAAAAGAAATCCGTAAGACATACAAGGATGAGGATAAGGACGGAATGCTTTATCTGACCGATATGGAAAGCGGCGATTACGAAATTGTTCTGCGGGAAGTGAAAGACTATGAAGTGCCGGGAGAGCCTGTGACTGTTTCGGTTACGGATGAAATTTCCTACACGGTGATTGATGATATTACATTTTTGGTCAAATCCGAGGATGAAATCGATGCGACGGTGGAAGATACCGCTGTCAAGGAGGCGGAGATTGATGCGGACGGAACGGAGACGAACAAGCGTCTTGAGGACGGGGCAACGGTCTTCGGAATCGATGTGTCCAAGTGGAACAAGGAGATTGACTGGGAGAAGGTCAAGGCAGCAGGGGTGGAATTTGCCATTATCCGTTGCGGTTACCGCGGATCAAAAACAGGTGCGCTTGTGGAAGATCCGTATTTTGAAAAAAATATAAAAGGAGCCACAGATGCGGGAGTCCGTGTCGGGCTGTATTTCTTTACCCAGGCGGTTACCCCGGTGGAAGCTGTGGAGGAAGCCAGTATGGTGCTGATGCTTGCGGGAAAGAATAAGATTTCCTATCCGCTGTTTATCGACACGGAAGGCGCTGGCGGAAACGGCCGTGCGGACGGACTCGATAAGGAGACGAGAACCGCGGTCTGCAAAGCGTTCTGCGAAACCATAGAGAATGCGGGTTATACCGCAGGCGTATATGCAAGCAAGAGCTGGCTCAACAACAATCTGGATACGGAGCAGTTGTCCTCTTATACAACATGGCTGGCGCAGTATTCTTCCCAGCCGACCTATGAGGGGGATTATGCCATGTGGCAGTATACATCCGCCGGAAAAATCGACGGAATCAGCACGCTTGTGGACTACAACGTGAGTTATATGGACTATTAAGTTTTGTTGCAGGAGATGACAGGATGCAGATGTCAGGGAATAAAAATAAGATCATAACAATTCTTTTGTTTTTGATACTTTTTGTATTGTCTTTGGTCGGCATATGGAAAACAGTATATTTCAGCGCAGATATCGATGAATCGTATGCACTTACCATGGCATACCGTATTGTGACGGGTGACCGCATGATAGCGGATATGTGGGAACCGCATCAGATGTCTGCTGCTTTGTATGCGCTTCTTGTCGCATTTTATAAGGGCATCGCCGGTTCTATGGAGGGTGCTCTTGTTTTTATGCGCATTTGCGGTGTTTTGATTCAGGGCAGCGTCAGCGTTTTTTTGTATCTTACAATCCGGAAAAAATTGCCGCAGCTGCTTTCCGTGGTGCTTGCGTTTGCGTATTTTAATTTTACGCCGAAGCATATTCAATCGCCGGAATTTACGGTGCTGTTTTACTGGGCAATCATGGTGCTGATGCTTGCGCTTCTTCGCTTTTTTGATACGGAAAAAACGGGCTGGATGATTTTGGCGGGACTTTCCGTGAGCGTGATAGTGCTGTGCTATCCGGCAGCGGTTTTGCTTTTTGTATACGTGGCTTGTCTGCTGCTTGCAAAAAGAAAGAAGAAAGCATGTGCTTGGCTTGCAGCTACCTGCGCCGCGTGTGGGGCGCTTTTTGTGCTTTATCTCGTGATCGCCGGCGGCGGATTTGATATATTTACCAATGTTTCCTACATTTTGATGGATGAGTCACATGATCAGTCGCTGACAGCTCTGTTGGCAGATCATTTGAGGAGTATTTGGAACATGCTTGCGGTCTTACTGGCCATGATGGTTTTGTGCCATGTGGGACGTCCTGTTTTTGCTAAGAAAAAAGGTGCGGACCGTCTGTTTTTCGGATTGCTCCTTTTGTTTGCCGGATGTTATGCGCTGTATCAGTTCCATACCATTCGGGAAGTGAATTTTACGATTTTTTATCCGGTTGTTTTGCAGCTCTTTGTGCTGGAGTGCTATGCGTATGTTACGTTTCCGACGGGTGAGGAAGATAAGCTTTGGTTTGCTGTTTCCATGCCCCTCAACCTGATTGGGGTGATTGTGATATTGTTTACGTCAAATGTGTTGACCGCGTATTCCATGAGCTTCTTTATGCCGTCCGTGATTCTGGGCGCCAGATATATTTACGGCGTGTACAGATGCAGGGAAGAGGATGAGACCGGAAAGAAAAAACGCAGCTATGCATGGATGGCGGTTTTGCTGTGCATCTGTGTGGTTGTTCAGATTTTTGCGTCGCGGATTTTTTTGGTTCGTTTCACATCCACGCGCAGAAAAAATATATTTGAGGGCTATTATGAGGTAAATCATGATGTGCTCAAAGGGGTGCGTCTGGGAGATTTGGACTATGTCCAGTACGAGACGAAATCCGCCCTGCTTAAGCAGTACGTAAAAGAGGACGATACGTTTTTGTATGTAGGTTCCGATATGTTTTTGTACCCGCAGTTTGACGGGATGAAAATCGGTACGGGAAACACGATTTCCACCCCTGCATTTTCCGGACAGCTCATGCATTATTATGAAAATAATCCGGACAGAATACCGGACGTTGTTTTCGTGGACAGGGAATACGTCGCAGATTTTTCGCAGCTCCTTATGCAGGAGCCGATGAAGACGTTTATGAAGACATATTTTGATACGGAAGGCGCAGCCGTGGAGACTGCGGTCACCGTATATCGGAGAGAAAGGTAAGAAGATGGATATTATCCGAATGATAGTATTGTTTTGCATATTGCTCCTTTATCCTTTGCTGCCGGGAGGACTTCTTTTGTCCTGCACCGGGAAGGGAAAAAAGGAAACCGTAAGCCGTATATTCTTGTACGGCTGTTTGTTGTGCGGCGGTTTGTTTTCTGTCATGGCCTTTTTCGGCGTCCGCAAGGGTGTGGATTTTTCCGTCTTTTCGAAGATTGTGCTTTTGGTCTTTCTCGGACTGGCGGCCGGATGCGCACTTTGCATTTGGCGCATGAAAAAATATCGGGAGTGCATGGCGGGGATGCTGCGGGATTTGAAGCGAAAGCCGGATTGGCGGATGGCGGTCTGCGTGCTTGCTTTTCTTTTGGTCGGAGCGCTTTATGTCGTGCGTCCGTTCCCGATGGAGGCAGAGTTTTCGGCGCCGGACAGAGTAGTTACCATTCTGGATACCGGAATGCTTAACGGAGTCAATGTGATGACGGCCGAGGCGGCGCAGTGGGAAGGGAACTGGAAGGCGCAGATTTGCAATCTTCCGGTATTTTATGCCTGTCTTTGTGACTGGAGCGGTCTTTCTCCGGCGAAGCTTTTGTTTTCGGTGATACCGTTTGTTGTTTTATTTTCTGCATTCCTTGTGATTTCACTGTTTGCGGACTTGTTTTTGGGGGAAGAAAAGGAAAAAAATGCAGGCGCATGGCTTTTGTTTGCCGTGATTACCCTGTGCGGAAATGCAGCGTACATGAATACGTCCTACGGACTTTTGCATTTTCCTTATGAGGCGAAGACGATATTTTCCTGTATCCTTCTTCCGCTTCTTTTTCTGGCGCTTAAGAGGAAAGAAAACATAGTTTGGCCTTTGCTGATTTTTGTCAACGGGGTATTTCTCGTCGGTGTTTCGGCGGCGGGAATGATTGCGGTGTTTATGCTGCTTGTTTACGGGCTGAGTGTGCTTGTTTCTTTCCTGGCGGAAAGGAGGGGTAACCCATGGAAGTAATTTTGCTCTTTATGAAAATGGAGGACAAATATTGGGGACTTTTCCTGGCGGCGCTTTTTTTCCTGTTTGTGCTTTGCCTTATGTATAAAGACAGGGATGAAAAGAAAGCACGCAATTATTTGTTTTTATCTTTGTACGGCGTAATTGCCTATTTGCTCTTTTTGTGTCCACCTGTCTATGCGGCGGTGACAAAGCTTTGTCCGCAGCTTTCCGGCTACTATGAGCTGAGCCATGTGCAGATGATGGTTCCGGTCATGGTGATTGCAGCGGTCATGGCGCTGGAGGCGGCGCGGAAAGAAGGAAAAGGCAGAATGGCCGGATTGCTGGCCGGTTTCTTCGTTCTTTTGGCGGTGACCGGTGACTTTGCTTACGTGCCTGCCGAGGATGCAAAGTGGCAGGCGGAGTGCAGCCTTGAGGAAAAAGAGGTCTTTGATTTGATTCTGCGCCATGCAAAAGACAGAGGCGATGACGGAAAAATCCGGATTTGGGGTATGGAGGAGCTCATGGCGAAAAGCAGACTGTATGACAGCGATTTCCAGCCTTTGTACGGAAAAGATATCGGTGTTTCTCCGGAAAAATACAGCGCTTTGCAGCAGGCTATGTATCAGTGCTACAGTGCGTATGATGTGGTAGGCGGAACGGCGATCAATATTAAGGACCGGCTGGATGCTTTGTCCGTGCCGCCCCATCAGTATGCGGAACTGGACTGTGAATATGTGATTTTGCACGATCCGAAGAAGCAGTTTGACGATTATGAGGAATTTTTTAAGGACGATGAGTTTGATGCTGTAAGTTATTTTTCGGCGCTTGGCTATGAAGCGGTCGGAAGAACGGAGCATATGCTCCTATTTTACAGACAGGAAGGATAGAAGAAAACATGGTGATATTACAGGGGATTTCTGTATTTTTTCATATGTGTGTCATACCGTTTCTGGTAGGCTGCATTTTGGTTTCGGCAAAAGAAGCTGAGAAGAAGTGCAATGTGGCGGTGCGGACGGCGGCCGGTCTGATGGTGACGTATGCGCTTTATGAGATTCTCACCCTGGCTATGCAGCTGCGCGGGAAGGGATTTCGGGAAGTGTCACAAATGTATTTGTACATTGTGCTGGCGCTTGCCTTTGCGGGACTTCTTTTCTTTGGGTATGAAGTCGTGTGCAAAATCCGCGGAAAACACTTGAAAAACTATCTTCTTTTGGAAAAGCCGGACGGTTTTATGATTGCTGCGCTCGTGCTGATCGGTATACAGATTGCAGCGATTCTGCTCATGGCGACACCGGATAAGGACGATGCTTTTTATTCCGGACTTTCTTCCATGAGTCTTTCTTACGACTATCTTTTGGAATATGATGCGTACAACGGAAATATGGTCAAGGAAATCAGTGCCCGCTATAAGATTTCGGCGTTGCCGGTGTATCAGGCTGCGCTGTCTCTCTTTTCGGGACTCCACCATTTGGTGATTACCCACAATCTGTTTCCGCTGTTTTACATGCCTCTGGCTTATGCTTTGTACGATAAAATCGGAAAAAGCTTTTTGGAAAAAGAGGGCCACGGAAAAGCGCGGGGAAAATTCATGTTTGCTTTTGCGCTGCTTCATATGATCGGCAATTATTACGTGTTCAGCCCGGAAAACTTTCTTGTGACCCGTATTTGGCAGGGAAAAGCGCTTTTTGCCGCCATCGGTGTTCCGTTTCTTTGGATTTGCGGTCAGACTGTTTTTCTGGAAGAGAAGACCGGAATCGGCCGGCAGATGAAAGGATGGTTTCTGATGGCATGTGCGCTACTTGCCTGCACGTTTATGGGCGAGACGGGGCTGTTTCTCGGCGTGTTCATGGTGGCGTGCCAGACCATGGCAGGTTGCCTTGTGACAAAGAAATGGTGGAAGCTGATACCTGCCGTTCTTTGCTGTGTTCCGGAGCTTTTGATTGTTGTGAAATTTTTAATGTAAAGGAGTATGTCTGTGAGCGTACTGTTTGAGTTGAAAGATAAAATAGATATGTATTTCGGTACCGGTTCCATAGGGATACTGTTTGTCTGTGCGCTTCTTTTGTGGATGGTCCGGAAAGAGAAAAGCAACCAGATGCGTTTTTACGTGTATTATGTGGTGACCGCTTTTGTTGCCATGTTCAATCCGGTTTCTCTTTTTGTGCTGGATAAAACGGGGCATATGGAAGTCTTTGAACGGTTTTTCTGGCTTTTGATGACGACGTTTTTGATTGCACTTACCGTTGCCATTCTGACGGAAAAGAAAAAAATGCTCTTTTTGCCGCTGCTGCTTTTGCTGTTTTTGTGCGGGCAGAGCGTGTTCACCGACACGGAGTACAAACCGGCGGAAAATGCGGAAAAGATCAGTCAGGAAGCCATTGAAGTCAGCGAGATTATTTTGCGGGATTACCGGGGGCTTTCGGCGGATGAGGAGATTGTGCCGAACCTGACCGGTGTCAAGGCACCCCGTGCGGTTGTGACGGAACCTCTCTGCGAAGATATCCGGATGTACAATGCCAATATCCGTCTTTGGTATGTGCGCAAAAATTTCGGAAACTTTTTTACAAAGCGGTACAACAAACTGGCATCGCTTATGACCATGGACAATGAGGCAATTCCGGTAAAAACACTGACAGCCAGAATGCGCGCGCGCAAATTTGATTATTTTGTGCTGGGCAACTGGCAGACGCTGACCGGAGATGTGGATGCATATGATATTGCGATGATCGGTCAGACCGAAAATTACCGGGTTTATAAATATGACCGGCCTCCGCGTTACCGCATGACGCAGTTTGCGGATGTGAATGACTATCAGTGCATGAGCTACCTGATTACCGACGGAAAGGGCGGAATGATTGTGGTGGACGGCGGCCGGGCATGGCAGTCGGAGGCCCTTGTCAATGAGATTAAAAAGAGAGGCGGCGTCGTACACACGTGGATTATTACCCATCCACACGATGATCACTGCGGCGTTTTGGCATCGGTTCTCGAGGCCGAGTGGGACAAAACGGAAATAGAAATCGGACAGATATTGATCGGCGAGATGGATTATGATGAGGTTCAGGCCAGAAATGAAAGAGGTAAGGATACCTACAGCTATCTTTTGATGGGGCTGGAGCGTTTTGGCAATGTCAGATGGCTTTCGGCGGGAGATGAGCTGGAAATTCTCGGGCTTAAGATGAAAGTGCTCCACACCTGCAATCAGACGGTGCTGGATCACAGTGATAATATTATGAATGACGGCTCCATGGTGTTCAAACTGAGCGGACAGAGCAAGAGCGTTCTCTTCCTGGCGGATACGGCGGATAACAGTGCGGAGATTGCAGCGCAGGTGTCGGATTACTCACAGGGAAGTGAGATCGGAAGACTCATTGCAGATGAGATTCTGGCCAATTATCCGGACGATGTCAAGTCGGATGTGGTACAGATGTCGCACCACGGAAACGGTTCCTATCCGGATTATTTTTATGAGGCGATTGCGCCGAGAGCGGCGTTTTTTGCGGCTCCGGACTGGCTGATGGAAAATAAAAACAAAGACACCGGTGAGCCGAGTTATTATTCGACACCGCATTATGTGGAATTGATGGAGCGGCTGGGGGCCAGAATTATTTCCTACAGCTCGGAAAAAAACTATGTAAAATTCCGTTAAGAAGCCGCAGGAATTTGATATTTCCGAGGATATATGGTATGATAAATAAGTATGTTTGCGCTCTGACGGCAGGCAACAGGAGAAAATAGCAATGAATACTTTTTTGAGTAAGTTCTTTTCACTTCCGAAAGAACTGTGGCATAATCGAAGATTGATTTGGAAACTTTCCAAAAATGACTTTAAAACAAGATACGCAGGTTCCTACCTGGGTATCATTTGGGCGTTTGTACAGCCGGTTATCACGATTCTCGTGTACTGGTTCGTGTTCGAAAAAGGATTCGGCGCAAAGCCGGAGATGTTCAAGTCCGGCGTGGAGGTTCCGTTTGTCATTTATCTGACGAGCGGACTTGTTCCGTGGTTCTTTTTCTCGGAAGCCGTCACCCAGTCTACAAATGCGCTTCTGGAATACAACTATCTTGTAAAAAAGGTTGTATTTAAAATCAGCATTCTTCCGCTGATTAAGATTATTGCAGCATGTTTTATCCACGTTTTTTTCGTGGGCGTACTGCTGATTATTTACTTTATTTACGGTTACGGACTCAGCCCGTATTTGGTCCAGCTCATTTATTACAGCCTTTGTATGTTTGTTCTGGTGCTGGCACTCAGTTACACATTCTGTTCTGTGGTTGTCTTTTTCCGGGATCTTTCCCAGATTGTGGCCATCGCACTTCAGATCGGAATGTGGGCGACCCCGATTATGTGGTCGATGACAAGAATGGAAGGAACAGCGTTTGAGACGATTTTCAAGCTCAATCCGCTCTACTATATCGTAAACGGTTACAGACAGTCACTGTTTGATCAGACATGGTTTTTTGAAAACTGGCAGCTCACCCTTTACTTCTGGGCAGTAACTATTTTACTTTTTGCCTTCGGAACCGTGGTATTCAAACGCCTGAAACCGCACTTCGCAGACGTGCTGTAGTCAAAATAGAAAAGGAAAACACTATGGAAAATAATACTGCCCCGATTGTAATCCGGGTTTCAGAATTAAATAAAGTATACAAGCTCTACGACAAACCTTCCGACCGTCTCAAGGAGTCACTGGGACTTTCCCGCGGCAAGAAGTACAAAGAGCACTATGCGCTGAAAAATGTCAGCTTCGATGTGCATCGGGGAGAGAGCGTCGGCATTATCGGAACGAACGGTTCCGGAAAGTCAACCATCCTTAAGATTATTACAGGCGTGCTGAACAAGACGAGCGGAGACCTTGCGGTGGATGGCCGTATCTCGGCACTTTTGGAGCTCGGCGCCGGATTCAACATGGAATACAGCGGTATTGAGAATATATATTTGAACGGTACCATGATCGGATTTTCCAAGGAGGAAATCGACGCAAGACTTCAGGATATTCTGGATTTTGCAGACATCGGCGATTTTGTGTATCAGCCGGTGAAGACGTACAGTTCCGGTATGTTTGTGCGCCTCGCATTTGCGGTGGCAATCAACATCGAACCGGAAATTCTCATCGTGGATGAGGCCCTTTCCGTGGGAGACGTATTCTTCCAGATGAAATGTTTTCACAAATTTGAAGAGTTCAAAGAGATGGGCAAAACCATTCTTTTTGTCAGTCATGATCTTTCCAGTATCGCAAAATATTGCGACCGGGTAATTCTGCTCAACCAGGGTGTTAAGTTGGCGGAGGGTAACCCGAAGGACATGATCAATATGTATAAAAAACTTCTGGTAAACCAACTGGATGTAGACACGCTGGAAGATATTTCCGGCAAAAGCAAACTGACGCTGGAGGAAGGCGCTCCGGATGCATGGAAACGCAACTTTACCATCAATGACGATGTGATTGATTACGGAGAACGTCAGGCGGAGATTGTGGATTTCGCTGTGGTGGATGAGTACGGTGCATTCAGCAATATTATCCAGAAAGGATCGGTATTTGAGGTAAAAGCCAAGCTCCGTTTTAATGAGACAGTAAAGGACCCGATTTTTACTTTCACGATTAAGGACAAAAAGGGAACGGACATTACCGGAACCAACACCATGTTTGAAAGGGTGGAGACCGGAGTGTGCGAAAAGGGACAGGAGAGAATTGTCACCTACCGTCAGCAGATGAACCTGCAGGGCGGGGATTACCTGATTTCTCTCGGCTGTACCGGCTATGTGGGAGATGAGTTTAAGGTTTATCACAGATTGTACGATCTTGTCAGTGTTTCCGTGATTTCGGATAAAAACACGGTGGGATTTTTTGATATGAACACGGAGATTACCGTGGAGAATGTGTAACAGACTGCATGATATGTGCAGGAAAAGGAAACGGAGGAAGTCATGCGCACGAACCGCCAGGGAAATTTAAAACGGTTTTTTGACATACAGGATACAGATCTTGTGCTCGAAGTGCGCGGTCAGGCTTTGCCGCTTCGGGAAGCAGAGTATGATTATATTTTCTGGGAACCGTCCGGAGCGGAGGAGAAAACAGTGTCTGTGAAAAATCTGTACGCACTGCTTTCGGCCACCGGGAAACTGGTTGTATATTTTGACAATCCTTTCAGCGTGCATGCGTTTGCCCGGGGATTTTCCGGAGAGCAGGATGCGCAGCTTGGTTATCCGCTGCTTACCGCACTGGAAAGTGCTTTGGCGGAAAGCGGCGAAACCGTATATTTCAAGTGTTACTATCCGTATCCGAGTGTGGAGTTTCCGTGTGCATTTTTCTCAGATAAAAGACTTCCGGGGAAAAATGAGTGTGACGATGTTTATTACAATTTTGACAGGGCGCGTATGGAGTCCTTTGATGAGCGCAGCGGAGCGGACCGGGTAACAGCGGGCGGAATGTATCCGTATCTGGCGCATGCATATATGCTTGTTCTCTCGAAGGCACCGCTTAACGGATATCCGATGTATGTGCGTTTCTCCAACGAGAGACGGGAGGATGCGCAGATCCGCACGGAAATTTATGAAGATGGTGTTGTGAAGCGGGCGGTTACCCCGGCAGCAAAAGCCCATGTTCTTTCCATGAAAAAGACAGAGCCGCTTTTGGCAGAAAGTTTGCAGTGGCTTACTATTCTGGGAAAAGCGTGTGATATAAATCATAGTTTGGCGGCAGACGAAACAGCGGGCAGCGTAACATTTACCTTTGAAAAGGGTGAGAGCCTGGAACAGAGATTGGATGCGATGCTGGAAGAGGGGCGCTTCGAAGAAGTGAAAGACGTACTTCTTTCTTTCTGCGACAGTCTCAGAAACCGTGACTTGGCGGAGTTTGTCATGACAGATTCTTTCCGGAAAGTGTTCGGAGAGATTGACGGATGGGAAGATTATCGATGGAAATCACTTGCGGTGACGGATGTGGATCTGGTTTGTCAGAATATTTTGCTTTCCGACAAAGCAGTGGTGATTGATTATGAGTGGACCTTTGACTTTCCGGTTCCGGTGGAGTTTTTGGTGTTCCGTTTCTTATATTTTTATTTGGAGGCAAAAAACAGAAACTGCCCGGAGCAGGATGTGTTTGCCGGAATCTATGAGGAAGCGGGCGTTAGCGGAGAGATGAAAGAGATCTTCCTTGCCATGGAAACATCTTTCCAGCGCTATGTACAGCAGGGAGCGAAAGTGCTCTGCAACAGCTTTGATGAGGAAGGTAAGCCGGTGCTTACTGCAGCGGAAATACAAAGACAGCTCGCAGAACTGGAAGGGAAAAATATTACGGTTTGCAGCGCGGAAGGCGAGGAACAGACTGTCACAGCAAAACGTTCCCCGGAAGGGATTTATCTGTACCGGATTCCGGAAGCGTCTGACGGTATGAAAATAAACCTGACAGGCTTTGATGCGTCCGAAGGAAAAGCGTGCGTGCTCCGTATCGGGACCATGGCTTCCTGCGACGGTGTGCACAGAGGACTTTCTTTTGAGACGAACGGACTGCATCTGGGAGGACTTTTGTATTTGTATGAAAATGAGCTTCCGGCAATGTCGGTAAGCGGCCTTTCGGATAATGCGGGAGCCGAAATCAGTGTGGAAGAGATTGCGATGTCGGAGGCGGCGATCCGGGAACTTCGGACGACGATTTCCGATATGCGGTTTATGATAGACAACAGGGAGCAGCAGATTGCAGACCTGAAAAACAGTGCCAGCTGGAAGCTGACAAAGCCGCTTCGGGCGCTGAAAGGAAACAAAGAGGAGTAAATATGACAGAGGAAAAGACAATGGCGCCATCGGATATGGAAGCCTATTATAAAGATCTGTATGAGAGAGAAAAGGCAAAAAATGAAAAGCTGACCTATCGTCTGGCAGACAGCCAGAGAGAGGTGGAGGATCTTACGCGCAAGCTCGACAAAATCAAAGGTTCCATTTTCTGGAAACTTGCCAAGCCGTTTCGCGTGGTTATCAATTTCTTTCTTGCCACCAAAAATCGGATACTGTGTCACGGGAATCCGAAGGGGATTGCCAGAAAACTGGTAAATAAATACCGCGAAAAGAGAGCGATCAAGATTCACGGAACCGGAAGCTTTCCGGGAGCAGCCCAACGCAAAGCCGAGGAAGAAACAAAGTTTTCCCGGGATATCAAAATCAGTATTCTGGTGCCTTTGTACAATACGCCGGAAAAATTCCTGCGTGAGATGATCGAATCGGTTCAGGTGCAGACTTATAAGAACTGGGAACTTTGCCTGGCGGACGGCTCCGATGCGGAGCACGCATTTGTCGGTGAGATTTGTAACGCATACCGGGAAAAGGATCCGAGAATTGTTTATAAAAAACTGGAAAAGAATGAAGGTATTTCCGGAAACACCAATCAGTGCTATCAGATGGCGACCGGAGATTACATCGGACTGTTCGATCATGATGACCTGCTTCACCCGAGTGTTCTTTACGAATATATGAAGGTGATTTGCGAGCAGAATGCGGATTATATTTACTGTGATGAGGCGACCTTCAAAGGAAACAGCATCAACCACATGATTACGCTGCATTTTAAACCGGATTTTGCGCCGGACAATCTCCGTGCCAACAACTACATCTGTCATTTTAGCGTATTTAAAAAGGAATTGCTTTCCGGTGGGGAACTGTTCCGCAGTCAGTTTGACGGAAGTCAGGACCACGACATGATTCTGCGCCTGACACAGAAGGCGGAAAAGATTGTCCACGTACCGAAGATTTTATACTACTGGCGTTCCCACAAGGGAAGTGTGGCGTCTGGAATTGATGCCAAAACCTATGCCATCGATGCTGCAAAAGGTGCCATCGCGGAGCATTTGAAAGGATTTGGATACAAAAATTTCGAGATTGAGAGCACAAGAGCATTTGCGACGATTTTCCGCATCCGCTACGATGTGACGGCCCGGCCGAAGGTGTCGATTGTCATAGCCAATAAGGATCACGTGGAAGATTTGTCCCGCTGTGTGGAATCCATCATCAATGTTTCCACCTATGACAACTATGAGATTGTCATCGTGGAAAACAACAGTGAGACACAGGAAATTCACACATATTATGAAGAAATCAGTCAGCATCCGCTTGTTCGTGTGGTAGAATATAAGGGAGCGTTCAACTATTCCAAGATTAACAATCTCGGTGTTGAGCATACGACCGGAGATTATGTGCTCCTGTTAAACAATGATACTCAGGTGATCACGCCGAACTGGATTGAGGAGATGCTTATGTATGCCCTCAGGGATGATGTGGGCGTGGTAGGCGCCAAGCTTTACTACGAGGATCGTACGATTCAGCATGCAGGTATTGTGGTCGGACTGGGAGCCCACCGTACGGCGGGACATACCCATTACCGCATCCCGGAAGCCAACGTCGGCTATATGGGCAAGCTCTGTTACGCCCAGAACGTGTCGGCAGTGACCGGTGCCTGTATGATGGTGAAAAAATCCCTGTATGAGGAACTGGGCGGACTGGATGAGGAGTTTGCAGTAGCCCTCAACGATGTGGATTTCTGTTTAAAGGTGAGAGAAAAAGGACTTCTCAACATATTTACACCATTTGCGGAGCTTTATCATTTCGAATCCAAGTCCAGGGGCTCGGACAAGAATGACAGCAGAGCGATTCGCTACCAGCAGGAGTCTGACCGTTTCAAGATCAAGTGGGAAAAAGTACTCGCCGCAGGCGATCCGTATTACAACCCGAATTTCTCGCTGGATCATTCCGACTTCACTGTAAATTGGAAGCGGGCAAAAAACTAATCGGAAACTATTCTCCGGTCAGCCGGAGGATTGCAATAAATCTATTTTGGAAATATAGGAGGATATGAAAAAATGAGCTACAAGGAAATGTTTGAATTCTGGTTAAATGATGATTATTTTGATCAGGCGACAAAGGATGAACTGCTTGCGATTCGCAACAATGAAGAGGAAGTGGAAGACAGATTTTATAAGGATCTTGAATTCGGTACCGGAGGCCTGCGCGGCGTAATCGGTGCGGGAACAAACCGTATGAATTTTTACACAGTCCGCAAAGCAACACAGGGACTTGCCAACTATATTTTAAAACAGGGAAGCCAGGAAAAAGGTGTTGCCATCGCATATGATTCCAGACGTTTTTCTCCGGAATTTGCAAAAGAAGCTGCCCTTTGTCTTTGTGCCAACGGTATCAAAGCATATTTGTTTGATGCCCTCCGCCCGACACCGGAGCTTTCTTTCGCTGTTCGTCAGCTCGGATGTACCGCAGGTATCGTTGTGACAGCCAGCCACAATCCGCCGGAGTACAACGGATACAAAGTATACTGGGAGGACGGCGCACAGGTAACATCGCCGAAAGATGTGGAAATCATTGCGGAAGTAAATGCAGTGACAGATTACCACACTGTAAAGACCATGGATGAGGAGAAGGCCAAAGCAGACGGACTTCTTACAATCATCGGCAAAGAAATCGACGATGCTTACATGGTAGAACTGAAGAAACAGATTGTTCATCAGGATATCATCGACGAGATGTCCGAGGAACTTAAAATTGTATACTCTCCGTTTAACGGAACCGGTCTTGTTCCGGTAAAACGCATTCTTTCCGAGCTTGGATTCAAGAATGTATATGTAGTTCCGGAGCAGGAAATGCCGGACCCGAACTTCACAACACTTGCTTACCCGAATCCGGAAGATCCGGCTGCATTTGAGCTTGCCCTTAAGCTTGCAAAAGAAGTCGGCGCCGACATCGTACTGGCAACAGACCCGGATGCAGACCGTCTCGGCGTGTATGCACTGGATACAAAGAGCGGAGAATACGTTCCGTTTACCGGAAATATGTCAGGTATGCTCATTGCTGAGTATCTCCTCCGTGAGAAGAAAGCGACAGGTACCATGCCTGCAAACCCTGCTCTTGTAAAGACAATCGTTACAACAAATATGTCCGATGTGATCACAAAAGCTTACGATGTAAAACAGATCGAAGTGCTGACAGGATTCAAATACATCGGTGAGCAGATCAAATGGTTCGAGGAGAACAATACTTACAATTATGTGTTCGGTCTTGAGGAGAGCTACGGATGTCTGGCAGGAACTCATGCAAGAGATAAAGATGCGATTGTTGCGGTTATGTGTCTCTGCGAAGTGGCTGCTTACTGCAAGAAGAACGGTATCACACTTTGGGATCAGATGATCAAAGTGTACGAAGAATACGGATATTTCAAAGAAGGACTCCACACAATCACAATGAAGGGTGTTTCCGGAGCGCAGGCAATCAAAGATATCATGGCAGCGCTTCGCGAGAATCCGATGAAAGAGCTTGCAGGGCTTAAAGTGCTCAAGGTTCGCGACTACGATGTGAACGTGGTGACAGATATGGCAACAGGCGAAAAGACAGAGACGGGACTTCCGAAATCCAACGTTCTGTACTTTGACCTGGAAAATGATTCCTGGTGCTGTGCACGTCCTTCCGGTACAGAGCCGAAGATCAAATTCTACATGGGTATTAAGGGAGAATCCCTCGCCGATGCGGATGCGAAGCTGGAAGCACTGAAAAATGCCTTAATCGCAGCAATTCCGGAAGTATAAAAAGGAGATACATCTGTCATGAAAAAATTGATGGAACAAATTATGAAATTCGGTGTGGTCGGAGTCGTGTGCTTTTTGATTGACTTCGCCATCACTATGGTAGTTTCCACCCTGCTTCGCAACTATGCAGGGATGGAAACCGGTATGGCAGCGCTCATTGCTGCATTTTTCGGATTTACCATCTCGGTGATTATCAACTACATTCTTTCTATGAAATTTGTTTTTGCGCGGAAAGAGGATATGGACAGACGGAAAGAGTTTGTGATTTTTACCATACTCAGTCTGATCGGTCTCGGAATCCATGAGGTGATTATCCTCGTTTGTATCGATGTGATATACGCAAACTGGGCATGGTTAAATCAGTTGTTATCCCCGACGCTTGCCACGGCCGGCGGCAAAATATTTGCAACCGGTGTCGTGATGGTCTACAATTTTATTACCCGGAAAATTTTCCTGGAGAAGAAAGAGGATTAAACTATGGATAAAAAGATGATGTTGTTTATTCCGGCGTATAACTGCGAGAAGCAGATTGTGCGTGTTCTGGCGCAGCTGGATGAGGAAGTACTTCCGTATTTTGAGGAGATTTTGGTAGTAAACAACAGAAGTACGGATGATACGGAAAAAGCAGTGCTGGAATATTTGGAACAGAATCCTTCTCTTCCGGTGAAACTGATGAGAAACGATGAGAACTACGGATTGGGAGGTTCTCAGAAAATGGCGTTCCACTATGCGGTGGATCACGGCTATGATTACGTATGTATGCTTCACGGAGACGATCAGGGAGATATCCATGATTTTATTCCGATGCTGGAGAAAGGAATCTACAAGAAACATGACTGCGTGCTCGGTGCCCGCTTTATGAGAGGTTCCAAACTGCAGGGATATTCGGCGTTCCGCACCTTCGGAAATGTCGTGTATGATTTCATCTTTGCGTTCATCACCAAACAGAGAATTTTTGATTTGGGAAGCGGTCTGAATATGTACAGCACAAAGATGCTGGAGGACAGCTTCTTTGAGAAGTTCCCGGACAATCTGATGTTCAATTACGTGATGATCCTGGCTTCCCACTATTACAAGCATGATATTATCTTCTATCCGGTGTCCTGGAGAGAAGAGGATCAGGTATCCAATGTAAAGATGGTAAATCAGGCAATTAACGTACTGAAGATGGCGTTTTCTTATATGTTTAACAACGAAGTAATCAAGCAGGAATATCGTGAAGTCGCCCGCGACGGATATACCTGTCGGCAGATTACGGAAATAGAAGAATAACAGGTGTTTTTAATGATTTGGTGGACAATACTTATTGTTCTGGGATTTCTGGCGGTACATTTGTTTAAGATGGCGCGGCTTTATCTGGTGCTCATGGAGCATAAGATTTCCTTCGGACGTTTCGTGCTGCTGTATTTCAGGACAACCTTTATCAATTTAATCATTCCGTTTAAGCTCGGTGAGATTTACCGTGTGGAGGAGATCGGAAGAGAGACAAAAGTCTGGCAGGTGGGGCTGCTCAGTGTTCTTGTGGACCGGTATTTTGATATGGCGGCGCTTCTTATGCTGTTGCTTCCGTTTGATTTGCTTTTCCGCGGAGGACTTTCGCCGATTACGCTGGTTCTTTTGCTGTTGATTGCGGCAGCAGGGATACTTTACCTGGCAATTCCGTCCAGCTATGCGTATCTGAACCGTTATCTGATCATAAGAAAATCATCGTCCCGCTCTCTGGCAGCGCTCCGGGGACTGGATATGATTAAAAAGTGGTATGATTTTACGAAAAATCTCATCACCGGAAGATCGGCGCTGATTATCTTTGCATCTCTTTTGGGATGGATCAGTGAGGTTGTGACGTTGAAGGCGCTGGCATCCTATAAGGGCCTGGCTTTCGGCCTCGGGGATTTTGCTTCCTACATAGAAGCGATTTTTATGAACGGAAACAGTCAGATTCTGACGGTATACACAGGAACTACGGCGCTGGCATTTCTGGGACTTACCGTGGTAGGTTATATCATCAAATTGTGTTTCAATTTGAGAAAGGGTAAAGCATGAAAAAAGTAATTGTTGTTTATGATGACAGTCTCAAACCGAATAAAGAGATCCGTACGATCACCGGCGACAAGACATACGGAGAGACCATCTTTAAACGTGTCACATTGAGAGACCGCATGAAAGATGAAATCGCAAAAAACAAAAATGTTCTTTGTATGTTGACGCTTACAGACAGTCAAAATGCAGAAAAATTAAAAGTAGATTTAATATCGAATGCAATTGATCCGGAGAACACGGCGGTGTTATACCTCTATTCCAATTACGGGCTTGCGGACACGAAGGAATTTCAAAATCTCCTCACGAAGGCCTGCTACATCAATGATGTGTTTTCTGCCGGATGCGGAGAAAAGACGGCGGCGGTTCTCTTGCCGGATGTGAAAACCTGCGCGGCGAAGCTTGAACTGTTGCAGGAGAGAAAAGTGACTGCGGAGCAGATTGACACGGAAGCGTTTATGGATCTTTCCGTGCTGGGCAATTTCCTGACTTTTATTACAAGTGGCTTCGATGCCCGCTTTTTCAATGCACTCGCAGGAGATGAGTACACCGTAACAAAACGGTCCACCAAAATAGAGAAAATTAAATCAGAATATAACTTTTACTATCTTTTGCCGGAAAATATGAAGATGTGGTTTGTGATGCCATACGATTATAAAGAGGATAAGGATAGTGCATCCTATACGATGGAACGGTTCCATATGACAGATATCGCCATCCGTTTCGTGCATGGGGCGGTAAGCTGTGAGGAACTTTCGGATATATTGGATAAGCTGTTTTATTTTGTGCAGCTTCGCAAGAGCAAGCCGATTGACGATGCGACGGCGAAGGAAGTGGCAGATGAGCTTTATGTGAATAAGCTTTTGCAGCGCATGGAAGATTTAAAAAAGCTTCCGGAGTATGCACAGTTTGATTCCCTTATTGCCATGGGAACAAAATACGACAGTATCGATGCGATTGTGGCACATTACAGAAGTTTGTATGACAAGGTGAGAGGGGCTTATCCGGAGAAGGAGAAAAAGCTTGTGGTCGGCCACGGAGATTTGTGTTTCTCAAACATTTTATACAGCCGTGAGGCAAATCTGCTTAAGCTGATTGACCCGAAAGGGGCGCTTGAGGAGGCGGATCTTTACACGGATCCGTATTATGATCTTGCAAAATTGTCCCATTCTATCTGCGGTTGCTATGATTTCTTTAACAGCGGACTGTATCAGATTACGATGGAACGCGATATGAAGCTCCGTCTTTCCATTGACACGAATCCGGAGCCTTACATGGATATTTTCAAAAAATATCTGGAGAAAAATGGGTATAGCTATACGAAGGTGCGTCTGTACGAGGCAAGTCTTTTCCTTTCCATGCTTCCGTATCATATGGATCAGCCGGGAAAAGTATTCGGATTTTTGCTGAACGCAGTACGTATTTTGGAGGAGGTTGAGGAATGTACAAAGAGTTGACATTTTGTTTTGATATTGACGGAACGATTTGTCCGATTAAGAGAAAGGATCAGGAATACCTCGATCTTGTGCCGTTTCCGGAGATGGTTTCCAAAATCCGTGAATACAAAGAGGGAGGCGCGAAAATTGTGTTGTTCACATCGCGCAATATGAACAGTTATGGGGGGAACATCGGCATGATTAATGCCAACACGGCGAAAGTGCTCCTGCAGTGGCTGGATAAATGGGACATTCCGTATGATGAAATTGTATACGGAAAACCATGGCCGGGTCACAAAGGTTTTTATGTGGATGACCGAACAGTTCGTCCGGATGAGTTTTTGAAGTGCACCGTGGAAGAGATGGATGCGCTTTGTAAAGGAAGCCGTTGTACGGAGGAATAACAATGAGAAAATGGCTGCTCGCATTTAGTGTGACGGGTCTTTTGATTGTGGGCGCGATCTGTGCCCTGTGGCCGGAGAACAGTCCCATGGACGTTCCGGTGCTCGGCGAAAAAAAGGCTCAGACAATTGAAGAGAAATTGAATCAGCAGTCCGATGCAATGAAATTTGATTTGATGTTTGCCGGAGAAACACTTGCTTATGATTCTGCCGGCAAAACTTTTTTTCTGCCCCTTTCCATGGAGACAGAGGTTTGGGAAAAGGGTGGATTTGAAGCGAGCGACGGGGTACAGGTCTGGTTTGCGGAGGATTTCACAAAGGAGAGCAAGCTTGCTCTTATGAGCGAAAACCGGGCGATTCCGTTTTATGCGGTGGCCGGGGATCAGTGTGAAAAATTTTACCTGAAACTGACCGGGCTTCCGGTTCTGAGTTTTACCGGGACCAATCAGGTGACGGAAAACGGGGAGCTTTTGTATGAGCTTGTGCTGTACGATACAAAGCACGGCGGAGACTGGGTGACCGAGTGCCTGACAACGAGCGCGCTCCGCGGAAATACCAGCATGAATTATGAAAAGAAAAGCCTTCGGCTGCGGCTGAAAGAGCAGGCGGAGGACGGAACATATAAGAAAACCGACAAGAATCTTCTCGGTATCCGGGATGACGACGACTGGATACTGAACAGCCTGTATGCGGACAATTCCAGAATCCGTGACAAGCTGGCTATGGATTTATGGCAGGAAACAGGCGCCTTTGAGAACCCTTACGGCCGGAATTTCGGGGTGAAAGGGGAATACGTGGAGGTGTTCATCAACGACGGATACACGGGACTTTATCTCCTGACCCACCCGGTGGACCGCAAGCAGCTGGGAATGGACAGCGTTTCCGCCCAGATGGCATCCGGAAAAGAAGTGGTGGAGCGTATTTATAAGAAAACCTACACGGCGGCCTGGAAGGAATCGGATTTTGTCGGTGATCTGCCGGATCCGAACATGCCGGATTACCGCGGCGGATTTTATCTGAAGGGCGATACCATACTGCAAAATGAGCAGGAGTGGGAACCGCTCCGCGAAATGGCAGCCTGTATCGAGGCGGAGGACGCACAGTTTTCGTCGCAGATCGGTACGGTGGCGGATATTTCCAATATTTTGGATAACTGGTTGTTTTATCAGGCAATTGCCGGATTCGACAATGAAAATAAAAATGTTTATTACGTGGCAAGACAGAAAGATACAGGCAGCTACGGCTATTTTGTGCCGTGGGATATGAATCTTTCTTTCGGGGCCGTTTACAAAGAAAATGCGTATTATTGTGCAGAGTCCATGAAAGAGCTGGAAAAGCTTGTGATGTTCCAGCCGGGAGCAAGAGTGGTGGAACTGGACGTGTCCGGCGCCCGCGCCCTGGTGCAGTCCAAGTGGAAAAACTGGCGGGAAGGTGCTTTTTCTGCGGAAAATATCTGTGCGAGAATGGATGTTTTGGCCGGGAAGCTAACCGGTTCCGGAGCGATGATGCGTGAGATGGAGCGTTGGCCGGGCGGAAACGCCGATCCGGACATCTCCTTTATGAAACAGTTTACAACACAGCGGCTGGAGTTTCTGGACAGCTACGTGGAGGCGCTGGAATAATGAAAAAGAGCAGACATGAGTACAAATTTCAAATAAATGAAAAAGACATTGTTCTTTTGCAGGCGCGCATCGGCGGTGTGATGAAGAAGGATTCCCATGTGGGTAATAACGGGTGTTATCATATACGCAGCGTCTATTTCGACGATTTTGCGGATACCTGCTACTACCAGAACGAGGCGGGGACGGATCCGAGAGCGAAATACCGCATCCGGATTTACAACGCATCGGACGAAAAGATCAAGCTGGAAAAGAAAGTGAAGCAGAACGGAAGGACGCGCAAGTATTCGGCGCCTTTGACCAGAGAGCAGGCAGATCTGCTTGTTGCGGGAAAAGGGCTCCCGATGGACAAAGAGGCCTTTGATGCGTATCCGGAGCTTTTGAAACGTTTTTTGGTTTTGTGGCAGACGAGACATATGCGCCCGAAGGTGATTGTCTCCTATGACAGAATCCCCTATGTGGACCCGCGGGGCAATGTCCGGGTGACATTTGACAGAAATATTTCGGCTTCCTTGGATTTTGAGCATTTTTTTGAGAAGAATCTGAGAAAAGAGCCGATTTTACCGGTAGGAATGCAGCTGATGGAAGTAAAATACGACGAGTTTCTCCCGGCACATATTAAGGAGAGGCTGGATATCGGTCATCTCCGGCAGACAACATTTTCAAAATATTATTTGGGAAGAAAGAGGAAAAAAGCATGAGTACATTTTCAGACATTTTCAAAAAATCATTTTTAGAAGGGTTTTCGGGAAGTGACATTACGACAGCTCGTATTCTGGTGACGCTTCTTGTGACCTGCCTCATTGCAGCCTATATTTTTGCAGTGTATTACGTGGCGGCCAAAAAGAATTACTATTCCAAGACGTTTAACATTTCCCTCGCGCTGATTTCCGTAATTACCGCCGGGATTATTTTGGCCATGCAGTCCAACCTTGTGATTTCCCTCGGTATGGTCGGTGCTCTTTCCATTGTTCGTTTCCGGACGGCCATCAAAGACCCGATGGATTTGATTTTTCTGTTTTGGTCCATAAGTACCGGTATTATCTGCGGAGCGGAAATGTATAAGATTGCAGTCATTATGGCGCTCGTGATTACCGCAGGGCTGTTTGTGCTGGAGCTGACTCCTGCGGGCAAGGCAAGCGTACTGCTTGTAGTGAACGCAGACAGTATAGATACCGAGGAAAAAATACAGAAAGTTGTGGCATCCCATGCAAAGAGAAGCAAAGTAAAGTCGCGGAATGTCAGCAGGGAAAGCCTGGATCTCATTATAGACATTAAGACATCAAAGGAACAGGAACTTCTCAAGGATTTGATGGAGATTGACGGTGTGTTTGGGGCATCGCTTATGGCTCATGACGGCGAGATTACAATCTAGAAACGAAGAATAGCGGAGGATAGCATATGAAACTTACAGTATTGATTACAATGGCCGGACTCGGTTCCAGATTCCGTAAAGTGGGATACACGGTACCGAAATATCAGATTGAGGCCCACGGAAAAACTCTTTTCGAGTGGTCCATGGAAAGTCTGAAAGGCTTTCAAAAGGAAGAAAATGATTATATTTTTGTCGTGCGCAAGGAGGATGATTCCGAGGACTTTATCCGCAGTACATGTGAAAAAATCGGAATTCACAATGTGACGGTAATCGGCATCGACTATCTGACGGACGGGCAGGCCACAACGGCCATGCTTGCAAAGGATGTCTGGGATCCGCAGTCTGCGCTGATGATTTACAATATCGACACGTACGTGGAAGCGTACGAGATGAAGGAAGACCAGATCGCCGGAGACGGTTTCATTCCGTGTTTCCATGCGGACGGCGACCACTGGAGCTTCGCAAAACTGGATGAGGCGGGAAAAGTGGTTGAAGTGCGTGAAAAGGTGCGCATTTCCGACAATTGTACGCTGGGAGCATACTATTTCAAAACCTGTCAGCTCTATGCAGATTTGTATAATGAGTACTATACAAGCGAGGAGAAACTGGAAAAGGGCGAGAAGTATGTGGCACCGCTCTACAACTATTTGATTTCCAAAGGCGGAGATGTGCGCATTTCCATCGTGGATTATGACAAGGTTCATGTGCTCGGAACGCCGGAAGAACTGAATTATTTTTTGGAGAATTATAAAATCTGAGACGGTTTAAAAAGTGATGACAAGTGTGAAAACAATGACGGAAAAACTGAATAAAGTTGCGCTGATCGTCGCTTTGGTCCATTGGGTTATAAGCTTTTTCACGGACCGCATCATCTTCACCTATGTGCTTTTTGATTTTTCGACGGTAAAATCCGTGCTCAGAAGCATAGAGGCGTGGGGCGTGAAGGCCGTGTTTGGTGTTTTTCTCGTAGCTCTGTGGCAGTGGATTTTTTGGATGGCGGGGAAGGCGGACCGCCGTTTTCTCAAAGTGGCCGGCGGCTATTTTCTGTTGATGGCTGTTTTGCTGCTGCTTACCTGGCCGGGCATATGGCGCATGGATGAGTTCGGTATACTTTCAAGCTCTATCCAGCTGTTTCCGCATTTTTGGCAAAATTATATAACGAGCGTTTTTTATATAATTGCATTGATGCTTGTCCCGGTGCCGGCCGGCGTTGTTTTGGTTCAGTGTGCGTGCATCTCGCTCATTGTGGCGCGGGTTGTGACGCTGTGCACAAAGCCGGGAAAAGGGTGGCTCATGTTCCTTCCGTTTCTTATGTTTCCGGTGCTGGATTCCAATCTGTATCCGATCCGGATGAGTTTGTATGCTTTCTTGGAACTGCTGCTTGTTGCGGAGCTGTTTTTCTTTTGGAAAGACAGACAGAGGGCAGCGGGGGCGCATAAGAGCAGAACGCCCGGCTACTGGGCGGGACTGACTGTGCTCGCAGCGGTTGTGACAATTTGGAGAACCGAATCGATTTATTATCTGGTTGCTTATCCGGTACTTTTGCTGATGCTCGGCAAGGGGAGACGATACGGCAAGCAGATTCTTTGTTATATAATACTAACTGTTATTTTATTTGCTCCGCAAAAGATCGGCGAAAAGATTACGAGCGGGGATCAGTACGAATTAACCAGTGTGGTACTTCCGCTTGTTCCCCTTGTGGAAGCGGCGGCTGAAAACGGAGACGAGCAGCTTCTTTCCGTGATTGATTCGGTGATTAATGTGGAGGCGACGCTGAAGGGGGCTTCGGAAGGAAAGACCGGAATTAATTTATTCTGGGGGGATTATAATATTTCGGAGGAAGAAGACAAATTTCAGAGGAGCTATAACGACGCGCAGTTTGCAGAATTTAAATCTGCATTTTATAAATTGATATTAAAGTATCCGGAGGTGTTTTTGGCAGAGCGGTGGCAGACCTTTTGGAACAGCTGCGACCTGTTGGAAAATACGACGGATTTGTTTGTGAAAGATGATGTGCCGAATTATGAGACATTTCAATCATATCCTCTTTCCGGACCGGTTCATGACGGAATAAGAACGAGCGTTATTAAAATCTTGGAACTGAGAGAGAAACAAAATTACAACGTAAAAATGCCGGCGGCGGATGCAGTTTACAATGTGGTGCCGGCTGTTCTTGTGTTGCTGGGGACTGCTGTTTTTCTTCTGGCAAAAAGAAAGTGGACGCTGCTTGTGCTTGTGCTGACGGTGCTTGCAAAGGTACCGCTTGTATTTCTCACAGCGCCGTCCAGATTGTTTATGTATTATTATTCGGTGTATCTGATAGGATATTGCGTGTTATTTTATGTGCTCTGCTGTACGTCGCTGCGCTTTAAAGCGGTGCGATGTGCAAAGAGCGGAAAGGCAGGAGAGAATCATGGGTAAATTGAGCAGAACGTTATCTTTCATGAAGCGAAACGGTTTGGTTCCTACCTGCTATGCGGCCATGGAACGTCTCGGGAAAATGGGACCGGACCCGGATCAGATCTGTGCCAATGCGTACAGCGGACCTTTTGCGGAGGAGATGACCTCTGTAAAGGCGACCTCATCCCGCTGCAAATTCAGCATTGTTGTTCCGGCGTATGAGACAAAGGACGTGTATCTCCGGGAGATGATAGATTCGGTGCTGGCGCAGACGTACAGCAATTGGCAGCTTGTGATTGCGGATGCCTCGGAGAGTGACCGCGTCGGACAGACTGTGGCAGCCTATGACGATGCGCGTATATGCTATGTCCGCCTGAAGGAAAATAAAGGTATCTCGGAGAATACCAACGATGCGCTGAAATATGCGGACGGTGATTACATCGGGCTCTTGGATCACGATGACCGGCTGCATCCGGAGGTGCTTGCCGAGATTGCCAATCTTTTGGAAAAGAATCCGTATGAGATGGTATACACGGACGAGGATAAGATAAACGAGGACAGCAGTCTGCAGTTTGAACCGAACTTTAAGCCGGATTTCAATTTTGATTTCCTGCTTTCCAACAATTATATTTGTCATTTCACGGTGCTCAGCAGGAATCTGATGAACCGCCTTTCGTTCCGTAAGGAATATGACGGGGCACAGGATTATGATCTGTTTTTGCAGGCGGTATATGCGCTGGAGCAGATGCACCGGGAGGAAACCGGATATTCCGGAAATCAGCCAAAAAACGAGGCAGACAAATCGTATATTCCATATGACAGGAGCTATTTGCGGAAAAAAATCGGACATGTTCCGAGAGTTTTGTATCACTGGCGGGCCCATATGGCATCGACGGCGGATAATCCGGAGAGTAAGCGTTATGCCTACGAGGCAGGGAAACGCGCCCTGGAAGAGTTTGCAAGATGCAGCGGATGGGATGCGACGGTGGAGCACACAAAGCATCTGGGATTTTACAGGATGTCGTACCATCCGGATGTGTTTGCCGTGCGCAGGGATGTCATGGCAGTGTGCGGAAAGGTCGTGACGGGCGGCAGAATTACGTCGGGACCGGTGGTGGACGGAAAGATGTTGTTTGAGGGGATGAACGAAAGATACAGCGGCTATATGCACCGGGCGGTGCTGACGCTTGAGGCGGACGGCTCGGACGAAGCGTGTCTGCGTCTGCGCACGGACAAGGCCGTTTCCGAGGAGGATAAGGCGAAATGCAGAACCGTCTATCTTCCGGATTTTGTTGTGAGGACACAGAAATGAAAACTACGGTTGTAATTCCGAATTATAACGGAAAAGCCTATTTAGAAGATTGTTTAAACTTTCTCAAGCGCTCGGAGGGAACTCGTTTTGCGGTTATCGTGGTGGATAACGGGTCGACGGACGGCAGCTGCAGGATGGTAAAAGAAAAATTCCCGTGGGCAGAGCTTGTGGAACTGGGGGAAAATACCGGATTCAGCCATGCGGTAAATGTGGGCATCAAGGCCGCAAAAACACCGTATGTCCTTCTGCTCAACAATGACACTGTGGCGGAACGGGACTTTGTTGCCAAGCTGGAGCAGGCCATGGATACGAAACCGGGATATTTCAGCCTTTCGTCCAAAATGTTGTCCATGAAGCAGACGGAGATTATCGACGATGCCGGAGATTATTATTGTGCGCTCGGCTGGGCCTATGCCCGGGGCAAAGGTGCATCGGCACAGAGATATACGGCGCCGAAAGATATTTTTGCCGCCTGCGGAGGCGCGGCGATTTATCGCAGGGAAGTTTTTCGGGAGATCGGATATTTTGATGACCTTCATTTTGCCTATTTGGAAGACATTGACATAGGGTACCGTGCGCGGATCCGCGGCTACAAAAACGGATATTGTCCGGATGCTGTCGTGTATCATGCGGGAAGCGGTTCCAGCGGTTCCAGATACAACGAGTTTAAGGTAAATCTTTCCTCGCAGAACAGCATTTATATCATTGCAAAAAATATGCCGTTTCTGCAGGTGTTGTTAAATCTTCCGCTATTGCTGATCGGATTTGCGGTGAAATTTTTGTTTTTTGCAAAAAAAGGATTCGGGCGTATTTATCTTGGCGGCCTTTGGCGCGGACTTTGTCTTTCGGTGTCCCCGAAAGGACGAAGAAATCACGTTCCTTTCCGGTGGAAATATTTACCGCATTACGTAAAAGTACAGATAGAACTGTGGTACAACATAATCCGCCGTGTTACGGAGGGCTGAGGAACATAAAAATGTTGCCCTTTCCGCGTAAATAAGGTAAAATGATACTGTTACACAGGATTAGGTGATAGGTAATGATAAAAGATAACCAAAAACTATTTAACAGGTTACATGTATTATTAGATGCACTCGTTATTATGTTTTCATATGCGTTTGCCTGGTTTTTGAAGTTCCGAAGCCACATTGCACCGTTTTACACAGGTGCGGATGTCGGAGCTCTGAGCGGGCAGACTTATTTTAGTGCGCTTATTTTTATTGTTCCGGGTTATCTCTTTTTGTATTATCTGTTCAACATGTACACGGCCAAACGTGCCGGAAGTATCAAGCGTGAGATTTACAATGTAATCCGCGCCAACACCATGGGATTCGTCCTCTTTATCGGCGTACTTTTCTTCGTACACTTGGACGACTTCTCGCGTACGATGATTTTCTACTTCTACCTGACCAATATTTTTGTTGATTCTCTTTTGCGTTTTGCGATCCACAAATGGTTGCGGACCCTCCGCAAAAAAGGATACAACATCAAATACATTCTTTTGGTAGGCTATTCGAGGGCGGCCGAACTGTACATTGACCGCATTTGTCAGAATCCTCAGTGGGGATATGTAGTCCGCGGTATACTGGATGACAGGATTCCGAGAGGGACGGAGTACAGGGGAGTCAAAGTGATCGGAAAGATTGACAACCTGTTTTACATTCTTCCGCAGAGCCAGCTGGACGAGATTGCTGTTACACTTGCGCTTGAGGACTACGGAAGATTGGAAGAGATTGTAAGTCTCTGTGAAAAATCCGGCGTGCACACCAAGTTTATCCCGGATTACAACAGTGTCATTCCGAGTAAGCCGTACACGGAGGACCTCAACGGACTTCCGGTAATCAACATCCGAAGAGTTCCGCTCACCAACACGCTGAACATGGTGATGAAGCGGGCGTTTGACATTGTAGGGGGCTTCTGTGCGATTATCCTGTTTTCGCCGATTTTGATTGTGGCAGCGATTTTGATTAAGGCTACCAGTGAGGGACCGATTATTTTTAAACAGGAGAGGGTAGGACTTCACAACAAGCCGTTCCAGATGTATAAGTTCCGCACGATGGAAGTGCAGAAACCGCACGAGGAGAAAAAAGAGTGGACGACGAGGGATGACCCGCGTGTTACAAAGGTCGGAAAAGTCTTTCGGCGGACAAGTATTGACGAATTGCCGCAGCTGTTTAATGTTCTTATGGGAGATATGAGTCTGGTCGGACCGAGACCGGAAAGACCGTTTTTTGTTGAAAAATTTAAAGAGGAAATACCGCGTTATATGATAAAACACCAGGTTCGTCCGGGAATGACCGGTTGGGCGCAGGTGAACGGATACAGAGGAGATACTTCCATCCGCAGACGTATTGACTGTGATTTGCATTATATCGAAAACTGGACCATGGGATTTGATATCAAGATTCTGTTTCTGACCATCTTTAAAGGATTTATCAACAAAAACGCATATTAACTGAGAATAAGGAGCGTTCCAATGGCAAATAAAAAGACAAATAAAAAAGGAAAGAAGAGAATGACCAAGGCCGAGCGTGCGAGAAGGAAACGCAACCGGATTATCCTGATTGCGGTGGAAGCTTTCGTGTTATGCCTCATGCTGATTGCATTGTATGTGGTTTCTCTTTACGGAAAAATAGAAAAAACCGATATTTCGGAAGAAGACATTGTAATTAACCAGGGAATTTCCCAGTCGGAAACCGTGGATAAAGACGATATCGAAACCAACGATATCTCCGGCGGACATATGGACGGATACCGCAATGTAGCTCTGTTCGGTGTGGACTCCAGAGATAATTCCCTCGGAAAAGGTACGCGAAGTGACACAATTATCATCGCGTCCATCAATGAGGAGACAAAGGAAGTAAAATTAGTTTCCGTATACCGTGACACGTATCTGAATCTCGGAAATGATTCCTACGGAAAGGCCAACGCAGCATATGCCCAGGGAGGACCGCTTCAGGCTATCAATATGCTCAATATGAACCTGGATATGAACATCACGGACTACGTGACGGTTGGCTGGGCCGGTGTTGCAGATACGATTGATGCCCTCGGCGGAATCGACATTGATGTGGATTCGGAAGAAATCACCCACCTGAACAATTATCAGGTTGAGACTTCAAAATCCCTCGGTAAGAGTTCCTTTGAGAAGGTAACACAGACCGGTATGCAGACACTCAACGGTATTCAGGCAGTTTCCTACTGCAGAATCCGTTATACGGCAGGCGATGACTTCAAGCGTGCGGAAAGACAGCAGGAAGTGATTCAGGCCATTTTGAATAAGGCAAAAAGTTCCAATATTTCTACGTTAAACAAGGCAGCAAATACGATTTTCGAGGAGATTTCCACATCCCTGACGATGGCGGAGATTCTTGATTTGCTTGCAGATGTAGCCAGCTATTCCATCGGTGCTACCGGCGGATTCCCGTCAGAGCAGAACCGTGTGACCGGCAGTGTCGGCGGCGCAAGCTGTGTCATCGGCACGGATATTCCGGCGGATGTGCTCGGACTGCACCAGTTCTTCTTCGGCGATGTTGCAGGCTACACACCGTCTTCCCAGGTTGAGACGATTTCCCAGCAGGTGAGAAGCAGAACCGGAAGATAACAATACAAAGATAAAGAGCCCTTCCGAAAGAGTGGGCTCTTTTTTCGGAAAAGGATTTAAGACATGACAATCGATGTAATTATACCGACTTACAAGCCTGACGGGAGTTTTTTTGAGCTGCTGGACAGGCTGAACTCCCAGACGGTAAAGGTCCGTAAAATTATCGTGATCAACACGGAAGAAAAATATTTTCATCAGCTTGTTTACGGGCGCAGATTTAAAGAAGAATATTCCAACCTTCAGGTAAAACATATATCCGCCCATGAGTTTGATCATGGGGGAACAAGAAGAAGAGCGGCGTCGGAGACGGATGCGGATGTGTTTGTGATGATGACGCAGGATGCGGTTCCGGCAGATGAATATCTGCTCGAGCGCCTTTTGCTTCCGCTTGCGGATGAACGTGTGGCGGTCAGCTACGCGAGACAGCTTGCAAAGGAAGATGCGGGCGAGATTGAAAAATATACGAGAGTATTTAACTATCCGAAGGAGTCTGTGATAAAAGGAAAAGAGGACATTCCGACACTCGGCATCAAGACGTTTTTCTGTTCGGATGTTTGCGCTGCCTACAAGCGGAATGTGTATGAGGAATTGGGCGGCTTTGTGAAAAAGGCTATTTTCAACGAAGATATGGTATTTGCGGCCAAAGCGGTGAAGGCCGGGTACCGGATTGCGTACGCTGCGGATGCGCAGGTGTATCATTCCCACAATTACACCGGTGCAGAGCAATTTCGCCGCAATTTTGACCTGGGGGTTTCCCAGGCCTGCCATCCGGAGGTTTTTGACGGGATTTCTTCCGAGTCAGAGGGAATTTCCATGGTGAAAAAAACGATCCGGCATCTTTGGGACAGCGGGCATAAAAAAGAAATATTCCGCTTAATCTATACAAGCGGGTGCAAATTCATAGGGTACCGTCTCGGAAAAGGCTACCGGAGACTGCCTATGAAACTGATTTTGAAATGTACATCAAATCGCAATTACTGGAAAAACTGAGTAAACGGGGTAGATTGCTATGGCAAAAAAGATAAACAAAATCATTGGAAACATTTTTTCCGGCATATTGTTTGGATGCTTTGCAGGGCTTGCAATTGTAGTGATTCTTTACCTGTTTCCGACGGATAACGGAAAGCAGGAGATAGACAGGGAACCGTCGCAAGCCGTGATGGAGTCGGCGGAAGAAAAGCAGCAGGAAGAAGCGTCAGAGAACGTGGCGGACGCGGCACCGGGAGAGATTGAAACAACGGAGACGGCGGACAGCGAACTGGAAAGCAGTGAGCTGGCGGTTGTGACCGATGTGACAAAGGTAGTGGATGCGGTTATGCCTTCTGTTGTTTCCATTTACGGGACCTACATGGTCACGGGTGATTTTTGGGGCTATCAGTTCCGGCAGGAGGATGAAGGAAGCGGTTCCGGAATCATTGTCGGTGAAAATGACGAAGAGCTTCTGATTGTGACAAACAATCATGTGGTGGCGGATTCCACCTCCCTTTCGGTACAGTTTGTAGATGAATCTACCTGCATGGCACAGGTGAAAGGAACGGATGAGGATGTGGATCTGGCCGTGATTGCGGTGAGTATAGCGGAACTTTCCGACAGCACCAAGGAAGCCATCCGGGTGGCTACACTGGGTGACTCCGATGCACTTAAGGTCGGGGAACCGGCGATTGCAATCGGAAATGCCTTAGGCTACGGGCAGAGCGTGACAACCGGTGTCATCAGTGCGGTAAACCGCCAAAACACCATGGATGAAGACGGAGATGCACTTTTTTTGATTCAGACGGATGCGGCGATCAACCCGGGAAATTCGGGCGGAGCCCTTCTCAACGTGTACGGGGAAGTCGTCGGAATCAATTCCAATAAAATCGGCGGGGCTTTGGTGGAAGGTATGGGATATGCCATTCCGATTTCCACGGCAAAACCGATTATTGAGGAGCTTATGAGCAAAAAGACAAGGGTTCCGGTGGATGAGAGCGACAAGGGCTATCTCGGCATTTCCGGCATTAATGTGACCGATGACGTACATGAAATGTACGGTTTGCCGTACGGCGTGTATATCGCTCAGGTGTATGCGGGAACGGCTGCGGAGAGAGCGGGACTGAAAAAAGGTGACATTGTCACTTATTTTGACGGAGAGAGCGTGGAGACCATGGAGGAGCTGGCACTGCTTTTGGACTGCACCGAGGCGGGAAGTCATGTGCAGGTCGGTGTCATGGTCACGACAGCGGACGGATACGAAGAGCGAATGATAGAGGTTGTATTAGGAGGGAGAAATTAAGGATATGTCGATGTTTGATGAAGATATCTTTTTGAGGAAGAAGAAAAATCAGTAGAGAATCGAAAACCGATTTGCGAGGATGATTTTGTAGAAGGAGAGTACGAGGAGGTGCCTCGTCAGGCAAAATCAAGCTATGAAAGCATCACGGAAGCGGAGGAAGATGAGTTCCGCAATGATTATGATGTGGAAGAAAAAGAGGGCGAAGAGGACTACGATGACTCGGACGATGACTCGGACGACGGTTCGGACAGCGATACAGAAATCGACGCGACGGAAGACGACGCTGCGGAGGAAGATGACGACGATGATGACGACGGATACGAGGATGTCTGTTTTGTCTGCCGAAGACCGGAGAGCGTGACCGGAAAGCAGTTTAAGCTTCCGAATCACATTTGTGTCTGCAACGATTGTATGCAGAAAACCATGGACACAGTCAGCCAGTTTGACTATCAGGGAATGCTCCCGCCGTCCATGATGAATATGTCCTTTGATGCGGATGATTTCAATGAGTTTTCTTCCAAGTTCCCGAATATCAGCTTTGTAAATCTTGCGGATCTTCAAGGGGACGGAGGTATTCCGAATAAGCAGAAGCTCAAAAAGAAAAAGAAAAAAGACAAGAAAAAGAAAGAAAAACCGGTACTTGATATCAAGAATATTCCGCCGCCGCACAAGATCAAAGCGCAGCTGGATGAGTATGTGGTCGGACAGGATTACGCCAAAAAGGTGATTTCCGTTGCGGTATATAACCACTACAAGCGTGTCGTTACAAAGACCATGGATGAAATTGAGATTGAAAAGTCCAATATGCTCATGATCGGACCGACCGGATGCGGAAAAACCTATCTGGTTAAGACACTGGCGAAGCTTTTGGATGTACCTCTGGCTATCACGGACGCCACTTCATTGACGGAGGCGGGCTATATCGGTGATGATATCGAAAGCGTGGTTTCCAAGCTTTTGGCAGCAGCGGACAATGATGTGGAACGTGCTGAGATGGGTATTATTTTTATCGATGAGATCGATAAGATTGCCAAGAAGAAAGAGACGACTTCGCGCGATGTTTCCGGTGAGTCCGTACAGCAGGGAATGCTCAAGCTTCTGGAAGGCGCCGAGGTGGAGGTTCCGGTAGGGGCGAACAGCAAAAATGCAATGGTTCCGCTGACGACCATCAACACGAGAAATATTTTGTTTATCTGCGGTGGTGCATTCCCGGATTTGGATGAGATTATCAAGCAGAGACTGCGCAAGAAAACATCCATCGGATACGAGGCGGAGCTGAAGGATAAATTTGACAAGGAAAAGAATATTGTCAAACAGGTGACCATCGAGGATTTGAAGAAATTCGGTATGATTCCGGAGTTCCTCGGAAGACTTCCGATTGTGTATACGTTGGAGCCGCTGGATAAGGAAATGTACATCAAGATTCTGAAAGAGCCGAAAAACGCCATTCTCAAACAGTATCAGAAGCTTCTGGCGCTGGATGAGGTGAAGCTTTCCTTTGATGACGGTGCCCTGGAGGCCATCGCCGATAAGGCTATGGAAAAGGATACCGGAGCCAGAGCGCTGCGTGCGATTATCGAAGAGTTTATGCTGGATATCATGTATGAGATTCCGAAGGATGACAATATCGGAAAGGTTACAATCACCAAAGAATATCTGGAAGGTTGCGGAGGACCGAGAATTGAGATTCGGGGAAGTGTTCCGCTCCTGGAAGAATCCGGTTCCGATGCGACATCATAGGACGGGCAAAAAGTGAATACAATAGGTCAGGAAACTGATCGGTGACAGAAGGCAGAGGCCGGGCAGAAATGTCCGGCCTTTTTTTCTATCCAAAAGGGAGGATTATGGACTGCAAAGAAATGATTTTATCGGATGATTTTTACAATATTCTGCTGGATTACCCGGCGGCTTTGGCAGAGGAAGGACTGGAAGGGATTCCAAACTGCTTTCAGCAACTGGAGAATGGGTATTCCGTACTTTATGTGGACAGTAGGGAGACGGAACCCTTAAATCTTATGCGATATCGCTATGCATACATTCCCAAATGCTATGGGCTCCTTTCGCCCGGGAAACTCGGCAGTGCGCAGGTGAGAGAAGCGGGCGGGGCTTATGTGGAAAGCGGAATTACTTCGGTGCAAAGACCGCCTTTGTCGCTTAGCGGGGAAGGAATATTGATTGGGTTTATTGACACCGGAGTGCGTTATCGTCTGGACGAATTTATAGGAGAGGACGGAGAGAGTAAAATTTTTTCTGTGTGGGATCAGACGTTGCAGGACGGAAATCCGCCGGAGGGATTTGCTTACGGGACGGAAATTACCCGTGAGATGATCGGGAGAGAACTTGCGCGTATACGGAGGGGAGAGGAGGAAACCATCGGACACAGAGATGAATCCGGTCATGGTTCGCAGATGGTTTCGGCTGCGCTTCGTGCTGCACCGGGAGCACAGATTGTTATGGTGAAATGTCGTCAGGTGAAGCCGTATTTGAAAAGATTTTATGGAATTGCGCAGGAGACTTTGGCGTATGGAGAAGATGACATTATGACAGGGCTTACTTATTTGGAACGGATAGCCAATCAGCAGAACAAACCGCTGGTTATCTGCATTACCATGGGAACCAATATGGGGGATCACAGAGGGAATTCCCTTTTGAACCGTTACATGGAACTGCTCGGGAACCGTAGGAGGCGCTCTATTGTAATCGGCGGAGGAAATGAGGGGAATTTGGGACATCATTACAAAGGCAGCGTTGAAATCGGTGACAGCTTCGCCTACGAGGATGTCGAGATCAGAGTCGGCGAAAATGTCCGCAGTTTTTCTTTTGAGTTGTGGGGAAACATTCCCTACAATTTCAGTATTGCACTTCGGGCTCCGGACGGCGAACTGGCGGACCGAATACCGATCCGGTACGGGCAGGAGAGAACGGTGCGTTTTGTCTTCAGCGGAACGAGTGTGTATGTGAGTTATGTGTTTGTGGAGCGGAATACAGGCGCACAGCTTATTTTTGTGCGGTTTACGGAT
This sequence comes from Lachnospiraceae bacterium, assembly GCA_017465095.1. Classification (GTDB taxonomy): domain Bacteria; phylum Bacillota; class Clostridia; order Lachnospirales; family Lachnospiraceae; genus SVFI01. The sequence goes on along the minus strand of JAFTWX010000012.1, from coordinate 1,470 downwards.
CCATCGCCCGGGATATGGACGGTACGTGTCTATGCAGAGGGGGAGTCGGGGAAGGCAGAATATAACATATGGCTGCCGATGGAGGCATTTTTGGAGGAACCCACATACTTTCTGCGTCCGGATCCTTATCTTACAATGACGGAACCATCCTATTTTTCGGACGGTATCGGAAATACGTATTATGACTGGGAGGACGGAAGCTTTGCACTGGGCAGCGGAAGAGGGGATGAGGTTAGAAGGGAAAGCGGACCGGCGTTGTCCGTGGCCGGTGTGAATGTGGCCACAGCTTTCGGGGAAGTGACCGGCTCCGGTGTCTCGGCAGCGCTTATGGCCGGTGCAGTTGCACTTTTTATGGAGTGGGCGATTATCAGACAGGGGGATCCGCTTCTTGGCAGCGTGGAAATTCGCAATTATTTTATCCGCGGAGCGCAGCGGTCTGTGGATGAAAATTATCCAAATCCGCTTTGGGGGTATGGAAAAATGAATATCGAAGGGGTGTTCCGGGAATTGATAGAAGAGATATAACATTGCCCGGCTCCGGGAAAAATGTTACACTGTATGAAATTACAGGAAAGAGGTAGCGATATGGTATATGTGACCGTTGCAGGGGTGATATTCCTGCTGGATTCGGTAATTAAATTTCTGGTGGAGCATCTGGCCGACGGGAGAAAACGTGTTCCGGTCTTCGGCGGAAAGATGTATTTGACGAAATATCACAACAAAGGCGCGTTTTTAAACTTCGGCGAGAGCAGACGTGTGGCGGTTCGATATGTGTCTTTGGCTCTGACCGCCGGATGCTTTGTCGTGTTTGTCGTCACTCTGGGAAGAAAGGGAAAGGGCCTTTTAAAGCTGGGTCTTTCCATGATGCTCGGAGGCGCCTTCAGCAACACCTATGACCGCATGGCCCGGGGCTATGTGGTGGATTATGCAGGCTTTTCCTCCAAGTGGAAACGTTTTTCGGATATCGCATTTAATATTTCGGATTTCTGTATTATCATCGGCGCCATGTTGTCAGCACTTTCGAGAGCGGAGAAGAAGCCGGAGACTGTAAAAGCAGCTACGGCTGCATCCGGTAAAACCGACCGAGAATCCCCTGCGAGCTGAGCTCTTCCAGCGGAATGTCAGCGATCACACTGTTTTGTGCATCATAGAACTGCAGCGAGATCTGCGAGTTTTCTCCGAGGAGCCAACAGGCATTCATGCCGAGGGGAATGAGAAGGGTTCCGTCTCCGGTCTGACAGGATACGGCTGCTCCTTCGTAGGATACGCCGTCGCTTAAGTAGCGGATTTCAACGGAGGCGGCTTTCTCTGCAAGTTCATCCCCGAGGGACAAAAGAAGAAGATCGAAGTCCTCTCCGCGAATCGTCAGCGGCTGAGAATTTGCAGGAATTTCAAACATCATGCCGGTTTCGCGCGGGCGAATCAGCGAGCCTGCAGAATTGCAGAAAGATGTCGGGGAGAGCCCGAGGT
>JAFTWX010000011.1 GCA_017465095.1 Lachnospiraceae bacterium | reverse complement strand
GCTGTACCACTTCTTCCGCCTTTCTCTGTTTCATTTCCATATTCTGTTCCTTTCTGTTCATTGATTTCTGATATTCAAAGGCTTAAGAGAAAAGCTGACAGCGGTGTTCGGGGACATAATTGAAAATGTCCGATGTCTGTCAGCTTTGGATTTAAGACTTTGAATGTACACAGGATTTACGGTTTCTTACCGTTCTTCCTGTGCTTTCTTATTTTCCGGCTGCTTTTCTTTTTCTCCGTTTCCTCACGCTCCACATTTTTCAGCGCATGGAAAGCAGTCAGATCGAGGTAGCCGGAAGAATTATACTTTTCTGATTTTTCATATCAGTTACTGAGTAAACTCAGTTGAAAGGTTTCTCACCTCCCCTGATAGAAATTTATACCCCGCAGAACTGCCTGAAGCTGTCGGCACTCGTACATCCAAAGGAACCTCTCACCCCATGACGTGCGGCGGTTGTTATCACGCTCAGGTTATGGCTGGTGGGGAGTCTCAGCTTTCCGTTGTCATCGCCAATCAGGGACTATCTGATTTTTCCGAAGATGGTAAGCGGGAATCTCCCGCCATCGCTCGTCCGGTCACAAAACATATTTGCGCTGGAGTCTCGGCGTACCCTTCGGTCCGGCTACCGCAGAATCCTTACGGAATCTGCCGGAAAGTTCGTTGTTCTGCAGTGGCTATTCGGTTTTCAAAGAACCTGCACCGCATCCGGAGTTAAACTGTTACCTGGTACGGCGGAGAAAGAATATGTCCTTTCACACACCATGACATTTTCCGCCCATTTATACAGTGCGTTCACAGAAACTTAACAGAAATATTTTTTGATTTTTTCTTTCGCCTGTTCAATGGAATCCTCTATGGCATTGACGTTGACCTGTTCCTTTTCTGCGATTTCCGCATAGGTATATTCAAGACCGTACTTCATCAGAAAACGACGCCGCTGTTTTTCGGTCAGACACGTCATTGCTGATCTCAGTCGTTCGTACAGCAGTTCGTTCCGTCTTGCTTCTTCAAATAAAAGCACCAGTGTATCTTCTTCAATCCCATCTCCGGCATCCAGAGAATACTGTGCTTTGTACCGCTGTGCCTTTCGCTTTGCACTTGCCGGTTTCGGACGATTCGTTTCAAGGAACTCCGCCACCTCCTCTTTTACATCCATGAATGTGTCTTCCTTGTAATAGTCAGGGTAATATTTTTTCAGGTTGATCGTAACCATGTCTTTCCTCCGTTTTGATTTTTTGGGGTTGAATCAAAACGGAGGAATGGCGGAGATCGACAGCGTAGCTGTAATGACAGCATAAAAAAAGAGCGGCTGCTTTTGCTTGAAATTACAAAAGCAGCCGCTCTGCGGTTATTTTCGGGTGACAAAATAAAACCTCCGAAAGTCAAGTTCTGGCAAATCGCTTTTGCCAGTCCAGTTTAACTTTCGGAGATTACACGACCCATTACATAGGTCATTACATTTGCAGTACATATAAATTTCGCATTACACAGACCATTACATATCCATTACATCCGCATTACAGGATCAGATAATCCCTTCATTTTTCAGATTTTTGAGTAATTTTCCGTGTTTTTCTTGGGGAAGTTCTGCTTCTGCCCTCTGGAGAATACCTTCTGTGAGTTCGG
>JAFTWX010000010.1 GCA_017465095.1 Lachnospiraceae bacterium | reverse complement strand
TTTATTTGTCAAAAATTGAATATTTGCAAGCGAGATAAAATAAACGGGGAAGAACAATTTGGAATGGTGTTTTGAAAGTATTTATGTTATACTGAAAAAAAGAGCGGAGGTGTAGCTTATGAAGTGTCTGAGGACGGCAATAGAAGCGGACGTTTATGAATACGAAAATGGTAAAAATCTGGAAGACGGATATGCACTGTATGAAAAAGTAGTCACAAACGGATTTGCTGACATTGAGAATCTGGTTATCGTTGAAAAGGACGGACAGATGTTGTGTCCGTATGTGAAGAATCGGCGCGGCTGCACGTTTATTAAGAATGGTGATTTTGTCATTTTAGACGGTGACGGAACAAAACATGTTTGCGGTCCGGATAAGATTTGGCAGAGATATAAAAAAATGGAGGAGTGAAGAAGATGTTTGTTATATTAGGCGGTGGTTTGCTTGTTATTATCATTGCTGTTATCGTTGCAGTAGTATCTTCCGTTACAGCGGCTGTAGCAGCAAGTGAAGATGTCGAAGATTAAAAAAGAAAAGAGTAATTGAGATCACCAACACTTTCTTTAAAGTTTTGGTGATTTTTATTTGGATAAAAAGATACCACTTGTCATTGCAACAGTAGTGTAGTAAAATAGACAAGGAATACAATTGTATACAATTATCCAATGATGGTTTGATATTATTTTTAAGGATGGTGGCGGAATGAAATCATACAAAGAACTGACCAGAGAAGAGTTGCTGGAACTTCAGGGGGCTTTGAATAAAGAATATGCCGATGCGAAAGCAAAAGGACTCAGTCTGAATATGGCGAGAGGTAAGCCGGGGTTTTCACAGCTTGATATTGCGATGCCGATGCTTGATGTGGTGAACAGTGCTTCGGATATGAGAACAGTGCTCGGAAATGATACCCGTAACTACGGAGATCTGGATGGTATCGGAGAGTGCAGAAAACTTATGGCTGACATGATGGGAGTTGAGAAGGACAATGTGGTTGTCTGCGGTAACTCCAGTCTTAATATTATGTATGATACGGTGTCCCGTTCCATGACAAAAGGAGTAAACGGTTCGACGCCTTGGTGTAAACTTGATAAGGTGAAGTTTTTATGTCCGGTACCCGGATATGACAGACATTTTGCCATTACTGAATTTTTCGGTATTGAGATGATTAACATTCCGCTGGGCGCAGACGGACCGGATATGGATTTGGTTGAGAAGTATGTCAGTGAAGATCCGGCGGTAAAAGGAATTTGGTGTGTGCCGAAGTATTCCAATCCGACAGGTATTTCCTATTCAGATGAGGTAGTAAAACGTTTTGCAAATCTTAAGCCGGCAGCGGAGGATTTCAGAATTTATTGGGATAATGCGTATGCGATTCATCATCTGTATGAAGATGAGCAGGATGAGATATTAAATATTTTGGAAGAGTGTGAAAAAGCCGGCAATCCGGATATGGTTTATATGTTTGCCTCAACTTCTAAAATCAGTTTTCCGGGCTCCGGTGTGTCTGCAGTGGCATCGTCTCAGGCGAATATTGATTTTATTGAAGCGCAGATGACTGTCCAGACCATTGGTCATGATAAGATTAATCAGCTCAGACATTCAAGATTTTTCAAAAATATCGATGGTTTAAAAAAACATATGAAGTTACACGCTGATTTGCTCCGTCCTAAATTTGAAGCAGTTCTTGATACTTTGGAAACAGAACTTGCGGGACTTGAAATCGGAGAGTGGACAAAGCCGAGAGGCGGATATTTTGTTTCCTTTGATGCGATGGACGGATGTGCAAAGGCGATTGTGGCTAAGTGTAAAGAAGCCGGTGTTGTTTTGACGGGGGCAGGTGCTACTTTCCCGTACAAAAACGATCCGAAGGACAGCAATATCCGTATTGCACCGTCTTTCCCGACGCCGGAAGAGATGAAGGAAGCAACAAATCTTTTTGTTTTATGTGTTAAATTAGTGTCTGTTGAAAAGTTGTTAGAGGATATGTAACATGGAAAAAGTAGAAAAGATTGAGCGTTTGGACCGCAAACTTGTTCATGAAGGCGCAGTTATCAGTATATATGAGGATACCGTGCAGATTCCAAACGGAAATGTGGCAAAATGGGATTTTATCGGTCATAAAGGGGCCGCTGCTGTGGTTCCGGTTTGTGATGACGGCAAAATTCTGATGGTACATCAGTATCGGAATGCACTTGACAGAGAAACTGTGGAGGTGCCGGCCGGAGGCAGGGACAGCATTGATGAACCGTATCTTGCCTGTGCCTACAGAGAACTGGAGGAGGAGACAGGTTATCGCGCGGAAGAAGAGGATTTTGAGTTTTTGATTTCTTTAAAGACTACGGTGGCATTTTGCAACGAACAGATTGAAGTGTATGTAGCCAAAAATCTGAAAAAAACACATCAAAATCTGGATGAAGATGAGTATATCAATGTAAAGGCATATGAGTTGGATGAGCTTTTGGATATGATATATTCCGGGAAAATGCAGGACGGAAAAACGGTGTCTGCCATTTTGGCATATAAGCTGAAATATGCAAAATAAAGTGTGAAACAGATAGAAACAGAAGAGGACAACTTCTGTTTCTATTTTTTTATGCCCGTGCATATATTGAACAAGTAACAATGCAGGAAGATAACAAAAGCCGGAAAGGACAGACATATATGAGATCGAAGGAAGAGCACAGACAGTTGATTTTTTTTCTCTCCGGATTTCTAATCGGGGTTTTGTATATTTATTTTGTGGGGGATGAGGGGGCTGGAGGGACGGATTTTTTGAGTCTGCAAAATCTTATGCAGGTGAAATATATGGATATTGCTTATGAAGAATATTTTTGGTATTTGCTGAAAAAACGATTGGGAATCCTGTTTTTGCTTTTTGCGGTTGCGCTTGCGTTGCCCGGTAAAATTCTGCTGTTTGGTTTTTTGATGGTGTTCGGTTGCAGTATGGGAAGTATGTTGTCTGTTTTGGTTATGCGATATGGATTCGAAGGGGTTCTGCTGTTTTTGGGACTGGTGCTGCCCCAGGATATTGTCTATGTTCCGGTATTTTTTTCGTGGGTATATTTGCTTGCCGGATGGAATGAGGGGCTCTTTCCGAGAGGGGGATTTCGAAACAGAGCAGGTCATAGTATAAGGCATGGTTTTATACAATTCTTTTGTTTGACGGGGGTTACAATAATAGGAATCCTGTTGGAGTGTTATGTCAATCCAAAGGTGCTGAATTTTTTTTTAAAAATTTTTTAAAAAAATAATTACAAGATGTAGTGGCACGTAAAAATAAGGGAATCCACATGTTGCGATTTTGGCTGAAAAAACGGTAAAAAAGCGTTTTTGGCAGGGAAAATAGTATTTGATTTTATTTTGGTTTGCACGTATAATAAATTTCAGACGTCTGTTTAGATGACATAACTACGCAATGAGGAAGGGTTTCATTTTTATGGAAAAGGAAGTACAGGAGTTTATTTCATATTTACATAATGTTAAGAAAACTTCGAACAACACGGAATTGTCATATAAGAGAGATCTGGCCAAAGTATGTCATTTTATGGATCAGAGAGGGGTTAAGAGTGTTGCTTCTGTAAAGGCGGAAGATCTGAAGGATTATATCAAAGATCTGGAGGCTCAGAATTTTGCAGCAGCTACGGTATCCAGAAACATTGCATCCATCAAGGCGTTTTTTCAGTATTTGCTCGGACAGGGCAAGATTTCGACAGATGTCAGTCTTGACTTGAAAGCGCCTAAGATTGAAAAGAAGGTTCCGGAGATACTCTCGATGGATGAAGTTGCAGCTCTTTTGGAGCAGGCTGACGGAGATTCACCAAAGGAAATCCGTGACAAAGCTATGCTGGAGCTTCTGTATGCGACAGGGATCCGGGTTACCGAGCTGATTACGTTAAAGATTGCGGACGTAAACCTTTCCATGAGTTTTATCATGTGTAAGGATGCCCATAAAGAAAGAATGATTCCTTTCGGAAACAAAGCAAAAGCGGCGCTTGCGCGTTATATGGACGGAACGAGGGATGCGATGGTGGAGGACAAGTCTTCGGATGTGTTGTTTGCGAATTGCTCCGGGAAACCGATGAGCCGACAGGGATTTTGGAAACTGATTAAATTCTATGCAAAGAAGGCCGGTATTACGGCAGATATTACACCGCACACATTGCGCCATTCCTTTGCAGCACATTTGGTGGAGAACGGAGCGGATCTTAAGAGTGTACAGGAAATGCTCGGCCATTCCGATATTTCAACGACACAGATTTATGCAAATATGAATCACAGCCGGATTCGTGAGGTGTATGCGAAAGCACATCCGCGCGGATAGGGAATTATATAAGAATGTAAAGGGTCCTGCAGGACGATTGCTTTGAGAAAAGTATTGCGCCTGTGGGGCTTTTTTTGCAACAAATCGGGCAAGGAACATAGTATGGTAATAAAGAAGATGGTGGGCGTGTTATGTATCTTGATGATTTTTGCCAAAAGGAAGTAATCAGTATCCGGGATTGCCGGAAGCTGGGGACGGTATACAATTTGGAGTTTGATTCCTGCAGCGGATGTATATGCCAGATTATAGTGCGGGAACGTTGCGGTTTGAAAGGTTTTTTCGGCATCGGGGAGGAGATATGCATTCCTTTTCAAAAAATCAAGCAAATTGGCCCGGATATTATACTTGTCGAAGTTTGAAGTTGACATAATTATTGTAATCCGTTATACTTGAATAAGATGTTGTTAACATAAGTACATTTGGATGAGGTGAAATTTATGAAGTGCCCATTTTGTGGACATGAAAACACGAGAGTAATTGATTCAAGACCTGCGGATGAGAATAATTCCATTCGAAGAAGACGTGTGTGCGATGAGTGTGCAAAGCGTTTTACTACATATGAGAAAGTGGAGACAATCCCGCTTATTGTGATTAAAAAAGACAATAATCGAGAGACCTACGATCGTTCCAAGATCGAAGCCGGTGTTTTGCGGGCATGTCATAAGAGACCGATCAGTGCCAATCAAATCAATCAGCTTGTGGATGAGGTTGAGACAGAAATCTTCAATCGGGAGGAAAAGGAGATTTCGAGCAGTGTAATCGGAGAGCTTGTCATGGATAAATTGAAAAATCTGGAGGCGGTTGCTTATGTGCGTTTTGCATCGGTTTACCGTGAATTCAAGGACATCAATACCTTCATGGATGAGTTAAAGAGTGTATTAAACAAGTAGAATTGCCGAAAACGCTAATGATGCCGGCAGTTTTGCCGATATATAAACAGAGAGGAAAAGGAGGTGTGATGTATGTCAATTGATAGAATCGGTATGTACGGCGGTTTTTATAACCAGTACAGATTGCCTGAAATTCCGTCAGTTTCCGTGGAAGATGTAAAGAAACAGAATTTGGAAGCGGATGCACAGGAGCAGAAAGCGTTGACCGGTACGCCGGCTATGCAGGAATATACATCCCAGCCTCACAGTCAGGCGCCGCGCATGGCGGATCTTGAGGATATTTCCTTAACGTTTAACAAAAATGAAACTTACGGCTATATCGGGAAAGATGCGAGTTTGGAAAATTTAGACATGATGAGTGCTATTTCCGATATGCAGAAAGATAAAGTTTTGGAGCAGTATCAGTACTTTGTGGGACCGAAAGTGTTTGAAACCCCGGTTGTTGCAACGACACCGGACGGTATGGTAGTGCAGAAATAGTTGAAAGGCACCTTTGAGGTGCCTTTTTTGGGGAAAAGACATAAGGAGAAGACATGTTAGAACGATTTTATCCGAAAGAGTATATGGAATCCACTTATGAAATTGATTTTGATAAATTTCGAAAAGAAGGTTACCGGGCAGTTATTTTTGATATTGATAATACCTTGGTGGAGCACGGGGCACCGGCGGATGAGAGAAGCATAGCGCTCATTGAAAAGTTGAAGGCGCTCGGATATGAAATTATGCTGCTGTCCAACAATAAAGAGCCGCGTGTCAAAATGTTCAACGATGCGGTACATGTAAAATATATTTATAAGGCAGGAAAACCGGGGATAAAGAATTATCACGCAGCTATGGTCATGATGGGGAGTTCCGAAAAGAATACACTTTTTGTGGGCGATCAGCTTTTTACCGATGTTTGGGGCGCAAACAGAGCGGGGATATATTCCATACTTGTCAAGCCGATTGATAAGAAGGAAGAGATACAGATTGTGTTGAAACGCTATCTGGAAAAAATCATTTTGCATTTTTATGAGAAGGCAAGAGGTTAAAACCATGAAAATTAACGGAAAAACAACAACCTGCGGACTGATTGGGAATCCGGTGGAGCATACTCTGTCGCCGGTAATACATAATAATCTGGCCAAAATGCTGGGAGACAATCTTGTCTACGTTCCTTTTTTGGTGGAAAACGAAGCACTGGAAGATGCAGTGAAGGGTGGACATGCTTTGCATATTCGGGGAATGAATGTTACGGTTCCCCATAAAAGTGCCGTGATTCCGCATTTGTGTGCGATCGATTCCCTGGCGGAGAAAATCGGAGCGGTCAATACGCTCGTATATCAAAAGGACGGGTATAAAGGATACAACACGGATATGTCAGGGCTTTTACGGGCTATGAAGACAGAGGGAATTCGCATAAAGGATGAAAATGTCCTTTTGCTGGGAGCCGGAGGAGCAGCCAGAGCGGTGGCTTATCTGTGTGCTGCAGAGGGGGCAAAAAAAATATATATCTGTAATCGCACGCTGCAGAAGGCAGAAGAGATTGCGGCGGAAATCGGAGAACAGGTTGAAGGTGCATCGCTTGTTGCGCTAAAATATGAAGAGATGGAAGAGCTTACCGAAACTTCGTTTTTGGCAATCCAGTGTACCAGCGTGGGGCTTCATCCGAATGTGTCGGATGTAGTTCTGGCAGACGGTCCGGTTTATGATAAGATACATACGGGAGTGGACCTGATTTACCGTCCGTACGAGACACAGTTCATGAAACATGTGAAGGCCCACGGCGGAAAAACAATGAACGGACTGAAAATGCTTCTGTATCAGGGAATTATCGCCTACGAGCTGTGGAATGACTGCACTGTATCGGAAACGCAGGCAGACAGTATTTTACAAATGATGAAAGAAGAAATGGGAATTTATGAGTAATATTATTTTGATCGGATATATGGGATGCGGAAAGAGTACGGTCGGAATACGTTTGTCTTACCGCTTAAAAATGCCGTATGTGGATACGGATAAGCTGATTGAGAAAGAGCAGATGACGACGATAAGTCAGATTTTCGAGACAAAGGGCGAGGCGGCGTTTCGCGAAATGGAAACAGAGTGCCTGAAAAAACTGTTTGAAAACAAACAGGACTATGTGATTGCGGTCGGCGGAGGACTGGTGCTCAGGGAGGAAAATCGGACGCTTGTGCGTAAACTCGGCAAAGCGGTTTATCTGCGTGCAAAGCCGGAGACCATTTATGAAAGGCTGAAAGACGATACAACCCGTCCGCTATTACAGTGTGAGGACCCGCAGGGTAAGATATGTGCGATGCTGAAAGAGCGCGGTCCGATTTATGAGTCGGCGGCGGAATTTGTCATTGATGTGGACGGAAAAACTTTTGATGAAATTATGACAGAAATTGAGGAGACAGTAAAATGAAAATATTAGTATTAAACGGGCCGAATCTTAATTTTCTCGGAATCCGTGAGCCGGAAATATACGGGAAACAAACCTATCAGGATTTGATTGATATGCTTCAGGAGAAAGCGGAAAAAGACGGATTTGAACTTGTTGCAAAGCAGAGTAATCATGAGGGTCAGCTGATTGACTGGATTCAGGAGGCTTATTTCGACGGGACGGATGGCATCGTTATCAATCCGGGCGCATTGACCCATTACAGCTATGCGCTTTTTGACGCATTGTCTTCGGTGACAACCATTCCGAAGATAGAAATCCATATTTCGGATATTACGAAGAGGGAAGGTTTCCGCAAGGTGTCCCTGACGAAGGACGGATGTGATAAGCAGATATACGGCCACGGCTTTGCAGGATATCTGGAAGCCATTGACGCAGCCATCGAACTGGCACGAAAAAAGTAGTTGAAAAAAGTAATAATTTAGTATACACTAGAAAAGAATTGTGTAGTGAAAAATTTTAGGAGGAAAATAGATTATGATTTCTGCAGGTGATTTCAGAAATGGTGTTACGATTGAAGTGGAAGGTAATATTTACCAGATCATCGAATTCCAGCATGTGAAACCGGGTAAGGGAGCTGCTTTCGTACGTACCAAATTAAAAAACATTATCAGTGGCGGTGTAGTTGAAAAAACATTCCGACCGACAGAGAAATGTCCACAGGCGCGTATCGACAGAAAGGATATGCAGTACTTGTATAATGACGGTGAACTGTATAACTTCATGGATGCTGAGACATTTGAACAGATTGCACTTGATCAGGATGCAGTCGGTGATGCCATGAAATTTGTAAAAGAAAATGAGATGGTTAAAATGTGTTCACACAACGGTAAGGTATTTGCTGTGGAGCCACCATTGTTCGTAGAGTTAGAAATTACGGAAACAGAGCCTGGATTCAAAGGTGATACAGCTACAGGTGCTACGAAACCGGCAGTTGTTGAAACAGGAGCGACTGTTTACGTGCCATTATTTGTAAACCAGAATGACGTAATCAAAATTGATACACGTACAGGAGAATATCTTTCTCGTGTATAATAACTGATGATTTACAGTTAAAAGCCTAAAAGACAATGAAGAGATTCATTGTCTTTTTTATTTTTTTCAAATCTTAAAACAAATCAAAATCATTTCTATCGGAGGAAGAAACATATGAAAGAATTTTCAAAAAAAATATTGGAAGAAATCAAAAAAATCATACCAAAAGATCAGAGAGTGGAAATAAACTCCATTGTAAAAAATAACGGAATCACGGAGGAAGAGGTCAGTATTATTGAGAGGGACAAGAATGTGTCGCCGACCATATATTTGAGAGAATTTTATCAGTCATACCGGGAAGGGGTGGAACTGGAACTGCTGGCTGCGGAGATTGTCCGGAGAAACAATGAGTACCGGTTGGAGGAGTCGCTGGATATCGGATTTTTCGTTGACTATGAAAGGGCGAAGAGCCGGATTGTGTTTAAACTCATCAACCGGGAGAAAAATGAGAAACTGCTGCGCAACATACCATACGTGAAATATATGGATTTGGTTATGGTATTTTACTACTTGATTCACAACGAGGAGGCGGGAAATGCAACGATTTTAATTCATCACTCCCACCTCAAGATGTGGAATGTGACGAAGGAGACCGTGTATGAGCAGGCGTGTAAAAATACGCCGGTTCTGCTTCCGGCGGCAATTACCGGAATGCGGGAAATTATCGAACAGATGATGGGAGAAGCGGTAAAGCAGGAGGAAGGATTTCAGGAGGATATTCCTATGTACGTAATGACCAATCCGATTAAAATGAACGGGGCGGCGACCAGGGCATATCCAAATGCTATACGCAATTTCGCCAATGCGCTCGGGAAAAATGTGTATATTATACCGAGCAGCATTCACGAGGTGATTCTCGTTCCCGAAGTCGGCACAGAGGGCGGAAGATTAAACGAAATGGTACAGGAGGTAAATGAAACGCAGGTGGATCCGAAAGAGGTGCTGGCAGATCATGTATATTATTATGACAGAACAGCCGACTACTTAAAATCCTGCGTGCATGAACAGGTAACCTATTGTTGATATTTTCTCGGAATTTGCCATGGAAACAGCAGGACTTATTTGCTATACTATATTAGACATAGGAGAGATAAGTCATGTATCGAAAATGTTTTTTGTGCCCGAGAGAGTGTCAGATTGACAGAACCGCCATGGCAGGAGCCTGCCGTGTAAAAGCGGAGATGAAGGTGGCCAGGGCTGCGCTGCATATGTGGGAGGAACCGTGCATATCCGGGGAAAGAGGATCCGGAGCAGTGTTTTTTTCGGGTTGTAACTTGGGCTGTGTCTTTTGCCAGAATCGTGCTATATCCGGCGGAGAAAGCGGCAAAGAAATCTCTGTGGACCGGCTTGTGGAAATATTTTTTGAACTGGAGTCGCAGGGAGCCAACAATATCAATCTGGTGACACCGGATCATTATATTCCGTCGGTCCGTGCGGCGGTAGAAAAAGCGTTGAATTTCGGTTTCGGGTTACCCTTTGTGTACAACTGCAGCGGTTATGAAAAACCGGAGACACTAAAGCTGTTGGACGGATACATTGATGTATATCTTCCGGATTTTAAGTACTGGAATTCGGAGACAGCACAGCGTTATTGCAATGCGCCGGACTACCCGGTGCGCGCAAAAGCTGCCATAGCTGAGATGGTACGTCAGACAGGCCATTGTGTTTTTGACGAAAAAGGAATCATTCAAAAAGGTGTGATAGTCCGCCATCTGCTTCTTCCGCAGCATGTGGGAGAGGCGAAGCGGATTGTCGGATATTTGTATGAAACATACAAGGATGATATTTATATCAGCCTGATGAATCAATATACACCGGTGGCGGATGCGGATACCTATGCAAGATGTCCGGAGTTGCAACGCAGGGTGACAAAACGGGAGTATGAGAAGCTCGTACAATATGCGTTGGATATCGGTGTAGTGAATGCGTATGTACAGGAGGGAGAAACTGCCCGGGAGAGTTTCATACCGGAATTTGATCTTGTGGGAGTTGAGAGAGGAAGAAATGAAGAAAGAGAATAACCTAAGTAACCCAAATAAGAAGAAGTCGGTTACTGCCGTGAAAGGTAAGGGCTGTCCCTATATGAAAAAATGCGGGGGTTGTCAGTATATAGACATTCCGTATGAGAAACAGCTGGAGCAAAAGCAGGCGGAAATGAAAAAGCTGCTTGGCAAATACGGGAAGGTGGAACCGATTATCGGTATGAAGGATCCGTACCGGTATCGTCATAAAGTGCATGCTGTGTTCGGATACGAAAAGGGCGGTGCTGTTTCCGGTATCTATGAAGAAAAATCACATCGCATTGTAAAGATTGATCGTTGTATGATTGAACATGAGAAGGCAGATGAAATCATTTTGTCGGTGCGAAATTTGTTGAAATCTTTTAAAATCCGTACATATGATGAAAAAACAGATATGGGCCTTCTGAAGCATGTGGTAGTCCGGGTTTCAAAAGAGACCGGACAGATTATGGTGATTCTTGTGCTTCGGTCTCCGATTCTTCCTTCCAAAAATAATTTTGCGAAGGCGCTTGTAAAGCTTCATCCGGAAATCAGTACAATCGTGATTAACGTCAATGAGAAGCGTACTACCATGGTACTCGGCAAGCGGGATATTGTTTTGTACGGAAAAGGATATATAGAAGACAGCTTGTGCGGTGTCAGGTTCCGGCTTTCCCCACAGTCTTTTTACCAGATTAATCCGGTCCAGACGGAAATTTTGTACGGGAAAGCTATGGAGATGGCAAAGTTGACCGGAAAAGAGACGGTTGTGGATGCTTATTGTGGAATCGGCACCATTGCGCTCGTTGCTGCCCAAAAAGCAAAACGAGTAGTGGGCGTGGAATTGAACAGTGAGGCGGTGAAGGATGCACGGGAGAATGCAAAAAGAAACCAGGCGTCGAATGCTTCTTTTGTCTGTCAGGATGCGGGGAAATGGATGGTGGATATGGCATCGCGGGGAGAAACCGCGGATGTGGTGTTCATGGATCCGCCGAGAAGCGGAAGTGATGAGGCATTTTTGTCCTCCGTCTGCAAGCTTTCGCCTTCGCGGATTGTCTACATTTCCTGTGGGCCGGACACTTTGGCGAGAGACCTGGGATATCTGACCCGTCACGGTTACCGGGTGGAAAAATTGCAACCGGTGGACATGTTCCCGATGACAAGTCATTGTGAAGTGGTGGCCGGACTTTGTAAGGTGAAAAAATGAATCTTTGCCGAGTCTTAACCGGGAAAACGGCCTCTTTACTGAATCTTAACCTATGCTTTGTTAAGATTATCGCTGGATGAATTCATATTATATAAAAGAATTCAAAAAATATAATTCAGCGAGGTAAAGGCTATGAATATTTTCTTGTACATTATTGTAGGATTGATGGCAATTATGGGAGGCGGTTCCACCATTGCAATCGTAGGATATCTGTTTATTGTTTTGGGACAGAAATTCTATCGCAAAATCAGATATGGTGCGTCGCTGTATGATTAATTAGTATATGAAAAGAAAAGCGTGGAAAAATTGGATTATTACAATCGTTATATTGGGATTGACTTTCGGGATCAGTCTGGTGCTTGAATATCGTTTTGATATCAAAGAACTGATTGCGACACTGTTTGTTTTTGCGGTGTTTTTAATCTCGTTGCTGACGGAAGGGTATATCTACGGTGTTTGCGGTGCGATTTTCAGTACGGTTGCAGTAAACTATGCGTTTACGTTCCCGTTTTTTAAGCTGAATTTTACGATTCCGGTTAACTTTATGTCGGCGGCAATCATGATTACGGTTGCGATTTTGACCAGTATGCTGACAACGAAAATCAAAGTACATGAGGTATGGAAGATAGAGGGCGAAAAGGAACGGATGCGCGCCAATCTTTTGCGTGCGGTTTCCCATGATTTGCGCACCCCTCTTACCACCATCTACGGATTTAGTGAAACCTTATATGAAAAAGGAGATTCTCTTTCTGAGGAGCAGAAAAGAAAAATGCTCAAGGGAATCAAGGAAGATGCACAATGGCTGATTCGTATGGTGGAAAATCTCTTGTCAATCACCAAAATTGATGCGGACCAGGTGCGGCTCAATAAAATGCCGATAGTATTGGATGAATTGATTGACTCTGTCGTGGTCAAGTTTAAGAAAAGATATCCGGAGCAAAAGATTGATATTGATATTCCGGGAGAGATGATTATGATCCCGATGGATGCAATTTTAATAGAGCAGGTAATCGGAAATATTTTGGAAAATGCCGTGCAGCATGCTACAGGGATGACCCGTTTGTCGTTGAAAGTATTTTTGCTTTCCGATCAGGCTATTTTTGAGATAGAGGATGACGGCTGCGGAATTGCATCGGAGCGCATAGAACATATTTTTGACGGAAGCTACAGTATGGAGGCGGAGACGGCGGATGCCAATAAAAGAAATGCAGGAATCGGGTTATCGGTGTGCGCATCGATTGTAAAAGCACACGGCGGAGATATTCGGGTGGAAAACAAAAAAAGCGGCGGCGCTGTTTTTCGGTTTTCACTGACGACGGAGAATTGTGAGAATGAATAATAATAAATATAAAGTATTGTTGGTTGAAGATGATGAGAATATTACGATGCTGCTCTCTACTATGCTTGAGACAGCAGGGTACCAAGTGGTAGTTGCGGGTACATGCAATACGGCGGAAATGATGTTTTTGTCTTATGTTCCGGATATTATTATTTTGGATCTTGGATTGCCGGATAAGGACGGTATTTCTTTCTTAAAAAAAGTGCGTGAAAACTATCTGACGCCGATTATTATTTTGTCGGCAAGATCCGAGGAGAAGACGAAGGTGCAGGCGTTGGATTTGGGAGCTAATGATTACATTACCAAGCCGTTTGGGTCGGAGGAGCTTTTGGCCAGAGTGCGGGCGATTCTTCGCAGTTATCGTTTCAGCGCAGATGAAGGACGTTTCCCGGGAGGAGAGTTTGTCCTGAAAAATATGCATATTAATTATGATAAGCGTAAGGTGTTTATTGATGATACGGAAATCAAGCTGACGCAGATTGAGTATAATATTCTTGCCCTTCTTTCGGAGCAGTGCGGAAAGCTTTTGACCTATGCCACAATCATTAAGGCGATTTGGGGATGCTCCGATGAGGGCAGCATTAAGAAACTTCAGGTTAATATGGCAAATATACGGAAAAAGCTTGGCTCCACACCGGGACAGAATGATTATATTGTGAACGAAATCGGAGTCGGCTATCGCATGAAGGAGGAGAATGAATAGTTTTCAAATTTCTGCATGAGGATTTATTTACATTTTGAGCTTCAAATGATATAATGAACTGAAAGAATAAAGTCGGGAAACATCTCGACTTTTCTTTGTTATAGGGGCGTAATATGCGTGGAAAGGCGGAGAAGGTATGTCACTTGTTTTTACAAATGAAAATTGTGTAGGGTGTAACAAATGTATCAGTGCCTGCAGTTGCATGGGGGCTAATGTGCAGGTAGAAAAAAACGGAGAAAACCGCATTGAGGTAGACGGGGATAAGTGTATTGCGTGCGGAGCCTGTTTTGATGTGTGTAAGCATGGAGCAAGAGAGTTTAATGATGATACGGAGAAGTTTTTTGCGGATCTTGCCAGAGGAGAGCGAATTTCCATTCTTCTTGCGCCGGCGTTTAAAGCCAATTATCCGGATGAATATGAACAGGTTCTCGGTGCGTTAAAAGCGGCGGGAGTGAATCGTATTATCAGCATTTCTTTTGCGGCGGATATCACTACATGGGGCTATATTAATTACATAACAAAGAATAATTTCATGGGTGGCATTTCCCAGCCGTGTCCGGCTGTGGTAGGTTATATCGAGCGTTATATACCGGAGCTTTTGCCGAAGCTGTTTCCGGTACAGAGCCCGATGATGTGCGGAGCCATCTATGCGAAGAAATATATGGGAATCACGGACAAGCTTGCCTTTATCAGTCCGTGTATCGCCAAGAAAATGGAAATCGATGATCCGAACAATCACGGATACATCCAGTACAATGTGACATTTGATCATCTGATGAAATATGTTCGTTCCCATCAGCTTACGGGAGCACCGTGCAGCGATGAAATCGAATACGGACTCGGTTCCGAGTATCCGATGCCGGGCGGACTGAAAGAAAATGTATTCTGGTTCTGCGGAGAGAGTACGCTTGTGCGCCAGATGGAAGGTGAAAAGCATATGTATCATTTCCTGGAGCAGAACAAGGATCGTATTGCGAAAGAGAAGACACCATATCTCTTCATCGATGCGTTGAATTGTTCCCAGGGATGTCTGTACGGTACAGCGACAGAGCCGGAAAAGAATGAGACGGAAGACGTTCTCTATGAGATGCTCCGCATTCGTGAGAGTTGCAAACAGGAAGGTAAGAAAGGGGCCTGGGCGAGAGAGCTTACACCGGAGGAAAGACTGAAGGCGTTAAACGAGCAGTTCGCCCATCTTAACCTCAATGATTTCCTTCGCCAATATACAGATAAATCTGCAAAATGCCGTCATAAGATTCCGGACCGCATGGAGCTGAACCGCATTTTTAATGATATGAATAAGTTTACGGAAGAGCAGAGACATATTGACTGTTCCTGCTGCGGATATGAGAGTTGCGAAGAGATGGCGACGGCTATCCACAACGGATTTAATAAAAAGATTAACTGTATCCACTATATCAAGGATCTTGCGCAGAAGGAAAAACAGGAAATCTCTGAGCTGATGGAAGAATTGAACCGTCAGAAGGATGAAATTTCACGCATGGTTGCAAGCATCCATGATGAATTCAAGGGATTGAATGATGCTGTGGAACAGATGGAGACAGAAAACAGCACCAATGCGGAGGAGAGTACGGGTATTTCCGAAGAGGTGCGCAATGTAACCGATTTCTGTCAGAAATTGGAATCGTCTCTTGCTGAGATTTTTGAACTTCTGAAGCTTTTGAAAGCAAACAATACACAGGTTGTAAATATTGCGACCAAAACCAATCTTCTTGCGCTGAATGCTTCTATCGAAGCGGCCAGAGCCGGGGAAGCCGGAAGAGGATTTGCAGTTGTTGCCAGCCAGATTAATGTGCTTGCAGCCAGCTCAAAGAAAGCAGCCGGCGACAGCAACGAAGGTCAGATTAAGATTGAGCGCGCAATCAATGTCATTGCAGAAGAGGCAAATGCGCTTCTTGCTGTTGTGGATAAGGTTAGTGAGAGAACGGGACATCTTGCGGAGGCAACCAGCGAGATTGCACAGTCTTCCGAAAATATTACAGCGATCAGTCAGAATATCAAAGATATGCTGGATGAGCTTGTAAACGGTACAAAATAAAAAGGTCAGGAGACGTAAAATGAAAAATTTAATAGAAGAGTTTAAAAAATTTATCAGCAGAGGCAACGTAGTGGATATGGCCGTGGGTATTATTATCGGCGGAGCCTTTACCGGAATAGTGACTTCTTTGGTGGAGGATATCATCAATCCGCTCATTGGTTTATTCGGCGGAATGAATTTTGACCGTTATAAGCTTACACTGCTTGGTGAGGCGACATTAAATTACGGTGAATTCCTCACAGCGGTTATGAATTTTGTCATCATGGCATTTGTAGTATTTCTTCTTGTCAGTGCCATTAACAAGATGTCGGATAAAGTGAATCCGAAGAATCCGGCGGATCCTACCACAAAGAAATGTCCGTTCTGCAAGAGCGAGATTCATTTGGAAGCAACCAGATGTCCGCATTGTACATCTGTAATTGAGGATAAACAGTGATGTCTATAGATTTGAAGACAGACGGAAGGTTTTATGAGCTTGAGGAGATGGTAAGGGCCAATTGTCAGGACTGTATCGGTTGCTGTGACTGTTGCACCGGTATGGGAGACAGCATTATATTGGATCCCTACGATGTTCAGGTGTTAAAGAAAGAGTTGGGAAAAACGATGGAGCAACTGCTGCAGCAGGGGCTCCTTTCCCTTGGTATGGACCGAGGTCTTGTTTTGCCGCACATACAGATGGATCCGGTCTCGGACCGGTGTCCGTTTCTGAGCGGCGAGGGAAGATGCTCCATCCATGCGTACCGACCGGGGATGTGCAGATTATTTCCGCTTGGACGAAATTTTGAGGATGGAAAACTGACTTATATTTTATTGACGGAGGAGTGCAAAAAGCGGAATCGTTCTAAAATCAAGGTCAGTCAGTGGCTTGGTGTTACGCCGGCAAAAACATATCACGAGTTTGTTTTTGCGTGGCATGAATTCCGAAAGAAATTGACTGCTTTGCTGGCGGACATGGAGGAAGAACGCATAAAAGAGGTTTTGATGTTTGTGCTCAAAGCTTTTTATTTTGATGAGGAATTGCATGCGGAAGATGTATTTGCTAATCTGTTTTGGAAAATAAAAGATATGGAAAAAAGACTCGGTGTGTGCGATAATACAGATTAGCAAAAACGGAAAGAGGAGAAAATATGAAAGAAAGAGAAAAATTTGGCTCACGTCTCGGCTTTATTCTTGTGTCGGCCGGATGCGCCATCGGACTTGGAAATGTATGGAAATTTCCGTATATATGCGGACAGAACGGAGGAGCAGCCTTTATTTTGGTGTACCTGCTTTGTCTGATCGGATTCGGTCTTCCGATTCTGATATGTGAGTTTGCGATCGGAAGAAAAAGTCGTAAAAGTATTGTGAAAGCTTTTGATGAACTGGAGCCGGAGAATACGAGATGGCATAGATTCGGTAAGTTCGGTATTGCCGGAAACTATCTTTTGATGATGTTTTATACGATGGTAGCAGGCTGGATGTTGGCCTATGCATATCGTATGATTCGGGGAACTATGGCAGAAATCAGTACAGAAGCAGCGAAAGCAGAATTCGGTATGATGACCGGAAATCCGGGAGAGCTTTTGTTTTGGACTATCATTGTTATTGCGGTTTCTTTTGGTGTGTGCGCCAAGGGATTGCAGAACGGTGTAGAGAAAATCACAAAAGTGATGATGCTTCTTCTGATCGGACTTATGGTCGTACTTGCAGTGAACTCTGTATTTCTACCGAATGCGATGGAGGGGATAAAGTTTTATCTGATTCCGGATTTCGGCAAGATGGCAGACAACGGAGTCGGAACTGTAATTTTTAATGCTATGTCCCATGCATTCTTCACGCTCAGTGTCGGTATGGGTAGTATGGAAATTTTCGGAAGTTATTTGAATAAGGACAGAAAGCTTCTTGGAGAAGCAGGGAATGTTCTTGTTTTGGATACATTTGTGGCGCTGACAGCAGGTTTTATTATCATCCCGGCCTGCTTTGCTTACGGAATTGAACCGGATGCGGGACCTTCGCTTTTGTTCATTACCCTTCCGACGGTGTTCGGACACATGAAAGCCGGGATGGTTTGGGGAACTTTATTCTTTATTTTTATGACGTTTGCAGCACTTTCGACGGTAATTGCCGTGTTTGAGAATATTATTGCCATGATGATGGATGCAACCGGATGGAGCAGAGCAAAGACCGTCTGGATTAATCTGGGACTTGTGACGGTATTGTCACTCCCGGCGATTCTCGGATTTAATGTTCTTTCTTTCATTGAACCGCTTGGCGCGAAGACGAATCTGATGGATTTGGAAGATTTCATTGTTTCTTACAACATTCTTCCTTTGGGAAGTCTTTTGTTTGTGCTGTTCAGTGTGAAGAAAAACGGATGGGGCTTTGACAATTTCCTGGCAGAGGTAAATGAAGGAAAAGGAAAAGCATTGCCTAAGGCATTGCGGGGATATATGACGTATGTGATTCCGACGCTGATTATCATTATTTACCTGAAAGGATACTATGATTTCTTTGCTGCGCAGGCGGCTTCGGTCAGAGTTTTCTGGATGGTGGTAGCGGTGCTGTTTTTGGCACTTGTAATGAGTTTTACGGTATCAAAAAAGAAAAAATAAAAAGAAAAAGCAATCCGTATGGATTGCTTTTTTGGCAGGGCAAAGTGAGGTGTTAAAATGCAATATCAGGTGACGGGAATGACGTGTGCAGCGTGCAGTGCAAGAGTGGAGAAGGCTGTGGCGAAAGTGCAGGGAGTTACAAATGTGTCTGTCAATTTGCTGCTGAATCAAATGCAGGTGGAGGGCGATGTTTCGCCGCAGGAGATTATCTCAGCTGTGGAGAAGGCAGGATACGGAGCCTGTGTAGCCGGAGAAACTTCTGCAGATGCGCAAGATAAAACAAATAGAAATCATAATCCGGACGGAGAGCCGGAATGGACAGCAGAGGAGAAGCGTACGCGATTTCGGCTTGTATCTTCGCTTTGTTTGCTGGTGCCGCTCATGTACCTGTCTATGGGATATGTGATGTGGGAATGGCCGCTTTGGCCCGGCCTTGCGAATAATCCGCTTGCAATCGGTATTTGCCAGCTTTTATTGACGATAACAGTCATGTTTATCAATCGGAAATTTTATATAGTTGGATTCGGGAGTCTGCTCCGCGGGGCGCCGAATATGGACACATTGGTGGCACTCGGATCGGGAGCGGCTTTTGTCAGAAGTATGGGATCACTTTTTGCAATGACGGAATGCTATGTATCCGGTGATTCGGCTATGGGCGTCCACTATTTGCATGAATTTTATTTTGAATCTGCAGCGATGATCCTGACCTTGATTACGGTCGGAAAGATGCTGGAGGCAAAGGCAAAAGGGAAAACGACGGATGCGCTTCGGAGTCTGATGAAACTGACGCCGAAAACAGCCACATTGCTTGTGGACGGCACAGAAAAAATTGTTCCGGTAGAACAGGTGAAACAGGGAGATATATTTATCGTGCGTCCCGGAGACCGCATTCCGGTGGACGGACGGGTTGTCGGAGGGAACAGTGCAGTCGATGAGTCGGCGCTGACCGGTGAGAGTATACCGGTGGATAAAGCAGAGCATGATTTGGTTTCGGCGGCAACAATCAATCAGTCCGGCTTTTTGAAATGTGAAGCAGTGCGGACGGGCGAGGATACAACGTTTGCAAAAATCATACAGATGGTGAGTGAGGCCGCATCGTCCAAGGCGCCGATTGCCAAACTTGCGGATAAAGTATCCGGTGTATTTGTGCCGGTGGTTATTTCAATTTCCGTGCTTACATTTATTGTTTGGATATGTACGGGACAGAGCAGTGATTTTGCGCTGGCCAGGGCAATCGCTGTTCTTGTTATCAGCTGTCCTTGTGCGCTTGGACTTGCAACGCCGGTGGCGATTATGGTCGGAACCGGAAAAGGAGCCAAAATGGGGGTGCTGTTTAAAAATGCGACTTCTTTGGAACAGACCGGAAAGGTGAAGATAGTCGCGCTGGATAAGACGGGAACCATAACCCGGGGCAAGCCGGTGGTGACGGATGTGTGTTCGGTTGCAGATGACAAAAAATCGGAACTGCTGCAGGTTGCGGTTGCACTGGAAGAGAAGAGTGAGCATCCGCTGGCAAAGGCGGTTGTAAATTATGCCCGGGAACATAAAGTGACAGTGACCGGCGAAGTTACGGAGTTTGCTGCGGTGGCAGGAAACGGTCTGTGCGGTGTATGGAACGGAAAGAAAATTGCGGGCGGAAGTCTGAAGTACATGGAAACTGTGGCAGAAATCAGTCCGGAAATCCGTGAAAAAGCCGAGGGACTTTCGACGCAGGGAAAAACACCGATGTTCTTTGCTGTTGACCGGATGATTCTGGGGATGATTGCAGTTGCCGATGTGTTAAAATCTGACAGTAAGGATGCAATCCGAAGCTTAAAATCCATGGGGATTAAAGTAGTTATGTTAACCGGAGACAATGAGGTGACAGCCAAGGCGGTCGGACTTGAGGCCGGGGTAGATGAAGTGATTGCCGGTGTTCTTCCGGGAGGCAAAAAAGATGTGATTGATGAACTGAAAAAACAGGGAATGGTGGCTATGGTCGGAGACGGCATCAACGATGCCCCTGCGCTTATGGCGGCCGATATCGGTATTGCTGTTGCATCCGGAAGTGATGTGGCCGTAGATGCGGCGGATGTGGTGTTAGTCGGAAGCCGGTTGTCGGGAATTGTAGATGCTTTAAATTTAAGCCGTGCTACAATGAAAAATATTAAGGAAAATCTGTTTTGGGCATTTATTTATAATACGCTCGGTATTCCGATTGCTGCCGGAGTGCTTTATCCGGCGTTCGGAATTTCGCTGAATCCGATGATCGGGGCAGCGGCCATGAGTTTGTCAAGCTTTTGTGTTGTAACCAATGCGCTCAGGTTGAATAGAAAGAAAGAAGAGGTAAAACGTATGGAAAAGAAAATGGAAATTAAGGGAATGATGTGTATGCACTGCTCCGGCAGAGTAAAGAAATGTCTGGAGGAAATCGACGGTGTGACAGAGGCGGTTGTAGACCATGAAACAGATAGCGCAATCGTAAAGAGCAGCAAAGAAATTGATGATGCGATTCTTACAAAAGCGGTAGAAGAACAGGGCTACGAAGTGGTGTCAATCCGTTAAATACGCGCACTTTGTGGTTGCGGAAAATGCACTTGTAACAAATCATGCATTGTGCTATAGTTTGACCTGTATAGTTTTAAATTTTTTTGAAAGAGGACTTGGCATGAAATTGGAATGGAAAACTTGTCTTAAAATCGGTGTGACGGCTGCGGTTATTTTTCTGTTCGTCACCTACTGGGAGAGCATGATTGCCTTGCTCGGAGTGGCTTTGTCGGCAGCGAAACCGTTGCTTATCGGCTGCCTGATTGCATATGTTGTCAACATTCTCATGAGTTTTTACGAAAAGTATTATTTTAAAGGGAAAAAATTTCAGAATAAAAAATGGGTATCCAAAAGCAAACGTATGGTGTGTATGCTTTTGGCTTACATCTCTGTAGTCGGAATTCTTTTTTTGATTTTCAGTCTGGTAGTTCCGCAGCTGATTGAGTGCGGAAAGCTGCTTGTCAATGAGATTCCGGTAGTGCTCAGCAAAGCTACTGAATATGTACAGAATAACGAGCAGCTTATGAAGATGCTCGGTGAGGCGGGTATCAGCATTCAGCAGAACAGTTTATCTGATTGGGAGGATGTATTAAAACAGGTAGCTGCGTTCATTGCCTCCGGTATCGGCGGTGTTATGGGATCGGTATTTTCCGTGGTGTCCGGTGTCTTTTCCGGTGCGGTGACGTTGTTGATCGGAGTGATCTTTTCCATTTATCTGTTGCTCGGAAAAGAGACATTGTTTACGCAGGTGAAACGTATCTGTAAAACATATTGCAAGGATACCGTATACAGAAAGATAAGCTATGTGTATCACGTGTTTAATGACAGTTTCCGAAAGTTTATTGTGGGACAGTGTACAGAGGCAGTAATTCTCGGTGCGCTTTGTGTGGTTTGCATGCTGATTTTCGGTTTCCCTTATGCAACGATGATCGGTGTATTTATTGGTTTTACTGCACTTATTCCGGTGGCCGGTGCCTATATCGGAGCTGCGGTAGGGGCGTTCATGATTCTGACAGTTTCGCCGGTACAGGCGCTGTTATTCCTTCTGTTTATTGTGGTTCTTCAGCAGGTGGAAGGAAATCTTGTGTACCCGAAGGTGGTTGGTTCGTCCATCGGACTTCCGGGTATTTGGGTGCTTTCTGCGGTGACAATCGGCGGAGGTGTTCTCGGCGTGGGCGGAATGCTTCTCGGAGTACCGATTGCAGCAGCATGTTATCAGATGCTGAAAGCGGACGTAAAAAAAAGAAATATAAAATAAGTATGTGAAAGCTGAGAAACTGATGTGAGTCGGTTTCTCAGTTTTTGGAGTTTTTTTCAAGAGGAATTGAAATGAAAGATAATCATCTTTTGGGACGGGAGCCGGTACAAAAACTGCTGATAAAATTTGCGGTTCCAAGTATCATTTCCATGGTCATCGGCGCTTTATACAATATCGTGGACCAGTTTTTTATCGGTCACAGTGTCGGAGAGTTAGGAAATGCGGCGACGAATGTGGCGTTTCCGCTCAGCACGTCCTGTCTGGCACTGGCGCTTTTGTTCGGTGTCGGAGGTGCTGCGGCGTTCAATCTGACGATGGGCAGGGGCAAGCCGGAGAAGGCTGTGCATTATATCGGAAATGCGGCCATGATGTTATTTGTCAGCGGTATGGTATTATGCGTTGTGACGCTGGTGTGGCTTGAACCGCTTCTTAAAATGTTCGGTGCACCGGCGGAGGTACTTCCGTATGCGGTAGAATATACCGGGATTACGGCGTTTGGATTCCCGTTTTTGATTTTGTCTACAGGCGGCGGACATTTGGTGAGAGCGGACGGAAATCCGCGTGCTGCCATGTTTTGCAATATTGCGGGAGCGGTAATCAATACGGTGCTGGATGCGGTTTTTGTGTTCGGATTACAGATGGGAATGCGCGGAGCAGCCCTTGCAACTGTGATCGGGCAGGTGGTTGCAGCCGGTATGATTGTTTCCAATCTGATAAAATTTAAAACCGTACCACTGGAGAGAAAATACTTGCGTCTGCGACCGGAATATGTAAGTTTTTTGACGAGGCTCGGTGTGGCTAATTTCTTTAATCAGATTGCCATGATGATCGTACAGATTGTTTTAAACAAGTCATTGACGTATTACGGGGCATTGTCACAGTACGGAGAGTCCATTCCGCTGGCGTGTGCAGGCATTATTTCCAAGGTGGGGATGGTATTCTTTTCCATTTGTATCGGGCTGTCTCACGGAATGCAGCCGATTGCCAGTTTTAATTACGGCGCAGGAAATTATAAAAAGGTCAAAGAAGTGTATTTGTTGGCGCTTAAGATGGGAACATTGATTTCGTGCCTTGCATTTTTAGCCTTTCAGATTTTCCCGCGGCAGATTATCGGATTGTTCGGTGATGGTGGAAGTGAAGCCTATTATTTGTTTGCCGTGCGATATTTCCGAATCTATATGTTTTTTGTGTTTTTAAATGCGGTGCAACCGATTTCCTCGAATTTGTTTACATCAATCGGGAAACCGGGAAAGGGAGTGTTTTTGTCCCTGACAAGACAGATTTTGTTCCTGTTGCCGCTTATCGTGATATTTCCTTTGTTTATGGGGATTGACGGAATCATGTATGCAGCACCGATTGCCGATTTGGTGGCGGCGATTGTTTCCGTTGTACTTGTGAAAAAGGAATTCGGCATTATGAATGCACTTATAGCGAAAAAGGAGAAAGAGTTATGAGAATCATTATTGTGGGATGTGGAAAAGTAGGAGCGACCATAGCGGAGCAGCTGGTGCAGGAGGGGCATGATATCGCCGTCATTGATATGAGCAGTGATGCAATCGGGGATATTACCAACCGTATCGATGTGCTGGGTGTTGTCGGAAACGGTGCCAGTTATTCTGTTCAAAAGGAAGCAGGGATTGAGGAGGCAGATTTGCTGATTGCCGTTACCGGTTCTGATGAGCAGAACTTGCTCTGTTGTCTGTTTGCAAAAAAAGTCGGTAATTGTAATACGATTGCGAGAGTGCGCAATCCTCTGTATTCGCATGAAATTAGCTACATTAAAGATGAATTGGGATTGTCCATGGTAATTAATCCGGAATTTTCTGCTGCGACTGAGATGGCCCGTCTGCTGCGCTTTCCTTCGGCAGATAAGATTGATACGTTTGCAAAGGGCAGGGTGGAGATACTCAAGTTTGTTGTGCAGGAGGGCTCTGTTCTGGAAGGGAACAGCCTGATGGAAATCAGCAGGAAATTGAATTCCGGTGTTCTCTTTTGTGCGGTGGAAAGAAAAGATGAAGTTGTGATTCCGAAAGGTGATTTCGTCATTCAGGGGCATGATGTTGTCAGTATTGTTGCGTCGCCGAAGGATGCAAAACAATTTTTTGAAAAGATCGGTGTCGAGACACATCAGGTTAAGGATGCGTTGATTGTTGGCGGTGGAACCATTGCCTACTATCTGGCGGAGCAGCTTCTCAGCATGGGTATTCACGTAAAAATTATCGAACAGGATCCGGCGCGCTGCGAAGTACTCAGCGAGCTTTTGCCGGAGGCCGTAATTATTCACGGAGATGCTACCAACCATGATATTCTTATGGAGGAGGGGATTGCAAATACGGAAGCGTTTGTATCCTTGACCGGATTGGATGAAGGAAATGTATTCCTCTCACTGTATGCACAGAGTTGTTCCAAGGCAAAAATTATTACAAAGATTAACCGCATTTCCTTTGAGGATGTTGTTTCGAACTTTCAGCTCGGAAGTCTGATTTATCCGAAGCATATTACGGCGGAATATATTGTTCGTTATGTACGCGCCATGCAGAATTCGGTCGGAAGCAATGTGGAGGCTATGTGCCGTCTGATTGAAAATAAGGTGGAGGCGTTGGAATTCAGAGTAAAAGAAGGGTCAACACTTGCGGGAAAAGCGATTATGGATCTGAAATTAAAAAACAATATCCTGATTGCATGCATCAACCACAAGGGAAAAATCATCCGTCCGAACGGACAGACACAGATTCACGTGGGAGATACGGTGATTATCGTGACAACGCGGCATGGACTTAGAGACATCAATGATATTATAGAGTAACACCGGAGGAGAAAAATGAATTATTCAATTATCCGTTATATCATCGGCTGGGTGTTGGTTTTGGAAGCGATTTTTTTGCTTCTGCCAAGTTTGGTCGCTTTGATTTATCAGGAAAAGAGCGGAGTGGCATTTATCGTAACAGCAGTGTTATGTGCTGTAATCGGTATTTTGCTGACGGCGAGAAAGCCAAAGAACAAAAACTATTATGCAAGGGAAGGTTTCGTGATTGTAGCGCTCAGCTGGATTGTTATGAGTCTTTTCGGGGCACTGCCGTTTGTTATCAGCGGCGAAATCCCTTCTTATGTTAATGCACTGTTCGAAATTGTATCGGGGTTTACGACGACGGGAGCCAGTATTCTTTCCGATGTGGAAGCGCTCAGCCATGCATGTCTGTTTTGGCGCAGTTTTTCCCATTGGATCGGCGGAATGGGTGTCTTTGTATTCCTTTTGATTGTGCTTCCTTTAACCGGTGGCAGTAACATGCATCTGATGCGTGCAGAAAGCCCGGGCCCTTCGGTAGGAAAACTTGTGCCGAAGGTGAGAGAGACTGCAAAGATTTTATACATGATTTATATTGCCATGACGTTGATTGAAATGGTGATTCTTGCGCTGGGCGGAATGTCGATATTTGAGGCGGTAACCCTTTCCTTCGGTACGGCAGGAACCGGTGGATTCGGCGTGAAGAACAGCAGTATAGCAGACTATTCCGTATTCTGTCAGGCTGTAATCACAATCTTTATGATTCTGTTCGGTGTCAATTTTAACTTCTATTATTATTTGCTGGGCAAAAATAAAAAAAATGCGTTTAAAATTGAGGAAGTAAAATGGTATTTTATTATTATATTTGCCAGCATTGCAGTGATTACATTCAATATCCGAGAGTTTTATGACAGTATATGGGCGGCATTACATCATGCGGCGTTTCAGGTTGGATCCGTGATTACGACGACAGGTTATGCTACGGCCGATTTTAATTTGTGGCCGCAGATGTCAAAGACTGTCCTTGTGTTAATTATGTTTTGCGGTGCCTGTGCGGGAAGTACCGGAGGCGGTATCAAGGTATCCAGAATTTTGATTATGTTCAAAACCATCGGTCAGGAAATTAAGACATTGATTCATCCGAGAAGTGTGCATACGATAAAGATGGATGATAAAGCAGTAGATAAGGGCGTGGTTCGCGGTGTCGGAGCCTTCCTGATGACGTATGCAGTCATCTTCTGTGTATCTTTATTGTTGATTACGCTGGATGGGAAGGACTTAATTACGAATTTTACAGCGGTGACTGCAACGATCAACAACATAGGTCCGGGACTTATGGAAGTCGGCCCGACAGGGAATTTCGCAGGTTTTTCCGCATTTTCGAAATGCATATTTATTTTTGATATGCTGGCAGGAAGACTGGAGCTTTACCCGATTCTCCTTTTGCTGACACCGTCGGTATGGAGAAAAAATTAAAAAAGTTATTGACAAGTAACTGGAGTTAGGTTAAGCTAACTGTATCAAGTGACGAACTCTTGTTGTCATTAGTGACCTTAATCAAATCCTATAGTGCAAAGAAGCCGGTTCGTTGTGAGCGGGCTTTTTTGTTTGGAAGTGATGCAGGCGAGACGGGGACGTCATTCACAAATGAATTTATATTTTATATAATAATAAAAGTATAGTGGGAGGTAAGAAATGACAATAGAAATTTTCAGAGGAATTATGATTCCGTTTTTAGGAACTGCGCTGGGGGCGGCGTGTGTTTTCTTTATGAAAAATGCAATGCATACATTGTTGCAAAAGGCATTGACCGGATTTGCCGGAGGAGTTATGGTAGCTGCTTCCGTGTGGAGCTTACTCATTCCGGCCATGAATCAATCGGAGCACATGGGTAAATTTGCATTTGTACCCGCAGCGGTAGGCTTTTGGCTCGGAATTTTGTTTTTGCTGGCATTGGATCGGTTGGTTCCGCATTTGCATTTGAACAGCGATGAGGCGGAGGGACCGAAAAGTAATCTTAAAAAAAAGACAATGCTTGTCCTTGCCGTGGCCATTCACAATATTCCGGAGGGAATGGCAGTGGGAGTTGTCTATGCGGGACTTGCCATGGGACAGAGTGATATTTCGGTTATGGGAGCACTTGCACTTTCTGTCGGTATTGCTATACAGAATTTTCCGGAAGGTGCGATTATTTCCATGCCTCTTCAGGCAGAGGGGGTCAGCAAACCGAAAGCGTTCCTGTATGGTATTTTGTCCGGAATTGTAGAGCCGCTGGGAGCAGTGCTTACCATATTGGCAGCAAGTGTTGTGGTTCCGGTTTTGCCATATTTTCTCAGCTTTGCAGCCGGAGCTATGATTTATGTTGTTGTGGAGGAGCTGATTCCTGAAATGTCGGAAGGAAAACATTCCAATATCGGTACCGTGTTTTTTGCGCTGGGCTTTACGGTTATGATGATTCTTGATGTGGCGCTTGGATAGGCGTTAAAAAAGGCCGGGGAAACATTGGGACGAAGTGATTTGTGTATGAAAATAGCAGATATGGTAAAAATAAGTAAGGAAGGAAAAACAGTCGTTTTCCTTCCTTACTTGCTATTTTCGGGTAGTTATGTTATGATAACAAAAGTGTGTAACAAATTTGTAACATATAAGTACCCATAGTTTAACGGATAAAACAGCTGATTCCGGTTCAGCCGATGGGGGTTCGATTCCTCTTGGGTACGTTTCTGTGAAGGGGTTATGAGTCACATTAACATATTTCAGAAAGGATGTTTCAATGGGTTTTATGAGCAAAATCGCTGAGTTATTCAGTGTGATTGGGAAAAGGTTAAAAAAGGAGAAAAAATTTGCAACGATATTTTACAGTGCGATTGCAGCAGTCGTTGTACTTTTGGTTGTCGTGTTTGCAGTATCCTGCGGAAAAGATGAGAAGCCGACAGATGGGGAAGAAGGCGCTCAGCAGGAAATCGTGACAGATCAGGAGACGGAAGCGGCAGAAGGCGAAAGTGAGCCAACGGTCGATTACACGGTTCCGGATGTAGCACTGGAAGAGAATGCACATGCAGATGTCAATGATATCGTAAATCGCTATTTTAATGCTATGACCAATGGTGATTCAACGACGTATGCATCTTTGAAAGATGGGGCGGAGCAGGAAGAACTGATTAAAATTGAGAAAGAAAGCGCCTATATCGACGAGTTTGATAATATTAAAGTTTATACGAAACCGGGTCCGCTTGCAGGATCTCAGGTGGCTTTCGTGTACTATGAGATTAAATTTACCGGAATTAATACCCTTGCTCCGGGACTGACAACACTTTATGTTTGCCCGAGGGAAGACGGAAGTCTCTATATTTGTGATGCCAATATGACAGAGCAGGATACAGAGTATATCAAGGCGTTTATGGCACAGACCGATGTAGCAGATTTGTTTGCTATGGTTGAGACGAAATATGCGGAAGCTCTTGATGCGGATACAGCACTCAAAGATTTTATGAGCACACTTTCCGCAAAACTGGATGCGGAAGTAAGTGCTGCAATGGCGCAGACGCAGCCGGAAGAAGGACAGGAGCAGGAGCCGGCAGAAAGCCAGGAGCAGGAGCCGGAACAGCCACAGAATGTGGAAGAACTTGTAAAAGCGACAGACACTGTTAATGTAAGAGCATCCGACAGTGAGAATGCAGACCGTATCGGTCGCGTTGCCCAGGGCGAGACAATTACCCGCTATGAAAAGAAAGAAAACGGCTGGAGCCGTGTTTCCTATGATGGCAATGAGGGATATATCAAGAGTGAGTATCTTGAGGTAGTAGAGACTGCGGATAACAGTACGCAGGAAGAGACAACGCAGGAAGCGCCGGAAGAAGAGACAGAGGAAGATGCGCCGACAACGGACCTTACCGCAAAAGGTAAAGTGACAATCAAAGAGACTGTTAATGTGAGAAAATCTGCTTCCACATCTGCAGATAAGCTCGGTGTTGCCTACAAAGGCGAGCACTACGATTTGATTATGGAACAGGCCGATGGCTGGTGTAAAATTAAATTTAACGGAGAGACAGGCTACGTGAAGACGGAGTTTGTGGAATAAAAATCCTATGACGGAAAAAGTCGCTTACTTGTAAGCGGCTTTTTTTGTT
Organism: Lachnospiraceae bacterium; assembly: GCA_017465095.1. Classification (GTDB taxonomy): domain Bacteria; phylum Bacillota; class Clostridia; order Lachnospirales; family Lachnospiraceae; genus SVFI01. Next base: position 14,934 of record JAFTWX010000010.1, on the reverse strand, counting down.
GCTAGTTGTGGGAGGATTTGATAGTATAAATGAAACAGGGTTAAAATTCGGAGGGATAAAAAGTGTTTCAATTATTGGTGGGAATACAGATATTAGCAATATTGTTTACCGTTTTTGCAATTATCAGTATGTTCCGTGTCGGCGCATCGTACACCCAAAAGCTGATGCTGGCGTTTTTGGCGGCTACGTTGGTGCACAACGCCGGATATTTGCAGGAACTCTTTGCAAATACTTTGAACGAAGCGATGATGGCAATCCGTGTTGAATACATAGGAAGCAGTATTGTGGCGGTTCTGTTTATGATGTTTATCTGCGAATACTGCGGCTTTAAACCGTGCATATGGTTTGAGAGGCTTCTGCTTTTGTGCAGCTGTGCAGTGATTGCGATGGTGTGGACAACGCCGCTGCATCCGTTTTATTACAAAGAAATTACATATACGACAGAAGGTGTATTTCCGCATGTTGTATTAACTTATAATTTCGGTTTTTATTTTTATGTTTTGATGTGCGCTGTTGTGCCTTGGGCATGTTCGGTATACATACTGTTGTTTTATACAAAGCGAGAAAAAAATTTAAAAAGAAATAAAAAATTCCGTGCCATCATACTGGGAGCCACCTTTGCATTCAGTGTGTTGGTGCTGTATCTGCTTAAGGTTTTCCCGGAAGGGTATGATCCGACAGCACCTGCGCTTGCATTTTTGTTTGCCGTACTGGTTTTGCGTGTATGGAATAAAAATGATTTTGACTTAAAGAGGACGGCGACAGAAACGGTTCTTGACTCCCTCGGCGACGGAATGATTGCAGTGAGTGAAGATTACGGCGTGTTGATGTACAATAAAATGGCGAAAGAATTGTTTCCGGCCATTGAGAACCACAAAAAATTAACGGATATTCCGCAGTTTCCGATGCATATTCTTCAGGGAGATGAAAAGTTTGAAGCGGGCGGAAAATATTATGAAGGACATCTTCATACGCTGGCGGATGCGGACGGTGTAACAAGAGGATACAGTGTGTTGATTGTCGATGTGACAGAGACGTATGAATATATCAAAAATCTGGATATCATGCGTAAAGAGGCAGAGGCGGCCAATTATGCAAAGTCAAATTTCCTTGCCAATATGTCACATGAAATTCGGACACCGATGAACGCCATCATCGGCATGAGTGAGCTTATTATTGAGGAAAGCCGCGGTCGAAAATTGTATGATTTTGCCTGTGATATTAAAACGGCGGCGTTAAATCTGCTGTCACTGATCAATGACATACTGGATTTGTCCAAAGTAGAATCCGGAAAAATGGAGCTGGTGGAAGCCGGATACAGTGTGCAGAAACTGGTGAAGGATACAGTGAATCTGGTCAAGACTACGGCGGAAAAGAAAGGATTGGAGCTGAAGGTAAATATAGCCAAAAATGTGCCTGACCATCTTTACGGGGATGAAGGCCGTATTCGACAGATTTTAATTAATCTGGTCAATAATGCCATCAAGTTTACAAACGAAGGATATGTCGAAATCGTTGTAGGCGCAAAGCACACGGATTCCCGTCATGTGGAATTGCTGCTGCGTGTGAAAGACACCGGAATCGGAATCAAAGAAGAAGAACTTCCGCATGTGTTTGAAGCATTCCGTCAGCTGGATATGCAACGGAACCGTAAAATAGAGGGAACAGGGCTGGGACTTTCCATCACCATGAAACTTGTAGATTTGATGCAGGGAACGATTGATGTAAAGAGTGTATACGGTGAGGGGACAAGCTTTATTATACGGATAAGGCAGAAGATTGTAGATGACAGTATGATTTTGGATAAACCGGAGATGAATGAAAATACAAGCCGGATGTTTGAGGCCGAGCAGTGTCGCATATTGATTGTAGATGATAACCGTGTCAATCGGAAAGTTGTCTATCATATGTTGGAACAGTACAAGTTTCAGCTTGATGAAGCAGAAAACGGAAAAGAAGCGATACAGATGGTGAGTCAGAATAAATATGATATGATTTTTATGGATCATATGATGCCGGAGCTGGACGGAATTGCGACAACCCGTATTTTGAGAAAAGACTATAAAGACATGATAGAAGGAACCCCGATTGTTGCGCTTACAGCCAACGCGCTTGTGGGTGCAAAAGAGGATTATTTGCGCAACGGATTTGAAGATTTCCTGTCAAAGCCGTTTGAGCGCAGGCAACTCCACCAGATTGTTGCCGTGTGGGTTCCGGAAGAAAAGAAACGATATATCGGTGAGTTTTCAATATCGTCACAAGCAAAGTAGACAGGAGGTATTTTTATGGGAAAATTGCGAGTAGGTATTTTGGGGGCAGGACGTATTGCGGTCATCATGGCGGATACGCTGTATCGCATGAAAGGTGCTGTGCCGTATGCGGTTGCATCCAGAGATCTTGAGAAAGCGAAAAAGTTTGCAAAAGATAACAAAGTGGAAGTGGCTTACGGAAGCTATGAAGAGATGTTGAAAGATCCGAAGGTAGATCTTGTGTATGTGGCGACGCCGCACACCATGCACCTTGCACACGGTAAAATGTGTATTGATTTCGGGAAGCCGGTGCTGATGGAAAAGCCGTTCTGTGTCAATGAGGCGCAGGCAAAGGAACTTCTCGATTATGCGGCAGAAAAGAAAGTTTTCATTACGGAAGCGATCTGGATCCGCTATATGCCGATGTATCAGACCATCAAGGACATTATGGAGAGCGGAATCATCGGAGAGCCGAAGTTGCTTACAGCTAATCTCGGATATGAAATGACATTCAAGGAAAGACTTGTTGAGCCGTCCCTTGCAGGAGGTGCCCTTCTTGATGTCGGCATCTATCCGCTGAATGTAGCATATATGTTCTTCGGTGACGACATCAAAAAAGTATCCAGCCATGCTGTGATGACGGACAAAGGCGTGGATGCGCAGGAGAGCATCACCATCGAATACAATGACGGTAGATTGGCGGTTCTCCATACGTCCATGCTCATGGTAAGTGACCGTATGGGCGTGATTCAGGGAACCAAAGGCTTTATGGTGATTGAAAATATCAATAATTTCCAGTCGGTGGCAGTTTACAATGACGCCTACAAGCGCATTTTATATAAAAAATGTCCGAAGCAGGTGACAGGATATGAATACGAAGTGAAATCCTGCAAGAAAGCGCTGAAGAAAAACCAGCTTTCCTGCCCGGAAATGCCGCATGCAGAGACGTTGAAACTGATGAAAGCGATGGATGATATCCGCCGTCAGATGAAGCTTGTATATCCGTGTGAGGAGTAAATACTTTAACAATTTAGTGAAAAAAAGTAAAAAAATCTTGTGCTTTGCTTTTTTTCCATTTATAATAATACACGGGCAAAAAAGGGGTCCACAAATCTTTTCATAAAAGGAGGACAATAAAATGTCATATGTTGATGAGGTGATTGACTTAGTCATCGCGAAAAACCCGGCTCAGCCAGAGTTTCACCAGGCAGTAAAAGAAGTAATGGAATCTCTTCGTGTCGTAATCGAAGCAAACGAAGAGGAGTACAGAAAACAGGCTTTATTAGAAAGATTAGTTACACCGGAAAGAATTATCATGTTCCGTGTTCCATGGGTAGATGATAACGGTCAGGTGCAGGTAAACAACGGTTTCCGTGTTCAGTTTAACAGTGCTATCGGACCATACAAGGGAGGACTTCGTTTCAATACTTCTGTAAACCTTGGTATTATCAAATTCCTCGGTTTTGAACAGATTTTCAAAAACTCTTTGACAGGACTTCCGATCGGCGGAGGTAAAGGTGGTTCTGACTTTGATCCGAAGGGTAAATCAGACAACGAAGTAATGGCATTCTGCCAGAGCTTTATGACAGAGCTTTACAGACATATCGGTGCAGACACAGACGTTCCGGCAGGTGATATCGGTGTAGGTGCACGCGAGATCGGATATATGTACGGACAGTACAAGAGAATCCGCAATATCTACGAAGGTGTTCTCACAGGTAAAGGTTTAACTTATGGTGGTTCTCTTGCCAGAAAACAGGCAACCGGTTACGGTCTGTTATATCTGACAGATGAAATGCTCAAATGCAACGGCAAATCATTGGAAGGAAAGACAATTGCAGTTTCCGGTGCGGGTAATGTAGCAATCTACGCTATCGAGAAGGCACAGCAGCTCGGCGGAAAACCTGTAACATGTTCTGATTCTACCGGTTGGATTTATGATCCGGACGGAATTGACGTTGAATTATTAAAAGAAGTAAAAGAAGTAAAACGTGCACGTCTTACGGAGTACGCAGCTGCAAGACCGAATGCTGAGTACCATGAAGGAAAAGGCGTTTGGACAGCAAAGGTTGACATCGCGCTTCCTTGTGCAACACAGAACGAATTGAACCTTGACGATGCAAAAGCACTTGTGGCAAACGGTGTATTTGCAGTAGCAGAAGGTGCAAACATGCCTACCACATTAGAGGCAACAGAGTACTTCCAGAAGAACGGAATCCTGTTCTGCCCTGGTAAAGCTTCCAACGCAGGTGGTGTTGCGACATCCGCACTCGAGATGAGCCAGAACAGCGAGAGATTATCATGGACATTTGAAGAAGTGGATTCCAAACTTCAGAGAATCATGGTAGATATCTTCCACAACCTTGACGACGCAGCTAAGAAAGTCGGCAAAGAAGGCGACTACGTAGTAGGAGCTAACGTTGCAGGTTTCCTGAAAGTGGCTGATGCTATGACAGCACAGGGGATTGTATAAGACTAATTGTTACAAAAGTATCAGCATAAAAATTGTATATAATGAGAGAAAAAGTGCTTCGCAAGGAATTTGCGGAGCATTTTTTGTGTGAAAACGGGTAAAATAATGCTGATTTTTTAAAGAGATGTAAAATAAATATCGTTGACAATTAACGGTTGAGCGGTAATAATATATAATATAGAAAGCAAAACAAGGGGGATTATACTATGAATATAAAGGTATATTTGAAAGAAAATAAAATATCTGTAAGAGAAATGTCTGTGATAACTTCTATTCCGTATTCTACCTTGAATGATATTGTAAATAATAAAGTAAATTTAGAAGAGTGTCAGTATAAAACGTTAAAGAAAATTGCTGTTTTTCTGAAGATAAGTATAGAAGATTTAGTATATGAGAAGGAAGATTTTCAGACATTCCGTAATAAGATACATCATGATTTAAAAGATAATGGCGAGATAGAGACATTATTATACATTTTGGAAAACCGCAGAATTGATTACTATATGCTTCATGAAGATTTATTAAAAGCAATGTATTTGATTAGCCTATTGGACTATTTGTCCCTTAAAAATCAGATTCCTTTATGTCAGGAATATGCGCATATTAGAAAGCTGTCTTTAAAAGAACCATATTATGTGGGTGATAGATTAAATAATCAGAAATATAAAAATTGTATCCAAGAGTTTGTAAAACATAACATATATGAAGGAGATTTATATGACGCAGTTTAGTAGTGATAAAACTCTAATTACAAAAGAGAATGCATATCCAATTTTAAAAGCATTTGCAAAAGAGTATAAAAAACAAAATGGAACCAGTGCGCCGGTAGAATTGGTAATTGTAGGTGGTGGTAGTATTCTTTTAAATTATGGTTTTAGAGAAGCTACACAGTATTTTGATATTATGGTGCAATCTATGGGATTGATTAAAAATGTTTCTTATAGAATTGCAGATTTATATAATTTGCCGGATAATTGGTTAAATTCAGATTTTATGCGTACTGCATCTTATTCAGACAAATTACGGGAAGTTTCAAAACATTTTTGTTCTTTTAATAATGGAAGTTTGGAATTTAGAACTGTGAATGGGGAATATTTAATTGCAATGAAAATGGTTTCGGCAAGAGAATATAGAAATGATATTTCAGATGTGATTGGAATTATTATATATATGAAAAATGAACTTGAAAATTTCTCAATGGATAGAATTAATCATGCAATAGAGTTTTTGTATGGAAGACGAGAGAATGTGATTAAAGAAGATGTTTACGATAAAGTAAAAGAGTATTCAAAATGGTCAGTTGCAGAGTTGGAAAAGGAATATGAGGTACTGACGCAAGTGGAAAAGCAGACAAAGCAAGATCTGATTAATATAAATGAAAAATATCAGGGAGTTGTAGAAGAAGAGAGCATTGATACAGTCATTGAGGGGCTTAGAAGAAGGAAAGGACGATAAGCCACATTGATTAACAAGAGAGAGGATTAATTCTGCTTGTGTGAATATTGTTGAGATTGAGTTGTATAATTCTATGTAATTGTGTAGAATTGTAGTAGGAAGAGAATAGGAGGTGTACATCATGGAAAACGGAAAAATCTTTCAACAACTTATTCCGGAAATCGTAAAGATTTATGGAGATTTACTTGTAAGTGTTATATTGTATGGGTCTGTTGCCAGAGGTACGCAGACGGATGAATCAGATATAGACATAGCTGTGATGTTGAGAAGTAAAGAAAATGCTGATATGAAAGAACGAATGACTGACATAATAGTTGATCTAGAATTAGAACATAACAAAGTTTTATCTGTATTACGGATTGATTATGAAAAATTTAGAACATGGGAAGATATAATGCCTTTTTATAAGAATTTGAAAGAGGATGGGATTATTTTATGGCAGGCAGCATAACAGAATTATCAAAATATAGATATGAGCGAGCTCTTGAGGATTTGAAAAACGCAAAAGAAGTTTTTGATTCAGGAAGTTATAAACTGGCTTTGAATCGTTCTTATTATGCTATTTTTCACGCAATGAGAGCTGTGAATGTATTGGATGAATTTGACAGTAGCAAACATAGTGGAGTAATTGCGCATTTTAATCAGTATCATGTTAAGACCGGTGATTTTGAAAAGATTGCTTCAAAGATTATTCAGAATGCAATGGAAATGCGAGAACATGCGGATTATGAAGATTTCTTTGTGGCATCAAAGAAAGACGCAGAAGAACAGATAAGTAAGGCAGAACAATTTTTAGGGTATGTGAAGTTGTTTTTAAGTGATAGAGAAATTATATAAGTTAAAAGTTAAAAGCAGAGATGAAAAAATCATTTCTGCTTTTTGTGTAGAAATGTAGGGGGCGTAAAATTGAAGATATAAGTAGGTTGTTAGTTGAAGCAGAAAGTTTATTAGATACACAGAATAGAGCTTCACAAGCACATTTATATTATTCTAGGATTATATAAAAGTGCCATGCAAAATATAGTTTTGTGTGGCATTTTTTTGTATGTACGTTATGGGATTTGCTGTTATGCACAAAAATTAAACAGATATTTAGTTGAAAACGACAAAAATACACATTTAAAGAGAGAGAAAACGATGGAACGGTTGACATTATATGTATAAATGTTATAATTTAATCAATCTTGAAACGGGTTTCAAAAGTAAAAATAGACAAGAGGTCTCAAAGGAGATGATAAAATGCCGAGTATTAAAGAAGTGGCAGCGCTTGCAAATGTATCTCCGGCCACGGTATCCAGAGTGATGAACGGAACGGCTAAAGTGGATGAGGAAAAAAGAGAGCGTGTGCTGAAAGCGATTCAAGAAACAGGATTTGTGCCGAATGAAGCGGCCAGAACGCTGTTTAAACGTTCGGCAAAGATTATCGGACTTGTGATTCCGAGTATTGAAAATCCTTTTTTTACGCAGTTTTCGGGTGCGGTGGAACGAACCGCCGATGCACACGGGTACAAGGTGGTTTTGTTCAATACCGACGGCGAGATTGAAAAAGAAAAGAATATTCTGCAGATGCTCAGTGCGATGAATGCAGACGGTATTATTTTGACAACGAGCAGCGAAGGCGTGGATTCGGACATACAAAACTGTACGATTCCGGTTGTTGTCACAGACCGTTTGACGAAAAAAAATGTGGCTGATGCGTATGTCCACTGTGACCACTATCGGGGAGGCAGGTTGGCTGCAGAACACATGATTGAGAACGGATGTAAGCACATCGTATGCCTTAGAGGAAAACAGGATATCTCAAGTGCCAGAGAACGTTATTTGGGATGCAAAGATATGTGCAGTGAACGGGATATAAAAGTACAGGTGATAGATTGTGATTACAGTTTTGAAGCGGGATTGAAGGCGACAGAGGAAATGCTGAAAACGTATCCGGATGCAGACGGGATTGTAGCCTGCAATGATATAGTGGCGATTTCGGCATACAAAGTGTTGCATCAAAACGGTATCAAAGTTCCGGAGCAGATTCAGCTCATCGGCTATGACAATATACAACTGTCTGAACTGATGACACCTGAGCTCACGACCATTGCACAGCCGATTGAGGAAATCGGAAGGAAGGCGGTGGAACTGGTGTTACAACAAAAGGAAAATGATGAAAAAGAATATATATTAGAGCCAAAGTTAATCATCAGAGAAACGACAAAAAATAAAAAGAATGGAGGGAAAGGATGAAAAAAGCAGGCATTTTAAATAGTGATATTTCGAGAGTTTTATCCTATTTAGGACACACGGACACCATCTGTATCGGAGATTGCGGTCTGCCGATTCCGGATGAGGTGGAGCGAATTGATTTGGCACTTTGTTTCGGTGAGCCGACCTTTATGCGCACGCTTGAGATTGTAGCAGGTGACATGAAGATTGAGAAAATTGTTTTGGCGACAGAAATCAAGGAGCAGAACAAGGAAGTGCTTTCGCAGATCGAAACACTGTTTGCCGGACAGGAGATTGAAGTGGAATTTGTTCCGCACACAGAACTCAAGGCGCAGACAAAGAATTGCAAAGCAGTAATCAGGACGGGTGAGACAACTCCGTATGCAAATATCATTTTACAGTCCGGCTGTATATTTGCATAAGGGGAAAGGAGGCAAAAAACATGAATATTGAGATGAAGGGCATCAATAAATCCTTCGGAACCAATCAGGTGTTGAAAAATGCAGGTTTCTTTCTGAAGGATGGAGAGGTTCATGCACTGATGGGTGAAAACGGTGCAGGAAAATCTACATTGATGAAAATTCTGACAGGGGTTTACACAAAAGACAGCGGAACCGTTCTTGTGGACGGAGAAGAAGTATCTTACAAGTCGCCGCAGGAAGCGGAAAAAGCAGGAATTGTATTTATCTATCAGGAACTGAATGTTCTTTTTGATCTCACGGTCGTGGAAAACTTATTTATGGGAAAAGAGATCACAAAGAAATTCGGTATTTGTGACATGAAAGCAATGCGTGAAAAGGCACATGAAGTGATGGAAAAGGTTGGGGTTAATATCCCGGTAGATGCAGTGATGTCAGACCTTTCCGTCGGACAGCAGCAGATGGTAGAAATTTGTAAAGCGCTCATGGTAGATGCAAAGGTAATCATCATGGATGAGCCGACAGCTGCGTTGACCGAAAGTGAAACGGAAGGTTTGTTCAAGGTCATCAATTCGCTTCGCAAGAAAGGGGTTTCCATCGTATACATTTCACACAGAATGGAGGAAATCTTCGAGCTTTGTGACAGAATTACGATCCTGCGTGACGGTGAGTATATCGACACGAAAGAAATCAAAAAAATCACCATGGATGATGTAGTTCAGATGATGATCGGACGTGAAATCGGAGAGCGTTTCCCGAAGAGAGAAGCAAAGATCGGGGAAGAAGTTATCAAAGTGGAAGGACTTACAAGCGGAAAATTATTCCATGACGTAAGCTTTACCGTGAGAGCCGGTGAAGTGCTCGGTGTGGCAGGACTCATGGGAGCCGGAAGAACGGAGATCATGCAGGCTGTATTCGGAAATCTGAAAAAAGACAGCGGTAAGATTTACATAGAAGGAAAAGAAGTGACAATCAAAAATCCGCGTCAGGCAATTGCAGCCGGCATCGGATTTATTACGGAAGACCGCAAGACAGAAGGACTTCTTCTGGAGAAGAGCATTGCGGAGAATATAGAGATTGCAAATCTCGGTAAAGTTTCCAAAAACACGGTTCTCAACAAAGCAAAGCAGGAAGAACTTGTGAAAAAAGGAATCGAGGAATTTAAGGTGAAATGCTTCGGACCTTGGCATGAGTGTAACAATTTGTCCGGTGGTAACCAGCAGAAAGTTGTGCTTGCAAAATGGGTGTACACGGACCCGAAAATTCTCATTTTAGATGAGCCGACCCGAGGTGTGGATATCGGTGCCAAGAAAGAAATCTATAACATCATCAACGAACTGGCGGCGAAAGGGGTTGCTGTTATCATGGTTTCCTCAGAACTTCCGGAAGTGCTCGGAATGAGCGATCGAATTATGGTTGTTCGTGAAGGTGAAGTGAGAGGAATTCTTGATGGAAAAGATGCAGATCAGGCAAAGATCATGACATTAGCGACAGGAGGTAGTTTGTAATGAACAAGAGCAAGAAAAATATAGGAGCGCTCATTGGGGAATATGGTGCGTTTTTAGCTTTATTACTGTTAGTAATCGTAATCAGTATTGTCAGTCCTGAATTCAGAACGGCAAGTAACTTTTTAAATTTGTTACGTCAGGCATCCTTTAACGGACTTATCGCATTCGGTATGACCTGCGTCATTTTATCCGACGGTATTGACCTTTCTGTAGGTTCTACCTTCGCACTCAGCGCAATTATCTGCGCAGAACTTATTGTATACGGTGTTCCGACAGGGGCAGCAATGCTCATTTCTCTTCTTGTCGGTACACTTCTCGGTGTCATCAGCGGTGTTCTTGTAACAAAGGGACGTCTTCAGCCGTTTATCGCGACACTGATTACCATGACTGCATATCGCGGACTTTCCATGATTATCACAGACGGAAAGCCGATTTCAAGACTTGTTGCAAGCATTGAGACAGAGGGCGGACAGTTCTTGTTTAAAGCAGTAGGTAAAGGAAATTTGGAATTCGGACCGGCAGCAAATCCATGGTTCTCCATTCCGATTCCGGTTATCATCCTTTTGGTTGCACTTGCGATTTTCTGGTTTGTATTACATAAAACAACGTTCGGAAGAAAGATTTATGCAACAGGTAGCAATGCAAAATGTGCCAATCTTGTAGGTGTCAATACAAGCAAGACAAAGATTGCGGTTTATGCAATCTCAGGCTTTATGGCAGCTCTTGCAGGACTTATCATGATTTCCCGTCTTGACTCCGCGCAGCCGACACTCGGCGACGGATTTGAGCTCGATGCCATCGCAGCAGTTGCTCTCGGCGGAACAAGTATGAGCGGTGGCCGAGGAAAAATCATCGGTACTTTCGCAGGTGTTCTTATCATCGCAGTTCTCAACAATGGTTTGAACATTTTAGGAGTAGGTTCTTACTATCAGGAAGTAATCAAGGCAATCGTTATTCTTGTAGCCGTATTATCTGACCGCAAGAGATAACATAGGAGGTAGCAGACATGAAAATGATGAAAAAAGTTTTATCTTTGGCTTTATGTTTTGTAATGATGTTTATGCTTGCAGGCTGCAGAATTACAATTGACGGTGAAGGCGGAGCTGTGCAGACATCCGCAGGAGCCGGCGGAACCATAGGTTTATCCGTATCGACACAAAATAATCCGTTTTTCGTATCCCTTGTAGAAGGTGCAAAAGCGCAGGCTGCAAAAGTAGGACTTGACCTTACGGTTGTTGACGCAGGCGACGATGCAACAAAACAGGTAAGTGATATTGAGGACTTGGTATCCAAGAACGTAAGCGTTCTTATTGTGAATCCGGTTGACTCGGATGCTGTGACAGGTGCGGTTCAGGCAGCGAAAAACAAAGGTGTAAAAGTGATTTCCGTTGACCGTGCGGTAAACGGTGTAGAAATCGATTGCCAGATTGCTTCTGACAATGTGGCGGGTGCGGAAATTGCAACACAGTATATTGTAGATCAGGTCGGTGAAGGCGCAAAAGTAGCAGAGCTTCAGGGAACAAGCGGAGCCTCCGCAGCTATTGACCGCGGAACAGGATTCCACAATATTGCAGATGCAAAACTTGATGTTGTGGCAAGCCAGGTAGCAAACTTTGACCGTACCGAAGGTATGTCCGTAATGGAAAACATTCTTCAGGCAAACGGAGATATTAAGGCTGTGTTTGCAGCCAATGACGAAATGGCGCTCGGCGCAGTTGAGGCGATTTCCGGTGCAGGAAAAGATATTGTAGTCGTAGGTTTTGACGCAACGGATGATGCGATTGCAGCCATCAAAGAAGGAAGAATGGACGCAACCATCGCACAGCAGCCGGAGCTCATCGGTTCTACAGCAGTTGACAATGCACTCAAGCTGATTAAAGGAGAAACCATCCCGGCATCTATCCCGGTAGAAGTTACCCTTGTTAATCCGGAAAATGTAGAAACATTCGGACAGAAAGAAACAGTGGAAGTCATCGGTAACGGAAGCATCGGTTTATCCGTTTCCACACAGAACAATCCGTTCTTTGTTACACTTGTTGAGGGAGCTAAAGAAGCAGCAGATGCAGCAGGTGCATCACTTACGGTAGTTGACGCAGGCGATGATGTAACCAAACAGGTAAGTGACATTGAAGATTTAATTTCAAAAGATATCAGCGTTCTTATTGTAAATCCGGTTGACTCCGATGCAGTGACCGGTGCAGTACAGGCAGCAAAAGACAAAGGTGTTTGCGTTATTTCTGTTGACCGTGCGGTAAACGGTGTGGAAATTGATTGTCAGATTGCTTCTGACAACGTGCTCGGTGCAGAGCTTGCAACACAGTATATCGTAGATCAGGTCGGTGAAGGCGCGAAAGTAGCAGAGCTTCAGGGAACAAGCGGAGCTTCAGCAGCGATTGACCGCGGAACCGGATTCCACAATATTGCAGATGCAAAACTTGATGTTGTGGCAAGCCAGGTAGCAAACTTCGATCGTACCGAAGGTATGTCTGTAATGGAAAATATCCTTCAGGCAAACGGCGATATCAAAGCGGTATTCGCAGCCAATGACGAAATGGCACTGGGCGCAGTGGAAGCCGTTTCAGGTGCAGGCAAAGACGTTGTTATCGTAGGATTTGATGCGACAGATGATGCCATCGCAGCCATCAAAGAGGGCAGAATGGCAGCGACGATTGCACAGCAGCCGGATTTGATCGGTTCTACAGCAATTGAAAACGCGCTTAAATTAATCGGCGGAGAGGCAATTCCTGCTTCCATTCCGGTAGAAGTAACCTTAATTACAAAAGAAAATGCGAACTAAGCTTGGATTGTATGGAGGTGAAACGATGAAAGTATTAAATATCGGTTCCATGAATTTGGACCATGTCTATAATGTAGATCATATCGTACAGCCGGGTGAGACACAGGCGACAGACGGAATGAATATTTTCCTCGGCGGAAAAGGCATGAATCAGTCCATTGCCCTTGCAAAAGCGGGCGCGGATGTTTATCACGGAGGAATGATCGGAAATGACGGACAACTGTTTCTGGATGCGTGCAGAGAGTACGGTGTGAAGGCGGATTACATCCGTCAAATCAAGGGAAAGACCGGTCATGCCATCATTCAGATTGACAAGAGTGCGCAGAATTGTATTCTTCTTTACGGCGGTGCCAATGAACGCCTGACGGAAGAGTATGTGGATGAGGTGCTTGCCGGATTTGAAAAAGGTGATATGCTTCTTCTTCAGAACGAAGTGAACATGATTCCTTACATTGTAGATAGAGCCTATGAGAAAGGAATGCAGATTGCACTTAATCCGTCGCCGTTTAACGACAGGCTCAAAGAAGTTGATATGAGCAAAATCAGCCTGTTTCTTATGAATGAAGTGGAAGGCGGACAGATTACCGGACTTAGCGATCCGGAGGAAATCATTGCAAAAGTGGTAGAACTTTACCCGAATGCAAAGATTGTTCTGACGCTCGGAAAAGACGGCGCTATCTATGCGGAAGGTGATGTGAGAATCCAGCAACCGATTTTTAAGGTTGACGCAGTCGATACAACCGCAGCGGGAGATACATTTACGGGGTATTTTCTGGCGGGGCTCATTGAGGGGATGGAAATTGCAGACATCCTCAAAATGAGTGCTAAAGCTTCGTCCATTGCCGTGACAAGAGAGGGTGCAGTTCCTTCAATTCCTTATCGCAAGGAAGTTATGGAAGCGCTGAAATAAAATTTAACAAAAAATAAAAATTCACTGCCGAATTTTCTCTTATAAGATGAAGATTCGGCAGTTATTTTTTGTATATTTGTTTATATTTCGCAAATAATATACCCAAAAGTGAGGTGAAAAAGTAGTGGGAATGGGACTTAAGGAAACGCTCGCCTCGGGCAGGGAATATTACGAAGTGCGCCTGGAGAGTATCGGCGGTCTGGGAGCCAACCTTTGCGGCAAAATGCTCGGGGAACTGGGCGTGAAATATTTGGATGTAAACAGCACCAATTTTTCAAGCTACGGGTCGGAAAAAACGGGTACACCGGTCAAAGGGTTTATCCGTTATTGCGATGTGAAGAAAGAAATCAGGGAACATTCGCCGGTGGAAAAGCCGGACCTTTTGATTGTGTTTCATCAGGCACTTTTAAAAGATGCATCCGTGCTGAAGGGATGTGATGAAAATACAAGCATCGTTCTTGCGCTGGAACCGGGGCAGGAAACTGTGCAAATACCGTCGGAATGCAAAGAACAAGTATCAAAATCACATTTTTACGGGCTGGAAGCGCAGCGTATTGCCATGGAGACAAAGTCCCGGATTAATGTCGTAATGCTCGGTGCGGCTTTAAGACTCATGGGAATGGGAGATACATCCGTGGGACAACTGATCTGTAAAGATACCCTCGGCAAAAAATATCCGGATGCTTTGGCTGCAAATATAGAGGGAATGAAAAGAGGATACGATGAGATCCGAGAAATGAAGCTTCCAGGCAAAGAAAATCTGCAGGAGAGTGGCCCTGAGAAAAAAGTTAGCAGTGAGCAACAAAGATGGGGATACAGGACGGCGCCGGTCGGCGGTGTCAATCCGCATTTCGTAAGTACGGTAATTGCGGATCTTTCGCCGTCCCGCCAGGGGTATATACCTATTTT
>JAFTWX010000107.1 GCA_017465095.1 Lachnospiraceae bacterium | reverse complement strand
TTGAAAGTGTCTCGTCGTATAATGAATTTATGCTATGTGCAGATTTTTATGAGGCATTTTCAGAATATGAGTTTATGCTGATTTATCAATTGGACGCGTTTGTTTTTGAAGACCGGTTAGAGGAATTTTGTGGTTTGGAATATGATTATATAGGTGCACCTTGGCTTTGTGGTTGGTTTTATTATAAAGATGCTGACCATGTAGTGTGGAATGTGGGGAATGGAGGTTTTTCTCTTCGAAAGATTTCTGCTTTTGTAAAGGCGTTGAGAGAAGACAGGGTTTCAAAGGAGCTAAGAGTTTTTTTTGAGAATGAAGATTTCAATTTTTCTGTTATGGATTGTTCGGATTTTAAAGTTGCACCAAAAGAAATTGCTTTAAAGTTTTCTTTTGAAAGTCAAGTGCGAGAGTGTTTTGAATATAATAATCGTAATTTACCGATGGGATGCCATGCGTGGGAAAAATATGATTTGGAATTTTGGAAGCCATATATGGAATCGCATGGCTATAAATTAGAAAACAGATATATGAAAAACGGAAATGCGGATAGAGTGTTAAAAGAGGAATATCAAAAGCGATTATGTGATAACTTGGGATGGCAGAATATATGTAGGGGAGAAGTTTTAAAAAAGGAATTAAGTGAGCGTTTTCCGGCTGCACAGGAGAAGTATATTGTTTGGGGAGCCGGCTATTTGGGGTGTCAGATTTGTAAGCTGGCAGAAGAAAAGGGAATTGTTATTAAAAGTGTGATAGATGGGAATGAAGCGCTGTGGGGGAAAAAGATGCGGGGGATTAATATAGTTTCTCCGGATAGTATAGATCATTATGAAAAAGAAGGAGTTATTATAGCGATTGAAACTAAACCGCACAGTGTGCTGGAATTGTTAGAGAAAAAAAGGGCAAAGTATGTGCATTATGCGGAATTGTTTGAAAAAGAGCCCCTGATTTCTGTGATTACGGTTTGTTATAATAGTGTAAAAACAATAGAGAGAACAATTCAAAGTGTTCTATCGCAGCCTTATAAGAAAAAAGAATATATAATTATAGATGGTGGTTCTACGGATGGTACGGTAGATATTATTCGTAAGTACGAAAAGGAAATTGATTACTGGATCAGTGAGCCGGACGATGGAATATATCAGGCAATGAATAAAGGTGTGCATGTGGCAAAAGGCCAATTGGTAGGTTTTCTAAGTAGCAACGATTGGTATGATGAAGACGTTTTGACTCCGGTGGCTCAAGCATATAGAAAGGGGCATCCGGATTTAATATATGGAAATCTCACATTTTGTAATGGAACTCAAGAGGTGTTAAAAAAATATGGTAATGTTACTATAAATGATTTTGCGTATGGAATGCCTTTGCCGCATCCGTCTTGCTTTGTGCGCACGCAGTTGCAAAAAGAATATGGGTTTGATGAGAGTTATCGAATTGCAGCAGATTACAAGTTTTGTGCACAAATTTGTAAGGATGGATGCTCTTTGATGCCGATAGATCATAATATCACTTTTTTTACGGAGGGTGGTATATCTTCACGTAGTAGGGATACGCTTGATGAAACATATAGAGTGGCTTGTGAAATTTTTGGTGAAGAAAGCCCGTCTTGCGAGCTCGCAAGAAAAATGTATTGTTTTCAAGGTCTGTTTTTAAATGCGAAGGATTTGTGGGAACAGACAAATGCAGAGATTCGGAATCAGATTCGGATGAAGTGGAAAAAACCATGTTATGTGTTTGGGACAGGTGACATTGGTTTGCAATGTCTGAAGTTGTTTCAAGTTTTTGGGCTGAATGTGGATGGGCTGCTGGATAATGCCAAATATCGGCATGGAAAAAAAATACAAGGTGTTACTGTTTATTCTCCGGAAACAATTTTGCAAGTGGAGAATGCGATAGTTGTGATAGCGTCTTTGAAATATGGGAAAGAAATGAAAGATCAATTCATCGGAAAGGGAATGAGTGATACAATCAATGTATATGAGGTTAATCGTTTTTTGGAACAATTGATTGATTCAATGAGGTGATTTTATGCGTGTTTTATTGTTCGGTACCGGGGATTATTATAACAAGTATAAGCAATGGTTTCGGGGCAATAGTATTGTTGCATTGGTAGATAATGACGCAGATAAGCAGGGGACCCGGTTGGATGGGTATTTGGTTATAGCACCGCAAGATATATCAAAATATGATTATGATCTGATTTTTGTGTTAAGCGTCCATGAAAAACCGATTAGAAAGCAATTGGCGGAATTGGGTGTAAAGAATAAAAAAATATGTATGTACTCGGAACTGTATAAATACCCGGAAATGCTAGTCCGGAACCGAGAAGTATTTTGCTATGGGATGTTACCGGATGAAATGTGTAAAGGAGAAGAAAAAATTCTCCTTATGTCTCATAATTTGGATTATAATGGGGCGGCGTTGGCGCTTTTTTATGCTGCAAAGATTTTGAAAAAACATGGTTATTCTGTTGTCTTTGCATCATGGTCTGACGGTGAATTAAAAGAGGATTTACTTAAAGAAGGTATTCCGGTAGTAGTTGATGCAAATTTGCAGATTCAAGTTTTTGCTGATGTTGAATGGATAAAAAACTACCCATATGTATTTTGTAATACGCTGAATTATTATTTGTTACTCTTGAAAAGACATGAGGGACAAAATTATATTTGGTGGCTTCATGATCCGGAAATGTTTTATGAGAATATGGATAAGGAGATTTTAAGATCCGTTGACGGCGAAAAGTTAGAGTGTTATGCAGTCGGGCCTATTTCTGAACGTGCTTTTCGGACTTATTTGCCACAACTTTCTGTAAGTCAATTGATATACGGAATTCCGGATATGATAGAAGGAGAGCATAAAAGTATTGAAGCGTCATGCAAAATGGGGTTTATAACAATTGGAAATGTACAAGATTATAAGGGGCAAGATATTTTGATAAAGGCTATTAAAAAAATGCCGCAAACATATTTGGAACAAGCACATTTTAGAATTGTTGGGGGAAAAGATTCTGCATACATGAGAATGGTTAAGAAAATGGCAGAGGGGCTCGAGGAAAGCGTAGAGTTTGTCCCGCCGGTAAGACGTGTAGTTGTACATAGGCTCTTGGAAGAAGCAGATGTATTAGTATGCCCGTCACGAGTTGATACAATGTCAATTGTTGCGAATGAGGCTATGATGCATTCTATTCCTTGTATAGTTTCGGATTCGGCGGGGGTTGCTGCATACGTTGACAATGGGATAAATGGATTTGTGTATGAAAGCGAAAATGTGGAGGAGTTGTGCGAAAAAATTTGCCAATGTATTGAACGAAAAAACGAGTTAAAGGAAATTGGTAAGGCATCTAGAAATTTGTATGAAAAATATTTTTCGATGCCTGTGTTTGAAGGTAATCTATTAGAAGTAATACACCACCAAGAGAAAGGCAAGAAATGAAAAAAGAAATCGTAATCTATGGGGCACAAGGTATGGCGCTTGGAGCATATGAAGCAGTGAGCAAGTTGTGCCCGGACAGGGAAATCCCATGTTTTTTAGTGACATCAAAGGGAAATAATGCAGATTTACTTGCAGGTGTTCCGGTATTAGAATTGGCGAAGTTTGTTCAGACGCTCTCGCAGGAGGAAAAGGATCAAAAAGAGGTTTTGATAGCGACTCCGGAGAATGTGATGCCGGAAATTGAAAACTGTCTGCAAATGTATGGGCTGCGCCATTATACGAGGCTTGATTCCCTGCGATGGGCTGAGTTGATGGGGTATTATTATGTTCGAGAAGGAAGGTTTATGCCATTGCGTGCACTTCCGATTGGAACTGTAGAGGCAAAAATACGTATGTATATGGCAAAGTTTTACAAAGACAAACCTCTGACAAGTTCATTTGGGATGCCGGATTGGATTGTTCCGATACAAGTGGGGGCGGCTCTTTGTGAAGAACGAGTGGCAGATTTAATTGATTGTGAAGGTGAGCATATTTCTTATAAAAATGTTAATTACTCGGAACTTACTGCTTTGTATTGGCTCTGGAAAAATGTTCTTGTGGCGCAGGAGAAGCAAGGAGAGGAACAATATTTTGGCCTATGTCACTATCGGCGAATATTAGATTTGAGTGAAGAAGATTGCTTGAGGTTGTCAGACAATAATGTAGATGTTGTTTTGCCTTATCCGATGCCTTATGATCCCGATATTGAAGAACATCATAAGAGATATTTGAAAGACGTGGATTGGCAGGCACTGCTTACTGCGCTTAAAGAGCTTGCGCCGGAGTATGCCGATATCTTTCCGAATGTTTTGAAACAAACCTATTTTTACAATTATAATATTATGCTGGCTAGGAAAGAAGTGTTGTTTGATTATTGCGAATGGCTTTTCCCGATTTTGGAACGAATCGAAGAATTAAGTGTTCCAAAAGGAAAAGATAGGAGTGACCGGTATGTTGGATATATGGGAGAAACGCTTGCTACATTGTATTTTATGGTGAATTGCGATAAATTTAAGATAGTGCATGCAGGTTGTAGATTTTTAGTGTGATTTTTGGAAATGCTTTTGGTGGTTATGGAAAAACTACGGGCCAGGTCAGGGTTATGAACGAAGTTCGGAAGTGCAGCGATTGACATCTTAAAAAAGTAGCTTATAATAAAGAAAAACACTGGGCAAATCTTACGACAAAGATAAAGGGGATATTTATGAATTTCGAGCTTACCGCATCTATGATGTGTGCCAATTACGGCAATTTGCAAAAGGAAGTAAAGGAATTAGACGATGGCGGAATTGATTCGTTCCATATTGATATTATGGATGGTCGATATGTGCCGAATTTCGCCATGTCCTTAAATGATATGGCATATATTGCCGGTGCAACCCAAAAGCCGTTGGACGTTCATTTGATGATTGAGCATCCAAATAATAACATTCAGTTGTTTTTGAGCAAGTTGCGTCCGGGGGATACGGTCTACATTCATCCGGAAGCGGAATATCATCCGTCAACGACTTTGCAGAAAATCATTGATGCAGGAATGATTCCGGGTATTGCAATCAATCCGGGCACCAGTGTGGAGACGGTTATGATGATGCTCACGATTGTTAAAAAGGTGCTTGTCATGTCGGTGAATCCTGGCAATGCGGGTCAGATGTATCTTCCGTATGTTGGTCAGAAAATAGACAAACTGTTGGAACTTCGTCGGCAGATGGATTTTGATATCTATTGGGACGGTGCCTGCAGTGCTGAAAAAATTCTGGAATATGCACCAAAAGGTGTGAATGGGTTTGTTCTCGGTACGACACTTCTTTTCGGAAAAGGAAAACCGTACGGAGAAGTGTTGGCAGACATACATAAATTGAAGTTCTAATTACAAAAGGGAATGGGAAGGATTGCCATTCCCTTTCGTTCATACATTGGTTAAAGAGGAAGTAGTATTTTATGAATATAGCAATTGTTTTAGCAGGTGGTACCGGAACCAGACTCGGCGCAGAACGCCCGAAGCAATACATTGAAGTTAATGAGAAACCGATTATTGCATATAGCGTGCAGGAGTTAAGTGTCCATGCAGGTATTGATGCGATTTGGATTGTGGCGGATGAAATGTGGCGCGACTATATTTGTAAGCGCGTCAATATGGAAAAGGTAAGAGGTTTTTCGACACCGGGTACAAATCGCCAACTTTCCATTTGGAATGCACTTTGTGATCTCCGTGCGGTGGCGGATCCGGAGAGTGTGGTGTTTATTCATGATGCGGCCAGACCGATTTTGACAGCGGATATGATTACGGATTATTTGCATGCAATTGGCGGGGCTGACGGGGTTCTTCCGGTGCTTCCGATGAAAGATACGGTATATTTAAGTGAAGATGGCACGTCAATTACTTCTCTTTTGAAGCGCAGTCATGTGGTGGCAGGACAGGCGCCGGAACTCTTTGTTTATGAGAAGTATTATGAGGCAAACAGGGCGTTGTTTCCGGATAGAATCCTACAGATTAACGGTTCGACAGAACCGGCGATTTTGGCAGGAATGAAAGTGGTGACGGTTCCGGGAGAGGAACGGAATTTTAAAATAACGACACAGGCGGATTTGGAAAGATTCCGCAGATGGGTGGAGAGTAACGGATGAAAGCATATGTGTTGCGCGGAGTAAATCAATTTAAGTTAGAAGAAAAAGAAAAGCCGGTGCTTCGGACAGGCGAGGTGCTTGTAAAGGTGATGGCAGCAGGAATATGCGGCTCTGACATTCCGAGAGCCTATCAAACCGGTGCACACGTGCATCCGATTATAATCGGACACGAATTTTCCGGAAAAGTAGTAGAAGTGGCAGCAGGAGAGGATGATAAATGGTTACATAAGCCGGTTGGGGTATTTCCGCTGATTCCGTGCAGGGAATGTGCTCCTTGCCGGAATAAACAATATGAAATGTGCAGACATTATGATTATCTAGGCTCCCGCAGAGACGGAGCGTTTGCGGAGTATGTGGCGGTTCCGCAGGAGTGTCTGATTGAACTCCCGGACAGTGTTTCCTATGAGTCGGCAGCAATGCTGGAACCCATGGCGGTCGCAGTTCATGCCATGCGCGCGATGGCGGTCAAAAAAGAGGACACTGTTGCGATTTGCGGTCTTGGAACAATTGGGCTGTTTCTTGCAATGTTTTTGAAAGGTGCAGGTGTGGAAAACATTCTCGTGATAGGCAACAAAGAGTTTCAAAAAGAAAGAGTGTGTTCTCTCGGGATTCCGGAACAGCGTTATTGCGACATTCGTAAAGAAGATGTTGCAAAGTGGATTGGGCAACATACGGAAGGATGTGGTGTAGATGTTTTTTTTGAATGCGTCGGAAAGAATGAAACATTTGCGCAGGCAGTGGAGCTGACAGCTCCGGCGGGAAGAGTAATGCTTGTAGGAAATCCGCATTCAGATATGGGGCTTGGAAAACAGTTGTATTGGAAAATCCTTCGTAATCAACTGACAGTAAAAGGAACATGGAATTCATCATTCACCGGAGAGGCGGAAGATGACTGGCATTATGTGCTGGGTATGCTTGCAGGTGGCAAAATCGCTCCGGAACAGATGGTTACACACAGATTTGCGCTGGACAAATTGGAACAAGGTTTTCATATCATGCGTGACAAGTCGGAAGATTATATTAAAATTATGGGAGTGTTTTCATGAACGAAATCTTTTCTGTCTTGTTGTCCTTCGACGGCAACATCCTTTTATACATACAGGAAAATCTGCGGAGTGAATTTTTGACTCCGCTTTTTCGATTTATTACGACAACGGGAAACGGCGGGCTTATATGGATTGCAATCACCTGCTTTTTGCTTGCGTTTAAAAGAACACGCAAGGTCGGCGTGATGTGCGCGATATCGCTTGTGTTATCGCTTCTTTTTACCAATGTTTTGATTAAGCCTCTGGTGGCACGGACGCGCCCTTATGAGCTGATAGAAGGGTTGCATATACTCATTGCAAAGCCACATGACTTCTCCTTCCCGTCCGGGCATACGACTGCATCATTTGCTGTGGCGTGGGTGATATTCCGGAGACTTCCGAAAAAGTATGGGATTCCTGCCTTGGTATACGCATTTCTTATGGCGTTTTCCCGCCTGTACCTCGGCGTTCACTATCCGACCGATGTCCTTGCAGGTATCCTGCTCGGAATCCTCTATGCCACCGCTGCCATATGGATTGTGGAGCATACAATATCTGTCCGCAAAAAGAAAGCGAATGAAATTTTGTAAAAATGAGCAGGAAATTGAATATAGTATGCTATTTATGAAAAAGAGATATATTATTTTTTGCATCCCTCGAAAGACGCCGGTCCTTAGCGAGGCATCGCCGAGCTTAGTACCGCTGCGCCTTTCGCGGAGCGCAAGCGTGACTGCAGAAAATAATATATCTCTTTCTTATGTAACAAAATAAATTCAAATTTCCCCCATTTCCCTCTAAAGTAATTTACGAAACATCCGATAAATAAAGTATAAAAACCATGGAAGGAGGAGTATTATGCGTATAGATGCTTATACTCAGGTAACGCAGCTTTATAACAACACAAAGGTAAAAAGTGCTGCAAAGCCAACCAGAGCCGGTTTTTCAGATGCTGTTGAAATTTCCAATGCAGGAAAAGATTTCCAGGTAGCTAAGAAGGCAGTTGCTTCTGCTTCTGACATCAGAGAAGATGTGATAGCTCCGATCAAAACAGCAGTGCAGAATGGAACGTATGACGTTTCTGCAAGTGATTTTGCAGACAGACTGTTAGAAAAGTACAGTTCAATTCTTGGATAGTGGAGGCATGATATAAAAATCATGCTTCCCTGTCAAAACCGGGGAATGATTGAAAGAAACGAGGAAATACCAGTGGCAAGTTTAATGGAAACATTGATGGATATTCTGGAACAAGAGAATAGAGAGTACAAAGTGCTGCTGGAATTGTCCATGAAAAAGACACGCATTATTGTTTCAAATGATGTCGTGGCACTTTCTGCCATCACGGAGGAGGAGCAGAAACAGGTAGACCGCATCAATGCCCTTGACAAGAAAAGAGATGAGGCGATGCGGGATATAGCCAATGTAATGAACATGGATGTTCAAACCTTAAAGCTTGGCAAAATTATTGATATGCTTGCAGGAAGACCTGCGGAGCAGAAACGACTGACCGAAGTTAAGGATGCACTTCACGAGACGACGAAAAATATGGCCAGAATTAATGCGCAAAACAAAGAACTTTTGGAGAATGCGCTGGAGCTGGTGGAATTCGATCTGAATCTTGTGCGGGGCCTGAAAGCGGCACCGGAAACCGCAGAATATAATCGCGGCGCACTCAGTGCCGGAAATCTGATGGCAGTGCCATCCGAAAGATTTGATGCCAAACAATAGTAACGAGGTGATTACATGTCATTATTTGGAAGTTTATATGTCGGCGCGTCCGGTTTGCAGACGGGACAAAATGCGTTGAATACGGTTGCACACAACCTGTCCAATGCAGATACCGTAGGTTTCACCAGACAGCAGACTTTATTGAGTGATAGACAGTATAATACGTTATCCGTAAGACCGAAATCGGTTGCAAATCAGCAGACTGGACTCGGTGTTTGCTATGCGGATGTGAGACAGGTGAGAGATTACTTCCTGGATCAGACTTACCGGAGAGAATCCGGACGCAGTGCATTTTACGAAGTATCATACAATACATTGACTGAAGTAGAGACTCTTCTTGGTGAATTGGAAGGAGAGTCTTTTAGTAATTCATTGAACAATCTTTGGGAAGCGGTACAGGAGCTTGCAAAACAGCCGGCCAGCTCCGTGACACAGGGACTTTTGATTCAGAGAGCCAGCCAGTTCGTGGAACAGGCTTCCAATGTGTACAGTGCACTTTCCAATTATCAGGACAATTTAAATGTACAGCTGAAAGGCGAAGTGGATAAAATCAACGGTTATGCGGAAAGATTGTTCCAGTTAAACAACGATATTATCCGTATCGAGGCAGCAGGGGTTGAAAAAGCCAACGATCTCCGCGACGAGCGCAATAAGATATTGGATGATCTCGGAAAACTGGGAAATATCGATTACACCGAAGATCTGGAAGGCGGAGTAACTGTTAAGTTTGAAGGCCATGTGCTTGTAAACCGTGCCATGACATTCAAGATTGGGATGGATGTGGACGAAGAGACCGGATTCTACACACCGTTCTGGCTGACAGACGCTAAGAAAATTCCGCAGGAAGACGGAACATTTAAATATCAGATCGACAACTGCAAAGTATATGATATGATGCAGACGATTTCCACAGAGGCAAATACAGACATCGGAAGTCTCAAAGGAATGCTTCTTGCCAGAGGAACACACAGAGCAGATTATACGGATCTTCTTGATGCAGAAAAATACAATGACGAGGTGTCTTCTTCCATCCTGATGAATGTGGAAGCGGAATTCGACAACCTGATTCACAATATTATCACCAAGATCAATGAAGTACTTGAAAATGCAGCGATCAAAGAAGGCGGTACCTATCTCCGGAATGAAGACGGAACCATCATCCAGTTGTTTGAACGTATCGCATGTGATGAATACGATGCAGACGGCAATCTGCTTCGGGAAGATTTGACACCGGGAAAAGAAGATACTTTATTTACCGTTGCAAACCTTATAGTCAACCCGGACCTTGTAAAAGAGCCGACCAAACTTGGTTTTATCAAGATGGATGCAAAGGAAGATTATGAGACGGCAGCTGAGCTGCAGAAGGTTTTTGAGACAGAAGATTACAACTTAAATCCGAATGTAACCACAAAGACCAATCTGGTGGACTACTATTCCAGCATTGTCAGCCAGGTAGCCAATACGGGAGCAGTGTTCAACAGCATTTACACGAATGAACAGGCGACTGTGGATTCGACAGAATACGCCAGACAACAGATAGTCGGTGTTTCTGATGATGAAGAATTAAACAATATGATTAAATTCCAGAACGCCTACAATGCATCCAGCCGTTACATCAACGTAATTGATGAGATGCTGGAGCATATTCTCAACACACTCGGAGCTTAAAGGGGGTATTTAGATGGGTTCTACCTTTTTTGGATTAAATATAGCATATACGGGACTTACAGCAGCCAATGCTGCTCTCAATACCACCGGTAACAACATTGCCAATGTGGAGACGGATGGATATTCGAGACAGACGGTAACCCAGCAGGCCAGCGATGCACTCCGGACTTACACCACATACGGATGTTCCGGTTCCGGTGTAGACACGATTTCCATCGATCGTAACCGCGATGCTTTTTACGATTTTAAATATTGGAACAACAATCAAAAAATCGGTGAATACGAAGAGAAACAGTATTACATGCAGCAGATTGAAGATTTGTTCAGCGATGACAAGACCATCAAGGGATTTACGACAATCTTCAATGAGATGTACAGTGCCCTTGCAGAAGTACAGAAAAATGCAGGCGATGCGACGACAAAATCCCAGTTTATCGGATTTGCCAATAACCTTGCCTATTATTTTAATACAGCTGCGGAAAATCTGGAAAAAATGCAGTTGGATGTAAACCAGGAAATTAAAAATAAAGTGGATGAAATCAATTCTTATGCGAGAGAGATTGCATCTTTAAATCAGCAGATCAACGTTATCGAGTTGACGGGAACGACGGCCAATGAGCTTCGTGACCAGAGAGATCTTCTGGTGGATAAGCTTTCCATGGTAACCAGTGTTGAGGTGAGAGAGACACCGATTATTGATGCCAACAACGGAAAGGATACCGGTGCAAAGCGATACATCGTTCAGATTGCAGGCGGACAGATTTTGGTGGATACCGGTGAGTATCATGAGCTGGAATGCGTGGCGAGAGCCGGTTACGAAGCGGTGAACCAGTCGGATGCACTGGGGCTTTTTGACATCAAATGGAAAAACGGCAATGACTTTTATATGTCCAGTACTTTAATCGGCGGACAGCTCCAGGGGCTGATTGCCATGAGAGACGGAAACAACAGCGAAAATTTCAAGGGAATGGTATCTGCCATTGAAAAAAACCCGGATACGGGAAAAAATGAAGTGACTGTTGATGTTACGGCAGATTACCTGAGAGATTTAAATAAATGTACACTTTCCGACGATGGCGGATTGATGCAGATCGGAAATCAGGAATTCTATTACGATACATTTAAAGTGGTGTACGACGACAACGGAGATATCACGCAGTACATATTTGAAATCAGTGATGATTTGGCGAAAAATTCCTACCAGCCGAACTCCAGCCGTATCGGGAAGGATGTTGAAGTCGGCAATGCCATTGATTATCAGGGAATTCCTTATTATCAGGAACAGCTCAACGAGTGGGTGCGTACCTTTGCGGAAGCATTCAACCGCATTCTGACACAGGATGGAGCGGTGGATGGATACGGAAACAGCCCGGATGTATTGTTTGTGGCCAACGAGGCGACAGATATTACCCAGAGAAAATTCCTTGATTCCAGAAACAAAGTGGCGGGAACACCGATTTCCAGTACAGACGATACCTACTATTATTTGACGGCGTCCAATTTTGCTATCAATAAGGAAATGATTGAGGATTCCGAATTGTTTGCGACCCATACAGGAAAAGGAGCGGGACAGGAAGCATATGATATCATTGATGATCTCAATGACCTGCGCACAAACAAAGATGTGATGAGCTTCCGTGGATGTAACGCAGGTGATTTCCTGCAGTGTATTCTTTCTGATATTTCCCTGAATGCAAGCAGTGCAAATTCTTTCTATGCGAGCTATCAGAATATCGGAGCGACAATTGATACACAGCGACTTTCCATCAGCGGAGTGGATACGGATGAAGAGTCTCTGAATCTTGTTCAGTTCCAGCATGCGTACAATCTTGCATCCCAGATGATACAGGTTTTAACGGAAGTATACGACAGACTGATTCTTCAGACAGGTGTTTAGTAAGTAGCCAAAACAGCCGATATATAGGTTGAGAGTTTTACAGACCGGAGGTTACCTATGAGAATAACAAACAAGATTATTTCACAGAATTCCATTACCAATATTAATAACAATAAAATTTTGGAAGATAAATTAAACACACAGCTTGCGACAGGATCAAAGATCAATCGTCCTTCGGATGACCCGGTTGTTGCGATTCGAGCACTTCGTCTTCGCACGAATTTAAATCAGGTAAGCCAGTATTATACCAAAAATATACCGGATGCAGAATCCTGGCTGGATATTACCGAAAGTGCCATCAGCACGACGATTGAAATTATTACGGACATGTACTCCAACTGTACACAGGGAGCAGCAGGCTTCCAGACACCGGATGACAGAGATAAGATTCTCGACAATTTGAAAGCGTTACAGCAGGAAGTGTATGCGACAGGCGATGCAGATTATGCCGGAAGATTTGTCTTTACCGGATACCGGACAGACACTTCACTTACATTCGGAGTTGAGACGGAAAAAACGTATACCATTACAGAGCAGTTGACAGCAGACAGCCTGGATGAAATCACCTATGTGGATGTGGCCGATCTGGATACCATGACAGAGACCAATGCGGAAGGGCTCGGAACGATGGAGCAGGAAATCAGCACCAATCAGGTGTACCGTATGCGACTGGCGTATGAAAACTGTTCGCCGGATACGGTTCCGCAGATTTCGTTTTATGCTGCGGATGGTACATTGACAACGTTTGAGCCGGCGGTTATCTCGCTGAATGATACGACGCAGGATCCGTATTTGGCGGTGGAAAATATTGCGGAAGCAGCGGTATATATTCCGGAGACGGGCGAAATTATTCTGGATGAAAACACATACAAAGCGCTCAAAGCGGTGATTGATGACCCTGCTACCGATGTGGATGAGGGTGAAATCCGTGTCACATATGAAAAGAGTGAATTTGCAAAAAGCGACATTCGTCCGGAACATTATTTCTACTGTGAATCGGATGGTATTACATACAATGAAGGCTATCTGACCGGAGCGACCGATGACAACTCCAACCAGTTTATTTCTTACGATGTGGGATTTAATCAGGATGTCAGAGTAAATACGTTGGCAAGCGAACTCTTCTCCACAGACCTTTCGCGGGATGTGGATGACCTGATAGGTGCAGTGGAAGATGTAAAAGCCATGGAAGAGAATATTGGCATGCTGGAGAAGATGATTAAAGCGGATCCGGAAAATCAGGAGCTCAAGGATCGTTTGGCAGCTGCGAAGAAAGCAAACACTTTCCTGACAGATAAAATGCAGAAGTTGTTTGAAGCTAACATTTCAAACATGCAGGGACATTTGGATTTGGCCAACACAGCGCTTACGGCCACCGGTAACAGAAGCTCGAGAGTGGAGCTTGTTGCCAACCGTCTCGCAAAGCAGGAAGTGAATTTCAAGACATTGTCTTCCCAGAATGAAGACGTGGATTTGACAGAGGTAGCGGTTAATTTAGGAAGCGTGGAACTGGCATATCAGGCGGCACTTATGGCGACCGGTAAGATTTCCCAGACAACACTTCTGAATTACTTATAAACATAGAAAAGGAGAAAAGGGTATGGAAGTAAATACAAGAATCTTTGGAACGATTGATATCGGAGAAGACAAATTGATTCACTTTGTAAACGGTATTGTGGGATTTCCGGAACTTACAAAATTTGCACTGATTCATGACAATGAAAAAGAAGGGGGCATCCAGTGGCTGCAGTCCATGCAGGAGCCGCAGTTTGCAATTCCGGTCATCAATCCGCTTGATGTTCTGGAAGATTACAATCCGCAGGTGGAAGATGAACTTTTGAAACCGATCGGAGGTCTGGACCCTGAAAATATGCTTGTTCTCGTTACGGTAACGGTGCCGAGCGATTTGACAAAAATGACAGTAAATCTGCGTGGACCGATTGTTATCAATGCAGACAACAAAAAAGCCTGCCAGGTAATTACAGAGGGTGAAGAGTATCAGGTGAAATTCCCGATTTACGAAATCTTAAAGAGTAGAAAGGCGGGTGAATGATATGCTGGCATTGACACGTAAAAAAGGCGAAGCGCTCGTCATCAATAATAATATTGAAATCACAATTCTTGAGGTGAAAGGCGATCAGGTAAAAGTCGGTATATCAGCGCCGAAGGAAGTGCCTGTATATCGTAAAGAGGTATACATCCAGATTCAGGAAGCAAACAAGGAAGCAATGCAGGTATCCGGTTTGGATGCGCTCAAGGATTTGTTTTAGCATTTTTTGTTAAATTGTTGTGTGAAAAAGGTTAATTTCCTATTTATTTTTGACGATAAATAAGTTAAAGTATAACTAGGTTAACTTATTTTCACATGGAGGTGGACATTATGGCAATTGAACCAATTGGAAGTATGATGACACTGCAGGCACAGAACATGAAGCCTGTGGAGCCGGTAAAACCGGTTGCCGAGAGCACGGATGCGATCGCGCTGGAATCGGGTGCTAAACTGGATGCAATGACACAGGGAATAGCGCGTGTGCAGGAGTCAGAAGGTGAATCTTCTGAACAGAACGGAGCTTATGGTAATCAAAACCAGCCGTCAAAGGAGCAACTGAAAAAAGCTGTGGATCAGATGAATAAGAAGATGGAGAATTCAGAAGCTGTCTTCGGTTTTCATGAGGATACCAACAGAGTAACGATTAAGATAGTAGACAAGGATTCCAAGAAAGTAATCAAGGAACTGCCACCGGAAAAAACGCTGGATATGATAGCGAAAGTATGGGAGATGGCAGGTATTCTTGTCGATGAAAAGAGATAGGAGGCGGAGCGTATGCCAATTCGTATTACAGGAATGAATTCGGGCCTTGATACAGAAAGCATTATTTCGGAACTCGTATCTGCCCAGGAGACTAAGAAAAACAGTCTTGTAAAGGCACAGACCAAGCTTTCTTGGAAGATGGATGCCTGGAAGACATTAAACAGTAAAGTGTACGGTCTCTACTCTTCGACTCTCAGCGATATGCGTTTTTCTTCTGCATACACACAGAAGAAGACGACAGTATCCGACAGTTCAGTCGCGTCGGTAATTGCAGGAACGGAAGCGACAGACGGAGTACAGACATTAAAAATAAACGGTCTTGCAAAGTCAGGCTATCTGACCGGAGCACAGCTTAGCGGCGTGACATCCGGAAGCAAGCTTTCCGACCTTGCGGGAATCGGCGAAGATGAAACCGTAAACTTAAAAGTAAAACTCGGTGACGGAACATCCAAAGACATTTCTTTGTCCGGATCTTCCAAAGTGAGTGATGTTGTGAAACAGTTAAAAGATGCCGGCGTAAATGCCAGCTTTGATGAAAAGAACCAGCGTTTCTTTGTAAGTGCAAAGGAAACGGGATTGGCTGCTGATTTTGCTTTGACCGCACAGGATGCAGAAGGCAATACGACGGACAGTGGATTGAAGGTTCTTTCGTCTCTCGGACTTCTGACTGCAGAAGCAGATGCGAATGTGTCGAAAGACGGAAAAGTCAGTGCGCAGTTTCAGGCGCAGCTTGACAGTCTCGGTTTGACACTTTCTACCGATAAGGCAGAGGGTGGTGCGACCCGTATCAAAGGCCAGGATGCAGAAATTATTTTGAATGGTGCCAAATTTACATCATCCAGCAATAACTTCAATATCAATGGGCTGACCATTACAGCGCTGAAAGAGTCGGCAGAAGAGATTTCGCTGACGACGACCAATGACTATGACGGAATTTATGATACGATTAAGAAATTCCTCAAAGGATACAATGAGCTGGTTAACGAGATGGATAAACTGTACAATGCAGCTTCATCCAAGGGATATGAGCCGTTGACATCGGAAGAGAAAGATGCCATGTCCGAGAGCGAAATCGAAGATTGGGAGAAAAAGATTAAAGATTCTCTTCTTCGCAGAGATGCTACCGTGAATGATCTTTCCAATACGTTGCATGATATTATGACATCGGGATTTGAAGTGAAGGGAAAAACTTATTACCTTTCCAGTTTCGGTATCAATACATTAGGATATTTTACTTCGGCTGAAAATGAGAAGCATGCGTTCCATATCGATGGAGATAAAGATGATTCTTCGACATCCAACAATGCGGATCGTCTGAAATCTATGATTACGAACGAGCCGGAAGTGGTAATGGATTTCTTCCAGCAGCTGACAAATCAGCTCTATACAAAGTTGACAGACAAAATGTCTGCCAATGAATCAAGAAGTATTTACAAAGCATACAACGACAAGCAGATGAAGGAAGAGTATGATTCCTACGCGGAGAAGATCAAAGATCAGGAAGCGCGTGTGACAGCTCTTGAGGATAAGTGGTATGCAAAGTTCAGTGCTATGGAAACAGCGTTGGCAAAATTAAATTCCAAGACAAGTGCTATTTCCGGAATGTTGGGAATGTAATGTCGGGAATACAGTAAGGAGCAAGATATGGCGTTACCAAATGCATATGCGCAGTACGCGGAATACAACAGAAATAAAATATTGACGGCTTCTCCTGCGGAACTTACGTTGATGCTGTATGACGGAGCTATCAAGTTCTGTAATATCGCTATTATGGGATTGGAGCAGAATGATATACAGAAGGCGAATAATAATATAAAGAAGGTACAGCGTATTATTGATGAGTTTCGTGCAACACTTGATATGAAATATCCGGTAGCAGAGGACTTTGACAGGGTATATAAATATTTGCTCAGTCGTCTTTTGGAAGCGAACATCAAAAAAGATAAAGAGATTCTGGAAGAAGTCAATGGACATCTCCGTTCTATGCGAGACACTTGGAAAGAAGTTATGAAAAAAGCCAGATAGGAGACCGGGATGGAGAAACAATATCTTGCAATTATGGAACAGAGCCTCGAGAAGAAAGTGTTGATTCTGGATCAGATTATAGAAAAAAATGCAGAGCAGAATGAGATGCTGAAACAGGAAGATATGAGTTGGGAAGATTTCGACGAGAATGCAAATCAGAAGATGGATTTGATCGGCGAGATAGAAAAGCTCGACGAAGGCTTTGAAGAACTGTTCCAAAGAGTCAGACAGGAATTGGAGGCGGAAGGCGGCAAGGAGAGATACGCCGATGCGATTCGCAGAATGCAGAATCTGATTACACAGATTACAGAGAAGAGTGCATCTGTTCAGGCACAGGAGGCTCGCAACAAAACACTTGTTGAGAAGTATTTTCAACAGGCGCGGGAAAAAATCCGCGGTGGGCGCACATCGTCAAAGGTGGCGATGGATTACTACAAAAATGCAAGCTGGACCACAGTTTCGCAGCCGCATTTTCTCGATAGTAAAAAATAAAAAAATTTTTAAAAAAATGTTAAAATCTGTATTAATT
>JAFTWX010000106.1 GCA_017465095.1 Lachnospiraceae bacterium | reverse complement strand
CGGCCGTTTTGCCGGCGATGCCTTTCTGCTCACCTTTGGTCTTTTCCATTATTCTTCCTCCCGGTTTCCAATATTTTGTTTTCCGGTTTTTTATTCTACGAAGCATTTGTGTTTCGGCTGTGCCAAACCTGTGATAAATATGTGTTTTGGGGCATGATTGTTCAACAAAAAAGCCCTGCGGCCAAAAATGAACAGGTCCAGTAAAAACGGACAATAGACAAAAAGCCCCCTAATGTAGGAAAATGAAAGTACTACATTAGGGGGTATTTGTATGTCAGGAAGAAAAGGCCAACAGAATTATCCGGAAGCAGTTCGGGCTGAAGTATTAAGACGGTTATCTAATGGCGAGAGTCAGAAACAAATCAGTCGGGAAATGGGAATCAGTCGGTATGCAATCCAAAGTTGGAGTGGTCGGCGGAAAGAGGTGAATCAACGAAAGCTAAATCCCAAAGCAAAGGGGCGTCCCCGCAAAGATGGTCAAGCTCCGCATCAGAACGAGAAAACCGAGTTGGAACAACTCCGCATGGAAAACAAGTTGCTGCGGGATTTTCTGCAATTCACAGGAAGGAAGTGAGGCCGAGAGTAAAATATCATGTCATCCATATGAATAAAAATCGATACCCTGTGTCCGTGATGTGCCGGTTCTTTGAAGTCTCCCGCAGTGGTTATTACGACTACGTCCGGCGTTTGGGCCAAAAGGAGAAAGATGCAGAACTGGCGGAAATTATTCGGAAACAGCAGGAGCGTTGTTTCAAAACATACGGCTACCGGCGGGTGTGGCTGTGGTTGGAGAAGCAGGGGGTACATCATGATCCCAAGACAATACTGAGAATAATGAAGAAATACGGACTGCTGGCAGAAATACGCCGCCGGAGAAAGTGGGTGCAGATGGGACAGCAACTCCACAAGTATGAGAATCTTCTCAACCGCCAATTCCGGGCAGACACGCCCAACAGTAAGTGGGTGACAGACATCTCCTACATCCACACAAAGGAAGGTGTGCTGTATCTGTCCATGATTCGGGATTTGTATGACAATAGCATAGTTGCTTACAAAACCGATACACAGCAGACGGTTAATCTTGTTCTGGATACTATTCGCCTGGCTATGAAAAAGGAGAAAAAGAAGGTCGCTGCAGAGTTGCAGCTCCACAGCGACCAGGGCTTTCAATACACTTCACACGGGTATTTTAAGCTAACTCAATCCTACGGGATAACGCCGTCCATGTCAAGACGGGGAAACTGCTATGATAATGCAATGGCGGAAAATTTCTTCTCTATACTTAAAACGGAGTGCATCTACCGGCTCAAGCCTAAGACACTCACCGAGGCCCGAGAAGCTATTGATCGGTACATCCATTTCTACAATCATGAGCGTATCCAGTTAAAAACTGGAGTGGCGCCGCTGTCGCTGCGCCACTCCGTGTAAAACTCAATATTTCCTACAAGAGGTGCTTTTTTGTACTGTCCGTACAATCTGGGGCAGTTCAAAACCTGCAGGGCCTTGTTTTTTTAAGGAGAATTTACATTTTGAAAAAAGCAACAGCAACCGCGCCGG
>JAFTWX010000105.1 GCA_017465095.1 Lachnospiraceae bacterium | reverse complement strand
TTCAGGGTTGCATTGCTGTTTATTTGTCAAGGTTCTGTTGCTTTATTTTTCCCTCGCAACGAATGTTAGTCTAACATCCCATGAATGGTTTTGTCAACACCTTTTTTGTAATTTTTTTAGATTTTTTGTTTTCTTTTTTGTACACCGCAAACAACAGTCCCTCAGCCTCATATATTCCTCCTTGAAAAAACAAAAAAGAAGCCGTGGCAAACACCACAACTTCTTAGATGTTATC
The DNA here is from genome assembly GCA_017465095.1 of Lachnospiraceae bacterium. Taxonomy (GTDB): domain Bacteria; phylum Bacillota; class Clostridia; order Lachnospirales; family Lachnospiraceae; genus SVFI01. The sequence goes on along the minus strand of JAFTWX010000105.1, from coordinate 28,163 downwards.
TCTTTTAATCACGCACACTACTGTGTCACGCTGACTGTTGCCGAGTTGTCTCCGCGTTGGACAGACAGTTCTACCGATGTAATCTGTGCAGCTTCCTCCTCCGGCATTTCTGTCACAACAACTGCCTCCAAACTCTCGCCCGGAGCAAACACGCGGTCAATCATCATCAAATCATTATCCAGCATAGAAACATATGCGTTTTGCTTTTTGTTTCCGTTTATTAACAATTTACATTTTAAATCTGTCATGGATATTGTGTTTAATGCGACTTCCGAATTACCCGGATTAGAAATATTAATCTTAACAATCAGAAGTTTATTTCCTGTTCCCGCTCTCATGGCGAAAAGCATATTTTCTTCGGACATCTCATTCTCTGCCTCCGGATAGCTGTCATTTACCCCATATCCGACACAAGACAAATCCAGTCCGCCAACCCCAAGAACCTGTGCAATGGATAACTGAGGAGCTACATCTGCACCTTCACCGGAAGATATGCTGTTATCCGAAACCATTTCGGAATCCGGCTTTTGGATTTCTTCTCCCACTGTGTTCTCAGACACCGCCTCATCCACAACCGGCTCCTCTACAACCGGTTCCATCACCGGCGGAACCGACGTATCGACTAACCGGCCATTATAATCCGCGTGATACTGAAGCAATAATCCGGCCGCATATTCTGTAATAAGTGCATTTTCTTCCTCCGTCATTTCGGGAATCTGATTGCCGCACCCCGTCATAACAAAGATTAAATTACATATTAATAATAACACACATACGGTCTTATTTCTTTTTAACATAGAATCCGTTTTCCTTTCATCATAGAAACCTATGACTGATTTAATATAGACGTCATTTTATTCTATCACTATTTGCTCTCTAATTCAAACCAAAATTCTACACCGTCGTCACAGTTATTCACCCCGTACGGCTGATTCATGGATTCCATAATTGCTTTTACAATAGAAAGTCCGACACCGCTGCCACCGTACTCTCTTGTTCTGGCTTTATCAACCTTATAAAATTTATCCCACAAACAAGGAATACTTTCTTCCGGTATCAACTCACCGGTATTGCGGACACTGATTTTAACTTTATCCTCTGTCTCAACGACTTTAATTGTAATCTTTCTTTCGTTTCCAAGATGATTTAACGCATTGGTAAAGTAATTCATAAATACCTCTTCCACCTTAAATTCATCTCCCCATACGAACACAGGCTCTTCCTGTTCAAATTCAATTACAGCATTTGAATTTTCAATAAGAATAGTTGTCGATGACAAATAATTGCGAATCATTTCCACGACATCAAAACGTTCCATGGCAACAACATCATTTCCAAACTCCAATTGGTTCAACGTCAAAAGTTTCTTTACAAGCACATCCATTTTATGCGCTTCATCCATGATGACATCACAATAAAACTCTCTGTCCTCCGGATTGTCATTGACATTCATTTTTAACCCCTCTGCATATCCCATAACCAACGCAATCGGTGTTTTTAGCTCATGAGATACATTTGACAGGAAATCTCTCCGCATCACATCCATCTCTTCTTTTTTCTCAATATCATTGAGCAACTCATTATTCGCCGTCTTTAACTCCGAAATTGTTTTCTCGAGTTTGTCCGACATTTCATTCATATGAGATCCCAAAATCCCGATTTCATTCTGTTCTTTCCCTGTATATCTTGCCTCAAAATCGAGCTCTGTCATTTTAGCCGATATCTCGGCGAGCTGCATAATAGGATTCGTGATCTTTCGTGCGATGAACCACATGATCAACCCGCTCAAAACAGCTGCAAAGATTCCGCTGTATGCCAAAAAGCGATTGGCTATCTTTGCGCTGTCACGAATACCTTCTAACGCGGTTCTCATAATAAATGGATTTCCGTTATCCAAAAACCCCCACATTTCAATATAGTTAATATTCGTCCTTCTATCAAAGCTGTTTTGGATTGTGTATTGGTTTGTCTGTTCCAAGACTACAGTTTCGCCCTGTTCATCACCTCGAATAGCAAAAACATAATCGAGCAGCGTTTTAATCAAAACTTCATAATCATGGACGGAAGATGTCACCGGCTGCGAATCCGCATTGATAACAAGAATATTAATATTATATATACCGCTGATTTTTTGGACTTCTATCCCAAAGCTTTCTGAATCCGTATTTCCGGAATTCGACGCATTATTTATGCTGTTATACGCCTCCAGCAATACATCCTTCTTGTTTTCTATATAATATTTCTCAAGCAAAGTTGAATTCAGTAACCAACACAATAGGATCGTCCCTGTCATCAGCGCTATTAAAATTGCAGCAAACTGTCTTCTGATTGAATGTTTCATAATTTATCCCCAAAAAGCATTTTTTTAATTTTAACACCTGACATGTCCGGAAACAACTTTTTCACAAACCTTTCACAAAAAAGGAACTTCTGATTACAGTATATCCTGCAATCGGAAGCTCCTTAACAAATCATTTTATTTCTCTTTCCATGTAATGAAATGATAGCTGTCTAAGATCTGAAAATATTTTGCCAACCGTTCATAGAGCGGTTCTGCCTTTTCCCCGAACTGCGCCTTCACTTCTTCACCGAGTGCCAAAATATTTTTTTCCTCACAAAGAAGCGGCCAGACAAAACTTCCCGTTTCATCTAAATGCACATAACTGACTTTCGGTTTTTTCAAAAGCTTCTGCGCCACACGGTTAAACACTCCTTTATTTTCAATATGAAGTATCACGATTCCGTTTTCATCCGTCGACCACTCAAGCCCTTCCGGACGAAGCGGTGTCCGCTCTAAATAGTTTTCAGAATCTTTTTTCTTTTTACCCATTTTTTCGTCCCTTATTTTCTTTTCTTCCAAAGAGAGAATTTGCACAGGCAAAGAATAATCAATGCAAATACAACAAGGCTGCCAACGTTAGCCACTGCTGTCGGAAGATTTAACACTCCCGAAAGATCGATTGCTTTATCTACGCCGAATACTGCAAGCACTGCCAAAAGGATACCCACAAGACCTTCACCTGCAATCATACCGGAGCAGAACAGAATACCGTCACTGACAATAGCTTTCTTTTTATCCTCATCTTTTTTCATCTTATCAAATGCGAGGCGTACAAGACCTCCGATCATAATACAAGCATTAAGCTGAACCGGCAGATAAACACCGATTGCAAATGGAAGTACCGGAATACCGAGCACCTCAATAATAATTGCAATAACCACACCGATGAACACAAGGTTCCATGGAAGATCTCCGCCCATAACACCTTCGATAATCATCTTCATAAGTGTCGCCTGTGGCGCACCGAGTTCCTGTGATCCGAATCCCCATGCCTGATCAAGGAGATAAAGAGTTCCTCCGATGGCAAATGCTGATGCAACAACACCAACAACCTCACCAATCTGCTGTTTCTTAGGCGTTGCCCCCAATAAAAATCCTGTTTTCAAATCCTGCGATGTATCACCTGCAATAGCAGCTACGATACAGATGATGGAACCGATTGCAATCGCACCCTGCATACCGTGTGCACCTACATCACCTGTCGCTTTTAAAATAAGTGTTGTGATAAGAAGTGTTGCAATAGCCATACCGGACACCGGATTGTTACTGCTTCCTACAAGTCCCACCATTCTGGATGAAACAGTTGCAAAGAAGAATCCGAAAACAACAACGATAACCGCACCGATAAATGTTACAGGAACCGCCGGAACAAGCCATACAAGTAAAGTCAACACTGCAATAGCACCAATCACAATTTTCATGTTGAGGTCCTGAGCAGTACGTTCATTTCCGCCCTTCACACCACTTTTCATGGACTTAATTGCATCGCGGAATGTGGTAATAATCAGAGGGAGAGACTTCACAAGGCTGATAATACCTCCTGCTGCAAGTGCACCTGCTCCGATATAACGGATATAGCTTCCCCAGATTGCGCTGGCTCCGCCTGCTGCGTACATTGCCCCGATTGTTTCTGTTCCCGGATACATAACAATTGTATCACCCAACATAACAAAAATCGGAATGAGTACCATCCAGCTTAACACGCCACCGGCAAACATATAAGAAGAAATTCTAGGACCGCAAATATAACCAACGCTCATTACCGCCGGATAAATCTGCGTACCGATTTCTCCCGAATAGCCTTTAAAACGAGCAGAAACTTCACTCGGAACAACCTTTAATCCATCGATGATGAATTTGAAAAGTGCCGCAAATCCCATACCGGTAAATACAGTAGAAGCATTTGCTCCACCTTCTTCACCTGCCAGAAGCACCTCTGCGCAGGCTGTTCCTTCCGGATAAGGAAGTGTACCATGCTCTCTTACAATCAATGCATTACGAAGCGGAACCATGAAGAACACTCCGAGAAGACCTCCGAGCAATGCGATGATTGTAATCTCCACAATACCCGGTTTTTCCATAACACCTTCTCCTGCCCAAAGGAAAAGAGCCGGAAGTGTAAAAATAGCTCCTGCAGCCAAAGATTCACCGGCAGAACCGATGGTCTGAACCACATTACTTTCGAGAATTGAATTTTTGCGCATAATTACGCGAATAACACCCATTGCGATAACAGCTGCCGGAATGGATGCTGATACTGTCATACCTACTCGAAGTCCGAGATAGGCATTGGCAGCTCCGAATACTACAGCCAAGATGATACCCATAACGATGGATGTCACTGTAATTTCCGGTGTTACTTTCGACGCCGGAATATACGGCTGAAATTCTTTTTGATCTTTCATAACTAACCCTTGCCTTTCTTTTGTTTTCACTTGTTCTATCATAAATGATTTTCCTTTTGATTGCAAGGAAAACACACGAATTCACAATACAGATTGCATTTTTTATCTTATGCTACTAAAATATGGAAAGGAATGAAGAATCACACCAAAAGGAAGTAGGAAAACAAAATGATCGGACTCGGAACAATTATAAACGTTGTCGCCATTATCGCAGGCGGATTATTCGGAAAAGTATTCGGACGTTTTATGAAAGAACGTTATCAGGAAGGGCTGAACAATGCATGCGGTATCTGTGTGCTTTTTATCGGCATCGGCGGCGCTATGGAAGGAATATTAAAAGTCAGCAACGGCTCACTGATCAGCGGAAGTTCCATGTTGATTACTTTATCGCTTGCAATCGGCGCATTGCTCGGAGAAATATTAAATCTGGAAGACAAGTTTGAGGCTTTCGGTACTTGGCTTAAAATGAAAACAGGAAATGCCAAAGACAAAAAATTTGTTGATGCCTTCGTCACTGCTTCCCTCACTGTCAGTATCGGAGCAATGGCAATTGTCGGCTCTATCGAGGACGGTATTTTCGGAGATTACTCTATTTTGGCCACCAAGGCTGTGCTTGACTTTATCATCATTATTGTTATGACATGTTCCATGGGAAAAGGATGTGCATTTTCCGCTATTCCGGTGGGACTTCTGCAAGGAAGCATCACCCTTCTTGCAAAATTCATAAAACCGATCATGACAGATACGGCTCTTTCCAACCTGTCCCTGATCGGTTCCATTCTGATTTTTTGCGTCGGCTTAAATCTTGTATGGGGCAAAAAGATACGTGTAGCTAACCTTCTGCCTGCTGTTGTTGTCGCCATCCTTTTGGCATATATTGGCTGTTAATTCTGTTTTCCGGTTCCGGATCCATCAAATACAAAACAAACACGAAAACCCATTCCAGCGGTTTCATCATAAGATAAATCACATCCGCCGCAAAAGCTGTATTGATATGTCTCGAAATCGGATATCCGTATGTATCATAAAATCGTCGTATTTTCTTGTGAAGATGCGGCGTTTTTTCTTCTAAAAGCTGCTCAAATGCATTGGCCACGCAAAGTTGCCGGTTGACAACTATCTTCTCTCCCCTTCGAACTCCGTAGCGCACAGGTTTTACCAGTTTCCGATGCCCTCTCAGGGATACCGTACAGAGATAGTGCGTGTCATATGCTACCGGCGGAGGCGATATCTGCTCCGACAATATCCAGTCGCTTGTCTGCGTAAACACTTTGATGATACTATCCGGTTGTTGTCCGAACAGCAAAAGCAGGGCAATTAAAATTCCAAGCACCGGAAGCAGTGCAATGATTGCAACCCAAAACAGATTAGCACCTTTCAGTAACCACGTATTCAGCTTCTGCAGAACCGGATTGCCGTACACCATCTCCTGCTGCCACTCTGCTTTCTCTTTCACGACACGTACAAGTGCATGTACCGCATGCGCCAGGTAAATCACCGGAATCGTGCAGAGGCAGAAAATCATAAACCAATCATACAAATCCGGTCCCAATCGGTACAGAGCCTCCGGATTCTCCGCATTCGGATACAAATCTCCCATCTTTGCCGGAATCGGATTTGCTCCGCAGATAAGCTGAACAATCACCGCAAGACTCAAAAATATTCCGACATATATTCCTGCCAGCAAGAACACCTCCACAAGGGGCGGAAGCTTTTTTCGTAAAAACTTCAGCAACAGGTAACTCGCAAATCCCCAGACCGCAAACATCACAAGCGCTATCATATATTCTGTGCTGAAGGGTTCATGCACGTCACTCGTACCATACACATTGAGAGCTTTTTGATAATCCGGAAGATCCCACAACCAATAGGCAAGAGTCATATACAAACCGCCGACGGAAAATGCACATATTTCAAATACCGGTTTTTCCTTTTGTTTTACAAAAAACACAACATCCAATGCAAGCAGTGCAAACGGTACAATAACCAGCACTCCGACAATACACATCGTCAAAATCTCATCCATCTCTATTCTCCCCGTCGTTTTTTCGCAAGTTCTTCTCTTTCCTTACAAATATCCTTCCATTTCGGAATTGCCGCAAGACGTTTCTCAAAATCAGAGAGTACCTCCGGAATCATGATTCCCTGCGGACAGATTTGACTGCATTTTCCACACTTTCTACAGGCTTCCGGAAGTTTCTCTTTTTCCAAAGAATCCAGCCACATCACCGCATTGGTTGTCGGTGCAATTGTGATTTCATTGTAAGTCGCAAGCAACTTCGGAATATCAAGTCCCACCGGGCAGCCGTCACAACAATATCTGCAGGCTGTACACGGAACAGAGTTTTTCATTCTCTCCGCAATATCCAGCAACAATTCTCTTTCCTTCACGGCAAGCGGCTTTTCCTCTTCAAAAGTTTTCAGGTTGTCCTTCATCTGTGCAACATTTGACATACCGCTCAAAATCATTGTCACCTCCGGCAAACCCTGGAGAAACCGAAATCCCCAAGAAGCTACCGATGCATCCGGTCTGAGTTCTTGTAATTTTTCCGTATCTTCCCCGCCAAGACTGCAAAGTTTGCCGCCGCGAACCGGTTCCATTACCCACACCGGTATTCCCCGTTGCGCCAAAAGTTCATATTTATCTTTTGCCTGCTGCAATGTCCAATCCAGGTAATTGAGCTGTATTTGACAAAACTCCATCTCGTCGCCGTATATATCCAAAAAATCTTTTAAATTATCAGGCTTTCCATGACTCGAAAAGCCGAGATGTTTTATTTTCCCGAGGCGTTTCTGCTCTTTAAAATAATTCATAACGCCTATACTCTCATCCGTATATATGTGCATGGAATTTTCATATACATTGTGAAGCAGATAATAATCAAAATAATCAACACCGCATTTTGTAAGTTGTTCCTCAAAAATTGCCTGCGGGTCATAGTGTTCTACAATCTGATGCCCCGGATATTTTGTTGCCAGACGGTAACTTTCCCGCGGATACTTTCCGAGAATACGCCCAATGACAACCTCGGACTCTCCGCCGTGGTACGGATACGCCGTATCAAAATAATTCACACCCGCTTTCATGGCAAGCGCCACCATCTCTTCTGTCTGTTTTTCATCAATACTTCCGTCCGCAAGGACCGGCAAACGCATGGTTCCAAATCCAAGCAGCGATAACTTGTCTTCTTTAAATTGTCTGTATATCATTTTCCGATCTCCTCACATTTTTATTTTAGCGACTACCAGCCCATTTCCTCCGCTTTCAACTTTAGTCCGTACACCTCATCCTCCCGGAAGCACTCCAGATGCTCTGTGCAATAGTCCAGAAGCAATCTCGCTTTTTTTCTGAGCGACTCGGATTCCAAAACAGGGTCTTCTTTATAGTCTTCCGCCCCGAAATACTCCATGACACGGCTCCTGTCCTCTCCGGGATATGTTTTTGCATAAGTATCACAAAAATATACGTCATCTATATCTTCAAAAACATCTCCATATGTATACGCATATTCTTCTTCGTAATCAAAGTAAGAATTTAAGTATTCAAACCCATCCGGATTACATTTCTGCCAATCTTCTTCCAATTGCTCCGCTGCTCCGCAAAAGACAAAATAATTGTCGATAGCATGCGCCATTTCATGAATTAAATTTGCTTCTGTATTATCCTGCATAATATTCATCGCCACATTATAATAATTGTTATCAAAGGTAAAAAACGCTCCTGCATCACTGATATTTTCCTCATTTTTCGGTTTGAAAGCTCCGCAAAGATACACATTAAACCCCTGCGCATAATTTTCTGCCATTTCTCTGCACATTCCATCCGGAAAAACATCCATTGCCGCTTCCAGCTGTTCCAGCGCATAATAAATACGTTCCTCATCCGTCACCCGCACATACTCATACGCATCAAACTCGCAGACAACATTCTCTCCCATAATAATATTGATGCCATATTTTTCTTCCAGAAGTTCCGCCTTATCGGTCAGTTCTGCATAATCAATCTCTTTCGGTATCTCCGACTGTATTTTTTCCGGTTTTACAGTGATCGCATCGCTCTCCGCTTTGGTGTAATCCCAAAGAAAAATCTCTGTTATCTTATCTTCATTTTCATCCACCGCATAAAACAACAGTTTTTCCTGTACCTCATCAATATTCCGGTCAAATTCTACCCTGCTGTATACAGCAACCGGTTCAATCTTAACTGTGTAAACCTTATCTGCCGCATTGTCAGACAATTCATATCGGGCCACAGCGGACGGCCGGACTGCCGAAAAACATTTTTCATATTTCCAGGAATTCCACAAAAAATCCCGTTCTTTTTTGAAACGATACATTTCCTCACACAACTGTGTCTCTGTATTATAATCGTAATAATAATATTCATTGTCCAACAGACTCTCAGCGTACACCCGTATATTCACACCGTCTTCGCTTACATTGACCAGCTCGCAATCTGTCATATTGATATCCGGCGAAAAAACCTGGCGTGATGCTTCCCCGAAAGATTCAAAATCCATCTGTTTCACCGCAGCCCTGAACTCCTCCAGCTCACGCACATAAACTTTACAGGAACCCGGCTCCATAAAATAGAGACTATCCCCTCGCACACACACGCCCTGTGGCATTTTATAATCTCCGACTGCCAAAACACTGTAGCCGGACATATCATCCGTATATATGATGATTTCATTCGCATATATATCGGCAAGCACCAAAGGCTTTGCACTGATAACCGAAAACCTGTCAGCCGTCACCCGATAATCCGTATCGACAGTTACCGTAAGGTCACTGCACATCTGTTTCTCTCCTGTAAGATACGAAAACAACCATACTTTTTTATGAAGTTCCCCCTCCTCAAGCAACTCTTCATACAGCAAAATCGTATCTTCATCGTACCGCGCTGTTGCAACCACATTTTGCAATTCCGCAAGATACTGCGAAAAGTTGTACACGCTCACATCCTCTGCGCAAAAATTTTCCATATCATAATTCTGCGAAGCTACCTTATTGCAACCGACACACAAAAAAGAAAGACACACAATATATGCTACTGTTTTAATTATATTCCACTTACTTTTCCGTTCTTTTTTCATATTTCCCTCTCACTTATGAAATATATATAATTATACTCCACATGCTACTCCTCACACAATAAAAATAAAGCCGGAAACGTTTCGGCGGGCTAACCCGTCTCACGTCTCCGACGCTATTTTAAACTCATTCTGATTCAGCACTCAAACTTGTATCCCATGCCCCAGATGGTTTTGATGTATTCGCCCTGCGGGCCCATTTTACTGCGAAGCTTTTTCACATGCGTATCAATAGTACGCGCATCTCCGAAATAATCATAATTCCATACATGGTTTAATATCACTTCACGGGACAATGCAATGCCTTGATTTTCCACAAAATATGCAAGCAGTTCAAATTCTTTATAACTGAGTTCTACCTGTTTTTCACCGATTGTGACTATATGCGCCGCCTTATCAATGGTAATATCTCCGGCCGACAAAATGTTATCCGAAGAGACCCCTTTGCTTCGACGAAGAACTGCTTCCACCCTTGCCACTAAAATCTTCGGACTGAAAGGTTTCGAAATATATTCATCCACACCCAGTTGAAATCCCAAAAGCTCATCCTGCTCTGTCGTCTTGGCCGTGAGCATAATAATCGGCACTTTGGAATATGCTCGGATTTCGCGACAAACCTGCCATCCGTCCATCTTCGGCATCATCACATCAAGAATAATAAGCGCAATGCTCTGATCCTCAAAAAACATGTCAACCGCCTGTGCGCCGTCCTCCGCTTCCAGCACTTCATAATTGTTCCGGATCAAAAAATCCTTTACAAGCTTACGCATTCTGCTTTCATCATCTACAACAAGAATTTTGGTTTTTTCCATCATTTTCCTTTTCCGTTCATCCTTCTCAAACATTAAATATAGTGTTCTCTTTTTCTAACATACAATACATTTATGTTTAATTTGTGAAAACACACGAAAAGCAACACATTTATTCCATGTCCTTTGGCGAAATACCAAGCTGGGTTTCCTTCTCCTCCACTGCCTGCTCTCTCTCCTGCAACTCCTGCTCCCATGCCGAATACTGATTAATAATCTTTGTCTTATAATTTAATATCGTCGGATTATTTCCCGTCTGACTGATAATAAAAAGAACAATCACAAGCACAACGAGCACAATATTTACAAAAACAGAAGTGCGAAGTTTCATCGCAGTTGCATTCAACTTTTTATTTTTTGCATCAAGGCGACTTTTCCAAAGCTCATCCCGCTCAGAAAGCAACCCTTTTTCCAAATCATCCACTTCTGCTTTTTCCGACGCCTGATCCATGATGACATACATCTTATCGACGCCCTCATACTTATTTTTAATCAGCCAGTCATAAAGCCTAAGCATATATGTAATGCCCACCGGCGTTTGAAAGGTACGGTTGTCCCGCGCCTTCTTGTAAACATTTGCAACGGCTTCTATATCATTGTAATTCAATTTTTCATCTAAAATTTCAATTCTTTTTTGTTCAATCTGCGCCAGTTTTGCCTGCTTCATGTCCGTGAATGCAATTCCGCCGACAAGATAGATTTTTTGTTCTTCCATCGCGCTCCCTGCCTTTCCATTGGTGTCTCACTTATATTTTTTATTATACCACAAATCCCACGAATAGCGATAAAATAACGGCAAAAAAAGAAACCCGAATCTTTCCTTCGAGTTTCTCTCATGGAGCCGACGGGAGTCGAACCCGTGTCCAAAAGCCCATTCCCTGTCCTTCTACTATCATAGTCAGTTATTTAAGATTCCCGCCATCTGCCGGGAACTGACACCTGACAGATTTTGTTAGCTTCATGATACGCCCGTATGCGCAAAGCTTAACATACGTCGTTTCCTACATAGTCGATGCCTGGGTCCTAATGTGTAGGTGCACTAGGTCAGACAGCTGCAACTAGGCAGCGTATGCTAAATTTTCTTCAGCGTTTATATTTAGGTTTGCGATTTAACGCCATCGCCTTCGGATAGCTTCTCCAGCTGCAAGACCCCTGTCGAAACCATTACGGCCCCTAAGTCTCCGCTTTGAGCGGTGTGCTCTCGCACAATATATAAGTTAAAGGTTTTTGACCTTGAACTCTCTCTCTGTTTCACGCCGTGCATCCTTTTTCGCAATGTCATGACGCTTGTCGTAGAGCTTCTTACCTCTGGCAAGACCAATCTCTACTTTCACCTTACCATTTTTGAAATAAACCTGCAACGGAACAAGTGTAAATCCTTTCTCCGCCATCTTTCCGGCCAACTTATTAATCTCGGCCTTATGCAACAAAAGCTTTTTCACGCGGAGCGGATCTTTGTTAAATATATTTCCTTTTTCATACGGGCTGATATTCATTCCGTAAATCCAGGCTTCTCCGTTCTCAATCCGGACAAATGCTTCCTTCACGCTGCATTTTCCAAGCCGGAGCGACTTTACTTCCGTTCCGTGAAGAGCAATGCCCGCTTCGTATTTTTCATCGATAAAAAAATCATGGTATGCTTTTTTGTTATTCGAAATCAATTTCATCGCATCCTTTGACACGCTCATCACTTCCCTTCTTCTAAGTTTTCACAGCTTACTTAGTATAGCTCATCTGCAAGTTCAAAGTCAATTGTCTTTAAAAATGTATCGACTTCTTTCACCACAACCTTAACCTTATCCCCGAGCTTATAACTCTTTCCCGTGGATTGTCCGACCATTTCATATGTCTCTTCCCGATACACATAAAAATCTCCCGGTATAGATGCCACACGCACAAGCCCTTCTACCGTATTGGGCAACTCCACATAAATTCCCCAAGCGGTTATTCCCGATACCATTCCTTCAAATTCTTCCCCGATATGACTCTGCATAAACTGCGCTTTCTTCAATTTGTCCGTCTCGCGCTCCGCCTCGTCCGCTCTTCGTTCCATCTTGGAAGAATGCACGCACACATCCGGCAAAATTGCCTGATAATGTGCCGTTCTGTCCGCATTCAGACGTCCGCGCAGGCTCTCCTTGATAATACGATGAATCTGCAAATCAGGATAACGGCGGATTGGCGAAGTAAAATGGCAATAATACTGGCACGCAAGTCCGAAATGTCCGTTACACTCCTCCTGATACTGAGCTCTCTTCATACTGCGAAGAATCAGCCTCGAAAGCATGGCCTCCTCCTGCGTCCCTTCGATACGAAGAAGCAATTTCTGCAACTCCTTCGGATGAATTTCACCCTGTGTAAGTTTCAATGAGTATCCGAAATTGTGAATAAACGCAGAAAGCTTCTGCACCTTTTCCGGGTCCGGTTTGTCATGTGTACGATAGACAAACGGCACCTCCATCCAATAAAAATGCTGTGCCACGGTCTCATTGGCAAGAAGCATGAAATCTTCGATTATTTTTGTCGCCACATTTCTCTCATAAGGAAGAATATCCGTCGGACGCCCTTCCTCATCCAAATATATTTTACATTCCTGGAAATCAAAGTCTACAGAGCCTCTGCTCTTACGTTTCAAACGCAAAATCTGTGAAAGCTCTGCCATCTGCTCAAACATAGGCACAAATTCCTCATATTCCTTGCAAAGCCTTGGATCTTTCTTTTCCAAAATCCCTGCCACTGCAGTGTAGGACATTCTCCGGTCTACATTGATAACACTCTCTTTGATTTTATAATCAATTACATTTCCTGCCCCGTCAATTGTCATCAGGCAACTGAGCGCAAGTCGGTCTTCTCCCGCATTCAACGAGCAGATTCCGTTGGAAAGTGTGTGCGGAAGCATCGGTATCACCCTATCAACCAGATACACACTGGTTCCTCTCTCAAGAGCCTCACGGTCAAGCGCCGAATTTTCCTGCACATAATTGGTTACATCGGCAATGTGGACCCCAAGCCGGAACAAGCCATCCGAAACCGATAAAGACACCGCATCATCCAAATCCTTTGCATCTTCGCCGTCTATAGTCACCATACACATGTTGCGCAGATCTGTTCTTCCTGCCATATCCGCTTCCGACACCGGTTTCGCCACACGCACCGCCTGATTCAGCGTACGTTCTTTAAAACTTTCCGGTATATCATATGCCTTTACAATGGAAAGAATGTCTACTCCCGGATCATTGACATGACCCAGTATCTCCACAATCTTTCCCTCCGGCTTTTTACGTCCCTCTCCGTAGGATGTCATCTCAACAACAACCTTATGACCGTCCACAGCACCGCCTACCCCTTCTGCCGGAACAAAAATGTCCACCGGTATTTTTGACTGGTCGGGAATCACAAAACCAAAACTATGATTTTTTTCAAACGTACCGACAACATGCGTCAGACCTCTTTCCAGGACATCTGTAATCTCAACTTCCGGTCTGCGTCCTTTTCTCTGCGGAAGTAAGCGAAATGCAACTTTATCCTGATGAAAAGCACCGTGTACCATATCCTCGGGAACATAATAATCTTCCTTCTCGCCTTCTACTTCCACAAAGCCGAATCCCTTGGCATTGGCGATAAATGTTCCCTCCATAATTTTATCCTCCGGAACTTTGTATTTTCCGCGCTTGGTAATTTCTATCCCGCGCTCTTCCAAAAGTTCCTTCAGAATCTGTGAAAGTTCCGGCCGATCCTCCGGCTCCACCTGTAAAAAGATGGCAAGTTCTTTTTCCTTCATGGGAACATAAAACTCGGCCCGGACCAGATCATAAATCATCTGTTTTCTTTCTTTATAGCTCTTTTTGTTCATAAATGTTTCCTTTTTCATAATAGTATCTCCGAAAAACAAAAAAGCACTCTGAAAAGAGTGCTTTTTACATCAACTGATTTAAAACTTATTGATATTCAAAACAACGGCAAGTAAAACAAATAACACTGCAAGAACACGCGTAATCTTCACAAGTGCGCCTTCCATGGAACGTCCTTTGTTTTTACCCCAGTAACTCTCAGCTGCTCCGCCGATGGTACCGAGACCTGCACTCTTTCCTTCCTGTAATAATACGATACATGTCAAACCAATACACACAATAATAAATACGATTGTTAAAATAATTCTGATAACGCTCATAAATAAACCTCCTAATGTCACAAAACATGATTAGTTTAACACAAGTATTTTAAAAGCACAAGCCTTTCCTGAAATATTTTATATTTGGAATATCGCAACCTTTTCTTCCATTGCATTGGAAATATTTTTCAAACGAACCGCATCTTCTGTTAATTCGCTTGCAATCGCGCTCACCTCTGTCACAGAAGCGGATGTTTCCTGTGTTGACGCTGCGTTTTCTTCTGCAATCGCAGAAAGATCCTGAACCACATCAACCACAGTAACTCTGGCTTTATCCAGCTGCTGTGTCTGCTCGGAAATATGAATCATACCCTGGATGGACTGCTCCATACCTTGCTGAATCTCCGTAAATGCATCTTTGGTACGGTCCACATGTTCGCTCTGTTTCTGCATAACTTCTTTCACATCACCCATGATAGATACGGCCTTCTCCGAATCCTCCATGAGAGCTTTGATAATATCGCCAATCTGTTTGGCTGAATCATTGGACTGTTCTGCAAGCTTCTGAATCTGTGCTGCAACAACCGCAAATCCTCTACCCTGCTCGCCGGCTCTGGCCGCCTCGATAGAAGCATTTAAAGAAAGAAGATTGGTTTCTTCCGCAATCTCTGTAATCATGCTGGCCGCTTCATTAATCTTCTGTGCAGATTCGTTGGTCGTCGCCGTCTGCTCTGCAATGACATCGATTCCTCTTTCAGCCTGGTTATTTACCTCCTCCAACTGATTGAGAATCTCCGTCGCACCGACTCCGGCTTTCTTCATCATCTCTGCATATTCAATGAGTTCAGCAACCTTCTGGTCGGTCTCTTCGATCATATTGCCCATGACAACAACATTTTCTGTGGCGCGCTGTGTATCCGCCGCCTGCGTAGTCGCTCCCTGTGCAATCTCACCAACTGCTGCTTCCAACTGATCCATCGTAGTCGATGTCTCAGCCGCACTGACACTGAGATCCGCCGATGTATCCAAAAGAAGGGAACTCTGTTCGCGAATCTGAATCACCACATCAACAAGGGCACCTCGCAGCGCATAAAGCGCACGTCCCATACTTCCCACTTCGTCTTTTCGTTTCATCACATTCTGATAATCTGCCTTTTCTGTGAAATCCATCTGAGACAGACTCTCGGTAAGCTCCGTAATTTTGATGATCGGCTTGGCAATCTTTCCGGCAAAGAAATAACCGAGCGCACCCGTAATGAAAATAATGACGATTAACGAAATATTTCCCATTGTATTAATGGAAGAAATCGGGGCTAAGATTTCATCTTCATCACCGGCCACTACCAAAATAAACTCTTTATATGTACTGACATAGATTCCGGCATATTTCTTGGCACCGTTGTAATCATAGGCTACAACACCGTTTTCCACTTTCTTACCCGCCTGTAAATCAGCCACACACTGTTTTACAACTGCATTTTCCACGGAATGCCCAATCTTACCATCGTCCGGATGGAACATCATCTGTCCCTCACCGTTTACCACATATACATAGCTGGACTCAATTCCTTCCATACCGACACCATGAAGTTTCATATACAGATTGTCCGCTTTCATGACAAAAGTGGAATCACCGTCCGCCTTTTGAATCTCATTATCGAGTGTCGAACCGTACGCAATCGCAAGATCATCGATATAATGCTGCGCTAATGTAGTCACTTCTTTCTTTGCACTACTTGAATACATCCACATTAAGAATATGGCTGTGATCATAACACATATAAAATTGATAACGCAGATTTGAACTAAAATAGAATGTCTGTTAATTTTTTTCATGCCATCGCCCTCCATTTCAAAGACCACAAATCCTTTGCGCCCCTTTCGTTTCATCATACCACATTCCCCTTATTTTTACAAATTTTTTATGCATTTACTACACATTCTATAATTTATACCGAATTATTTTATGCAATACAGACAAAAAGGCTCACTTATTTGCAAAGTGTGCCTTTTATAATCTCTATTCCACTACTCTGTACAAAACGGAGTTTCGTAACCGGATACTCCCGACAGTTCCTCTTCAATATTTAGAAGTCGGTTATATTTTGCTACTCTCTCACTCCTGCACGGTGCCCCCGTCTTGATTTGCCCTGCATTCACTGCAACCGCAATGTCAGCAATCAGCGTATCCTCCGTCTCACCGGATCTGTGAGAAATTACCGCTTTGTATCCGGCCTGCTGCGCAATTTCGATGGCCTGCATCGCCTCCGAAATCGTTCCGATCTGATTTACTTTCACCAAAATTGCATTGGCTACCTGCAGTTTGATGCCTGCTTCCAGCCTTTTCGGATTGGTCACAAAAAGATCGTCTCCAACCAGCTGTATTTTTCCTCCGAGGCGGGAAGTCAGAGCTTTCCATCCCTCCCAGTCATCCTCCGCAAGTCCGTCCTCAATGGACGCAATGGGATATTTCTGCAACAGTTCCTCGTAGTATGAAATCATCTCCGCTGTATCCCGGACAACCGGCTCTCCCCTGTGTTCACTCTCTCCCGGAAAATGGTACATGCCGTCCGTCTCATCATACAGTTCGCTGGAAGCAACATCCAATGCAATTTTAATATCTGTTCCCGGCTTGTATCCGGATGCCCGAACGGCTTCCATAATAAAATCAAGCACAGCATACGCATCCGGAAGATCCGGCGCAAATCCGCCTTCATCTCCCACTCCGGTGGAAAGCCCTTTCTTTTCCAGCAATTTTTTCAAATTATGATAGATCTCTGCACACATCCGCAGTGCCTCTTTAAAGCAGCAGGCC
Organism: Lachnospiraceae bacterium; assembly: GCA_017465095.1. Taxonomy (GTDB): domain Bacteria; phylum Bacillota; class Clostridia; order Lachnospirales; family Lachnospiraceae; genus SVFI01. The sequence goes on along the minus strand of JAFTWX010000105.1, from coordinate 10,589 downwards.
GACACCGGCATAATCATAAACTCCTGAAAATCCACCGTGTTGGCCGCATGCTTACCCCCATTCAAAATATTCATCATCGGAACGGGCATTCTTCTTGCATAGGTACCGCCCAAATAACGATATAACGGCATATCAAGCGCTTTTGCTGCAGCTTTAGCCACCGCCATGGAAACACCGAGAATCGCATTTGCACCGAGACTTCCTTTATTATCCGTTCCGTCCAACTCCAGCATAATCTTATCGACCTGTAGCTGGTCCAATGCATTCTTTCCCAAAAGCGCCGGACGTATTTTTGTATTCACATGATCAACTGCCTTCTGTGTTCCCAGTCCGAAATACCTTGTTTCACCGTCCCTAAGCTCCACCGCCTCAAAACGTCCCGTACTGGCACCGGAAGGAACAGAGGCAGAAGCCTGCTGACACTTTCCCTGCGGATCCTTAACCGTCACACTGACCTGCACCGTCGGATTTCCTCTGGAATCCAAAATTTCCATTGCATGTACTTCACAAATTGTCAATTCTGCTTTCATTGCAACCTCCTCAAAACAAATGTCTTATCTTTAGGATGTTCGAAGTGCAGGAAAAAAATACAAAAATTGTGAAACAAAAAAGAACAGACTGCACATTCCATGCAATCTGTCCTTCCTATTTCGTTTAAAAATTATTTTTTGATAAGAAGAGATTTTCCTGTCATCTCAGCCGGCTGCTCTTTGCCCATCACTTCAATCATAGTAGGCACGATATCTGCAAGACATCCGCCCTCGCGAAGTGTATATGCCGGATCATAATTTACAAGAATGAACGGAACCGGATTGGTCGTATGAGCCGTGAACGGTTCTCCCGTCTCGTAATCCATAAGCTGTTCTGCATTTCCGTGGTCCGCGCAGATAAACATTGTTCCGTCTACGGATTTCAATGCTTCCACTGCTTTACCTACACATTCATCTACTGCTTCCACTGCCTTGATTGCTGCAGCTTCCACACCGGTATGTCCAACCATATCCGGATTCGCAAAGTTGATAATAATCACGTCATACTTATCCGCTGTAATCGCCTCGCAAAGTTTGTCGCAAACTTCGTAAGCACTCATCTCCGGCTTCAAATCATATGTGGCAACATCCTTCGGTGAATTAACAAGAATTCTGTCTTCACCTGCGTTCGGTTCTTCCACACCACCGTTGAAGAAGAATGTAACATGTGCATATTTTTCTGTCTCGGCGATTCTTGCCTGTGTCATATTGTTTGCTTCTAGCCTTTCACCGAATGTGTTAGTCACTGCAATCTTGTGGAATGCAACGTCTTTGTTCGGGATGGTCGGGTCATAATCAGAGAAACATACAAAGCAGAGATCCAATCTCTTTTCACGGTCAAATCCTTTGAAATCGTCATCACAGAAAGATCTCGTAATCTCTCTTGCTCTGTCCGGACGGAAGTTGAAGAAGATCACGCTGTCGCCGTCTTTGATTGTAGCAACAGGAGCACCGTCCTTCATAACTACGGTCGGTCTCACGAACTCATCCGTCTCATCTTTGTCATAAGAATTCTGTACTGCTGCAGGAGCACTGTCTGCTGTCACGCCTTCGCCTTTTGTAAGAGCATTGTAAGCGATCTGCACACGATCATAGTTGTTGTCACGGTCCATTGCATAATAGCGTCCGCTGACAGAAGCCACTTGACCGACACCGATTTTAGCCATCTCTGCTTCCAGCTGTTCTACAAACTCTTTACCGGATGCAGGCGGTGTATCACGTCCGTCAAGGAAGCAATGTACATATACTTTTGAGAGGCCGAATCTTTTCGCCATCTCCAAAATTCCGTAAAGATGTGTGTTGTGGCTGTGTACACCACCATCGGATAACAATCCGAAGGCATGAAGTGCACTGTCATTTGCTTTACAGTTTTCCATAGCTTTTACAAGCGCCGGATTTTCAAAAAATGTTCCGTCCTGAATTTCTTTTGTAATTCTGGTAAGTTCCTGATACACGATGCGTCCTGCGCCCATGTTCAGATGTCCTACCTCTGAGTTACCCATCTGACCGTCCGGAAGTCCAACTGCCATTCCGGATGCATTACCCTGCACAAACGGATATTCCTTCATCAGCTTGTCCATAACCGGTGTTTTCGCTTCCGCTACCGCATTATGCTCAGCCTTGGTGTTTAAACCATAACCGTCTAAAATCATTAATACTGTAGGTTTTTTACTCATCTCTTTTCTCCTTTTATATGAATTTTTGTTTGTTTCCTCTAACCTGTAACAGTATAACACGCAATGCCCGTGTTTTTCAACCTAAAACGACGCAAAAAAGGCTCCCGGATACCCGAAAGCCTTTTTCTGTCTCATGACAGTTCTTATTTGTTGTAGTTAACGATCTTGCCGAAGTCAGGTTTTAATGCTGCTCCACCGACAAGTCCACCGTCGATATCCGGTTTTGCAAGTAAAGAAGCTGCATTTCCTGCATTCATAGATCCACCGTACTGGATGCGGATAGCTTCTGCTGTAGCTTCATCGTAAACTTCTTTGATACATTCACGAATAGCTGCACAAACTTCCTGTGCCTGATCATCAGTAGCTGTCTCACCTGTTCCGATAGCCCAGATCGGTTCATAAGCGATAACTGCTGTCTTAGCCTGATCAGCTGTTACGTTCTGGAATGCAATCTTGATCTGCATACGAATCCAGTCAACATAGATACCCTGTTTTCTCTGTGTGAGTGTTTCACCACAGCAGATAATCGGTGTAATACCATGTTCGAAAGCTTTTAATACTTTCTTGTTTACTGTCTCATCTGTCTCAGCGAAGTATTCTCTTCTCTCTGAATGTCCGATGATAACATATTTAACGCCTGCATCTGTGAGCATTTCCGGAGAAATTTCGCCTGTGTAAGCACCTTTCTCTTCGAAATACATGTTCTCAGCACCGATTACGATGTTGGAACCTTTTGCAGCTTCCATAGCCGGAATGATGTCGATTGCAGGTACGCAGAATACTACGTCTACATCATCATTTGCTACTAATGGTTTTAATGTGTTTACTAATTCTACTGCCTGGCTTGGAGTCATGTTCATTTTCCAGTTGCCGGCGATGATTTTCTTTCTTGCCATGATTTTGGCCTCCTATATTTTTTATTTGTCGTCAGCTGCTACTACACCCGGAAGTGCTTTACCCTCTAAGAATTCAAGGGAAGCTCCGCCACCTGTAGAGATATGGCTCATCTTGTCAGCGAAACCTAACTGGTTAACAGCTGCTGCTGAGTCACCACCACCGATGATTGTTGTAGCGTCTGTTTCTGCTAAAGATTTAGCTACTGCGATAGTACCTTTTGCAAGAGTCGGGTTCTCGAATACACCCATCGGTCCGTTCCAAACAACTGTCTTAGCAGATTTTACTGCATCTGCGAATAATTCAGCTGTCTTTGTTCCGATATCAAGACCTTCCATATCAGCCGGAATCTTGTCTGAATCTACTACAGAAACTTCGATTTCTGCATCGATCGGATTCGGGAATCCTGCTGCGATTGTTGTATCGATCGGAAGTAATAACTGTTTGCCTGCTGCTTCCGCCTTAGCCATCATTTCTTTACAGTAGTCGATCTTCTCATTGTCTACTAATGAATTACCAACTTCGTAACCTTTTGCTTTTAAGAATGTGAATGCCATACCACCACCGATGATGAGAGTATCACATTTCTCGATAAGGTTGTTGATTACGTTTAATTTATCAGCAACTTTTGCTCCGCCGAGGATTGCAACGAAAGGTCTAACCGGATTTTCTACAGCATTGCCGAGGAAATCGATTTCTTTCTGCATAAGGTATCCAACTGCATTCTCGCCGCCTTTTTCTGTGATGTATTTTGTAACTACAGCTACAGAAGCATGTGCTCTGTGTGCAGAACCAAATGCGTCACATACATATACGTCAGCAAGATCAGCGAGCTCTTTTGCGAAAGCTTCGCCTGCATCTGTCGGTTTTGTCTCCTCTTTTCCGCGGAAACGTGTATTCTGAAGAAGAACTACATCACCTTCGTTCATAGCTGCTACTGCCGCTGTTGCAGCTTCGCCTGTTACGTTGTAATCAGCAACAAAGTTTACTTCTTTTCCTAATTTCTCAGAAAGTCTCTTAGCAACCGGTGCTAAAGATTCACCTTCGTTCGGACCGTTTTTTACTTTGCCGAGGTGTGAGCAAAGAATTAATTTTGCTCCGTCAGCAAGTAATTTGTTGATTGTAGGCATAGCTGCCACGATACGTGTCTCGTCTGTGATCACGCCGTCTTTGAGCGGAACGTTGAAGTCACATCTTACGAGAACTCTTTTTCCTTTAACGTTAATGTCGTCTACGGATTTTTTGTTTAATCCCATGTTTGTATCCTCCTGGTTTTATATTGTCGCACTATTGTGCATAAAAAAGAGGGCCCGGTCCATAAGACCGGACCCTTTAAGGTCTTTGTACTGACTATCAAAAATTATGCTAATTCAGCAAAGTATTTGATTGTACGAACCATCTGGCTAACGTATGAGTTCTCATTGTCATACCAAGAAACAACCTGTACTAAGTTGTCTTCGCCAACCATTGTCTGTGTAGCATCAAAGATAGAACCGAATGTGCTTCCAACGATATCGCTTGAAACGATTTCATCTTCGTTGTAACCGAATGATTCTGTAGCTGCTGCTTTCATAGCTGCGTTGATTTCTTCTTTCGTTACAGATTTTTCAACTGTAGCAACTAAGATTGTTGTAGAACCTGTAGGTGTAGGAACACGCTGAGCAGATCCGATAAGTTTTCCGTTTAACTCTGGGATAACAAGGCCGATTGCTTTAGCAGCACCTGTTGAGTTAGGAACGATATTAACAGCACCTGCACGAGATCTTCTTAAATCGCCTTTTCCTCTGTGGTCCGTCAAGGATCATCTGGTCACCTGTGTAAGCGTGAATTGTGCTCATGATACCTGATTTGATACCAGCAAGGTCATTTAATGCTTTCGCCATAGGAGCTAAGCAGTTTGTTGTACAAGAAGCTGCAGAGATAACTGTATCTTCAGCTGTTAATGTATTGTGGTTTACATTGTAAACGATTGTAGGAAGGTCGTTTCCTGCCGGAGCAGAGATAACAACTTTACGAGCACCTGCTGTGATGTGAGCAGAAGCTTTGTCTTTAGATGTATAGAAACCTGTACACTCTAAAACTACGTCAACACCGAGTTCTCCCCATGGAAGCTCTGCTGCGTTAGCCATAGCGTAGATTTTGATTTCTTTTCCGTCAACTGTGATAGAGTCTTCGCCAGCTGTTACTTTGTCAGCTAATGCGTATTTACCCTGAGCTGAATCATATTTTAACAAGTGAGCTAACATTTTAGGGCTTGTTAAATCGTTGATTGCAACTACTTCATAACCTTCAGCACCAAACATCTGTCTGAATGCGAGACGACCGATACGGCCAAAACCATTGATTGCTACTTTTACTGCCATTTTAAGTTTCCTCCTAAAAATGAAATTTTTTATATTATTCTGGCAAAACGGCAAAAAATACCGATTGACAGAATTTTGTCAGCGAATTTATTGTAACTAATTTGTCCTAAAAATTCAAGTCCTTTCTGGACATTTTAGTTTTATTTTTGTTTTTTCGGCAAAACAAACAAAGAAAACGGATTGCAAGGCTGTTTTTCGTTGGTTATACTAAAGAAAAGCCGCTTATTTTTATCGGCTCAACCATAGAAAAAGGAGAAATCTTATGCCTATTTCAGCAGACACACATGTACATTCCACCTATTCCGGAGATGCAAAATCTACCATTGATGAAATGGTACAGAAAGCCATTTCCCTCGAAATGAACCATATTTGTTTTACGGACCACAACGATTATGACTACCCTTACCGCCCAGGAGACAAACCGGATATGTTCCTTTTAAATGTGGATGCATATCTCTATGATTTAATCCGTGCACGCGAAAAATATCGGGACCAAATCAAAATACTGTTCGGAATCGAGCTCGGCCTCGCTCCCGAAATCAAGCGAAAAAATATCATTCTCGCCAAATCTCATGAATTTGATTTTATCATCGGTTCCTCCCACCTTTGCCACGGAAAAGACCCTTATTACGCCGACTTCTACGAGGGACGCGAAGAAAAAATTGCCTACCGGGAATATTTTGAATCCATTTTGGAAAATGTAAAAGGATTTCAAAATTTTGATGTGTACGGTCATCTGGATTATGTGGTGCGCTACGGCCCAACCAAAAATACCAACTATTCTTACTCAGACCATGCAGATGTAATTGACGAAATACTCCGCACCCTGATTGAAAACGAAAAAGGAATCGAAGTTAACACCGGCGGCTTCCGCTGTGGTATCGGCAGCACAAATCCGTGCAGGGATATTGTAAAACGCTACAAAGAACTGGGCGGCGAAATCATCACAGTCGGCTCTGATGCCCACGAAACAATATATCTGCAGGATCATTTTAATGACGCTGCAGATATGCTGAAAGAACTCGGATTCAAATACTACTGCGTATTTGAAAACCGGATTCCCGAATTCTTGAAACTGTAATTATACGGCCGGATTTTATTTCTCGGCGGTTTGGATGATTCCGCCGCCGAGGACATATTCCCCGTCATAAAAAACAACTGCCTGTCCCGGTGTGATAGCGCGCACCGGTTTTTCGAAATGCACTTTCATTTTACCGTCCGACTGTTTTTCCAGTGTACAAACATCACCTTTATGCGCATAACGTACCTTTGCCATGCACCGCCTTTGCTCTTTTCCCTCTTCCATTCCCATGTAGTTCACTTCATCGCAAATCAAATTACAGGAAAAGATATCTTCATTTTCTCCGATGACAACCTCGTTGGTTTCCGGTCTGATTTCACAGACAAACACCGGATGTCCCATGGCAATGCCGAGTCCCTTGCGCTGCCCTATAGTGTAATGTGTCACCCCTTTGTGGCGTCCGATCACGGTCCCGTCCGTCAGCACAAAATTTCCTTCGCCCGGAATTTTATCCGGAACCTGACGTTCCAAAAACGCCCCGTAATCTCCATCGGGAATAAAACAGATGTCCTGGCTGTCCGACTTGTTTGCAACAGGTAACTTTTGCTCCGCAGCAATTCGGCGGATTTCTTCCTTACTGTAGTCTCCGATCGGAAGAAGTGTGTGCGCCAGCTGTTCCTGTGTCAGATTGTACAGTGCGTACGTCTGATCTTTCTGCGCTGTGGCTGAGTTGCAGATGGCATATCTTCCGTTCGCAAGCCGGTCGATACGGGCATAATGACCGGTGGCAATATACTGCGCCCCCTGCTCTCCGGCCCAGGCAATCAGAGCCTCCCACTTAATGCGGCGATTGCACACGTTGCACGGATTCGGCGTTCTTCCTGCCAAATATTCACCGACAAAATAGTCCACAACCTCTTTTTTAAACTGCTTTGTAAAATCAAGCACATAATAAGGAATATCCAAATGCTCCGCCACTTTCCGCGCATCCGTTACAGACTGCGGTTCTGTACCGTCCGGTGTCCACATGAGCATCGTCACGCCGATCACATCATATCCCTGCTGCTTTAACAAAAATGCCGCCACCGAAGAGTCCACGCCTCCGGACAAACCGACCACCACTTTTTCTCTCATCATTTCACTTCCTGTTTCAATATAAAGTAATCATACCTTTTCTGTCCTTTCAAATCAAGACACAGCTTTTTCCATCTCGCATGTTCTAGGTCCGCATCCGATGCATAGACTAATCAATAAACGCAGTTTTAGGTTATCATGTTAAAAAAATACCCTTTTCTATCCGGCACTCTGCTTCTTACGCTGACCGGTATCATCACCAGAATCATCGGTTTTTTCTATCGCATTTTTTTATCCCACCACATCGGCGAGGAGGGCATGGGAATCTACCAGCTTATTGCGCCTGTTATGGCCCTGTCCTTTTCACTGACCTGCGCCGGAATACAGACATCCATCTCCAAATATACCGCATCTTACATCGCCGGGAACCAATCAAAATCGGCTCTGCGTTTTTTTGTCACCGGCTTTACGGTTTCTATGTTTCTCTCCGTTGCCACCGCCTGTTTTCTCTATCAGAATTCTTCCGTAATTGCAGCCGACTATCTCATGGAGACAAGGTGTGAACCTCTTGTCAGGATTTATGCCCTTTCGCTCCCCTTTGCCGGAATCCACAGCTGCATCAACGGTTATTATTACGGTTTAAAAAAATCAATGATTCCTTCCGTTTCGCAACTGGTGGAACAGCTCGCCCGGGTGGGAAGCGTCTTTGTCATTTATACTTACAGCGAGTACATGCACTGCGAGCCGTCTCTCGCCGTGACAGTCCTCGGAATCCTGATTGGTGAAATCTGTTCGACCGCCCTGAGTCTTGTTGCATTTTATGTGCATCTGTCCGGGCAAACTTTGCGCGGTGCCAGTTCTTCTTACCTTCTTCACTTCCGGGAACTGCTGCGTATGGCTGTTCCGCTCATTGCCAATCGTCTGTCACTGAACTTTCTGCAAAGCATGGAGACTGTTCACATTCCTCAGCGGCTTACCATGTACGGCTTGTCCAAATCGGAAGCCCTGGCTAATTATGGCGTCCTGACCGGAATGACTTATCCGCTCATTTTATTTCCAAGCGCCGTGACCTCTTCCGTCTCTGTCCTGCTTCTCCCATACATTTCGGAAGCAGTGGCAAAGGGCGACACAGCAAAAATCCGTTCTGCCATTAAAAAAAGTGTGATAGGCTGCACTATGATGGGAAGCTTATTTTGTATATTTTTTCTGTTTTTCGGACCGTTTCTCGGCAAGGTTTTATTTGACAGTCAGTTAGCAGGCACTTACATTCAGATGCTCAGTATCGCCTGTCCGCTTCTCTACCTCAGCGGTGTTCTGACCAGCGTCCTCCACGGACTCGGAAAGGCCTTTCACGCATTTTTATATAATGTATTCTGTCTTCTGATCCGGCTCGGCTTCGTTTTCTTTCTGATTCCGAAAATGGGCATTCCCGGTTACTTAATCGGAATATTTGTCAGCGAATGCTTTCTGATTTCCGTCATGCTGATTACGCTCAGAAAACTTGCAAATTTCATAGGTGTAGACTATAATATGTGAGGTGCGCAATCTGCATTGCGCCAAAAAATCACATCAAAGTGATACATACGAAAGGAAAATACCTATGGGAATGGAATTTATACAAAAGCTGCCTACCCCGGAAGAAATCAGAAGCGAATATCCGGTTCCGGCCGCACTGGCAGAATTAAAAGAAAAAAGAGATAAAGAAATTGCCGATGTACTGACCGGCGCCAGCGACAAACTTCTTGTCATCATCGGTCCGTGCAGCGCCGACAACGAGGATGCTGTCTGCGATTATGTGGAAAGACTTGCAAAGGTAAACGACAAGGTCAGCGACCGCCTGATCCTGATTCCTCGTATTTATACAAATAAGCCGAGAACAACCGGCGAAGGATACAAAGGAATTGTACACCAGCCGGACCCTTCCAAAAAACCGGATTTAGTACACGGAATTATCGCAATGAGAAAAATGCACATTCACGCGATGGAGATTTCCGGTCTTACATCTGCGGATGAAATGCTTTACCCGGAAAACTACCGCTATGTATGTGATTTCTTATCCTACGTAGCCATCGGTGCACGTTCCGTGGAAGATCAGCTTCACCGCCTGACTGTCAGCGGATTTGATGTTCCGGCCGGAATGAAAAACCCGACCTCCGGTGACCTTACGGTAATGATGAACAGCGTGTACGCAGCGCAACATCCGCACACCTTTACCTATCGCGGATGGGAAGTAAAAACAACAGGTAACCCGCTGGCCCACACGGTTCTTCGCGGTTCCGTAAACGCATACGGAAGAAGTTTTCCGAACTATCACTATGAAGATCTCAGTCGTCTGATTGAACTCTACAATGAGCACGACCTTATGAATCCGGCTGCTGTTATCGATGCCAACCACAACAACTCCGGCAAAAAATTTGAGCAGCAGATCCGCATTGTCAAAGAGGTTATGCACTCACGTAAAGTAAATCCTGACATCCGCAAGCTTGTAAAAGGTGTCATGATTGAAAGCTACATCGAGGAAGGTTGCCAGAAAATCGGCGAAGGTGTCTACGGAAAATCGATTACCGACCCGTGTCTTGGCTGGGCCGATTCCGAGAAGCTGATTTATGATCTTGCAGAGATGAATGTTTAATGTAAAAAATATGAGCCCCGTCTGTTGCAGGCGGGGCTCACTTTCGGTTCAAGTAGAGAACAACAAATTTATTTCGTTATTATAACCTCTATCTCTCCTTTAACATTTCTACCGTCAATTTCTATTGTATAATTGCCATCCTCTTGAATCGTAATCACATGCGGCGCAGCATTTCCATATACTTCATAAAAATCTCCATAAAATACCGATTCTTTCCCTTTTTGTGAAACATTCAAATGTACATATCCTGTTTCACAATTGAAATCAAACGATATCATATCTCCTGATTCCAAAGCATGTTCTGTAACAATAGCTGAATTTAGATGCTCGGCCTCTATAACATAACCATTGTCCCTCTCTTTTTTTTCATACACAGAGCGATTTGATAACCAGAAAAAT
>JAFTWX010000104.1 GCA_017465095.1 Lachnospiraceae bacterium | reverse complement strand
CTTTCTTCATCAAAACTTCCTCCTGTAAAGCGGAAAAATCATATTATTTGGACGTCCCATAATAAGCGTAAGTTAATTAAAAATTAATTTCAATAGTTTTTTCACAAAAAAAGGGGCTGTGAAAAAACATATCCTCTGAAAAAGTAAAAGGACTTCTAACTCATATGAGCCGGAAGTCCTTTTTTGTGGTATAATTTTCTTACCAATGAAAAATTTAACCACTCACTATTCTACACCCAAACAAGGAATTTTGCCACTGTTTTTTTCGGATTATTTAGATATTTGTGATCCGGTTTTCACGTTTGACGAATTGATGGAGGAGGTCAACTTAGAACAGTATCTGAAAAACATCCCGGAACATGAGACCGGACGCATCAGATATAATCCCGTCAACATGCTGAAAACGGTTCTGTTCGGATTTATGAGCAGCGGCTACATCTCCCTTCGGGAATTGGAAGATAACTGTAAGGTAAACATCCGGTACATGTATCTGATGGATCATCAAAAACCATCATATCGCACCTTTGGTTACTTCATCAATGAAGTTCTGGGAGATCAGATTGAAACTATTTTTTATGACATCAATAAGGTGATTTTTGAGAAGGAAGGCGTTGACCTCAATCATCTGTATATCGACGGATCAAAGTTTGAGGCGAACGCGAATAAATACAGCTGGGTATGGAAAAAAGCAACGGAGAAGTCCAGATACCGTCTGTTCGAAAAAATCACCCTGCTTCTGGAGGAGATCAACCGCGATCTGATCTGGAGCGGAATGACCATACAGACAAACACCGAATATGTGCCTGAGCAGTTGAAAGAAATCCTTAGCCGTTTTTCCAATGTCTGGAAGTTGGACCCCGAGAAATTTGTCCACGGAATCGGCCACCGCAAGAGCACACAGCAACGTCAGTATGAAAAACTGAAGGAGTATACGGAAAAACTGGAAGAATACGTGGAAAAGCTAGATATCTGCGGATTGGACAGGAACAGTTATTCCAAAACAGATCATGATGCGACCTTCATGCGGATCAAGACCGACTATATGGGGAATGACCAGCTGCTTCCTGCCTATAACGTACAGGTGGGCGTGGCAGATGAATACATTGCCGTGGTGGATGTCAATCAATACCGGGCAGACATGGACTGTTTTATTCCCCTGTTGGAACAGTTCCATCGAATCTACGGATTCTATCCGAAATACCCGGTGGCGGATGCAGGGTATGGCTCTTATAATAATTATATTTACTGCGAACAGCATGGAATGGAAAAGTACATGAAGTTCCCGATGTTTGAAAAAGAGACAAAGGACAAAAAATACCACGAAGATCCGTTCCGTGCGGTAAACTTTAAGATTGATGAAGATGGGGTGCTGCGCTGCCCGAACGGAAAGCGGTTTGATTTTGCCTATCGCAAAGCGGTTCGTGGGAATCAATACGGCCGCCAGGAAGAGGTCTACATCTGTGAAGACTGTGTCGGATGTCCTTATGCTGCCCAGTGTAAAAAATCAGAGAAAAACAGGACAATAAGACTAAACAGTGAACTGACGGCCATGCACGCAGAAGTGATAAATAACCTGAACAGTATACAGGGAGCCTTACTGAGAATGACCCGCTCCATACAGGCAGAAGGCACTTTTGGAGTCATGAAAAACGACCGCT
>JAFTWX010000103.1 GCA_017465095.1 Lachnospiraceae bacterium | reverse complement strand
TGACTGTCCACATAGGGAAGGTACGGTTTGATATCGTATACGGGTGTTCCATCCATCATGTCAATGCCCGCCACATAAATCGCTGGTTCGCTGTAATCGATTCGCTGTATTTTCACACAGGACAATCCGATTTTATTCGGACGGTTTGGCGATCGTGTTGCAAATACGCCAACCCGTTTATTTCCTCCGAGGCGCGGCGGACGTACAGTCGGTGACCAGTCATTTGTTCCGGAATCATTTTTCCCGCTGACAAAACGCTCGGAAAATCCCCATAAAAGCCAAAGGTGCGAATAGCCCTCCAGACCGCGCAGTGCTTCCGGATTTCGATATAACGGTTCAAATACAATCTTTCCGCACAGCTCCTCAACAAGTCCGCTTTGACGGGGAAGACCGAATTTCGCAGGAAAATCTGTACGAATCTGTGCAATTGTTTTTAATTCCATAAAAAATCTCCTGTGAAAAAAGAGACAGTCCAGGTCTCTTTTTTATCTTATTTTTTATTGCTGAACTGCGATTGATATGAGGTTTTGCCGTCAAAAGCATTCTCGTATTTTTTCTCCGATATCCGGAACTCAGCAGTAAGATACCGATACAGAAAAACAAGGAGCGCTGCCAGTAAATAGACAAAAAGATAAACAAACAATGCTGCCAGAACCGATCCGCCGTTTGCCTGAAAACCTCCCCACAAAACAAACACCGTATAAAAAACGATTGTCGTAATAACAAAATGGATCAGCAGCCGCAGAGAAAAAATCAGTTTATCCAAAAAAAGGAATGAGTTCGCAGCAGATAAAACAAACGAAAACACCAAAAGGGAAAGTACCATTTGCAACGTGGGAACCCAGTGCGAATCCACATAGACGCCCAGCAAATACAGTGCCGTAATAAAGAAAGTATAGAAAACACATCCGCTGGAAATTGTTTTCTTCAGCCAAATCCATTGTTTCAAAGAGATGTCCTCCGAGGAATGATTGTTTTTTGAAATTATACCACAAAAACATTAACAATTGAACCTTGTATGACAAATTTTTTATAAATTATTTTCAAACATTGGTTGTTTGCTTCATAATCCCATGATTCCGATACAGCATCCTGTTGTATAGAAAATGAAATGTATAATTATGTAACCAGTGAATATTTGTATCATTATCCATTGACATCTGCCGATGAATATATTATAATAGAACAAAATGAAAATTCTTACTCTGCCATCTCCCTGCAGAGTTTTGATTATTGCCGGATTGAGGTTGAAATATGGCTGACAAACGACACGAAAATCGTGAAAATGTATTTACGCTCCTGTTTGCAAAGGAGTTTGACCGCGAAACAGATCCTGCTGATTTCTATCAGGCATATCTGGATAACAATAATGTGCAGTACGCTGATTATGTAAAAAATACATTCCTCGGGGTCTGCGAACAGTGTGAAATAATTGACCGGACAATTGAAGAAGTTTCTGTCAAATGGAAACTTTCCCGTATGGCAACTGTTACCCGTACGGTACTTCGTCTTGCTGTTTATGAGATGACCTGCTCGGAAGTTCCGGTAAAGGTTGTAATCAACGAAGCAATCGAAATTGCCAAAAAGTACGATGATGAAAATTCGACCGGTTTTGTCAACGGAATTCTGAACAAAATCGCCCGTAACCGCGGATTGATTGATTCCGGAGCTACCGCCGAACCCGCAAAACAGGATGAAGAATAATGAACGATATCTCCTGCTTTCTCGGAATTGACACCAGCAATTACACTACTTCCACCGCTCTTTGTGACGATGCGGGAAATATTCTTCTGAACTGTAAAGTTCCGCTTCCTGTAGCGGAAG
>JAFTWX010000102.1 GCA_017465095.1 Lachnospiraceae bacterium | reverse complement strand
TGGAGAGAGCGGGAATGAAGCTGGAAGGCGTTCTGCGCGCGGCGGCGGTCAATAATCAGGGCATATGCAATAAGGTGTGCTATTCGATTCTGAAAAATGAGTGGAAGGAAGCCAGAGGTTTATAAAATGAATGAAATTTTATGCTCCACCGGAGCGCTGATCGGAAGGCCCAATGGCCGCAATTACAAACTGTTGGAATTTCTGACCGGACAGCTTTCCTGCGATGGCTTCGAGTTTATGATGTACGACACCTGGTACGGTGAGGTCGATGCATTGGTGAATACTTTAACGGCGCTGCAGCTCCACATCCCGGTCGTGCATTGTGAAAAAAGAATCGGGGAGGCCATCAGCAAAGGCGGAAAAGAAGAACTGGAAGACGCGTATCACCGATTTGAAATCAACTGTGGGATTGCGGAGAAGCTTCAGGCAAAAAAGATCGTGATGCATCTGTGGGACGGGATCACTTCAGACGCGAATTTTGAAAATAATATCAAAGCTTATCCCCAGCTGACTGAAATCGCAGGCAGCTATAATATGGACCTGCTGGTGGAAAATGTGGTCTGCAATCACGAAAGCCCGATGCAGCGCTGGTGTGAACTTGCGGAAAAATATCCTGACATTCATTTCATTTTTGATACCAAAATGGCTGCATTTCATGAGCAGCTGGACCTGTTGTACGATGAGAAATACGAATGGCTGTGGAAGGAAGGTCACATTCGCCATTACCATGTGAATGATTACGGCGGCGGTTATAAGGACTGGAAAAATCTCCGCACGCTGCCGATCGGAAAAGGGCACGTCGATTTTGAACGTTTTTTCAAATATCTGCAAAAAACAGGTTATGAAGGCACGTTGACAGTGGAATCCACCGCTTTTAATGCTGAGGGTGTGGTAGACATCAAAATGCTGAACGATCAGTTTGAATACATACGGAAGGCACTGACAGCAGACGAATCATGCTTTTAGCGGGCAAAATCCAACGGAGGCAAAGACCAACATGGCAAAAGTCATCCTGATATGCGGCAGGATATGCTGCGGAAAAACTACATATTCCCAACAATTGTGCCAAAAGAGCAATGCAATAATCCTTTCTGTGGACGAGATCATGCTTGCAATCTTCGGACAGCATGCCGGAGATAAGCATGATGAATATGCGAATAAAACGCAGAGTTTTTTATTTGATAAATCCGCAGAGCTCGCGGCAGCAGGCGTGAATGTAATACTTGACTGGGGATTCTGGACGAAAGAAGCCAGAGCTTCAGCGAAGGAATTCTATAAATCCCGGAATATTGCGTGTGAGTTCCATTACATTGATATCAGCGATGAAGTTTGGAAACAGCGTTTGGACAAAAGAAATGGTTCGGTTTTGGCGGGAGAAACACAGGCTTACTTTGTGGATGAGAATCTTGCGGAAAAGTTTGCTTCACTTTTTGAACTGCCGGGAGAAGATGAGATTGATGTGTGGGTGAAATTTTGAGTTGAGGAGAGATCATGAATCTAAAACCGGATGAGGTGGCGGATATGGTTATTGAGGCATTTCATCTTAAGGCAAACTAGAAAGAATATCGGTATGGGGTATAAAATTATGGATAGAAACGAACTCTGGCTGCAGTGGGCAATAGAGCTGCAAAGCCTTGCCCAGGCAGGACTTACATATGGAAAGGATGTTTACGACAGGGAGAGATATGAGCGCATCAGGGAAATTTCCGCAGAAATGTTGTCTCATATGTCGGATGTTCCGATAGAGAAGGTTAAAACGCTTTTCTGCAATGAGACCGGATATCAGACACCCAAAATCGATACACGCGCCGCTATATTTGAGGAAGATAAAATTCTTCTTGTCAGAGAGAACAACGGAAAATGGTCTCTTCCCGGCGGCTGGTGCGATGTGAATATTTCCGTCGCCGAAAATACTGTAAAAGAGGTGAAAGAGGAAGCGGGCCTTGATGTGATTCCGGACAGAATTATCGCTGTTCAGGACAGAGCAAAACATAATCTGCCGGTTTATGCGTATGGAATTTGTAAAATATTTGTTCAGTGTTCGGTCATCGGCGGACAGTTTGAAGAAAATAGCGAAACAACGGAATATCGCTTTTTCAGCATGGATGAATTGCCGGAGCTTTCCACTGAAAAAAATAACGAGGAACAGATCAGGATGTGTTTTGATGCGTATGATTCGGAGGACTGGAAAACGCAATTCGATTAATAAGTTTTACGGGGTCTGCCCTCAAAACACGAACTGCCCATACAAAAAAGAAAGCGAGAATTTAAAATGAATTTGATGGAATTTGAAGCTGAATTTTCAAAATACAGGAATATCACAGGACTTTTTTTCAGGTATCACTTGCACAGCAGAAGGGAATTGAAGCGAAGCTTTCCTTCATCGAAGACAATTTTGACAAACTGCAGGATTGGTGGCATGTGGACCAGCTTTTTCAGTTCGTGAAATGAATGGGGTGATTCATTATGAAAATCGAGAACAATATTCTGAAACACTATCTTAAAAATGTATATTTTATTACCGGGACAGCTTATGCCGGAAAGTCCACGACGGTAAAAATGCTTGCGGACCGATATGATATGATTTTCTGCGGAGAAAACTATCACATCGCAGTATCGGATGTTGTGGCGACGCCTGATGTGCAGCCGGATCTTTGCTATAGGAAAAGCCTTACTGACTGGAAAGATTTTGTCACTCGTTCACCGGAAGAGTATGAGCGATGGATTTATAACTCGGGAAAAGAAGGCGCCGGCTTTGAAGTTGCCGAACTCATTTCCCTGTCA